>DATJPD010000165.1:0-30520 GCA_035506575.1 Alphaproteobacteria bacterium
GGTCAAGTTCGAGGTCGGGCGCATCGAGTACAGCCCCGAGCCGCAGGCGCCGCGCAATCTGCCGGCGCGCATGATGGAGCTGTTGCAGAGCTGGACCGGGCGGCGCTGGGTCGTGGTCATCAACGCGGCGGCCGACGGAGCACCCACCCTCACCCAGCAGGCGCACCGCGCGCGCGAGGCGCAGAAGGAAGCCGCCGCCGCCCATCCGCTGGTGGACGAGGTCCTGAAGGCGTTCCCCGGCGCCACCATCGAGACGGTGCGCGGGATGGCGGCACCGTCCTCCGAGGCCGGCTCGAGCAATGACGAGTCCGAGTTGAGCACCGACGACGCAGAGGAGCCGTCATGAAGAATCTCGGCCAGTTGATGAAGCAGGCGCAGCAGATGCAGACCAAGATGGCCGAGATGCAGGAGAAGCTCGCGGCCCTCGAGGTCGAAGGGGCTGCCGGCGGCGGCCTCGTGCGCGCCACCGTGACCGGCAAGGGCGAGCTCAAGCGTCTCAAGATCGAGCCGTCGCTCGTCGATCCCAAGGACGTCGAGGTGCTCGAAGACCTGGTGGTCGCGGCGGTGAACGATGCGCGTGGCAAGATCGACACGCTGGCCGCCGACGAGATGAAGAAGCTCACCGGCGGCCTGTCGCTTCCGCCGGGTATGAAGCTGCCGTTTTAATGACCGGCCCTGAGATCGAGCGGCTGATCCAGCTTCTGGCAAAGCTTCCCGGCCTCGGACCCCGCTCGGCGCGCCGGGCCGCCCTTGACCTGCTCAAGCGCCGCGATGCGGTGCTGAAGCCGTTGGCAGCCGCGCTCACCGCGGCGGCGGAGACGATCGTCACCTGCCGGATCTGCGGCAATCTCGATTCGGTCGACCCGTGTTCGATCTGCGCCGATCCCAAGCGCGAGCCCGGCTCGATCTGCGTGGTCGAGGACGTGGCCGATTTGTGGGCGATCGAGCGCTCGGGCGCGTTCAAGGGGCGCTATCACGTGCTCGGCGGCGTCTTGTCGGCGCTCGACGGCATCGGGCCGGACGATCTCAGCATCGCAAGGCTCGTGGAGCGCGCGGCCTCGGCCGACGTGCGCGAGGTGATCCTCGCCACCAACGCCACAGTCGAGGGCCAGACCACCGCGCACTACGTCACCGATCGCTTGGCCGGGACGAACGTGCAGGTGACGCGACTGGCGCACGGGCTGCCCGTGGGCGGCGAGCTCGACTATCTCGACGACGGCACGCTCACGGCGGCGTTGCGCGCGCGGCGGGCGGTCTAGGCGGTTTTTTGGCAGGCTTGCAAGCCGTTGTTATCGGCTGGGTATTTATTGCAGGCAGTTTCACAAAAACGACCTCTGCAACCAAAAACGCACCACTTTTTTGCGGCCGTCTAACGACTTCGCAGGATTGTTGTTTGTTGCAGCGATTTTCGGGGTGATATCCCTGGATCAGCTCGCGGCGGCTCCGCTGCTGAGGTCGAGCAGGCGGTGCGGCGGCAGGCGGACGACGGCCGACGTGCCGCGTCCGAGCTTGCTGCTCAGAAGGAACTCGCCGCCGTGCAGCTTGGTCATGCCCACGACCAGCGGCAGGCCGAGCCCCGTGCCCCCGCCCTCGCCATGATAGGCGCTGCGCACCTGGCGGAACGGCTCCAGCACCAGCGGGATATCCTGCTCGGCGATGCCGACGCCGCTGTCGTGGACGGCGATGTCGAGCCCGCCCAGGTCGTTGCGCCGCACCTCGATCCGGATGGTGCCTCCGGACGGCGTGAATTTCATCGCATTGCTGAGGAGATTGAGCAGGATCTGCACCAGCATGCGGCGGTCGGCACGCAGCGGCGGAACGCCGTCCTCGATGGCGCGCTCGACAGCGAGGCCCGAGCCCTCCAGGCGCAGCCCGCTCGTGGTCACGCAGTGTTCGAGGAGCTCCGGCACCTCGACCACCTCTTCGTTGAGCTCGTAGCGGCCCGCCTCGAGCTTCGCGATGTCGAGGATCTCGTTGATGACATTGAGGAGGTGCGACCCTGAATCGTAGATGTGGCGCGAATAGTCGGGAAAGCGCTGGGCCGCGAGGTGCTCCAGGTTCTTGTCCATCATCACCTGCGAAAACCCGAGGATCGCGTTCAGCGGCGTCCGGAGCTCGTGGCTGACATTGGCGAGGAATTCCGACTTGGCGCGGTTGGCCTGCTCGGCCTGCGCTTTGGCCTCGGCCAGGGCCGCCATGCTCTTGGCCAGCTCTTCGTTCGCCGCTTGCAGCTCGCGGGTGCGCTCCAGGACCCGCTGCTCGAGCGTGTCGCGCGCCTCCTGGATATCGGCATAGGCGCGCTCGAGTGCTGCGTTGCGGTCGCGCAGCATGTGCTCGATCTGGTTGCGACGGAGGAGCCCGATCTTGTCCGCGGTCAGCAGGCGGTCCGGCACCATGGCGAGGACCACCGGAAACCCTTCGGTCGCACCGAATTGGCGGCTGATCCGGCGATAGGCTTCCTCGAAGATCGTGTCGGCGCGCTGGCCCAGCACGCCGCGCAGCCAGTCGTACAGGGCGTGACAGGCGGTCTGCAGCGCGATGATCGAGTGGTTGGAGGGGCGCCCTTGGCCGGCGGCGAAGGGCACCGGATCGCCGCGGTCGAGCCCGTCGTCGAGCCACACCTGGACCTCGCGCAGCTTGTCGCCGCCGGCGGACCCCACGACGCCGCGGGCCAGCGCCAAGGTGCTGCGCAGGAAGCTGCGGCACAGCGCGTCCTCCTGGCGGTCCGGCGGCAGCAGCACGATGACCATTCCGTCCATCGCCAAGAGCCCGGGCCATCTCTGCGCGAGGTCGGTGCGGAACTGGATGCGGAATCCGTAGGGGTCCTCGGCGGCGAGCGCCAGCTGGTCCTCGGCGCGGCATACGAGCGTCGCCAGGGCCGCCGCGCGGTCCTGCGGCCTCGCCTCGCGCACCAGATGCGCCTCGGTCCTGAGCTCGGCCCGCGCGTCCTCCGGCAGGCGGCTCGCCAAGGCGGCGATCAGCTCCTCGATGTCGGCCTTGCTTTCCGGTGCCGCGTCGGCGTGCGACGACGGAGCGTTACGGAAGATGCGGCTGAGCCACGCTGCGAACATGGGGTGCTGGTACGGCCGGCTCAGTCACCCCTTTGCCGCGCGATAGATCTGAAGAAAGCCATAGGCCGAAAGCCCCCACGTGATCACCAGGGCCAAAATCCAGAAGATGTCGCCCATCGTCTGCCCCAGCACCGAATCGAACAGATTGACGCCGGTGTAGCGCTCGATCTGCATATGCAGATGCCCGACCGCCATGACCACGAAGCCCCAGGCCAGGAACTGCATGCCGCGCCCGAATGCGCCGCCCTGCAGCTTGATCGCGACCACGAACGCGAAATAGACCGCGATGGCGAGGAAGGGCAGTTCGAGCAGCCCGAACAGCACCTCGCGGGTGGATTCGTGCATCATCATGGAATGGTTCTCCGGGACCCGGTTGTTTGTTATCGGTGCACGCGACCCGCGTGCCCTGAGGTCGGGCGGAGTTTAGCCCGGTTTCCCGTTAACGTTGGTTAAGCCCGCCGGTCCGGACATGCCGTGGAAGGCCCTGAACATCCTGACGGAATCCGCGCGACCTATAGATTCGTATAGGTGGCTTGTTCAGCTTTTCCGCGACGCGATTTCGACAACCGAGGCGCGCACCGGCAGCGGCGGCTCCTCGCCCTTCTCGTCCAGCTCGACTTCCTTGATGCGCTGACCGCGTCCGCTGATGCGCTCGGTCGAGATCCGGATGTCGCGAACATCTTCGGCCGCCTGCTCGAAATGCCGCTGCAGCTTGCCGGCGCGCTCATCGAGCAGGCGGACGTCGTTGAGCAACAGGCCGACCATTTTCTGGATCTCGCCGGCCTGCTCGCGCATGCGCGCGTCGCGCATGACCGCGCGCATCGTGTTGAGGATCGCCCAGAACGTATTCGGCGACACGATGAACACGTGCGCGCGTCGGGCCTTCTCGGCGATTTCCGGGATGCTGGCGTAGATCTCTCCGTAGACGGCCTCGCTCGGCACGAACATCAGCGCGTGCTCGGCCGTCTCGCCCGGAATGAGGTAGCGGCCCGAGATGTCCTTGACGTGACTCATGATCGATGCGGCGAACGCCTTGAGCGCCTGCTCCTGGGCGGCCTTGTCCGCGCCGGCGACGCGCAGCGCCTCCCAGGCCTCGCGCGGAAACTTCGCGTCGACCGCAAGCGGCCCCAGAGGGGCCGGAAGGCGGATCAGGCAGTCGACGATGCGCCCGTTCGACAGCTTGCACTGGAACTCGTAGTGCCCGCTCGGAAGCTGATCGCGAACGATCGCCTCCATCTGCTCCTGGCCGAAGGCGCCGCGCGCCTGCTTGTTCGACAGGATGTCCTGCAGGCTCACGACCTGGTTGGACAGCTCGGTGAGGTTCTTGTGCGCTTCGTTGATGGCGCCGAGCCGGACGTTCAGATCGTTGATGACGGTCTGGGTCGCGGCCGCCGCTTGCTTCAGGTTGCCATCCACTTTCGTGAACCGCTCCTCCACGATGCGCGAGAAAGCCGCCTGCTGGTCCGCCAGACGCTTTTCGATCTCGCCCTGGGCCGCGGTGGCCTGGGCCGCCATCTGGGCCAGCCGGCCCGCCAGTTCATTCTGGTTCTGGACGAGCTGGGCGAGGTGCGGATCGACCCGCGGCCGGCGCAGCAACAATGCGACGACGGCCAGCAGGACGAGGGCCGCGACTCCGAGAATCGGAAGAGACGTCATCCGGCCTCTATACCCGCTCGCCCGCCGGGACGGAACGGTACTGTCGAACGATCGCCAGAAAAGGCTGAGATTTCAAAGGCATTCGCCACGCCAGAGGCTTGACGTGCGGGGCGCAACTGCTTAACTAACCGTCATGGCGCTGCTCCCCATCATCGTGGCCCCGGACCCGCGGCTGAAGGTCAAGGCGAAGCCCGTCGCGCGCGTCGACGAGCGCATCATGAAGCTGCTCGACGACATGGTCGAGACCATGCACGCCGCACCCGGCATCGGCCTCGCCGCACCGCAGGTCGGTGAGGCGCTGCGCATCCTCGTGGTCGACATCGCCAAGGAGGGCCAGCCGTCGGACCCGCGCAAGTTCGTCAATCCCGAGATCGTGTGGGCGTCGGACGAGAAGGTGCTGTGGGAAGAGGGTTGCCTGTCGCTGCCCGAGCAGTTCGCGGAGGTCGAGCGTTCGAAGGAAGTGAAGGTCCGCTATCTCGACGAGACCGGGGCGAAGAAAGAGATTCACGCGACCGGCCTGCTGGCGATCTGCGTCCAGCACGAGATGGATCACCTCGACGGCGTGCTGTTCGTCGACCACATCTCGGCCCTGCGCCGGAACATGATCCTGCGCAAGCTCGTCAAGTCGAAGAAGCAGCAGAAGCCTGAAAAGACACGGGCCGCCGTTCCGGCCTGACGCCCCGCCGATGCGCCTCGTCTATATGGGCACGCCGGATTTCGCCGTGCCGGCGTTGGCGGCGCTGCTGGCCGCCGGGCACGAGATTGCGTGCGTCTATACCCAGCCCCCGCGTCCGGCCGGCCGCGGCCAGAAAGAGCAGCGCTCGCCGGTGCATGAGCTGGCCGTGGCGCGCGGGCTTGCCGTGCGCACGCCCGTCTCGCTCAAGGGCGAGACGGCGCAGCGCGAGTTCGCCGGGCTCGCGCCGGACGCCGCCGTGGTCGCCGCCTACGGGCTGATCCTGCCCAAGGCCGTGCTGTCGGCGCCGCGGCTCGGCTGCTTCAACATCCACGCCTCGCTGCTGCCCCGTTGGCGGGGGGCCGCCCCCATCCATCGCGCCATCCTCGCCGGCGACGACGAGACCGGCGTCACCATCATGCAGATGGACGAGGGCCTCGATACCGGGGCCATGCTGCGCCAGGCGAAGACGCCCATCGGCCCCGGCGATACGGCGCAGACTCTGCACGACCGTCTGGCGGAAATCGGTGCGGCCGAGATCGTGGCCGCCTTGCGCGATGTCGAGGCCGGTGTTGCCGCACCACAGCCGCAACCGGCCACAGGGGTCATCTATGCGGCGAAACTGTCCCGCGAGGACGGCCGCCTGGATTGGACACGCCCGGCCGCCGTCCTGGAGCGTCAGGTGCGCGCCTTCGATCCATGGCCGGGGGCATGGTTCGAGCATGGCGGCGAGCGCATCAAGGTGCTGGCCGCGAAGCCGGTGCGCGGCGTGACCGGGATTCCGGGCACGGTGGCCGCCGCGGGCCCGATCGTCGCGTGCGGTGAGGGCGGGCTGCAACTGCTGCGGCTGCAGCGGCCCGGGAAGGCGCCGCTCGACGCGGGCGCGTTCCTGCGCGGCTATCCGCTGCCCTCCGGCACACGGCTTGGTGCCTGATGCCGCGCTACAAGCTGACCATCGAATACGACGGCACGCCGTTCGTCGGTTGGCAGCATCAGGAGAACGGCCTCTCGGTGCAGGACGTGCTGGAAGAGGCGCTGCGGCGGTTCTGCGGCGACAACGTGGCCACGACGGCGGCGGGGCGCACAGACGCCGGCGTGCACGCGCTGGGGCAGGTGGTGCATTTCGATCTCGCCAAGGAGTGGCCGGCGGTGCGCGTGCGCGAAGCGCTGAACTACCATCTGCAGCCGCATCCGGTCGTGGTGCGCGAGTCGGAGCTGGCACCCGCCGAGTTCAACGCGCGACTGTCGGCCAGGCGCCGCGCCTATCTCTATCGCATCCTCAACCGCCGCGCGCCGCCTGCGCTTGACGCCCGCCGCGTCTGGCACGTGGCCAAACCGCTGGATGCCGCGGCGATGCACGCCGCGGCCCAGGCTCTTGTCGGCCGTCACGACTTCAGCAGCTTCCGCGCGAGCCTGTGCCAGGCGAAATCGCCGGTGAAGACCCTCGACCGGCTCGACGTGAGCCGGGCGGGTGAGGAGATCCGCATCGCAGCCGAGGCGCGCTCGTTCCTGCACCACCAGGTGCGCAACATGGTGGGGACCTTGAAGCTCGTCGGCGAGGGCAAGTGGAGCCGGAAGGACGTGGCCGCGGCGCTCGCGGCGAAGGACCGCCGCAAGAGCGGGCCGACGGCCCCTCCGGACGGGCTGTATCTGGTCGACGTCGGCTACTGAGCCATCCGGTAGCGATTTGCGCTAAGCTCTGCCGATGGGATTGCGACTTCGCCGCGTCGGAGATGGTGTGCCAGAAGGCGTGAGGCGGCCGTGACCGACCAGGCATTCCGCAAGGACCTCAGCAACGTCTCGTGGGAGCAGATCTATGCGCGCCAGGCGCTGCGCGCCGAGCTCGTCCCAGGCTGGCTCGACGCATTGCGTCTCAAAGCAGGCGACCGCGTGCTCGAGATCGGCGCCGGGCCGGGCTATGTCAGCTTCGCGCTCGCCGAACGCGTCGGACCCCAAGGCCTGGTCTACGCGCTCGACCGCTCGGCCGCGGCGCTCGAATATCTGGAGCGCCTCAAGGCGGAGCGCGGGATCGCCCACATCCGCACGATCGCGGCCGACGCCGCGACCTGGGACGGCGCCGGGTGCCCTGCGGATTCGGCGCTCGTCACCATGGTGCTCCACCACACCGATGATCCCGCCGGAATCCTCGCCAACGTGGCACGGCTCGTGCCTTTGGGTGCTCCGGTCGTGATCGGCGAGTTCGATCCGCAAGGGCCGTGCGAGGTAGGTCCGCCGCGCCAGAGCCGGCTCTCGGTGGAGAAGCTTCTGACGTGGTGCGCGAGCGCCGGCTTGGTCGTCCAGCGATCGCTGAACCAGACGCCGGAGCACTACCTCGTCGTGACCGAGCGCCGCGCCTAGGGCGCGGCACGCCGTCACTGCATCTGCATCGTCGTCTCGACCGCGTCCAGCAGCAGGTCGATGACAAAGGCGACGCCTACGAAGGCGAGGGCCGGCAGCACGTCGACCTCCAGCGCCGTGCGGGTGATGAAATACTGGTAGTAGATCACGGCGCCGGTCATCGCGAGCGCGATGAGGCTGACCATGCCCGACGGCAGGATCGCCTCCGCGGACAGGAATGCGACGGGCACGAACACGATCATCTGCAGCACGTTCGCCCAGTTGTAGGCGACGATGAAGCCGAAATAGCGGTTCGAGCAGTGGAACGCGCGGCACAGATACCAGGCGGCGAGCGGGAAGGCGGTCCAGTCGATCACGTACCCGATCGCCTCGATGAGCGTCGCGCGGACCGGATCGGACGACAGCGGGTGGTCGTCGGTGCGCAGCAGGACCAGGATGAGATAGATGGGAGCCGCGATCGCCGCCGCCTGGAACGACCGCCAGAACCCGTCGAGGGTCGCGTCGAAATAGCGCATCCCGTTGCGGTCGAGACGCGCAAGCCGCCAGGCGCCGGCGAGGCCCGCTGTGGCGGCGCCGACGTCGATCATGGGCCGGCGAAAAAGCGGTCGAGGATGCCGCCGTAGATCTTCGCCAGGGCCGCGATATCCGCGACCGCGGCGCACTCGTCCACCTTGTGGGCCGTGCGGCTGGTGAGACCGAACTCGACCACCGGGGTGTAGGCGCAGATGAAGCGCGCGTCCGAGGTGCCGCCCGTGGTGCTCAAGGCCGGCGTGCGGCCCGTCGCGGCATGCACGGCGTCGCTCACCAGCGCGCTGAGCGGGCCCGGCTTGGTCAGGAACGCCTCGCCCGACACGTGGGTCTCCATGTCGCACTTTCCGCCGGCGGCGGCGATCCGCTCCTTGAGCCAGGCGGTCAGCTTGGACGAGGTGTGCAGGTCGTTGAAGCGGATGTTGAGACTCGCGCGCGCAATCGCCGGGATGACGTTGGTCGCCGGATTGCCGACGTCGATGGTGGTGACCTGCAGGCTCGACGGCGGGAACCACTCGGTGCCCTTGTCGAGCTCGTGTCCGGTCAGGTCGGCGAGCAGGCGGATCAGCCGGTGGTTCGGGTTGTCGCCCTGATGCGGATATGCCGAATGCGTCTGTACGCCGTGCACGGTGAGCTTGGCGTTCATGCTGCCGCGGCGGCCGATCTTCATCATGTCGCCGAGTGCGGATTCGCTGGTCGGCTCGCCCACCACGCAGGCATCGATGCTCTCGTTCCGGCCGGCCAGCCACTTGAGCATCTTGGGCGTGCCGTTGATCGCCACGCCCTCTTCGTCGCCGGTGATCAAGAGGCTGATCGAGCCGTTGAACGTCCGCCCCTGCCGCGCCAGAAACGCCGCCGCGCCAGCGGCGAACGCGCCAATGGCACCCTTCATGTCGGAGGCGCCGCGGCCGTAGAGCATCCCGCCTTCGATCTCGGCACCGAACGGATCATGGCGCCATCCGCCGGCATCGCCGACCGGTACGACATCCGAATGTCCCGCAAAGCAGAAATGCGGCTTTCCCGAACCGATGCGCGCATAGAGATTGTCGACATCCGCCGTGCCGGCCTGGCTGAACGGCAGGCGCTGGCAATTGAAGCCGAGCGGCTTCAGCGCCTGCTCGAGCACGGCCAGGGCGCCCTCGTCCTTCGGCGTCACGCTCGGGCGGCGGATCAGCTCGCGGGTGAGTTCGACGGGGTCGAGCATGGGGGTGACGGCGTACCCGTCAGCTGCGGAGCAGCTCGTTGATGGAGGTCTTGGCGCGCGTGCCGGCGTCCACGCGCTTGACGATCACCGCGCAATAGGTCGAGGGGCCCGGGCTGCCATCGGCAAGCGGCTTGCCGGGAAGATTGCCCGGGACGACCACGGAATAGGCCGGCACCCGGCCCATGTGGACCTCCCCGGTGCTGCGGTCGACGATCTTGGTCGAGGCGCCGATATAGACGCCCATCGACAGCACGGAGCCGGTCTCGACCACGACGCCCTCGGCGACCTCGCTGCGCGCCCCGATGAAGCAGCCGTCCTCGACGATCACGGGGCCTGCCTGCAGCGGCTCCAGCACGCCGCCGATGCCGGCTCCGCCGGAGATGTGACAGTTCTTGCCGATCTGCGCGCAGCTGCCGACCGTCG
This sequence comes from Alphaproteobacteria bacterium, assembly GCA_035506575.1. Taxonomy (GTDB): domain Bacteria; phylum Pseudomonadota; class Alphaproteobacteria; order CACIAM-22H2; family CACIAM-22H2; genus DATJPD01. Next base: position 9,914 of record DATJPD010000165.1, read on the forward strand.
CCCACGTGTCGACCATCGTGCCCGAATCGACATACGCGCCGATATTGACGAAGCTCGGCATGAGCACGACGCCCGGGGCGATATAGGCGGCACGGCGGACGATGCAGTTGGGCACGGCGCGGAACCCGGCCGCCTTGAAGCGGGCATCGCCCCAGCCGGAGAACTTCGAGGCCACCTTGTCGTACCACGCCGCCGGGCCGCGCACCGGATCGGCAGGGCCCCCCGGCATCGGCACCGAATCGTAGAGGCGGAAGGACAGCAGCACCGCCTTTTTAAGCCATTGATTAACCCGCCAGGTGCTACCGATCTTCTCGGCGACCCGCAGCGTGCCGCCGTCCAGCCCGTCGAGGGCCGCCTCGACCGCGTCGCGGACGGCGCCGGTGGTGCCGGCGTTGACGCGGTCGCGCTCATCCCAGGCTTTATCGATGATTTGTTGCAGTTCGGCGGCGTTCATGGGCGAGGTCCAGCGTGACGAAAAAACGCGAAATCCGGGGCAACATGGGAGAGATGGCGAGGCCTGTCAACTTCACAGCGGCAGGGGCGTATTCTATGGTCGCGGACCGGGGGTACGGCGTCTCGCTCGGCGGTCTCGGCCGCAGGACGGCGGCCCGATGAAGGGGAACTCATGAGGTCAAAGCCTGCGGTCCAACGTCGGAGCCGCAGTCCGCGCGCGCCGGCCCGGCCGGCCGCGGCGACGGCCGAGGCGCGCCTTCTCGAAGCCTTCATCGCCGCCTGGCCCGGACCGGCGGCCTGGCTCGGCCGCGATGGGGCCGTCCTGTCGGCCAACGCCAGTGCGGCGGGCCTGCTCGATGAGTTGATGCAGCGCGCCGGTCGGGGCGGCTTGGCTGCCCTGGTGGGCTCGGCCCAGGACGACGGGCTCGGCCGCGCCGATACGATCGTCATCGCGGCCGATGGCGCGAAATTCACCTTCGATGTTTCGGTCGTTCCGGCAGACACGGGCGCGCTCGTGCTGGCGCGCGACGTCTCGCTCGCCGCCAATCTGCGCCAGGCCCTCTCCGACTCGCGCCAGCGCTTCAAGGACCTGGTCGAGATCTCGAGCGACTTCGCCTGGGAGACCGACGCGGACGGAATCTTCACGTTCGTGTCGCCCAAGGGGGCGCTGGGCTGGATGGCGGCGGACCTGGTCGGGCGGCGGGCCAGTTCGCTGATTGCCGATGCCCTGCCTGACCGCGACAGTAAGCCCGCCACGCCGTTTACCACCCGCGTCCTCGTCGACCAGGCGGAGTTGTGGCTGCAACGCGCGGACGCGACACCGGCCTGCGTGTCGATCTCCGCCTTGCCGCTGGTGGGAGCGGACGGCACATGGCGCGGGGCGCGCGGCGTGTGGCGCGACGTGACCGCGGGGCACGAGCGCGACGCGGCACTCGCCGATGCCCAGAACCGCGAGCGGCTGGTCGGCTATATCGTGCGGACGATCCGCGACGAGGTCGAACCGGACGCGATGCTGGCGGCGGCGGCCTCCGCGGCCGCGCGCGCGCTGGGTGCCGCCGGCTGCCGTATCTGGGGCTGCGGCGCCGAGGGCGATCTGGTGCCCGCGGCCGAGTTCGGCGGAGCGCTCCCCGAACCGCTGGCGCGCCACATGGACAAGCAGGCAAAGCGGCTTGCGCAGGCCGGTGAGGCGGGCGGCGGGCATGCCGACGAAGTCGAACTCACGAACAGCGCCGGCCAGTTCCTCGGCGCGGTGACGCGCTTCCGCCGCCAGATCAACGGTGCCATCGGGCTGTGGCGCAGCGCCGCCGATCCCAGCTGGAGCGAGGCCGACCATGAGATCGTGGCCAAGCTCGCGGACCAGATCGGCATCGCGCAGGAGCAGATCGCGAACCACGACGCGCTGGCCAAGCAGGCGCGCACCGATGCGCTGACCGGTCTCCTCAATCGCCGCAGTTTTACAAAGCGCCTCGAGGAGAGCCTCGCCGACTGCGTGCGCACGGGACAGCCTGGCACGCTCGTCTATGTCGATCTCGACAACTTCAAGGCGGTCAACGACCGGCTCGGCCATCAGGCGGGTGATGCCGCGCTGAAGGCGCTGGGCACCTGCCTGAAGCGCCTCGCGCGCACGAGCGACTTCGTGGCCCGGCTCGGCGGGGACGAATTCGCGCTGTGGCTGGCGACGGCGGATGCCGACGCGGCGGTGGCCCGCGGCAAGGTGATCCTGGCGCTCAAGGATGAGATCGCGCCGTTCTCGGCCGGCGCCGACAAACCGCTCGGCCTCTCGGTCGGCCTCGCGGTCTACGCGCCGCGCGAGCCGGAGACGGTCGCCGAGCTGCTCGCGCGCGCCGACGCCGCCATGTACGCGGTGAAGCAGAAGGGCAAGGGCTCCTACGCGCTGGCGGCACCTGCGGCAAAGGCGCAGCCATGACCAAGGGCACGTCCTACGAAGAGGCCAAGCGTCTCGCGCGCGATCCGAACCTGAGCGTGCGGCGCAAGCTCGCGGCGCGCGCCGACGTCGAACCGGAGATCCTCTATTACCTCGCCGAGGACAAGGCGCCCGAAGTCCGCCGCGTGATCGCGGCCAATGAGGCGACGCCGTATCAGGCCGATCAGCTCCTGCTGCGCGACAAGGACGAGCAGGTGCGTGCCGAGCTTGCGCAGAAGGTGGCCCGCCTCCTGCCCGGACTGCCGGCGGATGCACAGGACCAGGCGCGGCAGCGGGTGATCGACATGCTGGAGATCCTCGCCCGCGACGAGGCGGTGCGGGTCCGCGAGGCGATCTCGGATGCGGTCAAGGGGATGAATGACATCTCGCCCGAAATCGTGCGCCGGCTTGCCCACGACGCGGAGTTCGCGGTGGCGAGCCCGGTCTTGCGCTTCTCGCCGCTCCTGACCGACGAAGACCTGCTCGACATCATCGCCGGCACGCCGCCTTCCGGCGTTCTGTCGGCCATCGCCGGCCGCGACCGGCTGGGGGCAGCGGTCTCGGACGCGATCGTGGCGGCGGACGACGAGCCGGCGGTCGCGGCCCTGCTCGCCAATCCCTCGGCGCAGATCCGCGAAGAGACGCTCGACCTGATCGTCGACCGGGCGCCCCAGCGCGCCTCGTGGCACGAACCCCTGGTGCGGCGGCCCGCGCTGCCGGTGCGTGCTGCGACGCGTATCGCGCGGTTCGTCGCCGAATCGCTGCTCGACGTGCTGAAGACGCGCGAGGACCTGCCCAAGGAGACGCGCACCCAGATCGCCGCCGAGGTCAAGAAGCGCCTTACGGCCGAAGCGAAGACGAAGTCCGCCGCCGAGGCGAAGAAAGCGGCGGCCGAGGAGGACGCCGGCGAGACGGCGGAGGAGAAGGTCACGCGGCTCAAAAAAGAGGGCAAGCTCGACGAAGACACGGTCGCCGATGCGGTGGATGCCGGCCAGCGCGCTTTCGTGCGCGCAGCCCTCTCGGTCCTCGCCGAGGTTCCGGCCAGCGTCGTCGACAAGATCCTGTCGGCGCGCAGCGCCAAGGGTGTGACCGCCCTGGCCTGGAAGGCAGGCCTGTCGGTGCGGTTGGCCGTGCAGCTCCAGACGCGCATCGGCGGCATCTCCCCACGCCAGGCGCTGCACCCGCGCGGCGGCAAGGACTATCCGATGACCACCGAAGAGATGAAGTGGCAGATCGAGTTCTTCGGCGGGTAGGGAGCGCTAGGGGCCGGCGGAATCAGGATCGGTGGTGAACAGGTCCTGCGGCCGGCCCACGCCGCGCAGCGCATAGCGGCCGACCGACACCACGCGCTGCGGATCTGCCAGGGCTGCGGCGAACGCCTGTGACATCAGGAGCGACTGGTCGACCGAGCGGCACAGGGCGGCGATGCGGCTGACCTCGTTCACCGCAGGTCCCACCACGGTGAAGTCCAGGCGCTCATGGCTGCCGATATTGCCGTAGAACACCTCGCCGACATGCAGGCCGAGATACATGTCGGTGGTCGGAGCGCCCTCGGCGGTGCGGCGTTCCTTCAAGGCCGTAATGCCTTTGCGTGCATCGAGGGCCGCCGCCAGCGCGCGCCGGCAGGCGGGCGCCCGGGTTTCCGCCGGGAAGATCGCCAGCACGCCGTCGCCGATCAGCTTCAGCACGTCGCCGCCATGCGCATGGATCGTCGAAACGATGACCTCGGCGTAGTCGTTGAGCAGCGGAATGATCTGCGCCGGTTCGGCCGTGTCGGTGATCTTGGTGAAGCCCTGCAGGTCGCTGAACCACAGGACGGCATCGATGGGTTCGGCGATGCCGCGGGCGATCTTGCCGCCCAGCACGCGGCGGCCGGCATCGCGCCCCAGATAGGTCTCGACCAGGGTGCCGGCGATGCGGGCCAGCGAGGCCGATTTGATCGCGAGCGCCAGGAAAGGAACCAGCCGCTGCAGTGCCGTCAGCTGCGCATCGGTGAGGCCGCCGGGCACGTCGGTCGCCCAGGACGAATACACGCAATCCATGGCGCCGATGATTCCGCCCGCGGCAAACCGCGTGATCAGCGCCACGTAATCGGTGATGCGGTCCTCCCGCAGGTCGGCCAGGATCGGGAATTCGTCCATGGCCGTCTCAGAGACCGCGATCCGGAGCATCGACTCGCCGGTCTCGAGCAACCGGTAGAACGGGCTGCGGCGCCACCGCTCGTACGCCGCGTCGCCCTCCTGAGAGCGGCCGTATTCACCGTACGACGCCTCGCCCTTGCCGCGGCGCCAGCGGAACATGCGGCCTTCGTGCACCGGATGCAGCGTGTCGACGAACACGCCGGCGTTCGACAGCGGAAAGCCCATGGCCACCAGCCGCTCGCAGAAGCCGGTCAGCATCGCGGGCTCGGACTTGCCCGCAAGTCCGGCATTCGTGATCCAGGAGGCGAGGGAGGCGATGTCCGGGTCGCTCATGGCGGGCCCCGTGGAGCTGTGTCAGTCGCTGATCAAGGTGCCGATGCCGCTTTCGGTGAACAGCTCGACCAGGACCGCGTTGTGCACGCGGCCGTCGAGGATGACCGAGGCGCCGACACCGGCCTCGACCGCGGCCAGGCACGTCTCGACCTTGGGAATCATGCCGCCCTGGATCGTCCCGTCGGCGATCAGCGCCCGCACCTCGCCGACCGAGAGCCGCGGCAGCAGCTTTTTCGTCTTGTCGAGCACGCCGACCACGTCGGTCAGCAGCAGGAGGCGCTTGGCGCGCACGGCACCGGCGATGGCGCCGGCGACGGTATCGGCGTTGATGTTGTAGGTCTCTCCCTCGGGGCCGAGGCCGATGGGTGCTATGACCGGGATGAGGTCGGCGCCCATGATCTGGGACAGGATCGCGGGGTCGATGCGCTCCGGCTCTCCGACGAAGCCGAGATCGAGCACCTTCTCGATGCGCGAATCGGGATCGCGCGTCGTCCGCGTCACCTTGCGCGCGCGGATGAGCCCGCCGTCCTTGCCCGAGAGCCCGATCGCACGGCCGCCGGCTGCCGTGATCTCGGCCACGATCTCCTTGTTGATCGAGCCGGAGAGGACCATCTCCACGATCTCGACCGTCGCGGCATCGGTCACGCGCAGGCCGTCGATGAACGAGCTCTTGATCTTGAGCCTCTCGAGCATCTGGCCGATTTGCGGGCCGCCGCCATGGACGACGATCGGCCGCACGCCCACCTGTTTCAAAAGGGCGATGTCGCGCGCGAAGTTGCGCGCCGTCTCCTGATCGCCCATCGCGTGGCCGCCGTACTTCACGACCACCGTCTGGCCGGCATAGCGCTTCATGTAGGGCAGCGCTTCGACCAGGGTCTGCGCGGCCTGGGCGGCGTCCAGGGGGACGCGGCTTTGCGGTCCCTTGATCTTGTCGGGCTTGGCGCTCATGCGGGCGTGTCCCCGAGTCGGCGGTGGCGGGAGTGGCGCGAAATCTAGCCGATCGCGGTTGGCAGGGCTAGGCGGCGAAGGCCGCGAGTGCCGCCCTGAGCTCGGGGATGCCGATTCCGGTTTCGGCGCTGGTGGTCGAGACGTCTGGATAGGCGGCGACGTGGCCTGCGAGCTCGCTGGCCACGGCTCGCGCCCGCGCCAGGGCGTCATCACCCCGGAGCGCGTCGATCTTGGTCAGCACGACCTGGTAGCTGACCGCGGCCTCGTCGAGGAAGTCGAACAGGGCCCGGTCGCTGTCCTTGAGACCGTGCCGGGAGTCGACGAGGATCAGCACGCGGCGCAGCACCGAACGCCCCTTGAGATAGCGATAGATGAGGTCCGACCATTGCGCGATCCGCTTCTTGGGCGCGCGCGCGAACCCGTAGCCGGGCAGGTCCGCCAGCGCCAGCCGCCCACCGAGCGAGAAGAAATTGATCTGTTGCGTACGGCCAGGCGTGCGCGACACCCGGGCGAGGCTTTTGCGGCCGGTGAGGGCGTTGATGAGGCTCGACTTGCCGACATTCGAGCGGCCGGCGAAGGCGATTTCCGGCGCCGTGGCCGCCGGCAGCGAGGCGGGGGAGGCGGCACCCGCGACGAAGTCGCACGGGCCGGCGAACAGGCGCCGGCCGGCATCGAACTCGGATGCGCCTTGGTCAGGCGCCGTCATGCCTACTTTCCGTCTTTGTCTTTGTGGTGATGGTGGAGCGTCGGGGCCGCCCCCATGCTCCGCATGATGACCCATTGCTGAGCCATCGACAGCGTATTGTTCCACGCCCAATAGATCACGAGCCCGGCCGGGAACGCGGCGAGGAGGAACGTGAAGAAGATCGGCATCAGGAGGAAGATCTTCGCCTGCATCGGGTCGGGCGGCTGCGGGTTCAGCTTCTGCTGCAGGAACATGGTGATGCCCATGATCAGCGGCCAGGCGCCGATCGTGTGGCCGAGCAGCAGCAGGTCGGGCGGGGTGAACGGCAGCAGGCCGAAGAGATTGAACACCGAGGTCGGGTCGGCTGCCGACAGGTCGTGGATCCAGCCATAGAACGGCGCGTGCCGCATCTCGATCGTGATGAAGATGTCCTTGTAGAGCGAGAAGAACACCGGGATCTGGATCGCGATCGGCAGGCAGCCGGCGAGCGGGTTGGCGCCCTGCTTCTTGTAAAGCGCCATCATCTCCTGCGACAGCGCCTGCTTGTTATCGCCGTGTTTGGCGCGCAGCTTCTCCATCTCCGGCTGCAGCAGCTTCATCTTGCTCATCGCGCGGTAGGACTTGTTGGCGAGCGGGAAGAACGCCGCCTTGATGAGCACCGTCAGCAGCAGGATGGCGAGGCCGAAATTTCCGAGCAGCGTGTTGAAATAGTCGAGCGCCAGGAAGATCGGGCGAGTGAGGAAGCGGAACCAGCCCCAGTCGATCGCGAGGTCGAAGCGGTCGATGCCGAGGCTGGCGGTGTAGTGGTCGATCAGACGCACGACCTTGGCACCGGCGAAGAGCCGGTTGGTGACTTCGGCCGAGGCGCCCGGCGCGATCGTCTGCTCCGGCTCGAGATAGTCGACCTGGTAGCGGTCGACGCCCTTCACCGGCACGTACAGGAAGCGGGCGGTCACCGCGAGCTTCTGGTCGGGGATGAGGGCGGCGAGCCAGTATTTGTCGGTGATGCCGATCCAGCCGCCGGTGGATTTCTTCTCATCGTTGGGCGTCTTCTTGAGATCGGTGTACTTGTATTCGGAGAGCGTGCCGTTGAAGACGCCGAGCGGGCCTTCATGCAGGATGTAGTAGCCCGAGACGGTCGGCGTGTTCTGCCGCGAGATGAGGCCGTAAGGCAGCACCTTCACCGCCGCCGCACCGTGGTTCACCACACGCTGGGTCACCGTGATCATGTAGTCCTGGTCGATCGCGTACTGACGCTCGAAGCGCAGCCCTTCGCCGTTGTCCCACGACAGGGTCACCGGCTGGTCTGGCGTAAGCGTCTTCCGGTCGGCCGTCCACACCGTGTTTTCGTCCGGCAGCTTGACGCTTCCGCCGCTGCCCAGCCAGCCGAACTCGGCGAAATACGGATCCGGCGCGTCCTGCGGCGCCAGCAGGGTGATGGGCGGGCTGTTGGGGTCGGTGGTCTCGCGGTAGGCGCGCTTGGGATCGGTGCCGGCGAGCTTGATGTCGTCCAGCCGGCCGCCGACGAGGGCGATCGAGCCCGAGACCGATGGCGTGTCGATGTTCACCCGCGGCTGGCGCGAGGCCGGGACGGCCGGTGCCGCTGCATTTGCCACGGCTCCAGGAACGGCCGGGGTCGAAGTCGGTGCTGTCGTCGCGGCCGGTGCGGCGGGCGCCTGCGACGGTGCGGTGGTCTCGGTCTGGGTCTGCTGCGCGCCGCGCTCGGCGTCCAGGGCCTTTTGTTTCTCGAGCCGCGGCAGGTTGTAGAAAAACTCGAAGCCGAGCACGATGCCGATCGAAAGCACGATCGCGATGATGAGATTGCGTTGATCGATCTGCATGGATTCGGTCCGTCAGTGGCCGGCGACCAATGGCCCCGGTTTGGGGGCTGATCGGGCAGATTTCACGGTGCTCGCGGGAGGCACGGGGTCGTAACCCCATCCCCCCCACGGATGACAGCGCAGGATGCGGCGCAGCGCCAGCCACGAGCCCTTCAGCGGCCCGTGCACGCCGAGCGCCTCGTGCGCATACTCGGAGCAGCTCGGCGCATACCGGCAATTGGCGCCGAGCACCGGGGCCAGGACCCACTGGTAGGTGCGGATCAGGGCGCGCAGGAAAAACGTCAGCGGGTTCATGAGCCGGCCCTTTGCGCGCCGCTCTTTGCCGCGAGTGCGGCCAGCGCCGACCTCAGATCGCCGACCAACTCGAGATAGGGGCGTCCGATGGTTCCTGCGCGCGCGATCAGCACGTAGTCGCAGCCCGGCAACGCGGCCTCGGCCAGTGCCACGCGGGCTGCTTCGCGCAGACGGCGGCGGGCGCGGTTGCGGATCACCGCCGAGCCGACCTTCTTCGTCACGGTGAAGCCGACGCGCGCGCTGGAATTGGACATGTCTTCACGTGGGCGCATCTGCAGTACAAGACCGGGTGTCGCGTACTTCCAGCGGCTGGCAGCCACCCGCAGGAAATCCGAACGGTGTCGCAATCGCTCCACGGCTATCGGCATCGACCGACCGGCCGAGGGCCGGCGGTTACGCCGACAGGCGCTTGCGGCCCTTGGCGCGGCGGCCGGACAGAACCTTGCGGCCGCCCGTCGTCGCCATGCGCGAACGGAAGCCGTGCCGGCGCTTGCGGACGAGTTTGCTGGGCTGATAAGTGCGCTTCACGGCGATCTCCAGAAAGCAAACCGGCCTGGTCGGCGGAACATGTTCGCCGGGACCGGCCCGATAGGCCCCGGGCTTATATAGTTGTGACTTCCCGAAGTCAAATCGCCTAAGCGTCCCCGGACATGGTTAAATCAGGGCGCTTGCGGCCGCCGCCGCGGGCCTTGCCATCCGCCGCAAGAAGCTCAATTTTCTCGGGAAATCCGGCACTTGGAGCAAAGGTCGACATCCCGTGCAGCCGCACCGAGCTCCTGGCTGCGCGCCGTGCCGCTCCTGGTCCTCGTCGCCGGCCTTGGCGCGTTTTTCGCCCTCGGCCTGCAGCGCTACGTGACGTTCGAGGCGCTGGCGCACCATCGCGAGGGGCTGCTCGGCTGGGTGGGCGGCCACCCCCTGGCGGCGCCCGCGGTCTATATCGCCGCTTACATCCTCGCGGTCGCGTTTTCGGTGCCGGGCGGGATCTGGTTCACAATTGCGGGGGGATTTCTGTTCGGGACGGCGCTTGGCGGCTGTTATGCGGTGATCGGCGCCACGTTGGGGGCGACGGCCTTGTTCCTGGCGGCCCGCTCGGCGGCTGGCGATCTGTTGCGCGCGCGCGCCGGCTCGGCCCTGCAGCGGATGGAGGAGGGATTCCGGCGCGATGCGTTCAACTACCTCTTGATCCTGAGGCTCGTGCCCCTGTTCCCCTTCTTTCTGGTCAACCTTGTTCCGGCCTTCCTGGGCGTCCCGCTACGGACGTACGTGGCGGCGACCGCGGTGGGAATAATTCCGGCGGTTTTTGTGTTCGCCAGTGTGGGCAACGGTCTCGGCGCGGTCTTTGATGCAGGAGGGGAGAAGCCCCATCTGCTGACGCCGCCGGTTCTGGTGCCGCTCATGGGCCTCGCGGTATTGGCGCTGATCCCGGTCGTCTACCGGGCCGTCAAACGGCGTCAGGGCGAGCGGGGGCATCATGGTTGAGCGCCTGGACGTCGACATCTGCGTCATCGGCGCCGGGTCGGGTGGGCTGTCGGTCGCGGCCGGGGCCTCGCAGCTGGGCCAGAAGGTCGTGCTGATCGAGCGTGGAAAGATGGGCGGGGACTGTCTCAACTACGGTTGCGTGCCGTCGAAATCGCTGATCGCGGCGGCGCGCGCGGCACACGCCGTGCGCGGTGCGGCGCGCTTCGGCATCGCGGGCGGCGAGCCCGCGGTCGATTACGGCCGCGTGCGCGATCACGTGCGCGGCGTCATCGGCGCGATCGCGCCGAACGATTCGGAGGAGCGCTTCACGGGCTTAGGCGTCCGCGTCATCCCGGCCGCGGCACGGTTCACGGGCCGCGACGAGGTCGAGGCCGGCGATGTGCGCGTCCGCGCCCGCCGCTTCGTCATCGCCACCGGGTCGTCCGCATCCGTGCCGCCTATTCCGGGGTTGGGAGCGGGCGGTGTCCCGTATCTGACCAACGAGACGATCTTCGACCTCGACCAGGCGCCGGGGCATCTCTTGATTATCGGGGGCGGGCCGATCGGCTGCGAGCTTGCGCAGGCGCAGCGCCGGCTGGGCTGCCGGGTGACCCTGCTCGAGGCGGCAACGCTTCTGCCCAAGGACGACCCCGAGCTCGTCGACTTCGTGCGCCGGCGGCTGCGCGCCGAGGGCGTCGAGATCCGCGAGGGTGTCACGGTCAAGCGTGTCGAGGGAACCGTCGGCGATCTGGCCGCCGTGCTCGAGGCCGCGGGCAACGAGGAGCGTATCGCCGGGACGCATCTCCTCATCGCCACCGGCCGGCGGCCCAATCTCGAGGGGCTCGATCTCGAGGCCGCAGGCGTGCATGCCTCGGCCAAGGGGATCGAGGTCGATGCGCGTCTGCGCACCAGCAACCGCAAGATCTACGCGATCGGGGATGCGATCGGCGGCTACCAGTTCACGCACATGGCGGGCTACCATGCCGGCATCGTGATCCGGAATGCGCTGTTCCGGCTTCCGGGCCGGGTCGATCACGCGGCGGTGCCGTGGGTGACCTACACCGATCCCGAGCTCGCCAACGTGGGCCTGATCGAGGCCGAGGCCCGCCGCATCCATGGCGATGCGGTCCGGCTGGCCCGCTGGTCGTTCCATGACAATGACCGCGCGCAGGCGGATCGCGAGACCGACGGCCTGATCAAGATCACGGCCGACCGCCGCGGGCGCATCCTCGGGGCCGGAATCGTCGGCCCCCACGCCGGCGAGCTTCTGCTCACCTGGAGCCTCGCCATCGCCAAGAAGGCGACGCTGCGCGACATAGCCGGCCTGATCGCGCCCTACCCGACCTTGAGCGAAGTCGGCAAGCGGGCGGCCGGCAGCTTCTATGTGCGGCAGCTGTTCTCGCCGCGCACCCGCCGGCTCGTGCGCTTCCTGGCGCGTTTCGGCTGAGGCTTTTATGAACGCGCCGTCGCTCCGCCATCTGCCGTCGGGCCTTTACGGGCTGTCCGCGCGGCTGCTCGGACTCACGATGGCGTTCGTGATGCTGGCGGAGCTGCTCATCTATTCACCGTCGATCGCGCGCTTCCGGCTCGACTGGCTGCAGAGCCGCATCGCCGCAGCGCATCTCGCAGCACTGTCGCTCGAGGCCACGCCCTCGCACATGGTGAGCGACGAGCTGAAGCAGCAGCTTCTCAGCCATGCAGGTGCCCGGGCCATCATTATCGCCAAACCGGGAGACGTGCGCCGCGTCCTCGCCGAGGACATGCCGCCCTGGTCGAACGAGATGTTCGATTTGCGCGACACGAGCTTCATGGGTCTGATCGCCGATGCCTACGCGACGTTGTTCCATCGCGGCGACCCCATCATGCGCGTGATCGGCCCGTCACCCTATGAGCCCGGCGACGTGGTGGAAGTTCTGGTCGACGAGCGGCCGCTGCGCCAGGGCATGATCGCATTTTCGTGGCGCATCCTCGGCTTGTCGATCGTGATCTCCTTGATCACCGCGGCCCTGGTGTACCTGTCGCTGCAGTGGCTGATCGTGCGGCCGCTGCGCCGGCTCACGTCCAACATGGTGGCGTTCCGCAACGCTCCCGACGATCCGCGAAACGTCATCGAGGTGATTTCGCGCGGCGATGAGATCGGCCTCGCCCAGCGCGGCCTCGCCGAGATGGAGCAGGCGCTGCGCACGAGCCTGCGCCAGCAGAACCGCCTCGCCAAGCTCGGCATCGCCGTCGCCAAGATCAGCCATGACCTGCGAGGCGTGCTGTCGACGGCGCAGCTGCTCTCGGACCGGCTCGCCGATTCGAGCGACCCCAAGGTGCGCCAGCTGGCGCCGACCTTGATCGGCTCGGTCGACCGCGCGGTGGCACTGTGCGGCCAGACCCTCGATTACGCGCGCGACGACCTGCCGCCGCCCCAGCTCTCGCGGTTCGTGCTGGCGGGGCTCGCGGTGGAAGTAGGCGGGGTGGTCGGTCTTCTCACCGGCAACAAGACGCGATGGGAGACCAAGGTGGCCGGCGAGATCGAGCTGGTCGCGGACCGCGACCAGCTCTTCCGCGTGCTGGTCAATCTTGGGCGCAATGCGGCGGAAGCGGGGGCGCATACGGTCCGCGTGACGGCCACGCGGGTGGCGGACGGACGGCTCTGCATCGACATAGCGGATGACGGTCCGGGGCTGCCGCCGCGGGCGCGCGACAAGCTGTTCACGCCGTTCACCGGCTCGGCGCGGGCCGGGGGCACCGGCCTCGGCCTTGCGATCGCCCGCGACCTCGTGCGCGGCCATGGCGGCGACATCACGCTCGCGGCGACGTCCGGGTCGGGCACCACGTTCCGCATCGAACTGCCGCCGGTCGCCCTGCGGCGGGGCCAGGCGGCCGAGTGAGGGTCAGCGCGCGCGGTCTTCGACTTGCGCCCAATCGGGAAAGCCGACGATCTCCTTGAAGTCGTCGAAGCTGACCCCGTCCGCGCCCGTCATCGGACGCCCGGCCTTGAGCTCGGCCAAGCCCTTCTGCATCGCGGCGACGATGCGGAACAGTAGGTTCGTCGGATAGGCCACCATCGAGAAGCCCATGCCCAGGAGCTCCGCGGGCGGAATGATCGGCGTGCGTCCGCCCTCGATCATGTTGGCGATCTGCGGCACGTGGCGGAACTCGGAGCCGACGCGCGCCAGCTCCTCGAGCGTCTGCGGGGCCTCGATGAACACGCCGTCGGCACCGGATTTGAGATAGAGCTCGCCCCGGCGCAGCGCGTCGTCGAGGCCGTGCACGGCGCGCGCATCGGTGCGCGCCACCAGGAAAATTCCGCGCTCGCGCGCGGCGGCGGCGGCACGCAGCTTCGCTGCCATCAGCTCGGCCGGAATGACCGATTTGCCGGCCATGTGGCCGCAGCGCTTGGGCGAGGTCTGGTCTTCGATGAAAATCGCGGCCGCCCCCATCTCCTCGTAGGTGCGGATGGTGCGCGTGACGTTCTTGACGTCGCCATAGCCGTCGTCGCCGTCGACGAGCACGGGCAGGCGTGAGGCGGCCGTGATGTCGCGCATGCCCGCACTCATCTCGCCGAGACCGACGAGGCCGACATCCGGCAGCGCATAGCGGGTGCCCACGAGCGCAAGCCCGCCGATCGAGTAGGCGCGGAATCCGGCGCGCTCGATGATCCGTGCCGAAAGCGCGTCGTGCGCCACCGGCAGCAGCAGCGGCGTCTCGGCGGCGAGAGCTTCGCGCCATGTCGGTCGGTTCATGCGATATCTCCTCCCGGCCTGAAGCTCAGTCCAGCTGGATCAACGATGCCTTGAGGTAGACCGATTCCGGAAGGGCCGGATGCGTCGGATGGTCGGCCGCGGCGCCGCTTGCCAGCAGGATGCGGCCCGGCCGCTCGGCGTCGGCCAAGCCGCGCCGCACCTCGTCGTCGAACATGGCGCGCTCGACGTTATGCGAGCACGAGGCGATGAAGAGGAACCCGCCGGGTGCCACCACCTGGGCCGCAAGCCGCACGAGCTTCCGATAGCCGCGCAAGCCCGCCGCGAGGTCCTTGCGCGACTTCACGAACGCAGGCGGATCGGCGATCACCACCTCGAAGCGCTCGCCCGCGCCGGCGCGGCGGTCGAGCTCCTCGAACGCCTCGCCGCGCGCGAAGCGGCACACCGCCTCCACGCCGTTGCGCCGCGCCGACTCCCCGGCCAGCGCCAGCGCCGGAGCCGAGCGGTCGATGGCCAGCACGTCCTTGGCGCCGGCGCGCGCTGCCGCGATCGCGAAGCCTCCGCCGTAGGTATAGAGGTCGAGCACCTTGCCGCCCGCGGCAACCCGCGCCACCGCGGCACGATTGTCGCGCTGGTCGAAGAACCACCCAGTCTTCTGCCCGCCTTGCAGGTCGACGAGGAAGCGGCAACCGTTTTCCAGGACCTCGATGGGCCCGCCGAGCCCGCCCTTGGCGAGTTTTACCTCGCTTGCCAGGGTCTCCAGGCCGCGCGCCGGGCTGTCGTTGCGCAGCACGACAGTCTTGGGTGCGATCTCCGCATCGAGGGCCGCGAGCAGCTCTGGGAGCAGCCGGTCCATCCCGGCGGTGTTCGCCTGCACCACCGCCGCCTCGCCGTAGCGGTCGATGATGAGGCCCGGCAGGCCGTCGGCCTCCGCATGAACCAGGCGGTAGAAGCCGCCCGGATAAAGGCGTTCGCGCAGCCGGTGAGCCCGCGCCAGCCGCTCGCGCAAAAACCCCGCATCGATGACCGCGGCAGGGTCGCGGTCGAGGATGCGCGCGGCGATCAAAGTGTGCGGGTTGAACATGGCGACGCCGAGCGGCTCACCGGTCGCCGCCGCGAGCCGCACGAGCGTTCCCGGCCGCAGCTTCTTGGCCGTGTTGTCCATCGCGATCTCGTTCGAATAGACCCACGGATAGCCGGCGCGCGCCCGCTTGTGCCGGCCAGGCAGCAGGCTGATCGTCGGGCGGTCGTCGGTCCGCGCGAGCGTCGCAGTCTCAGTCGCCAAGCGCCTCTCCTTCGCGTCTCGGGTCAGCGCCACCCACGTAGCGGACCTTGTTGCCGCGGCGCTCCACCATGATGCCCTGCAGGCCGCTGGTCTCCGGCTCGATCAGGACCTCGTGGCCGAGCGCCTTGAGCGCCGCAGTGAGCTCGGTGATCGAGGTACCCTGCTCGAGCTCGACCGGTCCGTTCATGTCGACGAAATGCGGCAGACTCACCGCCTCCTGCATGTTGAGCCGCCAGTCGATCGCGCCGATCAGCGCCTGCACCACATAGGGGATGATACGTGGGCCGCCTGGAGATCCCACGGTCAGTACGAGACGTCCCTCGCGGTCGGTGACGATGGTCGGCGCCATCGAGCTGCGCGGCCGCTTGCCGGGCTCGATCCGGTTGATCGCCGGCACGCCGTTGATCGCCGGCCGCCACGAAAAATCGGTCATCTCGTTGTTCAGCAGGAAGCCGCGCACGAACAGCCGCGAGCCGAAGGCGCCCTCGATGGTCGTGGTCATCGCGGTCGCATTGCCCGCGGCGTCGACCGCGGTGACGTGGCTGGTCGACGGCGCCTCGCGGGAGGCATCGACATCGGGCAGCCCGCCGGTCTGGGTGCCGAGCCGCCCAGGCTCCGCATGCGCCATCGCATGGGTGAGAGAGATGACCGCGGCCCGGCGCTGCAGGTAGGCGGTGCCGACCAGGCCCTTCACAGGCACCGACAGGAAGTCGCTGTCGGCCACGTAACGCGCACGATCGGCATAGGCGAGGCTGCTCGCCTCGGAGATGAGGTGCACCGCCTCGAGCGACCCCGGAGAAAGATCGCGCAACGTGTAGTGATCGAGGATGCCCAGGATCTGGGCGACGGCGATGCCGCCCGAGGAGGAAGGACCCATGCCGCAGACATGCAGGCCGCGATAGACGACGCAGACAGGGTCCCGCTTGACCGCGCGATAGAGTACCAGATCGGCAGCCGACAGCGTACCCGCGTGGCCGGCCGGGCCCTGGGCCTTCGGGTCGTTGACGGCGGCGACCACGTCGCGCGCGATCTGGCCGCGATAGAAGGCGTCCGCGCCGCCGTTCGCGATGATGCGCAGGGTCTCGTAGAACTGCGGGTTCGCGAGGCGCTCGCCGGCCGGCCGCGGGGTGCCGTCGGAATGGAAGAAATACGCGGCCGCCGCGGGGAACTCGCGCAGCTGCGGCTCGGCCGCGATCAAGCTGGCGAGCCGCGGCGAGATGACGAACCCGGACTCGGCCAGCCGCATCGCCGGCTCGAACAGCCGGCCCCACGGCAGCCGGCCATAATCGCGATGCGCCATCTCCAGCATGCGCAAGAGGCCGGGGGTTGCGACAGCGCGTCCGCCCGCCCGGGCATCGTTGTAGGAGGACGGCGGCTGGCCGTTAGCGTCCAGGAACAGGTCCGCCGTCGCCTCGGCCGGGGCGGTCTCGCGCCCGTCATAGGTAGCGATCGCTTTGCGCGAGGCGTCGTACTGCACGAGATACGCGCCGCCGCCGATGCCCGAGGACTGCGGTTCGACCAGGTTCAGCACCAGCTGCATCGCGATCACGGCGTCGACGGAGCTGCCGCCCTGCCGCAGGATTTCGCGTCCCGCCTCGGCCGCCAGCGGGTTGGCCGCGGCCGCCATGTATTTCGTGGCAACCGAGGCCCGTTTGGGCGTGACCCGGCTGGGGCCTTCCGGCTCGGGCGGCTGCTGCGCCGCGGCGCCTGCGGCCCACAGCGCCAGAGCCGCCGCCAGCAGGGCGCATCGAACGCGGCACCAAGAAGCCCGCGCGCCGGCCGCACCGAATGTCACGATGATCTCCGAGCCTGGGAGTGCTGAGTTCTAGCAAACCCCGGCAGCGGAGAAAACGGGGACGGTCTACCGCGGCTGGAGTACGTAGAGAATGTCCGAGCCGTGGGTCTGCTCGCGGAGCGCCAGCCACTGTCCGCCGGGTCCGTAGCCGATCTCGCCCGTGGTCTCCCCCGAAAGCTGATACAGGGCCAGCTCGATCGGCCTTCCGTCAACGGTGATCGTGCGGTGACCGGCCGGCGTGGAGATCAGGTCGACTGGCTTGCCGTTCTCGCCGTCGATGAAGTGCCGATGCTTGATCGTGTCGGGGTGCCAGTAGCTGTCGGGCAGCGTGTCCGGCCGTGCGACGTAATGTGCATCGGGGCCGTCGACCTCGAGCCCGGCCTCGGTCGCGCGCACGTGCAGAACCGTTTTTTTGCCGTCATCGTTCGTCGTCGCTTCAAGGGCGAGGAGCCTGCCGCCTTTCCAGGTCTCGCGGCACGTGTACCCGTAGCGATAGAGGGTGACGAAGGCGGCCTTGACCGTGATGTTGATGTCGATGTCGACGATCAGCCGCTCGCCGTCCGGTCCGGGCTCGGTATGGAAGGACACGCGGTGGGTCCCGATCGGCGTGCCGTCGCGATTGACCACGAAACTGATCGCAGCCGGGACGGTCTCAGCGTCGGCCGCTGCGGCCCCGCCGGCCCACGGCAGGCCGGCAATACTGATAAGCATCAGGCGGCGCCACAGCTCGATCATCGATAGCCCGTTGGTTCATTGGCCCCGTTGGTTCGTTGACCCTGGGGGCGAACCCTCCTAGCCTCGCAGATTATGGCGACGATTTCAGCTTCCGCGTCTTCGTCTCTCGAGCGCGTGTTCGCGCGCATAGATGAGCGCCGCGCGGAGCTCGTCGATCTCGCGCGCGAACTCGTGCGCGTGCCGACGGTCAATCCGCCGGGCGACGCCTACGCCCCGTGCGCGGAGCTGATCGGCCGGCGCCTGGCCGGGCGCGGCTTCACGGTCGAGTACCCGCGCGCCGTGGGCACGCCGGGCGACAGCGACCGCCATCCGCGAGTCAACGTCGTGGCGCGCATCGAAGGACGCGGGGCCGGCCCTTGCGTGCATTTCAACGGCCATATCGACGTGGTCGAGGCCGGCCGCGGTTGGACCGTCGACCCGTTCGCCGGCGTCGTGCGCGAGGGCAGGCTGTACGGCCGCGGCACGTCGGACATGAAGGGCGGACTCGCGGCGGCGATCATCGCCGCCGAGACGATCCTCGATGACGGGCTGCCGTGGCGCGGGGCGATCGAGATCTCGGGAACGGCGGACGAGGAGACAGGCGGTTATGGCGGGGTCGCCTGGCTGGCCGAGCGCGGCTATTTCTCGAAGCCGCGCGTCGACCACGTGATCATTCCCGAGCCGCTCAATGTGGACCGGGTGTGCCTCGGCCATCGCGGCGTGTGGTGGGCCGAGATCGAGATCAAGGGCAGGGTGGCGCACGGCTCCATGCCGTTCCTCGGCGTCAGTGCCATCCGCGGCATGGCGGCTTTCCTCGCCGCCGTCGAAGCCGAGCTCTACCCGAAGCTCGATGCGCGGCGCACGCGCATGCCGGTCGAGCCCGCGGGGGCTCGCGTCTCGACCCTCAACTTCAACTCGCTGCACGGCGGCCTGGATGAATCCTATCGGGGACTGCCGAGCCCGCTGGTCGCCGAATCGTGCCGGCTCGTCCTCGACCGGCGATTTCTCATCGAGGAATCGCTCGACGATGTGAAGCGGGAGGTCGCCGATCTGCTCGACCGCGTCACGGAGGCACGTCCGGGACTTGCGTGGTCGAGCCGCGACATCATGACCTTTCACCCCACGATGACCGAGGCCGAGGCGCCGGTGGTCCGCGCGCTCGATGCCGCCATCGGCCGGGTGCTCGGCCGGGCGCCGGCGCATATCGCGAGCCCGGGGACCTACGACCAGAAGCACGTGGCGCGCATCGGCCACCTGCGCGATTGCGTCGCCTACGGGCCGGGGTTGCTCGAGATCGCCCACCAGCCCGACGAGTTCATCATCATCGATGACATGGTGGCCGCGGCCAAAGTGATGGCGGCGGCCAGTCTCGAGTTGCTCGGCGCCTGAGCCCTTACGCCGCGGCGGTGGCCTCGCGGCGCGCCGGCAGCAGGAGGACGAGCGCCAGCGCGGCACCGATCAACACCAGTGCCGTGACCTCGCGCAAGCCGAGCGGCTCGCCCAGGATGAAAGCGCCGCTCAGGACGCCGACCGCCGGCACCAGGAGGACGCTGATCGAGGCCACGGTCACCGGCATCAGCTTCACGACCTGGAACCACGCCGCGTAGCAGAACACGAGGGCGGGGAACGTCGTGTAGGCCCACATGAGCCAGGCCGTCGTGCTGACGACGGGGAAGCGCAGGGGCTCGAGGATCGGGACCATGGCGACCATGGGGAGCGCGCCGATGGTCAGCTGCCAGCCGGCCAGCGCCATCGCGTTCAGCGAGAAGTGCCGGCGCTTCTGAATCAACGTGCCGATCGCCCAGCCAATGGCGCCGGCCAGGATCAATGCCACGCCCGCCGGGGCGCGGATGAGGGCGGCCATGTCTCGCGTCATCAGCACGGCGATGCCCGCGAGGCCGAGCGCCAGCGCCGCGGCACCGCGCAGGCCAAGCGGCTCGCGCAGGAACAGCCAGGCGAAAAACACCGCCCACAGGGGCATGGTAAAGGCCACGACCGCGGCCTCGCCGGAGCCGGTGAGGCGCAAGCCCGCGGCGATGAACATCTGCCAGGCCGTGATGTTGAACAGGGCCGCGATCGCCATGCCGCGCCATTCCTGCGGCCGCGGCAGAAGTGCGGAGCCCGTGAGGTGCGCGATCGCGAGGAGGCACAGCCCGGAGACAAGGCAGGAGGAGGCGCGGAACGTCCAGAGCGGGAATTCCGCGAGCCCCACCTTCATCGCCGGCCAGTTGAGGCCCCAGCCAAGCGCCAGGCCGAGGATGAGGGCCGGCCCGAGCAGCGGCAGGCGGGCGCCCGAAGGCTTGGTCAGCGGGAAGCCCCGGGTGCGTTCGCCGCGGCAATCGGCGGGGCGAATTGCGGCTCGGTGTCCCAGGGGAAGAGGATCCAGGTGTCCTGGCTCACCTCGGTCATGTAAGTGTCGACCATCGGCTTGCCGGCTGGCTTCGCGTACACCGTGGCGAAATGCGCCCCCGGCAGGAGCTCGCGGACGATGCGCGCCGTGCCGCCCGTGTCGACGAGATCGTCGACGATCAGCCAGTGCTTGAGCTGCGCGGCATCGCCGCCGATGACCGAGGGCGAGACGCTCTTGAGGATGCGCCCGGCATTCTGGGTCATGTGGTCGTAGCTAGCCACCGAGACGGTATCGATCAGCCGCACATCGAGCTCGCGCGCCACGATCGCCGCCGGCACGAGCCCGCCGCGGGTGATGGCGACGATGCCCTGCCACGGGCCGCCGGCCACGAGCTTCCACGCGAGCGCCTTGGCGTCGCGGTGCAACTCGTGCCACGAGACCGGAAACATCTTGTTGTAGGCATTGGCCATGAGCGGCGGAATCCTCGGGGGAAGCCCTTATTCGGGATTTAAGCCGAGAGCCGAAAAGCCGGCAATGAAAAAGGCCGCTTCCCCGGGGAAGCGGCCTTTCCGGAACCAGCCGTCGGCTCAGCGCACGAAGAGCTGCACCTCATTGGTCTGTGCGGCAGCACTCGTCTCCGAGGACAAGGTCACGCGATCCGGGGGCAGGCCCATTTCCGTCAGGGATCGAAGAA
>DATJPD010000166.1:0-15767 GCA_035506575.1 Alphaproteobacteria bacterium
AGCCCATCCCGTACGACTAGAGCCTGCCGTGTCCGTCCATCATCGCCCGGCGCCGTCGCCGCAAAGTCTGGCCGGCCTGGACGGGCTGAACTTCTTCATCGCCAACGTCCAGACGGGATTCGGCCCGTTCATTGCCGTCTATCTCACCGAGCAGAAATGGACGCAGGTCGAGATCGGGATCGTGCTGACCGTGGCGAGCATGGCCTCGCTGTTCGGCCAGGTGCCGGGCGGAGCCTTGGTGGATGCGGCCCGTTCCAAGCGGCTGGTGGCCGCGTTCGCCGTGGGCACGATCGCGGTCAGCGCCACGTTGCTCGCGGCCGCACCCATCTTCCCGGTGGTTCTTCTGGCCGAGGTGCTGCACAGCCTCGCCAGCTGCGTCATGGGCCCGGTGATCGCGACCATCAGCCTCGGCCTCGTGGGCCGGACCGCGATCGGCGAGCGTCTGGGCCGCAACGCCTGCTTCGGCTCGATCGGCAACGGCCTCGCCGCTGCCATCATGGGCGCCTGCGGCCGCCTGATCTCCGACCGCGCGGTGTTCGTGGTGACCGCCGTGCTGGCCCTCCCTGCGATGGCCGCGCTGCGGTGGATCCGGCCCCAGGATATCGATCCGGTGCGCGCCGTCGGAGGACTGGCGGAACCGCCCCCGCTGTCGAACCGCAAGGCCTCGAAGCTGCACGGCATCATCGACAACAAGCCGCTGCTCATCTTCGGCGGCTGCATCGTGCTGTTTCATCTGGCCAACGCCGCCATGCTGCCGCTCATGGGAAGCATGCTGACGATGCGCACGGCCGAGTGGGCCACGACCCTGATCGCCGCCTGCATCGTCGTCCCGCAGATCATCGTGGCCCTGTTCTCGCCCTGGGTCGGGCGGAAAGCCGATACCTGGGGCCGCCGGCGCCTGCTCCTCATCGGCTTTGCGGCACTCGCCGTGCGCGGTGCCCTGTTCGCCGTGGTGGTCAATCCGTGGCTTCTCGTCGTGGTCCAGATCCTCGACGGCGTCTCGGGTGCCGTGCTCGGCGTCATGCTGCCGCTCATCGTAGCCGACACGACGCGCGGCACCGGCCATTTCAACGCGGCCCTGGGGCTCGTCGGCACGATGGTCGGGATCGGCGCCTCGTTCAGCTCGACGATCGCGGGCTATATCACGGACCGTTTCAGCAGCGGGCTGGCGTTCGGCGGCATGTCGCTGGTGGCCGCCCTCGGCTTCCTCGGCGTGCTGCTGGTCATGCCGGAGACCCGGCCCGGCGAGGTCGTCGATGAGGCGTAACAGCATCGAAGTACCGCGCAACTTCGAATTGATTCTCGACTTTTCGGCGTGGCCTGGGAGGCTTGGCACCAGCCTCCCTCCGCCACCACCCGCCTGACGCAACTCGAGAAACAATGAACCAGCAAACCGATCTCAAGCCACACCGCGATGCGCCGGACGAGACGACCGACGATCCCGGCGTGCAGTTCTACATTCCGGCCACGTCGTCGATCCTCGAGCGCCGGCCGCGCACCCTGAAGCACGGCAACACGTTCGCGGTATTCGACCACTACGGCGATGTCATCGAGGCCCCCGGCAGCCCGGAGGGCGTGTACCACGAGGACACGCGCTACCTCTCGGGCCTCGAGCTCCTGCTCGACAACCGGCGGCCGCTCCTGCTGAGCTCGACCTTGCAGGACGACAACGCCGTCCTCACCGTCGACCTCGCCAACCCCGATGTCTATCGCGGCGGCCAGCTGGCGCTGTCGCGCGAGACCATTCACCTGATCCGCTCGAAGTTCCTGTACGAATCATGCTGCTACGAGCGCATCGCGGCCGAGAATTTCGACCGCAGCCCGCACCGCATCCGCCTGACGTTACGGTTCGCGGCGGACTTCGCCGACCTGTTCGAGGTGCGCGGCATCCAGCGCGAGCGGCGCGGCACGATCCGCGTCGAGC
Organism: Alphaproteobacteria bacterium; assembly: GCA_035506575.1. Classification (GTDB taxonomy): domain Bacteria; phylum Pseudomonadota; class Alphaproteobacteria; order CACIAM-22H2; family CACIAM-22H2; genus DATJPD01. Next base: position 1,925 of record DATJPD010000166.1, read on the forward strand.
TGCCGAAGGTCGAGGGCAGCGCAGGCGACACCGTCGTCCTGCGCTACCGGGCGCTCGATGGATACGAATCCTCGACCCGTGTCGTGCTGACCCCGCCCCCGTCCTCGCTGACCGAAGAAGCCGCCACGTGGGACATCGAGCTCGACGCACACGAGCGCAAATCCTTCTTCGTGACCGTCAGCTTCGACCGCGACGTGCACGCCGGGCCCGATGAGTTCTTCAAGGCCCTGCATGCGGCGCGGCGGGCGCTGCGCCGCTCGACGGCGCGCACCGCGATGATCGAAACCTCGAACGTGCTGCTGAACCGCACATTGTGCCGGTCGGTCGCCGACCTCTATATGCTGATGACGGATACCGAGCACGGACCGTATCCCTACGCCGGAATCCCATGGTTCAGCACGGCGTTCGGGCGCGACGGGATCATCACGGCCCTCATGATGCTGTGGTTCGACCCCGCGGTCGCCAAGGGCGTGCTGAAATTCCTCGCCGCCACGCAGGCCAAGACGGACGATCCCGCGGCCGACGCCGAGCCCGGCAAGATCCTGCACGAGACCCGGCGCGGCGAGATGGCGCGGCTGGGCGAGGTGCCGTTCTCGCTCTATTACGGCAGCGTCGACACCACGCCCTTGTTCGTGCTGCTGGCCGGAAAGTATTTCGAGCGCACCGGCGACTGGGAAACCATCGATGCGCTGTGGCCGAACATCGAGGCGGCGCTCCACTGGATCGACACCTACGGCGATCCCGACCGCGACGGTTTCCTCGAATATCGCGCGCGCACGGGCAAGGGCCTGACCAACCAGGGCTGGAAGGATTCCGGCGATTCGATCTCGCATGCCGACGGCACGCTCGCCGGCGACGGCGTGGCACTCTGCGAGGTGCAGGGCTATGTCTACGCCGCCCGGCATCAGGCGGCGCTCATGGCCCACGCGCTGGGCGACACGGCACTCGGCACGCGTCTCGAGCACCAGGCGGCACAGCTTCGCCGGCAATTCGAGGAAAAATTCTGGTGCGAGGACCTCGGCACCTACGCGATCGCCCTCGACGGCCAGAAGCGGCCGTGCCGGGTGCGCAGCTCGAACGCCGGCCAGGTCCTGTTCTCGGGCATCGCCTCACCCGAGCGGGCGGCGCGCGTCGCCCAGACCCTGATGGACCGCAATTCGTGGTCGGGCTGGGGCATCCGGACGCTCTCGGCGGCCGAGAAGCGCTACAACCCGATGTCCTATCACAACGGCTCGGTGTGGCCGCACGACAACGCGCTGATCGCGCTGGGCCTGGGCCGGTATGGCTTCAAGCGCGAGGCGCTGCGGGTGTTCGGCGGGCTGTTCGATACGCTTCAGTACATGGACCACTCGCGGCTGCCGGAGCTGTTCTGCGGCTTCAACCGGCGCCGCGGCCGCGGGCCGACCTTCTACCCGGTGGCGTGCGTGCCTCAGGCCTGGGCGAGTGCCACGCCGCTCGCCCTGCTCGAGGCCTGCCTGGGGTTGCGCTGCGACTACGCGCGGCGCGAGATCCGCTTCGAGCGGCCGATGCTGCCTGAGTTCATCGACGAGCTGCACCTGCGCCGGCTGCGCCTGGGCGACAGCGAGGTCGACATCCTGCTGCGCCGCCACACCAGCGACGTGGGGCTCAACGTCCTCAAGCGCCAAGGCGACGCGCGGGTGGTGGTGGTGACCTGACCCGGACCTATTCGGCTGCCGCGCGATCGGCAGGCGGGCGCTGGTCGTTCGTCACCGCGGGCGGCTTGCCCCGGCGGAGCGGCAGCCAGCCGAAGCGCCGCTCGCGCAGCCGCTGGAACACCACGTAGAGCATCGGGATCAGGAACACGCCGACCGTGGTCGCGACCAGCATGCCCGCGAACACGGACGTGCCGACGCCGCGGCGGCTGATCTCGGCGGCACCCTTGGCGAAGACCAGCGGCACGAGGCCGAGGATGAAGGCGATCGAGGTCATCATGACCGCGCGGAAGCGCATGCGCGCGCCAAGCACGGCGGCCTCGGCGATGGCCATGCCCTGCGCGCGCTGATCGCGCGCGAACTCGACGATCAGGATGCCGTTCTTGGCTGCAAGCGCGATGAGCACCACGAGGCCGATCTGCGCGTAGAGATCGAGCGTCAGCCCGGCCGCGATGATGCCGGCATAGGCGCCCAGCACGCCGACCACGACCGACATCAGGACCGGCACCGGGATCATCCAGCTCTCGTAGAGCCCGACGAGGAACAGGTAAGCGAACACGACCGCGAGCGCCAGGATCGGCCCCGTCTGGCCGGTCGCCTCGTGCTCCTGGAACGCGGTCCCCGTCCACTCGAAGCCGTAGCCGGGCGGCAAGGTCCTGGCCGAGACGTCCTGCATGGCGCCCAGCGCCGCACTCGACGAGCCGCCGGGTGCGGGGCTGCCGTTGATGGTGATCGAGCGGTAGTTGTTGTAGCGCGTGATGACCTGCGGCCCGAGGACGAAGCGCAAATCGGCGATCGAGTGCATCGGCACCATCTCGCCCGCCTTGTTGCGCACGTGGATCTGCCAGATGTTGTCGAGCTCGCGGCGGTTCCTCGCCTCGCCCTCGATATTCACCTGCCACGTCCGGCCATACATATTGAAGTTGTTGACGAAGTAGCCGCCGAGCGTGGCCTGCAGAGCCGTGAACACGTCGGTCATGCTGAGGCCCAGCGCCTGCGCCTTCTCGCGGTCGATGTCGAGATAGACGGATGGCGTGGACGCGGTGAAGGTCGAGAACACGCGCGCCAGCCGCTTGTCCTGGTTGGCCGCCGCGACGATGCCCTGCATGACGCTGCCGAGCTGGACCGGGTCCTGGCCCTGCAAAGCCTCGAGCTGATACTCGAAGCCGCCGCTGGTGGAGAGACCGATGATCGGCGGCAGGTTGAACGGCACGATCGCCGCCGTGCGCACCTGCTGGCCCTCGGCGAACATGCGGCGGATCAGCGCCTGCGCGGAATCCGTGGCCGCCCGCCGGTCCTCGAACGGCTTGAGCTTCGCCACGACGAAGGCGGCGTTGGGCTCGTTGCCGGAATCGAGCAACGAGAAGCCGACCACGGCGAACGTATCCTGGATCTGCGGCAGCTTGCGCAGCATCTGCTCGACTTGGCGCACCGATTCGCTGGTGCGCGACACCGAGGCGCCGTCGGGAAGCTGGACGTTGAGGAAGAAGGCGCCCTGGTCCTCTTCGGGCAGGAAGCCGGTCGGCGTGATGCGCGACAGCGCGTACGTGGCGGCGGCACAGGCCAGGACCGCAACCAGCGACAGGAGGCTCATGCGCACCAGGCGCGCGACGACGGCGGCATAGCCGTCGCGCACGGCATCGATCCCGCGCATCACCCAGGCGATCGGCCCGTGTTTCTTCGGCTCATGCCGCAGGAACACCGCGCACAGGGCTGGCGACAGGGTGAGCGCGTTCACGGCCGAGATCAGCATCGCGACGCTGATGGTGACCGCGAACTGGCGGAAGAGCTGCCCCGAGATGCTGGGGATGAACGCCACCGGCACGAACACCGAGAGCAGGACCAGGGTGATGGCGATGATGGGCCCGGTGATCTGGCCCATGGCCTTGAGCGTGGCCTCCGCCGGCGGGACGTGCGGGTCTTCGTCCAGGACGCGTTCGACGTTCTCCACGACGACGATTGCGTCGTCGACCACGATGCCGATCGCCAGCACCATGGCCAGGAGAGAGACGGTGTTGGCGGAATAGCCCAGCGCCAGCAGCGCCGCGAAGGTGCCGATCAGGCTCACCGGCACGGCGACCGCGGGGATGATGGTGGCGCGCAGATTTCCGAGGAACAGGAAGACGACGATCACGACAAGGATGAAGGCGGCCCCCAGAGTCCACATCACCTCGTGGATCGTGTCGTTGACGAAGAGGGTCGAGTCATAGACGACGCGGGCCTTGAGCCCGGCCGGGAAGCGCTCGCTCAGCCGCGCCAAGGTGCGGGTCACCGCAGCCGAGGTCTGGACGGCGTTGGCGTCGGGCGCCAGATAGAGCGCCACGCCGACCGCCGGCCGGCCGTTGAGGCGGGTCTCGGTGTCCTCGTTCTGCGCGCCCAGTTCCACGCGTGCCACATCGGAGAGGCGCAGCACGGTGCCGTCGGGATTGGCGCGCAGCACGATCTTGCCGAACTGCTCGGGCGTGGTCAGCGTGCCCTGCGTCTGGACGTTCAGCTGGAACTGCTGATCGTTGCCGACCGGCCGTGCACCGATGCGCCCCACCGGCGCCTGGACGTTCTGCGCCTGGATCGCCTGCACGACATCCGATGGCGACAGGCCGAGATTGGTCAGCCGCTCGGTGTCGAACCAGATGCGCATCGAATAATTGAGCCGGCCGAACAGCAGGACCTGTCCGACACCCGCGACGCGCGAAAGCTCATCCAGCACGTTCAAGGTCGCGTAGCTGGTGATGAACACCGGGCTCAGCGTGCCGTCCTCGCTGTAGAAATTGAGGAACTGCAGCACCGCGGCCGAGCGCTTGATCACGGTCAGGCCTTGCAGCTGCACCTGCTGCGGCAGCTGCGGCAGCGCCGTCTGAACGCGGTTGTTGACGTTGACCGTGTCGGCATCGGGGTTCGTGCCGACGGCGAAGCTGACGGTCAGGTTGTAGCTGCCGTCGTTGCCGCTCGTCGACTTCATGTAGATCATCTTGTCGACGCCGACGATCTGCGCCTCGAGCGGCTGGGCCACCGCCGCCTCGACGACCGCGGCCGACGCGCCCGGATAGTTGGCGCTCACCTGCACGCGCGGCGGCACGATGTCGGGGAACTGGGCCACCGGGATGCGCGTCAGCGCGATCGCCCCCGCAAACGTGATGACCACGGCCATCACGACGGCCAGGCGCGGACGCCGGATGAAGACCGCGGAGATCATGCTCCCCGCCTCAGCCGCGCGGCGACGCCGCCGCCGGGGCGTCCGGACCGGCGGGTCCGGGTGAGACCGGCTGGCCGGGGCGGACCCGCTGGATGCCCTCCACGATCACGCGTTCGCCGTCGGCCAGGCCGCTCGTCACCGCGATCTCGCTCGGCGAGGCCGGGCGGAACTGGATCCGCCGCTGCTGGGCCTTGTTGTCGGCGTCGACGACGTAGACATATTCCCCGCTCTGGTCGGCGAGCACAGCCGCGCGCGGGAGCGTCAGGGCTTCGATCGGCTGGACGTCCTCGAGGATCACGGTCACGAATTCGCCGTCGACCAGCTCGCGCGCGACCCCGCCCGCCTTCGATTCGGTGAGCCGCGGATTGGCGAGGCGGCCGCGCAGGGTGATCGTGTCGGTGTTGCCGGCGACCGTATTGTCGATGAAGTCGAGCGTGCCGGTCTGGCCGTACATACGGCCGTCCGGCAGGCGGATCTTGATCAGCGCGCCGCCTCCCGCGCTCTCGGCGGCGTGCTTGCCGAGCGCGATCGCGGTGCGCGAGGAGACAGCGAAGATGACGTACATCGGGTCCTGGCTGACGATCGTCGCCAGAACGCCCGAGTTCGGCGTGACGTAGTTGCCGACGGTCACGGCCGAGCGGCCGATCTTGCCGTCGATGGGTGCCCGGATCTCGGTGTAGCCGAGATTGATCTGCGCCTCCTGGAGCTGCGCTTCGGCGCCTATGATCTGCGCGGTCAGCGACGCCTCGGTGGCGGTGGCGGCATCGACGTTCGACGGCAGCCCGGCCGGCGTGTTCAGCAGGGTCTTGGCGCGGTAGAGCTGGGCCGCCGCATTGACGTGCTGCGCCTTCATCTGCGTCACCACCGCCTGCTTGGCCTGCACGTCGGCCTGGAACGGGCCCTGCTCGAGCTTGTAGAGCAGGTCGCCCTTCTTGACCTCCGCCCCTTCGGTGAACAAGCGCTCGTCGAGATAGGCGGCCACGCGCGCGATCAGGTTCACCCGTTCGACAGCCTGGATGCGCCCCACGTACTCGCTCGATTGCGTCACCGGCTTGCGGACCGCCGTGACGACGCCCACGGCCGGCGGCCTTGCCGGCGGCTGCTGGGCGAACCCCGGCGCCGCGGCCAGCACCGCCGCAAGCACGGCGGCGGCCGACATCATCCGCCGCACATCGATGACCTTGGCGCCAGTCACATTGGCCTCTTGAGGATTGCCCGGTACCGAGCCGTTTCAATACATGTGTTTGCACTGCAGCACAATGACACGCGGGCGCCCCCGGAGAGCGGCCCCGCGCTCCCGCAAGGACCACCAGTCTTGTCGAAATCTCCTAATGGCGCGCTGCACTTAGCGACGTAGGAGGATGCATAAGATTTGTGCGAGTGGTGGACCCGGAGTTGAGGCAGAATGGCCGCAACAAATAGCGGGAGGACGCGCATGGCGAGACTGACTCAAAGCTACGTCCACGGCGCCTCGACGGTGCCCCTGATCGGCGACACGATCGGCGTCTATTTCGACGCCGCGGCGCGGCGCTGGCGCGACCGCCCGGCCCTGATCGTGCGCCAGCAGAACATCCGCTGGACCTACGGCGAGCTTCAGGAGCGCGTCGACGCGCTCGCCGCCGGTCTCCTGGCGCTCGGCCTGTCGCCCGGCGATCGCATCGGCATCTGGTCACCCAACAACGCCGAATGGGTGATCACGCAGTTTGCAACTGCGAAGGCGGGGCTCGTGATGGTGAACATCAACCCCGCCTACCGGGTCTACGAGCTCGAATACGCGCTCAACAAGGTGGGCTGCAAGGCGCTGATCACCGCCGAGCGGTTCAAGACCAGCGACTATCTCGGCATGCTGCGCGAGCTGATGCCCGAGATCGAGCGCTCGACACAAGGCCAGGTGCGCGCCAAGCGCGTGCCGGCGCTGGCGACCCTGATCCGCATCGGTGCCGGCGACACACCGGGCTATTTCCGCTTCGACGACGTCCTGGCCAAAGGCGGGGACCGCCACCGCGCCATGCTGGCCGAGCTGCAGCCCAAGCTGCAGTTCGACGACGCGATCAACATCCAGTTCACCAGCGGCACGACGGGCGCCCCCAAAGGGGCGACCCTCACCCACCACAACATCCTCAACAACGGCTATTTCATCGGCGAGGCGCAGCGCCTGTCCGACCAGGACAAAGTGTGCATCCCGGTTCCGCTCTACCACTGCTTCGGCATGGTGCTGGGCAATCTCGCCTGCATCACCCACGGCGCGGCCATGGTCTATCCCGGCGAGGGCTTCGATCCGCTGGCGACGCTCGAGACCGTGGAGGCCGAGCGCTGCACGGCGCTCTACGGCGTGCCCACCATGTTCATCGCCGAGCTCGGCCACCCCGAGTTCAAGCGCTTCGACCTCAAGAGCCTGCGCACCGGAATCATGGCCGGTTCGCCGTGCCCGATCGAGGTCATGAAGCGCTGCGTCGATGAGATGAACATGCGCGAGGTGACCATCGCCTACGGCATGACCGAGACCAGCCCGGTGAGCACGCAGACCTCCTACGACGATCCGCTCGAACGGCGCGTCGGCACGGTCGGGCGCATCCACCCGCATGTCGAGATCAAGATCGTCGACGGCGACGGGCGCATCGTCCCCATCGGCATGCCGGGCGAGCTGTGCACGCGCGGATATTCCGTGATGCTGGGCTACTGGGACGATGCGGACAAGACCGCCCAGGCGATCGACAAGGCGCGGTGGATGCACACCGGCGATCTCGCGACGATCGACGCGGAGGGGTACGTCAACATCGTCGGCCGCATCAAGGACATGGTCATCCGCGGCGGCGAGAACGTCTATCCGCGCGAGATCGAGGAGTTCCTGTTCCGCCATGCCAAGATCGAGGCGGTGCAGGTCATCGGCGTCCCGGATACGAAATACGGCGAGGAGCTGTGCGCCTGGGTGAAGCTCAAGCCCGGCATGACGGCCACGCCGGCGGAGATCCAGGAGTTCTGCAAGGGCCAGATCGCCCACTACAAGGTTCCGCGCTACATCAAGTTCGTCGACGCCTTCCCGATGACCGTCACCGGCAAGGTGCAGAAGTTCCTGATGCGCGAGCAGATGAGCAAAGAGCTGGGCGTCTCCGAGCAGAAGACCGCATGAGCGTCCGCCGGATCGCCTTCGTGGCGATCGCCCTCGCCGGGCTCGCCGGCCCCGCGTCCGCCGCAGCCGCCTACGACGATCCTGCTCCGTACTGTGCGGCGGTCCGCACCATCGACAAGCCCGACGCGCGCTATCGCGGGCCGGCGGTCCCGGACTGGATGGCGCGCGCGCTCAAGAAAGCAGAGGACTCGCCGGACGACACGCCGCTCGAGGTGTTCAAGCACGCGGCGTGGCGCTGCGCCGACGGGCGCGTGCTCGCCTGCTTTTACGGCGCCAATCTTCCCTGCGGAGAAAAGGCCGACCCGAACCGTCGGCCGGGACAAGGCGTCGTGTCTTATTGTCGCGAGCACCCCGACGACGACATCGTGCCGGCTTACGTCACGGGCCTGCGCACGGTGTTCGAATGGCATTGCCGCGGGGGAAAGCCCGAGATCGTCCGCAGGCTCGAAAGAGTCGACAAGCAGGGCTATGCCGCGAGGTATTGGTACGTCGTGGCGCCGTGAAACCCGGCTCCGGGCTTTCCTGGGGATATGGGGATCGTCTAAAGTCGGGCCTCCGGCGGTCGCCGGAAATTCAGCTTTAGGAGGCAGCGCAGCATGGCCGAACTTCCACGCCTGAACGGGGTGATCCGCGCACTCGAGCAGGGGAAGCCCACCTTCACCGCGTTCTCGCCGGCGGAAATCAATTCCGCCCTGGCCATGAGCACCTCGAAATACGACGGCGTCGTGTTCGAGATGGAGCACAATTTCTGGGACGGCCGCGCCTTGCGCGACTGCTTCCAGTACATGCTCAACCGCCGGCAGATCGTCGATTCCGGCTCGCTGGCGCCCGGAGTGACGCCGATGGTGCGCATCCCGCCCAACGGCGCCGAGAAGAACCAGTGGCTCGCCAAGCAGGCGCTCGACCTCGGCGCCTACGGCATCGTGTGGCCGCATATCAGCACGGTCGAGGAGGCGTACAACGCCGTCGCCGCCTGCCGCTATCCGCGCCTGAAGTCTGCTCCCCTATACGAACCTGCCGGCATCCGCGGCGACGGGCCGACCACGGCCGCGCGCTACTGGGGCCTGACGCAGCAGGAGTACTACAGCCGCGCCGATGTGTGGCCGCTCAACCCCAAGGGCGAGGTCTTCGTCATCATCCAGATGGAGGACACGGTCGGCATCACCAACCTGCCCGAGATCCTCAAGAAGGTGCCGGGCATCGGAGCCGTCCTGATCGGCGAAGGCGACTTGAGCCAGGAGCTCGGCTTCCCGCGCCAGTACGAGCACCCGGTGGTGCTCGAATGGATCGGCAAGGTGGTGAAGGCCTGCAAGGACGCGAACGTCGTCTGCGGCCACCCGCATGTCGAGGTGAAGAACGCCGAGCGCATCGTCAAGGAAGGCTTCCGCTTCCTGATGGCGGCGCCGTCGCCGAGCTATGCCGGTCTCGAAGCGGCGAGGAAAGCGGCGGGCTGAACGCAGGCTCCCCGTTCCTTATCGTCATGGCCGGGTTTATCCCGGCCATCTACGTCGGCGTGCGAGTTGCAGACGCTTACACTATCGGCACGACGTGGATGCCCGGAACAAGTCCGGGCATGACGGATTGTTTTAGCCGGCCACGTTTAAGAGGATCTTGCCGAAATGGGCGTTGGCGCGCATGTGCGCCTGCGCCTGCTCGGCCTGGTCGAGCGGGAACACCTTGTCGACCGGCAGCTTGAACTTGCGCGCCGCGATCGCATCCCACAGATCGGCGCGCATGCGGCGGTGGATCTCGCGCACCTCGTCGGCCGAGCGCGTGCGGAAGGTGACGCCGATATAGTCGATGCGCCGCAGCGCATGCAGGTTGAAGTCGAACTCCGCTTTCGTACCCCCGAGCCGGCCGACATTGACGATGCGTCCCAGGATCGCCGTCGCCTGCAGGGTCTGGTTGGCGAGCTTGCCGCTCACCATGTCGACGACGAGGTCGACCCCGTTGCCGCCGGTCGCCTTCGTGACCTGATCGACCCAGCCCGCATCCGTCGTGTCGATCGCGAGATCGGCGCCGTACTCGGTCAGCCGCTGGCGCCGCCCGGCGTTGGTCGATGAGCCCATGACCAGGCGCGCCCCCAGATGCTTGGCGATCTGCAGGCCCATGAGCCCCACCCCGGAGCTCGCCCCCTGGATCAGCACCGTCTCGCCGCGCTTGAGGCGCCCGTTGGTGGCCAGCGCGTCGTGCATGGTGATCAGCGCCACCGGCATGGTGGCGGCCTGCTCGTAGGTGACGCTGCCGGCGGGGAACGGCAGCACGCGGCCCCAGTCGCTCACCGCGTATTCCGCATAGCCGCCGCCGCCCGAGCACATCACGCGGTCGCCGACCTTCACGCCCTTCACCTCGGAGCCGACTTCGGCCACGTCGCCGGACCAGTCGAGGCCCGGGATGAAGACCGACTCCGCCTTGTGCGTGCCGCCTGCGAGATGTGCCGCACCCGCGAGGTCGGCGCGGTTCAGGCCCGCGACGCGCACGCGCACCAGCACCTCGTTCGGCTTCGGGCGCGGCCGCGGCACCTCGCGGATCTCGAGCCCCTTCTCGCCGGCGACGGCGGCGCGCATCGTCTGTGCGTTCTGCGTCATGTGATCAACTCCAGCGGGCGAAGCCCAGGCCGATGCCGGTCAAGGCGGGCGTGCGGTAGACTGGCACGTATTCGACCCAGGTGAGGTCGAGGTCGGTGGCAGCCGCCGCGACCGCGATCCAGTTGCGGATCTCCGAGCTGCCGGCTTTCAGCCGGCGCGGATCGAGCCGCGCCAGCGCCTCCAGGTCCTTGCGGCGAATCGCCTCGATCACCGCGTGGTCGAGTTCCTCATCCGTGACGAAATGGCTGAGCCCGCCCGAGGCGATCAGGCCCACCCGGATGTCTTCCGGATAAGCCTTGATCAGCTCCTTGAGCGCCTTGCCGAGGTTCACGCAGCGGCGCGGCGTCGGCGGGTTGGGCGGATTGTAGGTGTTGAGGAACACCGGGATCATCGGCACCACCGGGGTCGCCCCCTTGAGGTAGCGGTAGTGCATGAACGAGTACGCATGGCCTTCGTGCTGGCCTTCCGGCAGGGCCGACATGGCCGAGACGTCGAACTCGCGCTCCGTCAGGCCCTCGATCAGGTGCAGCGCGAGCTTCTTGTGGCACGGATAGGAGACCGGGGCGCCGGTCTCCTTGCGGCGCATCTGCGCGCGCTTGTACCAGTCCTCGGGCGGGACCGGCGTCTGGGCGGCGTTGCTGATCGTCTCGCCGTAATAGATGCCGATCGCCGGCATGTGCTGGTCGTGGAACAGCTCGTACTGGTCGTCGCCGAGCACGATCAGGGCGTCGAGCTTCGCCTGCGCGATCTCGCCCTTGAGGCGGTCCATGGCCGCTTGCGTCGCCTTGAACGCGCGGGTGATCGCCTCGGGCGTCACCAGTTTCGCCGCCAGCTCCGGCTTGGCGCGCGCCAGCATCTCATCGAAGCTGTGCTTGTTGCCCTCGTGGTCGTAAAAAGGCATGCGCCGGTCGCTCTCGCGAAAGCGCGTGAGCCAGTCCTCGAGCTCGCAGGTGAGCATGACGCTGTGCGAGGACCCGAATGCCGCAGCGAGCTTTGCCATGTGCGTAAATCTCCTGGGACCGGACTATGTCCGGCCATGAGGATTTGTCAACGCAAGGGCGCCCCCGGTGGGCCTTCTCCCACCTGTTCCGCGGCTTGCCCCGCAGGCGACCGGCGCGCCATAGTCGCCTCACCAAACCGCAAGGACACCGCTCATGACTGCACGCACGACTCCCCCCTTCCGCGCCGACCAGGTCGGCAGCCTCCTGCGCCCGCCGCAGCTGCTCGCGGCGCGCGCCGCCCGCGAGAAGGACCAGATCCCGGCCGACGAGTTCCAGCGCATCGAGGATCAGGCGGTGCGCGACGTCGTGAAGATGCAGGAGGGGCTCGGCTTCAAGGCGGTGACCGACGGCGAGTACCGCCGCGGCTCGTGGCACCGCGATTTCCTGGTCAGCTTCGAGAACGTGAAGATCGTGCAGCCCACGGTGAAGATGAAATTCCATACCGAAAAGGGCGACATCGAGCGCACCCCGCCCGGGCTCAAGGTGGTGGGCAAGCTCAAGCGCACGCAGCCGATCTTCGTCGACCATTTCAAATTCCTGAAGTCGGTGGCGCACTCGGTGCCCAAGCTCACCATTCCCTCGCCGAGCAACATGCATTTCCGCGGCGGCCGCGAGGCGATCGACCAGAAGGCCTATCCCGACATGCCCGAGTTCTACGCCGACCTCGCGCGCGTGTTCGGCGAGGAGGTGCGCGACCTGTCGGCGGCCGGCTGCAAATACCTGCAGATCGACGAGGTGAACTTCGCCTATCTGTGCGATCCGACCCTGCGCGAGGAGGTGAAGGCGCTGGGCGAGGACCCCCAGACCTTGCCGCACACCTACGCGAGGCTGATCAACGAGACGGTGGCCCCGAAGGCGCCCGACATGACGATCTGCATGCATCTCTGCCGCGGCAACGCGCGCAGCGCCTGGATCGCCGAGGGCGGCTACGAGCCGGTGGCCGAGGTGCTGTTCAACGAGATCAACGTCACGGGCTACTTCCTCGAGTTCGACTCTCCGCGCGCCGGCGGCTTCGAGCCCTTGCGCTTCGTGCCCAAGGGCAAGGTCGTGGTGCTGGGCCTGGTCACGACCAAGAAGGGCCAGCTCGAAAGCAAGGACGAGCTGAAGCGCCGCATCGAGCAGGCGGCCAAGCATGTGCCGATCGAGCAGCTGGCGCTCAGCCCGCAATGCGGCTTCTCCAGTACCGTCGAGGGCAACCTGATCACCGTCGACGAGGAGATCAAGAAGCTCGAGTTGGTGGTGGAGACGGCGCGCGAGGTGTGGGGCTCGGCCTGACCGCGTTATAAACGGAGAACAGATCAAGGGAGCGAAACGATGTCCAAAGGACGATTTTTGGGTGCGGCTCTCGCCGCGGCGCTGGCGCTGTGCGTGAGCGGGCAAGGCTGGGCGCAGTCCTATCCCAATCGCCCGGTGAAGCTCATCGTGCCGGCGCCGCCGGGTGGTCCGACCGACGTGCCGGCGCGTCTCGTGGCGGACGGTCTCAACAAGATGCTGGGCCAGCCGTTCGTGGTCGAGGACCGTGCCGCGGGCGGCGGCGTGGTCGCGACCGGCGACGTGGTGCGCGCGGCCCCCGACGGCTACACCCTGCTCTTCGCCAATTCGAGCGTGCTGTCGGTCAATCCGGCGCTGTACACGCACCTGCCCTACGACCCAGGGACGCTCACCCCGGTCGGCCTCGCGTTCAACTCGCCGCAGATCATGGTCGCCAACAAGGAGGTGCCCTACAACACGGTGCCGGAGATGGTGGCCTACGCGAAGGCGCATCCGGGCAAGATCAATTTCGCCACGGCCGCCGTCGGCACCCTGCCGCATCTCACCGCCATCCTGTTCAAGATGGAGACCGGCATCGACGCGCTGCTCGTCACCTACGCGGGCGGCGCTCCGGCGCTGACCGCTGTGGTCGCCGGCCAATCCGACGTCCTGTTCGACCTCGTGCGCACGCGCGTGAAGAGCGGCGAGGTGAAGGCCCTGTGCATCACCGGGGCCCAGCGCGACCCCGACCTGCCCAACGTGCCGACGATCGGCGAGGCCGGCTATCCGGGCGTCACCTCGACCTCGTGGAACGGCATCGTGGCCCCGCCCGGCACGCCCAAGGCGGTCGTGTCGCTGCTCAACGCCAAGATCAACCTGCTGGTCCGCGATCCCGAATTCAGGGCCAAGGCGCTGAACATCGGCCTGGTCGCGGCCGGCGGCACGCCCGAGGAGTTCAAGGCTCACATCGCGCGCGAACGGGTGCGCTGGGCCAAGGTGGTGCAGGT
>DATJPD010000167.1:0-22217 GCA_035506575.1 Alphaproteobacteria bacterium
GCGGCGCGCATCAGGAACGGCCGGGGCGGGGCGTTGCCGCTGACATTGCCCACGCGCAACGTTTTGAAGCTGCGCACCACGAGGCCCATGTCCTTGGCGATGCGGTCGACCCGGTCCTTGAGCCGCTGCAGGGCGGTCGTCGTCAGCTCGTCCTCGATAGCCTTGGCTGTGTCGGGTGCCACGTCGTAGCTCAGCCGCGACAGGACGAGGCCTTCCTGCTGCAACGCGCCGGCGAGCTTCAGCACGGCCGCGGTGTCGGTCCCGATCAGGGCCAGCGTTTCGACGCCGTGCCAGCGGGCGGGTGTGTTGGCCGGGCGTTCCTGCTGCACCCAGTAACCGCGCGTTTCGGTGCGCACCGAGGCTGCCGTCTTGGCGCGCTCGAGCGCGGCCGCCATGCGGCGGTTGACGGCCGCCTGGACGCTCGCGGCATCGCCGCCGGTGACGTCCGCCCTGATCTCGATGGTGAGTCGGTCCTGCGCCACCTCGCGCGTTGCCGCCTGGGTGAGGTGGAGGAGGGTGCTGTCGTCGTCGCCGGCAGTCCCCGGCGTCTGCGCCAGAACCGGCGTTGCGGTGGCCAGGGCTCCGGTCGCCAGGAGAAGGAACATCGCCGCAAGCGTGCTACGCATCGTTACAACCCATAGGCCGAAGCGCTTTGCACCGAGCGGTGGAAGCGCAGCTTCTTGAGGTACTCGAGCGGATCCTTCGGCTGCACGAACGCGCCCGTCGGGTGATGCAGCCAGTCATAAAGGCGCGTGAGGAGGAAACGCAAGGCGCTGCCGCGCGCGAGCACCGGCAGGACTTCGACCTCGGCCGGCGTGACGGCGCGCGTCTGGGCGTAGCCGCGCACGAGGGCCCTTGCCTTCGTCGCGTTGAAGCTGTCGTCGCGCTCGAAGCACCACGCGTTGAGGCAGATTCCCAGATCGTAGGCGAAGGCGTCGTTGCAGGCGAAATAGAAGTCGATCATTCCCGAGAGCTTGTCGTCGAGGAAGAACACGTTGTCGGGAAACAGGTCGGCGTGGATGACGCCTTCGGGAAGGCCGCGCGGCCACTGTGCCGCGAGCTCGTCGAGCTCGCGCGCCAGCTCCCCGGCCAGGCCCTTCTGCACCTCGTCGGCGCGGGCCCAGCAGTCCTCGAACAGTTTCTTCCAGCCCGCCAAGTTCAGCGCGTTCGGGCGGTGCATCGGAAAATCGGCCCCAGCCAGATGCAGCCGCGCCAGAGCCTCGCCCACCTGCCCGCAGTGGGTCACGAGGATCCGCTTGGGCCACATGCCGCGCAGAAAGCTGATGATCGCCGCGGGGCGGTTGGCAAGCTCGTGCAGCACCTGGCCGTCGCGCGCGCGGATCGGCGTCGGGCAGGCAAGTCCCTTTGCCGCGAGGTGATCCATGAGGCCGACGAAAAAGGGCAGATCTGCCTTCGCGACGCGTTTCTCGTACAGCGTCAGGATGTAGAGGCCGCGGTCGGTCTGCAGGAGGTAGTTCGAGTTCTCGACGCCCTCGGCGATACCCTTGCAGGCGACCACGCGTCCGATCTCGTAAGCGGCGACGAATTTCTCGAGATCGCCGTCCGATACCTCGGTATAGACAGCCATGCGCTCCGCTCTTATCCGGCGACGGCGCGCGGCAGATTGAAGCGGATGTTCTCCTCCGTGACCGTCACCTCTTCGAGCGTCACGTCGAAGCGGCCGCGGCAGGCCTCGATGATCTCCTGCACGAGATGCTCGGGGGCCGAAGCACCCGCGGTCAGGCCCAGCCGCTCGACGCCGTCGAAGAAGGCCCAGTCGATCTCCTTGGAGTTCTGCACCAGCTTGGCGCGCGGGCAGCCGGCCTGCCGCGCCACCTCGACCAGGCGGCGCGAATTCGAGGAGTTCGGAGCACCGACGACCAGGATCGCATCCACGCGCGAGGCGATGGCTTTCACCGCCGCCTGGCGATTGGTGGTGGCGTAGCAGATATCCTCCTTGCTCGGCCCGGTAATGTCGGGGAAGCGGGCGCGCAAGGCCGAGACGATGGCGATCGTGTCGTCGACCGAGAGGGTCGTCTGGGTGATGTAGGCGAGGCGATGCGGGTTCGAGACCTCCAGGGTCTCGACCTGTTCCACGTTCTCCACCAGGAGCACGGCATCCGGCGGCAACTGCCCCATGGTGCCGATGACCTCGGGGTGGCCGGCGTGCCCGATCAGGACGATCTGCCGTCCCGCTTCATGATGATGACCCGCCTCGGCATGCACCTTGCTGACCAGCGGGCATGTCGCATCGAGATAGAAGAGCTTGCGCCGGGTGGCCTCGGCCGGGACGGATTTCGGCACGCCGTGCGCGGAGAAGATGACGGTCGCGTCGTCGGGAATTTCATCGAGCTCTTCGACGAAGATGGCGCCTTTGCTCTCGAGGCGCTCGACCACGTCCCGGTTATGCACGATCTCATGCCGCACGTAGACCGGCTTGCCATAGCGGGCCAGCGCCTGCTCGACGATCAGGATCGCACGGTCGACACCGGCGCAGAAGCCGCGCGGACTGGCCAGGACCACGGCCAGGCGGGGCTGTGGCCGGGCCTTCAAGACGGCGGTCTGACCAGCGGAATCTTGAGAAATCATCGAGGGTTCTCTAAAGTCTCGTGGTGCGAATCCAGGGCCAAACTACTCCCAACGGGGCGGGGGACGGAAGCCCTGCCGGAGCCCAGCCACCCGCCTAAATCAGCCCACAAGGTTACGAGCCACCGATGAGTGATCGCGTCCCCGTTCAGCCAATTCCCGCGCAGAAAGCTCCCTACGGAATCGACGTGGAAGCCGGCAAGACCTACTTCTGGTGCGCCTGCGGCCGCAGCAAGGCTCAGCCGTTCTGCGATGGTTCGCATGCGGGTACGGGCATCCAGCCGGTTGCGTACAAGGCGGACGCCGCCAAGAAACTCTGGTTTTGTGGCTGCAAGGCGACAAAATCCAAGCCTTTCTGTGACGGCTCCCACAAGCAGATTCCGTGACAACTGGCGCATTGAGGCCGGCGCTCGTGGCGCTGGCGCTCGCAGCCTTCGCCAGCGGATGCGGCAGCGACAAGGCTGAGCCTGCGTGCCCGCGCGGCGTGATCCCGGCTGACGCGGCCGCGATCACGCGGTTTCGCGACGGGCCGGGCCGCGATCTGACCGACGTCGTGGTCAACGCCAATATCCTGAATATCCTGGTCGACCGGTGCAAATACGACAAGAATTCGGTCGCGGTCACCAATTTCCAGATCGCCGTCACCGCCGATCGGGGCCCGGCGGACCGCAGCAAGGCCGCCGATTTCGAGTACTGGGTCGCGGTCGTCGATCCCGAGCGGAAGATCCTGACCCGCGAGACGTTCAACCTGCATTTCGACTTCAGCGAGCTCAACCATGTCGGGATCGTCGTCGCCGACCTCGAGCCGCGCATCCCGCTGCCGGACGTGATGAAGGCACCGGAGTATCAGATCGTGGTCGGGTTCCAGCTGACGCCCGACGAGCTGGCCTGGAACCGCAAGCAGCGCGCCAACACGGGCGCCCAATAGCCAGCCCTGCACCCGTCCGGCGGCGGCGGAGTCCGCCTCCCTGATATGACGCCGATTGACAGGACCGCACCGCAGGCTCATCGTTCCTGAGCCTCGCGCGGGAGAGACCGTCAGGTCCGGATCTGCCGGACCGCGGCGCCGAAGGAGCAACCGCCCCGGAAACTCTCAGGCAAAAGGACCGCGCGCGGGTGACGAGCTCTGGAAAGCGGGTGGACCGCCGATGATCCGGCGGTGGCCCCACCGACGAAGTAAGCCGCGATAGATCCGCGGCGAATCTTTCAGGTCCCAGGACAGAGGGGGCGTCAGATGCAGGTTCTGCCAAGGGGGCAGACGCGTCTGGCGTCGTAACCGTTCTGCTGGAGGACCCGGTGGCCGACCATCCCCCCGAGCCTGATTCCCCCAAGCCCGATCCCCCCATGCCCGATCCCCACGAGCTTCGCCGAACCCCGCTCCATGCGCTGCATCAGGAGCTCGGCGCCAAGCTGGTGCCGTTCGCCGGCTACGAGATGCCGGTGCAGTACCCGGCGGGCATCCTCGCCGAGCATCGCCATTGCCGCGAGGCCGCGGGCCTGTTCGACGTCTCGCACATGGGGCAGGCGACATTGACCGGTGCCGCTGCCGCCGCTGCTTTCGAGACGCTGGTGCCCGGCGACATCGCGGGCCTTCCCGTCGGCCGCACGCGCTACACGCTGTTCACCGACGACGAGGGCGGGATCCTCGACGATCTCATGGTCACCAACGCCGGCGACCACCTGTTCCTGGTGGTGAACGCCGCGTGCAAGGCGGACGACCTCGCGCATCTGCGCTCGCGTATCGGCGGGCGTGTCGAAATCCGCGAGCTCGCCGACCGCTCGCTCCTGGCGCTGCAGGGACCGAAGGCTGCGTCCGTCATGGCACGTCTGGCACCGCAGGCAGTGGCGATGAAATTCATGAGCTTCGGCCCGGCCGTGCTGGGCGGCGTTGCGTGCTGGCTGACCCGCTCCGGCTACACGGGCGAGGACGGGTTCGAGATCTCGGTGCCGGCCGATGCGGCTGACAAGGTCGCGCGTCTCCTTCTCGCCCAGCCCGAGGTCAAGCCGATCGGGCTTGGGGCCCGCGACAGCCTGCGCCTCGAAGCCGGGCTGTGCCTCTACGGCCACGACATCGACCGCACCACGACGCCGGTCGAGGCCGACCTGGCCTGGGCCATCGGTAAGCGCCGTCGCGCGGAGGGCGGCTTTCCCGGTGCGGCGATCATCCTTGCGCAGCTGGCGGATGGCGCTGCGCGCCGCCGTGTTGGCATGCGCCTGGCGGGAGCCGCACCGGCGCGCGAGCAGACGCCGATCGTCGATGACAGGGGTGCACCCCTCGGCACCGTGACCAGCGGTCTCTATGGGCCGAGCGTCGGTGGGCCGATCGCCATGGGCTATGTCGCCACGTCGTCCGCGCACACGGGCGCCACGATCGACCTGGTCGTGCGCGGGCAGCCTCGGCCGGCCACGATCGTGCCGCTGCCGTTCGTCCCCCATCGTTATCACCGCGGATAGGAGAGCAGCTTCATGCCCGAGACGCGATTCACCCAAGAGCACGAATGGATCCGGATGGATGGCGACACGGCCGTCGTCGGCATCACCGATTACGCGCAGCAGCAGCTGGGCGACATCGTCTATGTCGAGCTGCCCGCGGTCGGCAAGGCGCTGAAGAAAGGCGACGAGGCGGCGGTCGTGGAATCCGTCAAGGCGGCGAGCGAAGTGTACGCGCCGCTCTCGGGCACCGTCGCCGCGGTCAACGAGGCGTTGGCCGCGGACCCGGCCCTGGTGAACCAGGCGGCGGCGGACGCCGGCTGGTTCCTGAAGCTCACGGGCGTCGCCGCGGCGGAGTTCGGCCAGCTGATGGACGAGGCCGCGTACAAGAAATATCTGGCGGGGCTGGCCTGATGCGCTATCTGCCGCACACGGAGGCCGACCGGCGCGCGATGCTGGCGGCGATCGGCGCGGGCTCGGTCGATGCGCTGTATCAGGACGTCGCCGGATCGGCGCGGCTGCCCGGCCTCCTTGACCTGCCGCGGCATCAGCCCGAGATGACGGTCGAGCGTGAACTGGCGGCCCTCGCCGCGCGCAACCGCCCCGCCGGCTCGATGGCCTTCTTCCAGGGAGCGGGCGCCTATCGCCATCATGTTCCGGCCAGCGTCGATCATCTCATCCAGCGCGGCGAGTTCCTCACCTCCTACACGCCGTACCAGCCGGAAGTCGCGCAAGGCACGTTGCAGGCGCTGTTCGAGTTCCAGACCCAGGTGGCGCTGATCTCGGCGATGGATGTCGCCAACGCCTCGATGTACGACGGCGCCACGGCGGCTGCGGAGGCGGTCATGATGGCCAATCGCCTCACCAGGCGGAGAAAGGCGCTCGTGGCGGGCGGGCTGCACCCCCATTACCGCGAGGTGATCGAGACCTATGGCCGCTGGGGCGGGTTCACCGTGCAGGCTGGCGCTCCGGATCCGACGGGGATCGAGGACCTCGTTGCCGGCATCGATCGGGAAACCTCGTGCGTGGTGGTCCAGAATCCTTCGGCGTTCGGCCATATCAGCGACCACACGGCGCTCGCGGAGGCGGCGCACGCCGCGGGCGCCTTGCTGATCGTGGTGGTGACCGAGATCGTGTCGCTCGGGCTTCTGACGCCGCCGGGCGAGATGGGGGCCGACATCTTCGCCGCCGAGGGCCAGTCGATCGGCAACGCGCTCAACTTCGGCGGGCCTTATCTCGGCCTGTTCGCCACGCGCGACAAATACGTGCGCCAGATGCCCGGGCGGCTCGCCGGCGAGACCGTCGACGCCGACGGACGCCGTGGCTGGGTCCTGACCCTGTCGACGCGCGAGCAGCATATCCGGCGCGAAAAGGCGACGTCGAATATCTGCACCAATTCGGGCCTGTGCGCGCTCGCTTTCACCATTCATCTGTCGCTGCTGGGCGAGGCGGGGTTCACGCATCTTGCGTCCTTGAACCATGCACGCGCGGTCCAGCTCGCCGAGAAGCTGGGTGCCGTGAAGGGCGTGACGGTTCTGAACCCCGCGTTCTTCAACGAGTTCACCGTCCGCCTGCCGAAGCCCGCCGGGGCGGTTGTCGACCGCCTGCTCGAGCGTGGCGTGCTGGCCGGGGTGCCCGCTCAGCGCCTGTGGCCCGATCGGCCCGAGCTCGCCGATCTGCTCCTGGTGGCGGCGACCGAGACCAACACCGAGGCCGATCTCGACCTGTTCGCCGGTGCGCTCGTGGAGGTGTTGTGATGGATCAATCGCAAGGCCGCACAGCTCGTCCCCCTGCCGCAGGGTCTTCTGCGGACGTCGCGACCATTTCAGGTCATCGCGGGCTGCAGCTCGAAGAGCCGCTGATCTTCGAGCAGGGCGAGCCCGGGCGCTGCGGGGTCGACCTGCCGCCGGTGCCGCTGGTCAGCGAGCGCCTCGGGGCGCTCAGGCGCCGGGCAGAGACAGGCCTTCCGGGCCTGTCGGAGCCGCAGGTGGTGCGCCACTTCACGCGGCTGTCGCAGAAGAACTACGCGATCGACAGCGGCATCTACCCGCTCGGGTCGTGCACAATGAAGCACAATCCGCGCCTGAACGAGAAACTCGCGCGGCTGCCCGGCTTTGCCGATGTGCATCCGCTGCAGCCGGTGCAGACGGTGCAGGGTGCGCTCGAGGTCATGGACCGCCTCGCGCACTGGCTCAAGACCCTGACCGGCATGGCCGCGGTGGCCCTGTCGCCCGGAGCCGGCGCCCATGGCGAGTTCTGCGGCATGGTCGCCATTCGCGCAGCACTGGAGGCGCGGGGCGACGCGCGCCGGCGCGTCCTGGTACCGGAGTCCGCGCACGGCACCAACCCCGCGACCGCGGCGATCTGCGGCTACGAGATCGAAACCATTCCGGCCGACGCGCGCGGCCGGGTCGACCTCGCCGCCTTCAAGGCCAAGCTCGGCCCGGACGTGGCCGGGATCATGCTCACGAATCCGAACACGTGCGGGCTGTTCGAGACCGACATCGTCGACATCGCGCGCGCGGTGCACGAGGTGGGCGGCTTCTTTTACTGCGACGGCGCCAATTTCAACGCCATCGTCGGCCGCGTGCGTCCCGGCGATCTTGGCATCGATGCGATGCACATCAACCTGCACAAGACCTTCTCCACGCCGCATGGCGGGGGCGGGCCGGGCTCGGGCCCGGTCGTATTCTCCGAAGCGCTGGCGCCCTATGTCCCGCTGCCCTACGTCGTGCACGGGCCGGACGGGTTCCGGATGATCGAGCGGCAGGAAGGCAAGGCTGCGCCGTTCGGCCGGCTCAAGGGGTTCCACGGCCAGATGGGCATGTTCGTGCGTGCGCTCGCCTACATGATGAGCCATGGCTCGGATGGCCTGCGCCAGGCGTCCGAGGACGCGGTGCTCAACGCCAACTACGTGCTCGCGCGCCTCAAGGACGTGATGACGCCGGCGTTCCCTGGCCCCTGCATGCACGAAGCCCTGTTCGACGATGGGTTCCTGCACGACACCGGCATCACCACCCTCGATTTCGCCAAGGCGATGATCGACGAAGGATTCCATCCCATGACGATGTACTTTCCGCTGGTCGTGCACGGGGCATTGCTGATCGAGCCGACGGAATCGGAAAGCAAGGGAAGCCTCGATCAGTTCGTCGCGACCCTGCGCGCATTGGCCGAGCGCGCCAAGACAAAGGACACGGAGCATTTCCATGCCGCGCCGCGCCTGACCCCGCGGCGGCGCCTGGACGAGACGCGCGCTGCGCGCCAGCCGGTCCTGCGATGGAAGGGGGACCCCTCGACCAGGCAGGCGGCCGAGTAGAACGGCGGTATCCGCCTATAGGCACTCGCCTCTAAATTTTACGTAATGCGTCGGCGCGCGGTTGTCCGCGGCGACGGGGCGGCCCATGTCCAAGGAAACATCCGCCGCAACGTCCGGCCGCCGAGCTTAGGGACTACCGCCATGCGCATCGCCGACATCCTACGCCACAAGGGCGAAACTGATCTCGTGTGCGTGTCCCCGGCGGATACGGTCGAGCGCGCCGCACAGATCCTGACGGCTCGCGGTGTCGGCGCCCTCCTGGTGCGCGATCCCGGCGGCAAGCTCGCCGGAATCATCAGCGAGCGGGACATCGTGCATGCCGTCGCCCATCATGGGCAATCCGCGCTCCAGCTGAAGGTCAACGACGTCATGACGCACGAGGTCATGACCTGTCGCGCCTCCGATCCCGTGCGCGACATCATGCGGCTGGTGACGGCGCGGCGCATCCGCCACGTCCCGGTGACCGACGGCGAAAGGATCATCGACATCGTCAGCATCGGCGACCTGCTCAACTGGCGGCTGAAGGAACAGGACCTCGAAGTCGCGGTCCTGCGCGATCTGAGCCTGGCTGGGCATCAATGAAGGGGCACCAATAAAAAAGGCGCCCGGAGGGGCGCCTTGTGATTTGACGCTCGTTCGGAGCGTCAGTTCAATTTGCCCTGCAGCTCCTTGATGGCGCCGTCGACCAGCGCGTCCTGCTGGGCCGCATCGAGCTTCTCGGACAGGAGTTTGCCGGTGGCCGCGATCGCGATGTCGACCGCCGCTGCCCGCACCTCGGCCAGCGCCTGCTGCTCCGCCTGGGCGATGCGCTGCAGCGCCATCTGCTCGCGGCGCTTCAACGAGGCTTCCAGGTCGGCCGCCGCCTGCGCGGACAGCCGCTCCGCATCTGCCTTGGCCTGGGCCAGGATGGCCTCGGCGTCCTTGAGGGCGTCGTGCTGCTTCTGCTGGTATTCGGCGAGCAGGTTCTGCGCGTCGGTGCGCAGCTTGGCCGCCCGGTCGAGGTCGAGGCGGATCTTCTCGGCACGGTCGTCGAGCGCCTTGGTGACGGCACGGCCGGCCGGCTTCCACAGCAGCACGATCACCACCACGAAGGCGACCAGGATCCAGAATTCGGGATCGCGCAGAAGCTCCATCAGCCCCGCTCCTTGAGCACCGCGGCCACCGCCGCTTGGGCGTCGGCCGGGCCGACCTGCAGGCCGACCAGGCGGCGTGCCGCGTCGGCGGCGATGTCGGCGGCGACGTTGCGGATCTCGCCCATGGCACGGTCGCGCGCGGCGGCGATGCCGGTCTCCGCCGATTTGATCTTGCCTGCGAGCTCGTCACCGACCTTCGCCTGCCGTTCAGCCGATTTCTTGGCCACGGCCTCGGCCGTTTCCCGGCTGACCGCCGCCGCCTTGTTGCGCGCTTCGCTGCGCGCCTTTTCATAGGCGGCCACGATCTTCTCGGTCTCGTCCTTGAGCGTGGCGGCGCGGTCCAGGTCTTCCTTGATGCGGTCGGCGCGAAGCTGCAGCGCCCCGCCGACCCGCGGCAAGGCAACCTTGGACATCACGAGATAGAGCACCACGAAAAGGATCGCGAGCCAGACGAGTTGCGGCGCGAAGTCATGGACGTTGAGCTGCGGCATGCCGCCGCCCTCCGCCGCGAGCGCCGGCCCCGCCATGGCAGCCAAGGCCATGGCCGCGAGGCCCCGCAGTGAGTTCCGCCGCCGCATCGGTGTTCGTGTCCGTTCCTTTAGAACACGAACAGGATCAGGAACGCGATGACGAGCGCGTAGAGCGCCACCGCTTCCGTCAGCGCGAAGCCGAGCAGCACGTTGCCGAACACCTTCGGTGCCGCGGCCGGGTTGCGCAGCGCGCCCTGTACGAAGCTGCCGAAGATTTGGCCGATGCCGACGCCCACGCCGGCGAGCGAGATGGTGGCGAGGCCGGCGCCGATGAGCTTGGCTGCTGCTGGATCCATGATCAGGGTTCCTTTCGTTTAACTTGATGTGCGAGGCGTTGGGACAATCAGCGGCGCGTCATGCGTCAGTGCATGTGAATCGCGTCGTTGAGATACAGGCAGGTGAGGATGGTGAACACGTAGGCCTGCAAGAAGGCGATGAGGAGCTCTAGGCAGTACAGGGCGCCGATGAAGCTGAGCGGCAGCCAGCCGGCGAGGAGGCCGAGGCTGACCACGAAGCCCGCGAAGACCTGGAACATCGTATGGCCGGCCAGCATGTTGGCGAACAATCGCACCGACAGGCTGATCGGCCGGAAGAGGTAGGAGAGAATCTCGATCGGGATCAGGAGCGGCAGCAGGAAGGCCGGCACCCCCTGCGGCACGAAGAACATGAGGAAATGGAGCCCGTGGCGGGCGAAGCCGATGATCGTGACGCCGATGAATACGACCGCCGCCATCGCGAAGGTGACGACGATCTGGCTGGTGGGCGTGAAGGAGTAGGGGATCAGGCCGAGCAGATTGCAGAACAGGATGAACATGAACAGCGCGAAGATGAACGGGAAGTACTGCTTCCCCTGGTCGCCGACGTTGTCGCGCAGCATGTTGGCGACGAACTCGTAGGAGACCTCGGCGACCGACTGCCAGCGGCCGGGGACGAGGGCGCTCTTGTTCACCGCCAAGGTCATCAGGATCGTGGCGAGGAGGATGGCGATCGCCATCCATAGCGAAGCGTTGGTGAACGAGGCGTCGACGTTGCCGATCTGGATCGGCACCAGCCGGTGGATGACGAACTGCTCGAAGGGGCCGTGGGATTCCACTTTGTCCTGATCCTATCCGCTCTTAGCGTCCCGTCACTCGTCGTCTGACCTGTCGTCGCGCAGCCCGGCCGAATACGCCTGGCTCGCCCGATACGCGTTCAGCATTCCGGCGGCGAAACCCAGGAGGATCATCACCACCATCAGGATCGGTCGCGTGCCCAGCCACCGGTCGAGCCACCAGCCGGCGAAAGCTCCGAAGCCGATCCCCACGGCCATCTCGATCAGCACGCGATAGGCAAAACCGATCTCGCGTTGCATCGATCTCGGCCGCGGCTGCTCGGGCCCCCCGCGGGCCGCGCGCAGACGAATCTCCAGATCGTCGAGCCGTTTCCGGTCGCCGTCCGCGTCGTTCCTCGGAGTGTCTGGGGAACGCTTGTCGATCATTCGCGTCGGTCCGGAAGCCGCTCTCGGCAAAGACCCTGCCGCGCGCCTCAAGCGGGGCGCAAGTTACGGGCCGCGGTGGTGGGATGTCAAGGCGCGAAACCGAGAAAATTGGGCCTGGAACGCCCTTTATTTCAGGCGGTTAACTGCGCCGTCGCGCGCATCCGCTCGGCCTGGCGGAGATCGACCGAAACCAGCTGCGACACGCCGCGTTCGGCCATGGTGACGCCGAACAGCCGGTCCATGCGCGCCATGGTGAGGCGGTGGTGCGTCACCACGATGAAGCGCGTGCCGGTCGACTTCGAAATGTGCTCGAGGAGCGTGCAGAAGCGGTCCACGTTCGCGTCGTCGAGGGGGGCGTCCACCTCGTCCAGCACGCAGATCGGCGCCGGGTTCTTGATGAAGACCGCGAACAGCAGGGCGAGCGCGGTCAGCGCCTGCTCGCCGCCCGAGAGCAGCGACAGCGTCTGCAGCTTCTTGCCCGGCGGACTCGCGAACACCTCGAGCCCGGCCTCGAGGGGGTCTTCCCGATGCGGGGCGGGCTCGGCCGGAATCGCCGCGGCCGCTTCGCCCGTGGCGGGTGCGGTCCCGTCGGCGGCCGGAACCGGCGGCGGGGGCGGGGCGGGATGGGCCAGCGCCAGGTGCGCCCGGCCGCCGCCGAAGAGCTTCACGAACAGCTCCTGGAAGTGCTTGTTGACGTGGTCGAAGGCCTCCATCAGGCGCTCGCGGCCCTCACGGTTGAGGCTCGAGATGCCCTGGCGCAGGCGCGCGATCGCCTGCACGAGGTCGTCCTTCTCGGCCTGCAGCCCGTTCACCTGGTCCTCGACCTGCTGCATC
The DNA here is from genome assembly GCA_035506575.1 of Alphaproteobacteria bacterium. GTDB lineage: Bacteria > Pseudomonadota > Alphaproteobacteria > CACIAM-22H2 > CACIAM-22H2 > DATJPD01. The sequence goes on from DATJPD010000167.1 coordinate 12,307, forward strand.
TCCTCCTCGGCGCGCAGGTTGACGGGACCCATGGTGTCGCGCTCGCGGACCAGGCGCTCCAGGCGCGTCTCGATCTGCTCCTTGCCCGGCAGCTCGTCGCCCGGCTCGAGCCCGCCGACCGCCAGCGTCTCCTCGGGCGCGCAGTCGACGCGCTCGCGGATCCGCTGGGCGAGCTCGGTCAGATCGTGCTCGGCCTGCTGCACGGCCGCCTCGCAGCGCACGCGCTCTTCGCGCGCCGCACTGTGCTCGTGCTCGATGTCCTTGAGTCTGTGGTCGGCTTCGGCGACCGCGGTCTCGGCGGCGGCCAGCCGGTCGGCGGCCTCCTGGCGTTCGGCCTCGGCGACGCCCAGCCGCTCGAACAGGGCGGCGCGCTCGGTCGCGATCTCGGCCGGGCGCGCCGAGAGGCGCGTCTGCTCCTCGTTGGCCTGTGCGGTGCGCTCGTCCAGCTGGTCGAGCTGGCGGCGCGCCGCGTCGAGCCGGGCCGCCCACGCGGTCGATTCGTTCGCGATGTCGTCGCGGCGGCGCACGCGCGCCTCGGCCTCGCGCGCGAGACGGTCTTGCGTGCTCTCGAGCTCCGACAGGCGGCCGCGCCGGCGCGCGAGCTCGCTTCTGTCCTGCACCAGCTTCTCGCGCGCGGCCGAGGGGTCGGGCAGGGCGGCCAGGGTCTGGCTGGCCGTGGCCTTGCGCTGCTCATGGTCGGCCAGGTCCTGCGCCAGGCGTTCGATCTGCTCGGCGAGGCCCGCGACGCGGGCCGCCTCGGCCGCGGCCTGTCGCGCGAGGGCGGCGCGCGCTTCGCGCACCGAGCCGAGATCGGCCACCAGCCGCTGCGCTGTCCCGCGCGCCTCGCGCTCCTTGGCCTGGGCGTCGCGCGTGGCCGCCTGTGCGGCTGCAAAGCGGCTGCGCGACCCTTCGGCCACGGCCGCGACCGCACCGCGGCCCGCGGTCAGCTCGTCGAGCCGGTTGCGCTGGGCAAGGCGCGTCGCCGAGGCGCTGGGAGCACCCGCGCGGGCGGTCAGCCCGTCCCAGCGCCACAAGCCGCCATCGCGGCTCACCAGGCGCTGGCCCTGGGCGAGCAGCCGCACGGCGTTGCGGCCATGGGTCTCGTTCTCGACCACGCCGATCTGCGACAGCCGCCGCGCCAGTTCCGTGGGTGCGGTCACATAGCGCGACAAAGGCTCGATGCCGGGCGGCAGCGCCGGCGCCGGCTCGTGCGCGTAGAGCAGCTCCCAGTGTACGGGAGCGCTCGAATCAAGAGGCGCGGTCAGGTCCTCGCCGAGCGCGGCGCCGAGGGCGGCCTCGTAGCCGGCGACGACCGAGATCTGGTCGAGCACCGGCGTGTAGTCCTGGGTGGCAGCACCTTTGAGGACGGCGGCGAGGGCTGCGGCTTCCGCGTCGAGCCGCGCCAGGTCGGCCTCGGCCGTGCGCAGCGCTTCGCGCGCCCCGGTCTCTTCCTCCTGGACCGCGCGCAACCGCGCATCGACCGCCTCGGCCTCGGCGCGGGCGGCTTCCAGCGCCGCCTCGGCGGCGGCGACCTTCTCGTCGGCCGCACGCAGCTGCGGATCGAACCCGGTCACCGTGGCATCAAGACGGGCGCGCTCCTCTTTCGCCGCGGTGAGCCGCGTCTCGAGCTTCGCCGCGCGCTCGGTGAGCTCGGCGATCTCGCGCGCGAGGGCCGCGCGTTCGGCCTCGGCCTTGGCGACGGCCTCGGTTGCGCGCGCGAGCTCGGAATCCAGCGTCTCGACGTCGGTGCGCACGCTGTTCAGCTCGCCCTCGACCTCGCGCGCCTGGTCGGCGGCGGCGATGTCGGTGCTCTCGATCTCGGTGCGCTCGGCGGCCAGCCGCGACAGGGCCGCCTCGGCGTCGGCCGCCTGCTTGCGCTCGCGCTCGATGTCGGCTGCGAGCTGGGTGAGGCGCGCGCTGATGTCGGACAGCGCCACGTTGACCCGCTGCTCCTCGGCGTCGAGCTGCTCGCGCGCCACACCCAGGCGGGTGAGCCGGGCCGCCGCCTCGGCTTCGGCCTTGCGCAGGTCGGGCAGCGCGCTTTGCGCGTTCGCAAGCTCGGTCGCCGCGTGCGCGGCGCGCCCTGCGACGTCGGCGACGCTCGTCTCGGCCGCGGCCAGCCGCTCGGCCGCCGCCGTCTGCGTGGCGGTGCCCTCGATCCAGGCCAGGTGCAGGCTGAGCGCCTCGGCTTTGCGGATGAGGTCGCTCATGCTGCGGTAGCGCTGGGCCTGGCGAGCCTGCTTCTTCAGGGCGGCGAGCTGGTCGCCCAGGGTGCGCAGCACGTCGTCGAGGCGGGCCAGGTTCTGCTCGGCGGCCTTGAGCTTGAGCTCCGCCTCGTGGCGGCGCGAGTGCAGGCCGGTGATGCCGGCGGCCTCTTCGAGCAGCTGCCGCCGCTCGGTCGGCTTCGCCTGGATGATGGCGCCGATGCGGCCCTGGCTGACGAGGGCCGGCGAATGCGACCCCGAGGCGAGATCGGCGAACAGGAGCTGCACGTCGCGCGCACGCACGTCGCGGCCGCCGACGCGGTAGGCCGAGCCCTGGCCGCGCTCGATGCGGCGCATCACCTCGAAGTCGGTCAGATCGTTATAGGCGGCGGGGGCCTTGCGGCTCGCGTTGTCGATGAACAATGCCACTTCGGCAAGGTTGCGCGCCGGGCGGCTGGTGGTGCCGGCGAAAATGACGTCGTCCATCTCGCCGCCGCGCATCTGCTTGACGCGGTTCTCGCCCATCACCCAGCGCAGCGCCTCGACGAGATTCGACTTGCCGCAGCCGTTCGGGCCGACCACGCCGGTGAGACCCGGCTCGATCAGGAGCTCGGTCGGCTCGACGAACGACTTGAACCCGGCGAGGCGAAGCTTGGTGAAGTGCATTCTGGTTGACGTCTTTCAGGTCCGGTCAGGACTTCTTGGTCAGCGGATTGATGATCGCCGAGAGCTCGTCGATGGTGAGCGCACCGGGATGCTTCTCGCCGTTGATGATGAGCGTGGGCGTGGAGTCGACCTTGAACTCCTTCTCGCCCTGCAGGCTCTGGGCGAGGATCTTGTCCTGCAGCGCCTTGTCGTTGAGGCAGGCATCGGCCGCCGGCGTCGACAGGCCGCCGAGGCGCGCCAGGCGCTTCAGGTTCTCGGTGATCTCGTTGGCGTTGCCGCCCGAGGTCCAGCTCGCCTGCTGGCGGAAGATCGCGTCGATGAAGCCGAAATAGCGCTCGGGTCCGGCGCAGCGCGCGATCTCGGAGGCGGTGAGTGCCATGCGGTCGAGCGGGAAGTCGCGGTAGATGTACTTCACCAGGCCCTTGTCGATGTACTGCGCCTTGAGCTGCGGGAATGTCGTCTCGTTGAAATGCGCGCAATGCGGGCAGGTGAGCGAGGCGTATTCGATGATGGTGACGGGCGCCTTGTCGGCCCCCATGACCATGTCGTCGCCCTCCTGGCGGGGGGCCAGCGCCTTGGGGTCTTGGGCGACCGTCGCCTGGGCCACGGCGGAGGGTGTCGGCTGGGACTCGGCGGCCAGGGCCGCGGGCGCGGCGACGAGGGCGGTAAAACCGAGCAAAAACCAGATGTTACGCGTCATGGTCACAAGACCTACAAGATATGGTGGCATCCTACCGAGTCGCGGCACGGAGACTCAAGGCGAAATGAGGCCCCTGAGGATAGCCCGCGCAACCCTCTGGGATCATTTATTTTCTAGCGGCGGGGCGGGGTTGGGCCGGCGGCCAGGGTACGGCCGAATCGGGCGAGGCGGGCCTTGAGGTCGGGGTCGGCGACCCGGGCCGCGGCCGAGTCGATGGCCTGCGACTCCGGCGCGCTCAGGACTCGCTCCGGTTGCGGGGCGGCGGGGCCGCGCCGGGTGAGCACGCCCTGCACGAGCTTGAGCCGTGCGACCCCCCGGTAGCCCAGATAGGAGTTGATGCGCTCGATGATCTGCGGCTCGCGATGCTGGATCTCGAGGGCGCCGCCGCCGCTCACCCGGATGGTCAGCACGCCGCCGGTGCTGCGCTCGTCGTGGTCGCGGCGGCGCACCAGCTTCTCGGGCTGGCTCGAGGCCGCGAGCTGGGCGCCCACGATCGCCGGCCATTCGGCGATCAGGGTCGCGTAGTCCCGCCCCCCCTTGTCGAGGACCGCCTTGGTGATCTTCGGCAATGTGGCCGAGAGCGAGCGCGGACTCATGCGCGGAGCCTATCGCAACGCCCGCGCCGTGGTAAACGTCATGAGCATGGCTCGACTGAAGCCCGCACCTCGCAAATCTATGGCGCCTGCGCCCGACCCTGCGCTGCTCGCCGGGCGCCTCCTCGCCTGGTACGACCGCCACGCGCGCATCCTTCCCTGGCGCGCGCGGCCGGGCGAGCGCCCTGATCCCTATCGCGTCTGGCTGTCCGAGATCATGCTGCAGCAGACGACCGTGGCCGCGGTCGGGCCTTATTTCCACCGCTTCCTCCGGCGCTGGCCAACGGTGGAGGCGCTGGCCGCGGCGGCGCTCGACGACGTGCTGGGCGTGTGGGCGGGCCTCGGCTATTACGCGCGGGCGCGCAACCTGCACAAATGCGCCCGCGTGATCGCGGCAGATCACGGCGGCCGTTTCCCGGACACCGAGGAGGGCCTGCGCGGCCTGCCCGGGGTCGGGCCTTACACCGCGGCCGCGATCGCCGCGATCGCCTTCGACCGCCCTGCCGTGGTGGTCGACGGCAATGTCGAGCGGGTGATGGCGCGGCTCTTTGCCATCGAGACCCCGCTGCCCGCCGCCAAGCCCGAGTTGCGCGCCGCGGCCGCGCGCGTCGCCCCTCAGTTGCGTCCGGGCGATTTCGCGCAGGCGACGATGGATCTGGGGGCCACGATCTGCACGCCGCGAAGCCCGTTGTGCATGCTGTGCCCGTGGGCCGATGCGTGCGCCGCGCACGCGGCCGGCGCACCCGAAGAGCTGCCGCGCCGGGCTGCCAAGCCGGAGCGGCCGGTGAAGCAGGCGGTGGCGTTCGTGCTGCGCCGGGGCGAGTCCGTATGGCTGCGGCGCCGGCCCGATGACGGGCTCCTCGGCGGCATGCTCGAGGCACCTTCGACGCCCTGGCGCGGCGAGGCGTGCAGCGCTGCGGTGGCGCGCCGGCACGCCCCGGTCAAGGCCGCGTGGGCGAACGCCGGCCGCGTCGTCCACGGCTTCACGCATTTCATCATCGAGTTCGATGTGTGGACCGCCGAGGCCGCGGACGGCCAGGCGCCCGACGAGGGACGCTGGCACCGGCTCGCCGATCTCGGCCGCGTGGCGCTGCCGACGATGACCAAGCGCGTGCTGCAGCGGGCGCTGGGCGCCACGGCCCCGGCCCGCACCCGGCGCCGCTGACCCGTGTCGGAACGCGCCTGCGCGCGATGGCTTGTCCTGCTGGCGCTGCTGGTGGTGCATCCGGCGCTGGCGGGACCGCCCTATGTGTCCGACGATCCGGAGCCCACCGACTACGAGCATTTCGAGATCTACGCCTTCACCGCGGGCACGGCGACGCGCGACGGCACGGACGGCGAGGCGGGGATCGATTTCAATTACGGCGCGGCACCGGACCTGCAGCTCACGGTGACCGCACCGCTCGGCTACAACACCTCGAGCGGCGGCCGGACGAATATCGGCGCCAGCAATGTCGAGCTCGCGGCCAAGTACCGGTTCCTGCACCAGGACGGGTTCGGCCTCGACGTGGCCGTGTTCCCGCGCGTCTTTTTACCCAGCGGCTCGCACACGGTCGGCGACAACCACGCGTCGCTTCTGCTGCCGCTGTGGGCCGAGAAGGACTGGGCGAGCGGCTGGACCACCTTCGGCGGCGGCGGATGCGTGTTCACCGATCGCGGGCGGCGGGATTTCTGCCTGGGCGGCATCGTGGTGTCGTATCTCGTGCTGCCGAATCTCCAGGTGGGCCCCGAGCTCGCGCACCAGAGTGCCGACACGCACGGCACGCCCGCGACCACGAGCCTCGGCCTGGGCGCCCGCTACGACGTGACCGACACCTATCACCTGCTGGGCTACGTGCGTCGCGGCGTCGAGAACGCGGGCGCCACCGACCAGGTCTCCTGGTACGCCTCGGTCCTTTTTACCTTCTGAAGGAGCGGTCGGCGCGGCGCCGGATCTTCGCTGCCACCACCGGGTAAGTGTCGTTCGCTGCCGCGGGCAGGCGGTAGGTTGCGCGTGCGGCGCGCCGGCGCAGGGCCGCGATGTCCGCCCCCAGCGACAGCTCGCGCTGGCGCTGCGCCAGGGCCGCCCCGATGACCACGACGCCGAGAAGTGCCGGTATCGCCACCGCAAGAAGAAGGATCATGACCCCGCCTTCCTCGATCAGAGAGGCAAGGATCAAGGATAACCGCGCCGTGTAAACGGCGTGTGTCAGCGTTCCGCAAAACTGCGGGTCAGGGCTTGAGGCAGCCCGCGAGCGACCGAGCCAGGCCGCGCATCATCTGGAAATAGGCGTCCGGGCCTGGCGGCAGGTCGACGCCGACATAGTCGAGGACGCCGGTCCGGGCCGCCGTGCCGGCCACCACGGTGCGCACGAGGGTCGATTCGAACTGCGGCTCGGCGAACACGCAGGCCGCGTGCTCGGCTTCGATCTTGGCGCGGATCTCGGCGATGCGCTTCGCCCCCGGCGGCTGTTCGGGTGTGACGACGATCGAGCCCACGGCGGTGAGGCCGTAGCGGTGCTCCAGATTCTGCGTCGCGTCGTGGAAGACGACGAACGGAATCCCGTGCACCGGCGCCAGGGTCTCCGTCATCTCGCCGTCGAGGGTCTTGAGCCGGCCGATCACCACGGCCGCGTTCGCCTCGTATTGTGCGGCGTGCTGGGGGTCGGCCGCGGCGAGGGTGGACGCCATCGCCTCGACCATCGCCTCGGCGTTGTGCGGATCGAGGAAGATGTGCGGATCCGCGTCTTTGATGTCCCCGACAGCAGCGGGTTTGTCGCCGTCATCCTCCCAGCTGCCGCCGTGCCGCGCCTCGAGCACCGTCACTCCGGGGGCCTTGATCAGCGCCACGGCGCGCGCGTGCCCGCTCAAGGCCGCGATCGGCTTGACGAGGAAGCTCTCGAAATTGGGGCCGATCCAGAACACCACGTCGGCGCGCGCCAGATCGCGCGCATCCGAGGGGCGCAGCGCATAGGTGTGCGGCGAGCCGGTGCCGTGGATGACGACCTCGGGCTCGCCGATCCCGGCCATGACGCCTGCCGCCAGCGACTGGAGCGGCTTGAAGCTCGCCACCACGCGCGGCGCCGCCCGGGCCGGACCCGCGGCGGCGAGGGCGATCAGCGCCGCGACGAAGACGGGGAAAACACGCTTGAAGCGGGGGTTGAACAAGGTCACGGCTCAGATGTTATATTATTACACCTGACGATATAATATAACATTTTCTCGGACGCAAACGCGGAGCAAGGCTGCAGATGACCACGAAGCGGCGGCAGCCGGTCTTCCCCAAGACCGGGCACGACCACGACCATTGCGTGACCACGGCCCTGGCGGCGGCGGAATCCGTGTGCGCGGCGGCCGGCGAGCGCCTGACCCCGATCCGGAAGCGCGTGCTCGAGCTCGTCTGGGCCAGCCACCGGCCGATCGGCGCCTATGCGATCCTCGACCGCCTGAAGGAGGACGGCCGCAGTGCGGCACCGCCCACGGTCTACCGCGCGCTTGAGTTCCTGCTCGGCCGCGGGCTCATCCACCGCATCGAATCCCTGAACGCGTTCGTCGGCTGCCCGCATCCCGGCGAATCCCACCTCGTGCAGTTCCTGATCTGCCGCAGCTGCGGCATGACCGCCGAGATCGACGACCGCCGCCTGGGCGATGCGATCGGGCGCAGCGCCGCCGAGCAGGGCTTCGCGATCCAGAGCCGCGTCGTCGAGCTCTCCGGCATCTGCTCCGCCTGCCAAGGCGCCCGCCCGCGCGGCCACGGCGCTCACGCCGCGCGATGACGCCGCTCGACCATGCTCCCCTTCTTCAGGCCAGCGGCATAACCAAGCGCTTCGGCCGCCGGACCGTGCTCGACCATGTCGACCTCGCGGTCGCGGCGCGCGAGATCGTCACCGTCATCGGGCCCAACGGCGCCGGCAAGTCGACCTTGCTGCGCATCCTGCTTGGCCTCCTGCCGCCCGATTCCGGCGCGCAGCAACGCGCGCCGGGGATCAGGATCGGCTACATGCCGCAGCGCCTGGCGGTCGACGAGACCTTGCCGCTCACCGTGCGGCGCTTCCTGCGCCTGGGCCAGCCCGGCACAGAGGCCGCCATGCGCGCGGCCCTCGAGGAGGTCGGGGCGCCCGAGGTGCTCGATACCGAGATCCAGCGCGTCTCGGGCGGCGAGTTCCAGCGCGTGCTGCTGGCGCGCGCGCTGCTGCGCGATCCGGCCCTTCTGGTGCTCGACGAGCCGGTGCAGGGCGTGGACGTGGCGGGGCAGGAGGATCTGTTCCGCCTCATCCTCGAGATCCGCGACCGGCGCGGCTGCGGCGTGCTCATGGTCAGCCACGATTTGCACCTGGTGATGGCCGCGACCGACACCGTGGTCTGCCTCAACCATCATGTGTGCTGCACCGGCCGGCCCGAAGCGGTGCGGGTCGATCCGGCCTATCTGGCGCTGTTCGGGGCCGCGCGCGGCGGCGAGCTCGCGGTCTATCACCACCACCACGACCACGTGCACGACGCCCCGCATCATGCGGACCATGCGCATGACCACGCGGACCATGATCATGGATGATTTCGTCTGGCGGGCCTTGCTGGGCGGGCTCGGGCTCGCGGTGGTCGCGGGCCCGCTCGGCTCGTTTGTGGTGTGGCGGCGCATGGCGTTCTTCGGCGACGCGCTCGCGCATTCGGCCTTGCTCGGGATCGCGCTCGGCTTCCTGTTCCGCCTCGACCTGACCCTGGGCGTGGTCGGCGTGTGCGTGCTGCTGGCGTTGCTGCTCACGGTGCTGCAGCGCCAGACCCGCCTGCCCGGCGACACTATCCTCGGCATCTTCGCGCATTCCTCGCTCGCCTTCGGCCTGGTCGTGGTGTCGTTCATGGACCGGCTGCGCGTCGACCTGATCTCGTTCCTGTTCGGCGACATCCTGGCCGTCACACCCTTGGACCTCGCGTGGATCTACGGCGCCGGCGCAGCCGTGCTCGGCATCCTCGCCTGGCTGTGGCAGCCGCTCCTGAACCTCAGCGTGCACGAGGACCTGGCGCGCGTCGAAGGGGTGGCCGCCGACCAGGTGAAGCTCGCCTTCGTGCTCCTGCTGGCGATCGTGGTCGCGATCGCGATGAAGATCGTGGGCGTGCTGCTGATCACCGCCCTGTTGATCGTCCCGGCGGCTGCCGCGCGCAACTTCGCGCGCTCGCCCGAGCAGATGGCGGCCTTCGCCGCCCTCGCGGGTGCCCTTGCGGTGGCAAGCGGTCTCGCCGCCTCGCTGGTGTTCGACACCCCCTCGGGCCCCTCGATCGTGGCCGCCGCGGCCGTCCTGTTCGCGCTGTCGGTGGCTATCAGGCGGACCGCCCCGGCCTAGAAAAATCCTCACGCCCCGGCTGAGAAAGCTTCAGGTGAAATCGGGCCAGGCCCCGACTACATTCTGGATACGCTCCTCAAGGAGGATTGCCATGGCTGATGTCGCCGAAGTTGTCCGCGGAACCGACGCCCCCGACCGGATCGAGGTCACGCTCAACTACCTGTTGGACACGGGCGAAACCCCGTGGACATGGAGCGGCGGCCCGGGCTCGACCGAGGTCAAGAGCGGCGGCGAGCGCGATCCGCACCAGGTCACCCTGCACAACGGCCGGCCGCACGTGCGCGAGTTCGCGCTCGACACGACCGGCTTCCGCTTCATCGGCCACGACACCCGGGTCAAGGACTTCTACGACCAGGCGGAGATCAAGCGCGTCTACTACCCGGAGATGGAGGCGCTGATCAAAGCCGAGACCGGGGCTGCGCGCGTGATCGTG
>DATJPD010000168.1:0-10815 GCA_035506575.1 Alphaproteobacteria bacterium
GTCGGCCGCCGCGTTGATGACCACGACCCAGCGCCGCCCGGTCCAGCTCTGCAACAGCTCCATCATGCGCGCCGGCAGATTGCGCGGCGCCTGCGGCTCGGGGCTGTACTCGATGCGCCCGACCTCGAACTTGACCAGGTGGACGTGGCTCACGAGATGCGCGTGGATCAGCGCCTCGCGCTTGGCCTCGAACAGCGCCACCACATCGAGAAAAGTCTGCGGATCGGCCTGCGCCGGAGCCGCCACAGGAGCGGCTTCGGCCAAGGGGGCCGTGTCGCTGCGCAACGCCTGCGCCTGGCTGCCGCCCGGCGTGCCGCGAAGGTTCGTCGTCGACACGGCGGACGCCGCTGTGGGACGCGCGGACGCGCCACCATTGCCCATGGGCTTGCCGCCCGGCGCCGGTGGGGCTGCCGAAGCCAGCCCGGAGACCAGCTCGGCCGGCGTGGGCAGTTCGGCCGCGTAGGCGAGGCGCACGAGCAGCATCTCGGCCGCGGCGAGCGGCGACGGCGCGCTCTGGATCTCCGCAAGCCCCTTGAGCAGCATCTGCCAGGTGCGGGCGAGGACGGCCATCGACAGGCCCGCGGCCAATGTCTTGCCGCGCGCGCGCTCCGCCTCCGGCACGGTGGGGTCGTTGGCAAGGTCCGGCGCCACCTTGAGCCGGGTGAGCCAGTGCGTCACGTCGAGCAGGTCTTGGACCACGATCGCCGGGTCTGCCCCCGCGCGATAGGCCTCGCCGAGCTGCGTCAGCGCCTGGGCGGCCGAGCCCTTCATCGTCGATTCGAACAGGTCGAAGACCTGCGTGCGATCGGCGAGGCCGAGCAGCCCGCGCGTGTCGGCTTCACCGACGGTGCCCTCGACATGGGCCAGCGCGCGGTCGAGCAACGACAGGCCGTCGCGGGCACTCCCGTCGGCGGCGCGGGCCAGCAATGCCGCCGCCGCAGGCTCGACGGTGCGGCCTTCCTTCTCGGCGATGGACGCGAGAAATTTCGCGAGCACCGCCTGGTCGATGCGGCGCAGGTCGAAGCGCTGGCAACGCGACAGGACCGTGATCGGCACCTTGCGGATCTCGGTGGTCGCAAAGATGAACTTCACGTGCTCCGGCGGCTCTTCGAGCGTCTTCAGCAGCGCGTTGAACGCCGGCTTCGAGAGCATGTGCACTTCGTCGAGGATGTAGACCTTGAAGCGCGCCTTCACCGGGCGGTAGCGCGCACCATCGGTCAGGTCTCGGATATCGTCGACGCCGTTGTGGCTCGCCGCGTCCATCTCGACCACGTCCATGTGCCGGTCTTCGGCAATGCCGACGCAGTGCTCGCACACGCCGCACGGCGCAATCGTCGGCCCGCCTTTGCCGTCCGGACCGATGCAGTTGAGAGCGCGCGCGATGATGCGCGCGGTCGTCGTCTTGCCGATACCGCGCACCCCGGTCAGCACGAACGCGTGCGCGATGCGCCCGGTGGCGATCGCGTTCGACAAGGTGCGGACCATCGCCTCCTGGCCGATCAGGTCGGCGAAGCTCTGCGGCCGATACTTGCGGGCGAGAACGCGGTACGGGGCGGCGGCCGGACTATTGCTCATCGATGCGGGCGGGCCCCTGAAGAGGACAAAGCTGCAGGGTGAGGTGGGAGGCTGATCGGCGACCCGGACCGAAACTCGTTACGGCTGCTTCCTTCCGGACCTGACCGGGTTGGCGAGAAGCCCGTCCGCCGCCAACCTCCCACCCGACTATATCAGCTTTCGAAGCCCGGGGGGCAAGGCCCGCGAGGCCCATGATACAATGCCCTTAATGTAAGAAACGGAGGGGACGGTGGACACTGGAACCGCGTACGGCCTGCCGGAACCGAGCTACCGGGCCGAGCTGACCGAGGTCGGCCGCGGCACGCCGTGCGGCGAATTCCTGCGCCGCTACTGGCATCCGATCGGCCTTGCCGCCGATGCGGCCGGCGTACCAAGGCCGGTGCGGGTGCTGGGCGAGGATCTGATCCTGTTCCGCGACGGGAAGGGCCGCGCCGGGCTCGTCTATCCCCGCTGCTGCCATCGCGGCACCACGCTCTACTACGGGCGGATCGAGGCCGAGGGCATCCGCTGCTGCTATCACGGCTGGCTGTTCGACGTCGAAGGGCGCTGCCTCGATCAGCCGTGCGAGCCCGACGGCGGACGTCATCGCGGCTCGGCACGGCAGCCCTGGTATCCGGTGCAGGAGCGTTACGGACTCATCTTCGCCTATCTCGGCCCGCCCGAGAAAAAGCCGGTGCTGCCGCGCTACGACATCCTCGAGACCCGGGGGCCGGGCGAATTCATCGACGCCGACGACACCAGCATCGGGAGCGGCGGGCCGGCGCTCGTCCCGTGCAACTGGCTGCAGCATTTCGAGAACATCATGGACCCCTTCCACGTGCCGATCCTGCACGGCTCGTTCAGCGGCGTGCAGTTCACGGCCCAGATGGGACTCATGCCGAAGGTCGACTTCGCCACCACGCCGCGCGGCACGATGACGGTGCAGGACCGCATTCTGCCCGACGGGCGGATCCACCACCGCATCACCGAGGCGGTGTTCCCGACCTTGCGCGTGGTCCCCAACCCGCGCGTTGCGGGCTACGGGACCTGCGAGCAGATCGGCTGGGTGCTGCCGATCGACGACGGCAATTTCCGCATCTATGTCGCCGGGCGCACGACCGAGAAGGGCACGCTCGGCAAGGGGCGGTCCAAGTACAACGGCAAATGGTGGTGGGACTTGACCGAGGCCGAGCACCAGCGCTTCCCCGGCGACTACGAGGCACAGGTCGGGCAGGGCCGGATCAGTTTCCATTCCGAGGAGCACCTGGCCTCGAGCGACAAGGGAATCGCCATGATCCGCCGCCTGTTGAAGCGCCAGATCGACGCCGTGCGGGAGGGCCGGGATCCGATCGGCGTCGGCTTCGACCCGGCCAACGACCTGGTGAAGCTCGATGCCGGAAATTTCCTCATGGACGCGCCGCCCGCCGCGGCGAGCGGTGACTGAGATGCGAAAAACCCTCGTTGCCGCCGTCCTGATCGCCATCGCGGCCGCGGCACCCGCGCGCGCGAACGACGCGTACCCGACACGGACGGTCCGGATCATCATGCCGTTCGCCGCCGGCGGCATCATCGACGTCAAGGGCCGGCTGATCGCCGACAAGCTGTCGGCGAAATTCGGCCAGAGCGTCATCGTCGAGAACCGGCCGGGCGCCAACACGATCCTCGGCACGCAGGCGCTGATCCAGTCGGCCCCGGACGGCTATACGATCATGATGACGACCAGCGGCACCGAGATCCAGAATCCGCTGCTCTATCCGAACCTGCCCTACGATCCGCTCAAGCAGCTGCAGCCGATCACGGTCACCGATACGGCGACCAACTTCCTCGCCGTGCGCAAGGATTCGCCGATTCACGACTTCAAGTCGCTGATCGAGACCGCGCAGGCGCACCCGCAAGGCCTGACCTTCGGCTCGTGGGGCAAGGGGTCGAGCGGCCATCTGTTCGGCGAGCTGATCAAGCTCAAGACCGGCGCCAACCTGATCCACGTGCCGTATCGGGGCGAGCTGGCCGCCCTCAACGACGTGGTCGGCGGCACCCTGGACATGTGTTGGACGAGTGCCAACGGTCCCAAGCCGATGCTCGACCAGGGCCTGGTGAAGCTGATCGGCGCCACCGGCAGCGCGCGCGTGGCGAGCCTGCCGGATGTCCCCACTTTCGCCGAGCAGGGCTGGCCGGATGCGCAGCTCGGCCTCTATGGCATCGTCTACGCGCCCATGGGCACGCCGCGGCCGGTCGTCGACGCCCTCCACGACGCGTTCGTGGCGGTGGTGAAAAGCCCCGACATGGAGGCAAAATTCGCCGACATGGGCCTGCGCCCGATCGGCAATACCCCGGAAGAGGCCCGCGCCCTGTTCCGCCGCGAGTACCTGGTGTGGAAAGAGGTGGTCGAGGGGGCGCATATCCAGATCGATTGAGGGCCGAGCGCCTTTCGCGCCCATTGCCCGGCTGATGAGCCCAAGGCATTCTTCCCCGGACATGGAACGGGTGAATTTCTATGCCGGCGTCGGGCTCGACCGGATGGCCGAGCGACGCGGCGATGCGGCGTGGATCGAAGAGCTGTTTCGCGCGGCCGAGAGCCGGCTGATCCCGGTGTGGCGGACGCGGAACCTGATCGCCGAAGGGACCGTGCCCGAGGCGGTCTTCCTGCCCACGGCCGCGAGCGCCCTCGACGCGGCGGCGGCTCTATTCCTCGGGATCCTCGAGGACCGCGCCTATTTCGCCGCCGATCTGTCGCATCTCGAAGAGCAGGCGCTGCCCGGGCTCACCGGCGGGCGCGGCAGCTTCATGGACCTGCGCGCGGTCGGCGCGGTCATGGACCGCCGGCACGGCGGCCTCCTCGCCTACGCGCGCGGCCTCGCCTACTGGCATTCGCGCCATGGCTATTGCGGCGTGTGCGGGGCGCGCACGGTGAGCGCCGAGGGCGGCCACCTGCGGCGCTGCACGAACCCGTCCTGCAATGCCGAGCATTTCCCGCGCACCGATCCGGCCGTGATCATGCTGGTGACGCATGGCGACAAGTGCCTGCTCGCCCGCAACCGGCGCTTTCCGTTGCCGATGTACTCGACCCTGGCCGGCTTCGTGGAGCCGGGCGAGAGCCTCGAAGAGACGGTGGCGCGCGAGGTGTACGAGGAATCGCACATCAAGGTCACCGACGTGCGCTATCAGCACTCGCAGCCCTGGCCGTTTCCGGCCTCGATCATGCTCGGCTTCCGGGCGCGGGCGGTCACCACCGACATCCAGATCGACGGCACCGAGCTGATGGATGCGGGCTGGTTCGACCGCGCCCATGTGCGCGCGACGCACGACCCCGAGAAATTCCGCACGCCGCGCGGCGATTCGATCGCCCGCCGCCTGATCGACGAATGGCTGGCCGAAGAGGCGTAAGCCCGTGATCCTGGTGACGGGCGCGGGCGGCAAGACAGGCACCGCGGTCATCCGCGCCCTGGCGGCCCGAGGTGCGAAGGTGCGCGCCCTCGTCAACAGCGAACGCCGCACGGCAGCCCTGCACGGCCTCGGCGTGCACGACGTTCACATCGGCACGATGGGAGACGCCGGGACGGTGACGCGCGCGGCTGCCGGGGCGGCGGCGATCTATCACATCTGCCCCAATGTCAGCCCGCACGAGCTCGAGTTTGCGCGCAACATCGCCGCGGCCGGGGTGAAGCGCGTCGTCTACCACTCGGTGCTGCATCCGCAGATCGAAGCCATGCCGCACCACTGGCAGAAGATGCGCGCCGAAGAGCTGCTGCTGGAAGGCGGTCTCGAGCTTACGATCCTGCAGCCCACCGCGTACATGCAGAACATCCTCGCCGGCTGGCCAGAGATCGCGGGCGCCGGGATCTATCGCGTGCCCTACCCGGCGGCAACGCGGCTCTGCCTGGTCGACCTGGACGACGTGGCGGAGGCCGCGGCGCGCGTGCTCACCGAACCGGGGCATGCGGGGGCGACATACGAATTGGTGGGCACGTCACCCTTCAGCCAGCTGGAGGTCGCGGACACGCTTGCCTCAATACTAGGCCGAGAAATTCGCGTCGAGGCGGAGACGGTCGAGACCTGGGCCGATCGCGCCACAGCGGCCGGCCTCGGCGGCTATGCGCGAGACACCCTCATCGCCATGTTCCGGCATTACGCGCGCCACGGCCTCGTTGGAAATCCACGAGTGCTCGCGTGGCTGCTGGGCCGGCCGCCCGCGACGTTGACCGAGTTCGCGGCGAAAGGGATACGCGCTCCACGGCCCTAACGGCAGCCTAGCGGCTGGTTTCGCGGGTGTGCTATGACGCACATGTTCGGCTTTATCGCTCGGGGGATTTCCATCAAAATCAACGCGCCGTGGCGCCGCGTGCGCCCGGCTTCGGCATCTCAAAAGCGTCCATCAACGGACCGGATGCCCTTCGCATCGCAGCACCAAAGGGAGGAACAGCACATGACCAGATTGCGTACCCGCATCACTGCCACATTGCTCGGATCGATCACCGCCGTGGCCCTGGCCGGCGGCGCCGGCGCCATGACCCTGCGCGCCTCGCACCAGTTCCCGGGCGGCAAGGGCGACGTGCGCGACGATATGGTCCAGATGATCGCGAAGGAAGCCAAGGCGGCGAATGTCGACCTCGACATCCAGGTCTATCCCGGCGCTTCGCTGTTCAAGCCCAACGACCAGTGGAATGCCATGGTCAACGGGCAGCTCGACATCACGCTGTTCCCGCTCGACTACGCGAGCGGGAAGGTGCGGGAATTCAGCGCCACACTGATGCCCGGCCTGATCCGCAGCCCGGCCCGCGCGCTCCGCATCAACGAGTCGCCGTTCATGAAGGACATCCGCGCGGTGATCGAGAAGCACGGCGTGATCGTGCTCTCCGACGCCTGGTTCGCCGGCGGCATGGCCTCGAAGGAGAAGTGCATCAAGACGCCGGCCGATCTGAAAGGGGTCAAGTTTCGCGCCGCCGGCCCGACCTTCGCTGCGATGTGGCAGCAGGCCGGCGCCAGTATCGTCAGCCCACCGTCGAACGAAATCTACAACGCCTTCCAGACGGGCGTGGTCGACGCGACCGACACCAGCCTCGGGACCTTCGCCTCGATGCGCCTTTACGAGCAGACCAAGTGCCTGACCGCACCGGGGAACAACGCGCTGTGGTTCATGTACGAGCCCGTGCTGATGTCGAAGAAGACGTTCGACCGGCTGAACAAGCAGCAGCAGGCTGCCATCCTGAAGGCCGGCAAGGACGCGCAGAAGTACTACGAGGGCAAAGCCGCGGAGGTCGACGAGGAAGCGCTCAAGCAGTTCCGCGACCACAAGGTCGAGGTCGTCACCCTCAGCGACGCCGAGTACGACCAGTGGATCGCCATCGCCAAGCAGAGCTCCTACAAGGAGTTCGCGAAGGACGTGCCGGACGGCCAGAAGCTGATCGACGAGGCCCTTTCGGTCAAGTAGGCGCGGTCGAGTAACTCGGGCCGGACTGCCGGCGTCTTCGGGCGCCGGCAGTCTCGCCACATAGGCCAGTCTCGCGCATGGATCTCTACATTCGCAGCATCAAGGCGGTATCGCGCGTCTGCGGCGTGGCCGCGGCACTCCTCATCGCACTCGGCGTGCTCGTCGTGTGCGACGTGGTGGTCGAGCGCTACGGGCTGAACCGCACCACGATCTGGCAGACCGACTTCGTCACCTACTGCCTGATCGCGGCTACGTTCATCGGCAGTCCCTACGTCCTGATGACGCGCGGTCACGTCAACGTGGACGTGCTGCCGCTCCACGTCGGGGAGAAAGCCCGCTACTGGCTTGCCCTGTTCACCACCCTCCTGGCGATGTCGTTCTGCGTCGTCATGGTCGTGCTCAGCTATCTCTACTGGCAGGAGGCGTGGACCGAGAACTGGCGCTCCGACACCGTGTGGCGGGCGCGGCTGTGGATTCCCTACGCGGCGATGCCGGCGGGCCTGTTCATCCTCACGTTGCAGTACGCGGCCGAGCTGCTGTGCCTCGTCACCGGCCGCGAGCCTCCCTTCGGCCTCACCAAAGATCGGATCCACGCGTGAGCCCGACAACAGAAGGCGGCATCGTCCTCGTCATCACCCTGGTGATGCTCCTGTCTGGTGTGCCCGTGGCGTTCGGGCTCGGCGCGATCTCGCTCGGTTTCCTCGTCTTCTTCCAGGGCCTCGACGGCCTTCATGTGGTGGCCGAGACCCTCTACTCCGCGCTCGACGACTTCACGCTCGTGTCCATCCCGATGTTCGTGATGATGGGGGCGGCGATCGGCTCATCGCCAGCAGGCAAGGATCTTTACGAGGCGCTCGACCGCTGGCTCTACCGCCTGCCGGCCGGGCTCGTGCTCTCGAATCTCGGCGCCTGCGCGATCTTCGCCGCCCTCACCGGCTCCTCCCCCGCCTGCTGTGCCGCCATCGGAAAGATGGGCATCCCCGAGATGCGCCGCCGCGGCTATCCCGACGACATTGCCACCGGCTCGATTTGCGCCGGCGGCACGCTCGGCATTCTCATCCCGCCGTCGATCACCTTCATCCTCTACGGAATCGCCACCGAGACCTCGATCGGCAAGCTGTTCATCGCCGGCGTGCTGCCGGGCCTCATGCTGACCGGCCTTTTCATGCTGTGGACGATCTTCGCGATCTGGCGAAAGGGCTTCCGCGCGCATGCCGCCGACTTCCGCTACAGCTGGAAGCAGAAGTTCCAATCGATCCCGAAGATCGCGCCCTTCATCGTCATCGTGGGTGGCGTGATGTACGTGCTCTACGGCGGTGTCGCCACGCCATCCGAAGCGGCGGGCGTGGGTGCGGCGCTGTGCGTGCTGCTGGCGGTCATCATTTACCGGATGTGGACGGTCGACGGCTGGTGGACGATCCTGCGCGACACGATGCGCGAGTCGGTGATGATCCTGATGATCATCGCCGCAGCCGTGCTCTTCGGCTACATGCTGACGTCGCTGTACCTGACGCAGACCCTGGCGCAGGCGATCGCGGACATGCACGCCAACCGCTGGCTGCTGATGTTCCTGATCAACGTCTTCCTGCTGGTCTGCGGCTTCTTCATACCGCCGGCGGCCATCATCCTCATGACGAGCCCGATCCTCCTGCCGATCATCACCGCGGCCGGGTTCGACCCGATCTGGTTCGGCGTCATCATGACCATCAACATGGAGGTCGGCCTGATCCACCCGCCGGTCGGCCTCAATATCTACATCGTCAACTCGATCGCGCCCGACGTGCCGGTGACGAAGGTCATGTGGGGCACGATCCCCTACGTGCTCTGCATGTTCCTGGCGATCGTGATCCTGTGCGCCTTCCCCGAGATCGCAACCTGGCTGCCCGAGAGGCTCATGCGCTGAGCCGCGGTTGAGCGGCCGCGCGCTAGTCGTCGCCGCCCGCATCCGGCCGGCGCTGCCGCCGGAACGGGTTGGCGTGATAGACGCCGAGGATCTTCACCTCGCGCGAGAAGAAGCGCAGCTCCTCGAGGGCCAGCGCCAGCGGCCGGTCCTTGGGATGGCCCTCCACGTCGGCATAGAACAAGGTCGCCTCGAAGCGGCCACCCACCATGTAGCTCTCGAGCTTCGTCATGTTGACGCCGTTGGTGGCAAAGCCGCCCATCGCCTTGTAGAGCGCCGCGGGAACGTTGCGCACCCGGAACACGAACGTCGTGACCACCGGCCCGTCCTTCGGATCCGGGTCGACCGCATGCCTGGACAGGACCACGAAGCGCGTCGTGTTGTGCTCGGCGTCCTCGATGTTCTTCTCGAGCGATTTGAGGCCGTAGATCTTGCCGGCGAGCGAGGAGGCGATCGCCGCCCGCGTGACGTCGCCGGCATGCGCCACCTCGGCGGCCGAGCCGGCGGTGTCGGCGCCGATCACGCGCTTCAGGCCCAATTTCCTGATGGCGGCGCGGCACTGATCGAGCGCCTGCACGTGGCTCTGCACGGTCTTCAAGGTCTTGAGCGAAGCGCCACGCGGGGCCAGCAGGTGATGCTCGACCCGCTGGAAGTGCTCGCCGACGATGTGCAGCTCGGCATGCGGCAGGAGCTGATGGATCTCGGCGACGCGTCCCGCGACCGAGTTCTCGATCGGGATCATGGCGAGCTCGGCCTTGCCGCGCTGCACGGCGGTGAACGCGTCCTCGAAGCCGGCGCACGGCACCGTCTCCCAGCCGGGAAAGGCGGACCGGCAGGCGAGG
The DNA here is from genome assembly GCA_035506575.1 of Alphaproteobacteria bacterium. Taxonomy (GTDB): domain Bacteria; phylum Pseudomonadota; class Alphaproteobacteria; order CACIAM-22H2; family CACIAM-22H2; genus DATJPD01. The sequence goes on from DATJPD010000168.1 coordinate 9,725, forward strand.
TCGGAGTAGGCGCCGGGCTGGCCCTGGAAGGCGATGCGCCCGGAGGCCGGGTGTTTGCGAGCTGTCATTGTGGTGGAGTGCGTCCCGCGAGGAGCGCCTTGGCGCGCTCAAGATCGGCCGGAGTATCGACACCGAGCGGAACCGTGTCAACGCGGGCCACGTCGATGCGCATGCCGTTCTCGAGCGCCCTGAGCTGCTCGAGTTTCTCGCGCTGCTCCAGCACGCCCTGCGGCAGGGCGACGAACCGCTCCAGGGCCGTGCGTCGGTACACGTAAAGCCCGATGTGATGATAGAGCGGACCCTCGCCGGCAGGCGCCGTCGCGCGCGTGAAATAGAGCGCGCGCCCCATCGGCGGCTCCCCGCCGCTGCCGCCGCGTGTGAAGGCCACCACGGCCTTCACCACGTTGGGATCGGTCTTCTCCTCGGCCCGTGCGATCTCGGCCGCGATGGTCGCGATGTCGACCGCGGGTTCGGTGAGCGGGGCCAATGCGGCGCGCACCGCCTGGGGCTCGATGGTCGGAAGGTCCCCCTGCAGGTTCACGATCGCATCGTACCGCCGGCCGGGATCGAAGCGGTCGGCGGCTTCGAGGATCCGGTCCGAACCGCTGGGATGGTCCGGGCGTGTCAGGATGGCTTGCCCGCCCGCGGCTTCGACCACGTCGACGATCGAGGCGTCGGCGGCAGCGACCAGGACCGGCCCGGCGGCGGCCTCGACGGCGCGCCGCCACACGTGGACGATCATCGGCACGCCGCCGATGTCGGCCAGCGGCTTGTTGGGCAGCCGCGTGGCCGCAAGACGGGCCGGGATGATGACCAGGGGCGAGACCATGGCGATCACCCCGGGCCCGGCGCAAGTGGTTGATCTGGCGATTGGAGCGGGCGCATTCGAGGGACCTGTATAGTACGGCCGGGGCGCCCGCCGGAACCCCGATCATGGCGTTCGCAACCGCCAAAAACCCGTTGAACCGGCAGGGTTTGGGCCCTACTCTCCGGCCGTCGCATTGCCCGGCCGGGGTCGCCAGGCCAGGGTTTCCAGGGGTTTACATGGACTCGTACGAATTCAATAAGATCGCCGGCGCAACGCTGACGGC
>DATJPD010000169.1:0-10788 GCA_035506575.1 Alphaproteobacteria bacterium
CCATGCCGAAAATGACCGGTGCCCAGGTGATGGCCGACATGCTGAAAGGCTACGGCGTCACGCATGTCTTCCACGTTCCGGCGGTGCTGCGCCAAAGCTTCGCCGAGATGGAGCGCCGCGGGACCGGCATCGCGCGCATACATTGCCACGGCGAGAAATCGGCGGCCTACATGGCCGACGGCTATGCGCGCGCGTCCGGCAAGCCCGGCTTGTGCATGGCGCAGGTGATCGGCGCCCTCAATCTTGCGGCGGGCCTGCGCGATGCGCATCTGGCGCACTCGCCCGTCATCGCGTTCACCGGCGGCCGCGACGCGCGCACCAAGTTCCGCAAGGTCTACCAGGAGGTTGACGACGTGCCGGCGTTCGAGCCGGTGACCAAGTTCAATGCGACGGTCGACGCGGTCGAGCGCTTTCCGGACATGGTGCGCCAGGCGTTCCGCGCTGCCGTGTCCGGCACGCCCGGCCCCGTGCATCTGCAGTTCCGCGGCAATGAGGGGCAGATCGACGGCGACGAGGCGGATATGGAGCCGATCTGCGAGCCGCAGTTCAGCAAGGTGCCGCCGTTCCGCCCGATCCCCGAGGCGGCGCACGTGCAAGCCGCACTGAAATTGCTGCAGGAGGCGGACAAGCCGGTGATCGTCGCCGGCGGCGGCGTGCGCGCGTCGGGGGGCGGTGCCGCGCTCACCGCCCTTGCCGAGGCGCTGCAGATCCCGGTCGCCACCTCGCTGAACGGCAAGGACTCGATCCTTGGTACCAATCCGCTGTCGGTGGGTGTGGTCGGCAGCTACTCGCGCGAGAGTGCCAACCGCGTCGTGGCGGCCGCCGACCTCGTGTGCTTTATCGGCACCGAGACCGGCGGCATGACGACGCATTTCTGGGCGGTGCCCAGGATCGGCGTGCCGGCGATCCAGATCGACATCGAGCCCGAGGCGCTGGGCCGCAACTATCCGCTGAAGGCGGGCGTGCTGGGCGATGCGAAGACCGTGCTGTCGCTGATGCTCAAGGACGCCGACCGCGCGAGTGCTATCAGGCGCAAATCATGGGTGTCCTTCGTGCGGTCGATCTGCGAGGAGTGGGCGGCCAAATACAAGCCCGCCCTCACGTCGGATGCGTGGCCGATCCGGCCCGAGCGTCTGTGCGCGGAACTGACGCGCCTCATGCCCGACAACGGCATCGTCGTCGTCGACACCGGGCACGCCGGGATGTGGATGGGCGGCTTCTACGATCTGCGCGCACCCGGCCAGAGCTACATGCGCAGTGCCGGGCATCTCGGCTGGGCGTTTCCGGCCGGGCTCGGTGCCAAGTGCGGAGCACCCGACCGGCCGGTGGTCGTGTTCACCGGCGATGCCGGCTTCTGGTATCACATCGGCGAGCTCGAGACGGCGGTGCGCTGGAAGATGAACAGCATCACTGTGGTCAACAACAACGGCGGCGGCAACCAGTCGAAGCGCGGCTTCGACCGCGTCTACGGCGGCAACCCCACGGAAAAATCGCGCGAGCTGTGGACCTACACCAAGGTCAACTTCGCGAAGTTGGCCGAGGCCATCGGCGCCATCGGGCTCAGGGTCGAGAAGGCGGGCGAGTTCGAAGCCGCGTTCAACACGGCACTCAAGGCCGACCGCCCGGTGGTCATCGATGTGGCGACGGACATCGAGGTGCTGGCACCGACGGCCGTGAGCGCCTGAGGTGCGCTCCCCTGGACAAAAGGTGCGCCAGCCCGCACCTTTTTCGGGCCGTCCGGCGGGTCGGGGGCATGCGCCTTTGCCGGACTTCGTCGCAGGCAAAGGCCTGATCGATCGCCGCCTCCGTTATTTCTATCGCTCTAGCCTTCGGTGTGTGCGTAAGCGTCGTTCGGCACGACGGCAAGATCTTTGCCGGCCGGCGCCCACATCAGCTGCAGGCCCCAGGTGCCGTGGCGCTGGAAGTAGAGCACGCGCAACGGATACCAGACCCCGCCCTGGACCGTGATCTCCGCCGGATCCGACAGTCCCATGGCATGGATCTGGGGATCGTCGATCAGCTGCGCGCCGCCCACGAAGACGCGCACGCCGTCGTTCGAGTTGGTCGCGAGCTTGTATTTGCCGGCCGCAGGGAACTTGATGAAGCCGGTGATCTCGGCGCCGACCTCCTGGGTGAGATTGGAGCTCAGGACTTTCCCGGTGTTGTCGTCGTAGTCGAGGCCTGGCAGCGGGGCGCCCTTCTGGCCCGGCATCATGCTCGACTTCGAGTAGCGCGCGACCTCTTCGACGTTGTGCATGGCGTAAGGCCAGTAGCGCACCGAAAGACCGGGCTTCAGCGAATCCGCTGCGGGCTGCGGGGAAGCCGGAGCCGGGGCTGGATCGGCCGCGAAGGCGGTACTCCCGCCAATCCAGAGCAAGGTGCCCACGGCAGCCGCGAGCAGGGTCGAACGAGCTATTCTCATGGCGAAGTCCCTCTGTTCAGCGTGTCGTTGTTAGATGCGTGTGGAAGAAGTCGACCGTGAGCCCGAGCGCGCGGTCGGCCTCGGGCTTGCTGTAGGTCCTGCCGCCCTTGCGCGCGAACGCATGGTCGGCTCCCGGATATTTGTGGATCGTGACCAGCGGATTGGGCGACAGCCGGCGCTCGAGGAGGTCGTTCACCTCGGCCTGCACCCAGCGGTCCTTCATGGCCATGTGCAGCACGAACGGCCGGTGGAGCTTTGGTGCCTCCCGGATGTTGTGCTCGATGTAGGTCCCGTAATACGCGACGGCGCAGGTGATGTCGGTGCGGCAGCACATCAGGTAGCAGAGCTTGCCGCCCAGGCAGTAGCCGACCGCACCCACCTTGCCGTTGCATGCCGGATGACGTGCGAGGAAGGCCGCCGTGTCCTCCATGTCGCGCACGCCGAGGTCGTAATCGAAGTCGTAGTAGAGGTCGAACGCCGTCTTGACGTGCTCGGGGTTGCCGTCCGACAGCTCGACCCCCGGCTGCTGCCGCCAGAACAGGTCGGGCACCAGGCACACGAACCCCGCCTCGGCGAATTCGTGCGCATGGTGGCGCATCGTGTCGTTGACGCCCCAGATCTCCATGATCGCGATCACAGCACCCGCGGGCGTACGATCGGGGATCGCGAGGTAGGCGCCCATCTCGCCGTCGCGCAGCCTGACACGGATGGTCTCGGTCTTCACGGCGCCGTCAGTTCAGCCGGAGCAGCTCGCGCGCGTTTCCGCCGAGGATGCGCGCCTGCTCGCCCGCGGATATATCGAGCGCCTTCACCGCCTTGATCGTCTCGCCGATCAGCATGCGGCCCTGCTCGGCGTCGAACGGCGCGTCGGTCGCGAAGACGGAATGGCTGGTGCCGAAGAAACCGTGGCCGCAGCGCGTGGCGTTGGCATCGCCGTTGAGTGCCGTGTCGCCGTAAAGCTTCTTGTAGTAGGAGAGCGGCGGCTGCTTGAGGCCGGCCGTCTCCGCCACCGGGTTCTTGCCGGTCTGGCCGAAGAAGATCTGGCTGAAGCCGAGCTCGATCTTGCCGGCGAAGTACGGGATCATGCCGCCCATGTGATGGGTGATGACCTTGAGGTCGGGAAGCTCGTCGAACAGGCCCGAGTAGATGAGCCGTGTGGCACACGCTGTCGTCTCGTAGGGCCAGCCGAAGGTGAACCAGATCTCGTCCTCGGATTTGGTCTCGGTGGCGTAGTCGGCGAAATTCGGGCCGCGGATCGGATGGATCCAGACCGGCAGGTCGTGTCTTGCCATGCGCTGGAAGATCGGCCGGAACTCCGGTGCGGAGAGCGGCTTGCCCAGCACATTGGTGAAGATCTGGATGCCGCGGGCGCCCAGGTCGCGGATGGCGCGGTCCATCTCCTGCAGGCAGGCGCCCACGTTGTTCATCGGCATCGAGGCGATGAAGCAGGGAAAGCGATCAGGATGCTTGCGGCACAGTTCGGCGAGGCCGTCGTTGGCGATGCGCGCGTATTCGGGAGTGCGGTCAGGCGGCCCCAGCATCTCGATGGGCGGGTTGGCGAGCGACAGGACCTGCTGGTAATCGCCGAACCGGTCCATCAGGCGCAGCCGGGCCTCGACGTCCCACAAGGTCGACAGCTCGGGAAAGGCCTTGAGCGCCACGTGTCCGGGGACGAGGTCGCTCAGCCGATCGAAGATCGGTTTGGGCATGAAATGATTGAACACATCGAGCACGACGGTCCTCCGCACCTACCCCGCAGCCTTGGCCGAACGGTAGTTGCTTTGCGTTGCAGCTTCAAGTCGAGGGGCCTCCCTTGGCCGGCCGCACCTGCCTCTGTATGCTGACGGTGCGGGTCAAGGCGCCGCCTGCGGATTCTGCCAAAGACTCCAAAGACAAAGCGCCGTCCGGGAGGTACGCATGGCGAGCGTCAGCGAACAATCGTCCGCCCTCGTGGCGCGTCTGGAGAGCCTGCCGTTCTCGCGCTGGCATCGTACGTTCTTCCTGGTCGCCTTCTTCGGCACGCTGTTCGACGCCGCGGACTTCGCGCTGTTCGGAGGGGCGTTGCCGCTCATCCGGCAGGAATACGGGCTGACGTTCCAGGAGGCCGGACTTTTGGCGACGATCGGGCTGGTCGGCGCGTTCCTCGGCGCGCTCTTCTGGGGAACGATCTCCGACTATATCGGCCGGCGCACGGCCTTTTCGGCAACGGTCGGCATCTTTGCCGTCTTTACCGGTCTCGTGGCGTCGTCGTGGAGCGTCGCCTCGCTTGCTGTGTTCCGCTTCCTGTCGAATTTCGGGCTCGGCGGCGAGGTGCCGGTGGCGAGCACGCTGACGGTCGAGTTCATGCCGGGCCGCATCCGCGGCAGCGCCACGGGCAGCATGATGACCGCATTTCCCATCGGCCTCGTCGTGGCGGCGGGGCTGAGCCTTCTGATCATTCCGCATTTCGGCTGGCGCGGCCTGTTTGCGATCGGTGTGCTGCCGGCCTTCCTGCTGTTCTTCGTGGCCCGCCACATGCCGGAATCCGTGCGCTATCTCCTGAGCCGCGGCCGCGTCGAGGACGCGACGCGCACGGTCGAGGAGATCGAGCGCCGCGCCGGCGTCCAGCCGGCCGCGCGCGCCGCCGGCGACATCAAGCCCGAGGTGGCGACGCCGCCCGGGATCACCGTGCTGCAGCTGTTTGCGGCCGGGCGGGCGCCGCGCACGGTCCTGTTGTGGATCGTCTCGTTCTGCTTCCTGTGGTCGTCGAACGGGATCCTGTTCATGCTGCCGACGATCCTGACGCAGCGCGGCCTGCCGCTGAGCCAGGCGCTGGTGCTGCAGCTGGTGCAGGCGAGTGCCGCGATCTTCGGCTACGCCGCGTGCTCGTTCCTGATCGACTGGTACGGCCGCCGGCCGGTGCTGTTCCTCTATTACCTCGTCGGCGCGGCGTTCCACCTGTGGTTTGCGATGGCATCGGGCAGCTGGATGTATGCGGCCATCGCCGCGGTCGGCTGGGTGAACCCCGGCGTCTACGGGCCGAGCTGCATCTACGCGAGCGAGCTCTATCCGACCCATCTGCGCGCGACCGCCGTCGGCTGGTTCTTCGGCATCGGCCGGATCGGCTCGTTCCTCGCCCCGGCGGTGGTGGGGGCAATGCTGCAGCACGGCCTCGGCGGCTACGTGCTGCACACGTTTGCGCTCACCTACCTGATCGCGGCGGTGGCGCTGCTGGCGATCGGCATCGAGACCAGGGGCCTCGTGCTCGAGAAGATCACGCAAGGCCCGGGCGATGCGATGGCCTCGGCAGGGGCGAACGCGGACTGATACGCGCCTCGACCTGCGTCAGGAGCGCGACAGCCGGTTGTCAGGCTGTCGTCAGCCTGGGCTCCCATGTTACTTGCGCCGCCTTCGGCGGCTTCCTATTTTTCTAGGAATAAGACCAGCTCCTGGTGCGTTTTTGGAATGGTGCCGCAGGAGGTGCCAAAGTGACCAGACTGTTGAAATTACTCGCTGTTTTCGCAGCCCTGGCGGCTCTTGCGGGGCCCGCGGCAACGCCGGCCGAGGCGCATTCGCATGTGTTCCTGGGGTTCAATTTCGGCTACCCCGCCTATCCGGCTTATTACCCGCCGCCGGTCTACTACGCGCCGCCGGTCGTATACGCGCCGCCGCCGCCCGTCGTCGTCTACACGCCGCCGCCTCCGGTGTACACAGCACCCGCGCCGGCACCTGCGCCGACGGCGTCGAACTGCCGCACCTATAACGGCGACGCGACGATCGATGCCTCCGGCCGGCCGTTCTATGGGACGGCGTGCCTGGGCGCGGACGGCCGCTGGCACATCCAGTAGCCACAAGGGCGCCTCGCGTCCCGCCGTCAAAGGCCGCCTGCCCGGGCGGCCTTTTTTGCGTGGCAGGTTCTGAATTGGAGTGGCCGGTGCTAACATCCGCCACCCTTTTCCAGACCCCAGAGGACGTTCTTCCATGCGAGACGGCGAGACGGAAATCACGGCCGAGGCTTATCTCGGGCGACTGGCCGAGCGCGGCATCGAGTATGTGTTCGCGAATGCCGGCACCGACTTTGCCTCCATCATCGAGGCGGTCGCGCGCAACCACAACGGCCGGCGCAAATATCCGAAGGTCGTGACCGTGCCGCACGAGAACGTCGCGATGTCGATGGCGCACGGCTACTACCGCATCTCCGGGAAGCCCGCCTGCGTCATGGTGCATGTGAACGTCGGCACGGCGAACGCCCTCAACGGACTCGTGAACGCGGCGCGCGACAATGTGCCGGTGCTGCTCGCGGCCGGCCGCACGCCCTTGACCGAGACCGGCAGCATCGCCTCGCGCAACCGCTCCATCCACTGGGGCCAGGAGATGTTCGACCAGGGCGGCATGGTGCGCGAGATCGTCAAGTGGGACTACGAGCTCCGCACAGGGCAGCCCGTCACCGCCCTCGTCGACCGGGCACTCGACATCGCGATGAGCGAGCCGCGCGGGCCGGTCTACATGACCCTGCCGCGCGAGGTGCTCGCCTCGCCGGCGGTCGCCGCCCGGCGCGACGGGAGCGCCCGTTCCTTGGGTGCGGCCCCGGCCGTGCCCTCGGAAAGCGCGATCGAGGACGCCGCCGCGATCCTCGCCGGCGCCGAGTTCCCGCTGATCATCACGTCCTCGGCCGGGCGCGCGCCCGCGGCCATGGCCGAACTCGCGGCCCTTGCGAATGAGTTTGCGTTGCCGGTCGTGCAGAACGAGGCGCGCGACATCAACCTGCCGACCGATCATCCGATGCATCTCGGCTTCGAGTCCGCGAGCTGGCTGGGCAAGGCGGATGCGATCCTGGTCCTCGACTCGGTGGTGCCCTGGATTCCGCGCACGACCGGCCCGAAGGCGGGGGCGAAGATCATCCACATGTCGCCCGATCCGCTTGCGGCGCGCTACCCGTTCCGCGAGGTCGAGGCCGATCTCCTGGTCACCGGCGAGACGCGGACGGCGCTGGCGCTGCTGCGCCGGGCGCTTGCCGAAGCGACCAAGGGCAAGCAGGCCGCTCTCGATGCGCGGCGCAAGGCCGTCACCGCGGCCCACGAGGAGCTCATGGTCAAGCGGCGGCAGGTCCTCGAATCCGCCCGCAGCCAGTCGCCGATCCATCCGGCGTGGCTCGCCGCGTGCGTCAACGAGCAGAAGGCCAAGGATGCGATCGTCGTGAGCGAGCTTGGCCTCAATGTCGGCCAGCTCGACCTCACCGTGCCCGGCAGCTACATGGGCAACCTGCTCTCGGGCGGCCTCGGCTTCGGCCTGGGTGCGGCCCTTGGAGCCAAGATCGCCGCCCCCGACCGCGAGGTGATCGTGGCGGTCGGTGACGGGTCCTACATGTTCGGCAATCCGCTGCCGTTCCACTACATGGCGCACGCCGAGAACCTGCCGACCCTGACCATCGTCGCCAACAACCACTCCTGGCACGCGGTGCGCCGGGCTACGCTCGACGTCTATCCGGAGGGGGCGGCGTCCAAGGCGAACAGCATGGTGCTGACCGACTTGAAGCCGTCGCCGAGCTACGAGAAGACGATCGAGACGGTCGGCGGCTACGGCGAGAAGGTCGAGAACCCGGCCGAGCTGCCGGCGGCCCTCAAGCGCGCGCTCGCCAAGGTGCGCGCCGGCACACCGGCGCTCCTCAACGTCCACACGCACGGACGGTAGCTTTTGTTCGTCATGGCCGGGCGAAGTCCCGGCCATCCACGTCAGCGTGCAGCTCGTCAGCGTTTATCCTTGCGGCCCGACGTGGATGCCCGGAACAAGTCCGGGCATGACGGAGTGATCCTGCGGAGCGAACGCGTCAATCCAGCGTCACGCCGGCCTTCCGGCCCACGCTCTGCCAGCGGGCGAAGTCGTCCTTCACCTGCTGCTCGAGCTCGCGCGGCGGCGCGTAATCGGGCACGAGCCCCTGCTTGAGCCACATCTCTTTGAGGTCGGGCTGGGCCAGGACGGTCACGAGCTCGCGGTCCCATTTGTCCACGACGGCCGGCGGCAGCTTGGGGGGCCCGAACATGCCGTACCACAGGGCGAACGTGAGCTGCGGATGGCCGAGCTCGGCAAAGCTCGGCACATCGGGGGCGAGCGACGAGCGCCTGGGCGTCGAGACGGCCAGCATGCGCAGCTTGCCCGCCGTGGTGAAGGGCAGGGCGGTGTGCACCGGCAGGAACGCGAGATCGACGTGCGCCGCCACGAGATCGGTCAGGGCGCCGGCGGCCCCGTGGTAGGGCACGTGCTGGATGTCGAGGCCGAGCTCCTGCTTCACCAGCTCCATCCCGAGATGCTGCAACGTGCCCGCACCCGGCGAGGAGTAGTTGAACTTGCCAGGCTGCGCTTTCACGGCCGCGATCAGCCCGTCGAGCGAGGTCACGGGCAGCGAGGCGGGATTTGCGACCAGCGCCAGGCTGGCACCCGTCGTGCGCGCGATCGGGCTGAAATCGCGCACCGGATCATACGGCGCGGTACGGCTGAGGGCGGGGTATACAGCGACGGCGGACGCCGTGACCATCAGGGTGTAGCCGTCGGGTGCCGCGTTGGAGACGAATTTCGCGCCCAGTCCGCCGCTCGCCCCGGGCTTGTTGTCGATGACGACCGGCTCGCCCCAGTCGGCGCTGATCTTCTGGCCGAGGCTGCGCGCGATGATGTCGATGCCGCTGCCGGGTGTGAACGGAACCACGAGCGTGATCGGCCGCGCGGGATAGGTCTGCGCGTGCGCCGCGACCGCACCCCACACGGCCAGCAGCGATGCCACTACGAGGTGATGCCGCAACATCCTCACGCGTCTCCCATTCCTCATTGTCGGCCCACTGTGTCAAAATCCTCAAGCTCCGTCGAGACCAAGGGGAGGACAACACGATGGCGAGGCTGTCCGGAAAGCGCGTCTTCCTCGATCTCCTGAAGCAGGAAGGCGTGGACGTGATCTTCGGCAATCCGGGGACCACGGAGCTGCCGCTCATGGACGCGCTCGCAACGGAGCCGGGCCTGCGCTACGTGCTCGCGCTCCAGGAAGCGGCGCTCATGGCCATGGCCGACGGCTATGCGCAGGCCTCGGGCCGGCTGACGGTGGTCAATCTTCACGTGACCCCCGGCCTCGGCAACGCCATGGGCATGCTCTACAACGCCCAGAAGGCGGGCTCGCCCATCCTCGTCACCGCCGGCCAGCACGAGCAGACCTTCACTGTGACCGAGCCGATCCTGTGGGCCGACCTGCCGCCCATCGCGCGGCCGCTGGTCAAATGGTCGAGCGAGGTGCGGCGCCTGGCCGACCTGCCGCGGCTCGTGCACCGCGCGGCCAAGACGGCGCTGGCGCCGCCCACCGGTCCGGTCTTTCTGTCCCTGCCGGGCGACATCCTGCTGGCTGAGGGCGAGGTCGACCTGCAGGCACCGACGCGCGTGGCGCCGCGGCTGCGCGGAGATGCCGAGGCGATCGCAGCGGCGGCACAGCTCCTCGCCAAGGCCGAGCGGCCGGTGATCCTGGCCGGCGACGCCGTGGCCCAAAGCCGCGCCCATGCCGAGCTGGTGGCGCTCGCCGAGGCGCTGGGCGCGGTCGTCTACACCGAGTTCATTCCCAACACCGCCTCGTTCCCGGCCTCGCATCCGCTGTTCCGCGGCGCCATGGTGCGGCTGGCCAAACACGTGCACGACACGCTGGCACAGCATGACCTCGTGCTGTCGGTTGGCGCCGACCTGTTCGCGCTGTCCCTGCCGTCGGATACCGAGCCGATGCCGGCCGGAATGCCGGTTATCCATCTCGACACCGATCCGTGGGAGCTGGGGAAGAACTATCCGGCGCGGGTGGCGATCCTGGGCGATCCCAAGGCCACGCTTCCCGAACTTACGGCCGCCGCCACGGCCGCGATGACCGCCGGCGCCCGCGCCGCCGCACGCGCGCGGCTGGGGCGCGCCAGCAAGATGGTCCAGGACGAGCGCGCGGCCTTGCGCGAGAAGGCGCGCGGCGAGGCGGATACGGTTCCGGTGCGGCCGCTGGCACTGTTCGAGGCGATGGGACGGAGCTTGCCGAAGGACGTCGTGGTGATCGAAGAGGCCTTGTCATCCGCGCCGGGAATCCGCCAGATGATCGACAGCGACGATCCGCAGAGCTTCTTCGGCCTGCGCGGCGGCGGCATCGGCTGGGGCTTGCCGGCCGCGATCGGCGCCAAGCTGGCGCTTCCGTCGCGGCCGGTCGTGGCGTTCGTCGGCGACGGCAGTGCGATGTACACCTGCCAGGCGCTGTGGACGGCCGCGCACTATCGGGTCGCGGTGGTGATCGTGATCCTCAACAACACGTCGTACCGGATCCTGAAGCAGAGGCTCAACAATCTGCGCGGCCACGCCGCACAGCAGGACAGTTTCATCGGCATGGA
>DATJPD010000170.1:0-25042 GCA_035506575.1 Alphaproteobacteria bacterium
GCCGAGAGCTACCTCAACGTGGAGGCGATCGTGGCCGCGTGCCGGAGCACCGGCGCCCAAGCGGTGCATCCGGGCTACGGCTTCCTGTCCGAGAATGCGCGCTTCGCCGAGGCCCTGGACGCGGCCGGCATCGTGTTCATCGGACCGGACCGGCACGCCATCGCCGCGATGGGCGACAAGATCGAATCCAAGAAGCTGGCGCAGAAGGCCGGCGTCAACATGGTGCCGGGGCATCTGGCGGCGATCGCGGATTCCGAGGAGGCGGTGCGCATCGCGCGCAAGGTCGGCTATCCGGTGATGATCAAGGCCTCGGCCGGCGGCGGCGGCAAGGGCATGCGGCTCGCCGCCAACGATGCGGAGACGCGCGACGGGTTCCGCTCGGCCACCAGCGAGGCCAAGTCCGCCTTCGGCGATGCGCGCGTGTTCATCGAGAAATTCATCGAGCACCCGCGCCACATCGAGATCCAGGTGCTGGGCGATGCGCACGGCAACGTGATCTATCTCGGCGAGCGCGAATGCTCGATCCAGCGCCGCCACCAGAAGGTGTTCGAGGAGGCGCCGTCGCCCTTTCTCGACGCGAAGACGAGAGCCGCCATGGGCGCCCAGGCGGTGGCCCTCGCCAAGGCGGTCAACTACAGGTCGGCCGGCACGGTCGAGTTCATCGTCGATACGCAGCGCCGGTTCTACTTCCTCGAGATGAACACGCGTCTGCAGGTCGAGCATCCGGTGACCGAGCAGGTGACCGGCCTCGACCTCGTCGAGCTGATGATCCGCGTCGCGGCCGGCGAGGCGCTGCCGATCGCGCAGAAGGACGTGCGGCTCGCGGGCTGGGCGATCGAGGCGCGAATCTATGCCGAGGACCCCCTGCGCAACTTCTTGCCGTCGATCGGGCGGCTGACGCGCTACCGCCCGCCGGCCGAACGCGAGGGCGTGCGCGTCGACACCGGCGTCTCCGAAGGCGGCGAGATCAGCATGTTCTACGATCCGATGATCGCCAAGCTGGTCGCCACCGGCCGCAACCGCGAGGAGGCGGCGGAGCGGCTGGCGGGCGCGCTCGACGCGTTCGTGGTGCGCGGCCTCAACCACAACATCGCGTTCCTGGCGGCGATCGCCACGCACCGCCGCTTCCGCGAGGGGCGCCTGTCGACCGGCTTCATCGCCGAGGAGTTTCCCGACGGCTTCAAGGCCACGATGCCCGGCGATGCGGTGCGCCGCGTGCTGCTGGCGGCCGCCGCGGTGGCGCAGCGCCGGCTTGCGACCACGCCAACCAACCACCCGGGCGACCGGATGGCGGTGAAGCTGAACGGCAACGGCGATGCGGAGCCGGTCCGGATCACGGTGACGGCCGAGGGCCACGCGGTCGAGATCGGCGGCAAGGTCATGTCCGTGCGCACCGGCTGGCGCCCGGGCGATCTCCTGATGCAGGCCGAGATCGACGGCCGCCCGGTCACCGTGCAGGTCGACCGCGACGGCATCGGCTGGCGGCTCACCCACCGCGGCGCCACCGTGTCAGCGCTCGTGCTCTCGCCGCGCGTCGCAGAGCTGGCGCGGCTGATGCCGGTCAAGCGGCCGCCGGACACGTCCAAGTTCCTGCTGTCGCCGATGCCGGGCCTTCTCAAGTCGATCGCGGTCAGCGAAGGGCAGGAGGTCAAGGCCGGCGAGGAGCTGGCGGTGGTCGAGGCGATGAAGATGGAGAACATCCTGCGGGCGCCGCGCGACGGCAAGGTGGCCAAGCGCCACGCGGCCCCCGGCGACAGTCTCGCGGTCGACCAGAAGATCCTGGAGTTCGCCTGACATGCGCGGGCTCGAGCCGCCGCCGCCGGCGAGCTGGCGGCAGCGCAACGACTGGTTCTGGCGCGCGCACGATATCAACGCCGGTCCTCAGCCGCTCGACCTCGAGCCGCAATCGGCGGCCCTCCTGGCCGAGCTCGAGCTCGTGTTCTGCAGCGGTGCCTGGGCGTCGGTCGTGATCCTCGCCTGGACGCTGGGCGAGGCGGCTGAACGGCGCGCCGGCCACGGAGACGACACCCCAGCGTCCGACGTGGACTGGCTGCGCGAGCAACGCAACCGCCTCGTGCATGTGTCCGCGTCCGCACCAGCGGAACCGCCGGACGAGGCGGCACTCGAGGCGGCGGCGCAGGGTGCCGTGCGCGTCGTCTTCAAGACGTTGTTCGCGCAGGCCTGGGCGGCGGGGCCGGCGCGATGAACGACTCCATAGCCGTGCGCGTCGAGATCCGCGGCCGTGTGCAGGGCGTATGGTATCGCGGCTGGACGCTCGACCAGGCGCAGCGCCGCGGCTTGCGCGGCTGGGTGCGCAACCGCCGCGACGGCTCGGTCGAGGCGCTGTTCATCGGCGCCAAGGATCAGGTGGAGGCCATGATCGAGGCCTGCCGCGAGGGGCCGCCCGCCGCGCGCGTCGATGCCGTCGAGCGCTTTTCCGCGCACGACGGGGGCGAAGCCGGCTTTCGCCAGCTTCCCACGGAATAATCAGCCGAAAACTTCGTCGAAGGCGGCGCGCAGGGCTGCGTCCACGTCGTGCATCGAGGCAGGAATGCCGAGGTCGAGCAGCGAGGTGACGCCGTATTGCGGTGCGGCGATGCCGCACGGCACGATGCCGCCGAAATGCGAGAGATCGCAGTCCACATTGAGCGCCACGCCGTGATAGCTGACCCAGCGGCGCACCCGCACGCCGATGGCCGCGATCTTGTCCTCGCGGCGGCCTCCCGCGGGATGGGGCCCGCGGTCGACCCAGATGCCGATGCGACCTTCACGCCGCTCGCCCTTGACGTTGAAGCGGGCGAGGGTCGCGATCAGCCAGTCCTCGAGCCCGCGCACGTAGGCGCGGACGTCCGAGCCGCGCTGTTTCAGGTCGAGCATCACGTAGCCGACGCGCTGGCCGGGGCCGTGATAGGTGTGCTGGCCGCCGCGGCCGGTCGCATAGACCGGAAAGCGGCCGTGGTCGAGGAGCTCTTCGGGCCTGGCCGAGGTTCCGGCCGTGTAGAGCGGCGGATGTTCGAGGAGCCAGACGAGCTCGGGGGCGGTGCCGGCGCGGATCGCGGCCACGCGCGCCTCCATCTCAGCCACCGCGTCCGGGTAGGCTACGGCTGCGTCCGCGAACCGCCACTCGATCGATTGTGTGCCGTGCATGCAAACCCTTGGCTGGACAACCCATTTTACACGCGATTGCGGCGGTTTTGTGCGCCCGCGATGCTTGCCAGTGCCCCCCCGATTTGCTATGTCCCGCACCCTGTGCTTCCCCCGGGCGGTCGTGGCGGAATGGTAGACGCGCTAGCTTGAGGTGCTAGTGGGGGAAACCCCGTGGAAGTTCGACTCTTCTCGACCGCACCATTTGATCGTCCGACTTTGACATCCGATTTTGATCGTCCGACTTTGATCGTCCGACAAGGATGAGCCGCTGATGACCGACGACCGGCTGCGCGAGGCGGCGCTCGAATATCATCGCCAGCCGCCCGCCGGCAAGCTCGCGATCCTCCCGACCAAGCCGCTCAACAACCAACGCGACCTGTCGCTGGCCTACTCGCCGGGTGTCGCCGCCGCGTGCGAGGCCATCGTCGCCGATCCGGCGACCGCCGCCCTCTACACCGGCCGCGGCAACCTCGTGGCCGTGATCTCCAACGGCACGGCCGTGCTCGGCCTCGGCGCCATCGGGGCACTCGCCGCCAAGCCGGTGATGGAAGGCAAGGCGGTGCTGTTCAAGAAATTCGCCGGCATCGACGTGTTCGACATCGAGATCAACGAGCGCGACCCGCAAAAGCTCATCGAGGTGATCGCGGCGCTCGAGCCGACCTTCGGCGGCATCAACCTCGAGGACATCAAGGCGCCGGAATGCTTCGAGGTCGAGAGCAAGCTGCGCGCGCGCCTGAAGATCCCGGTGTTCCACGACGACCAGCACGGCACGGCCATCATCGTGGGGGCGGCGATCCTCAACGGCCTGCGGGTGGTCGGCAAGACCTTGGGCGAGGTGAAGCTGGTGGTGTCGGGAGCGGGGGCGGCGGCGCTGGCGTGCCTCGACATGCTCGTCAGTCTTGGCCTGAAGCCCGAGAACACCTGGGTCACCGACATCGAGGGCGTGGTCTACAAGGGCCGCACGGCGCTGATGGACCCGCGCAAGGAGCGCTACGCGCGCGCCACCGACGCGCGCACCCTGGGCGACGTGATCGCGGGGGCCGACGTGTTCCTCGGCCTCTCGGCGCCGGGCGTGCTCACGCGCGCTATGGTCGCGAAGATGGCGCAGCAGCCGCTGATCCTGGCGCTGGCCAATCCCAACCCCGAGATAACGCCCGAGGACGCCAAGGCCGAGCGGCCGGACGCGGTGATCGCCACGGGCCGCTCGGACTACCCGAACCAGGTCAACAACGTCCTCTGCTTCCCGTTCATCTTCCGCGGCGCCCTCGACGTGGGGGCCACCACCATCAACGAGGCGATGAAGATCGCCTGTGTGCACGCGCTGGCCGATCTCGCGCAAGCCGAACCCTCGGACATCGTGGTCCAGGCCTATGGCGGCCAGCCGCCGGCGTTCGGGCCGGAGAATCTGATCCCGAAACCCTTCGATCCGCGTCTCATCATCGAGCTGGCCCCGGCCGTCGCCAAGGCGGCGATGGACTCAGGGGTCGCCACGCGGCCGATCACCGATTTCAAGGCCTACCGGCAGCAACTCTTCGAGTTCGTCTTCAAGTCGGGCCTGTCCTTGAAGCCGGTCTTCGACCGCGCCAAGCAGGATCCGCGCCGGCTGGTCTATTGCGAGGGCGAGGACGAGCGCGTGCTGCGCGCGGTCCAGACGGTCGTCGATGAAGGCCTGGCACGGCCGATCCTCATCGGCCGCGCCGAGGTCGTGGCCAAGCGCGTCATGGCGCTGGGCTTGCGCATCAAGCCCGACCGCGACTTCGAGCTCGTGAACCCCGTCGCCGATTCCCGCTTTTCCGAATACTGGCGGCTCTACCACCAGATCATGCAGCGCCGCGGCGTGACACCCGAGGGGGCGCGCGAGCTGGTGCGCACGCGCCCCACCGTGATCGGCGCGCTCATGCTTCAGCGCGGCGAGGCCGAGGCCATGCTGTGCGGCACGAACGGCGGCTATTCGAACCATCTGAGCGAGGTCATCGACATTCTCGACCTCGAGCCCGGGGCGCACGCGGCGGCCGCCCTCACGATGCTGGTGCTCAACAAGGGCATCTACTTCATCACGGACACCCACGTCGCGTACGACCCCTCGGCCGAGGACATCGCGGAAACCGCCGTGATGGCCGCCCGCGAGGTGCGGCGCTTCGGCATCGAGCCCAAGATCGCGCTGCTCTCGCACACGAACTTCGGCAGCCGCAAGACGGAGTCCTCGCGCAAGATGCGCGACGCGCGGCGCCGCATCAAGAAGCTCGCCCCCGACCTCGAGGTCGAAGGCGAGATGCAAGGTGACGCCGCGGTCTCGCAGGCGATCCGCGACCGCATCTTTCCCAACTCGGAGCTCAAGGGCGAGGCGAACCTGCTCGTCATGCCGACCCTCGATGCCGCCAACATCGCCTTCAATCTCTTGAAGCAGCTCGGCGAGGGGGTGTCGGTGGGGCCGATGCTGCTCGGCGTCGCCAAGCCCGCGCACATCCTGACGTCGTCGGTGACCGTGCGCGGCCTAGTCAACATGAGCGCGCTCGCCGTCGTCGATGCCCAAGTCCATGCCGCGGCGCAAGGCTCCCCGCGCTGACGCGGCACCGTCGCGGGCGGACGCCGCGACGTTCAGCATCGCGGACCTCGCGCGCGAGTTCGACGTCACCACGCGCACCATCCGCTTCTACGAGGCCGAAGGCCTGATTGCGCCGAGCCGGCGCGGCCAGCACCGCATCTTCAGCCCGCGCGACCGCGTCCGCCTGCGGCTCATCCTGCGCGGCAAGCGCCTCGGCTTCTCGCTCGGCGAGATCCGCGACATCATCGACCTCTACGACCGCGCCCCCGGCGAGGCGGGGCAGCTCCGCTTCTTCCTCGGCAAGATCCGCGAGCGGCGGGCGGAGCTCGAGCTGCAGCGCACCGACATCGCCGAGACCCTGGCGGAGCTCGCCGAGGTCGAGGCGCGGTGCCTGGAGCAGCTCGGCCGGCTGGGTGGGGGGCGCAAGCGCCGACGCTGAGTTGACGTTTACGTCAACGTCAAGTACACTGCCCGATCGCCGATCAAATGGGAGGATGGGCACGTGCGGGCTTTCGCACCGAAGAACCCCGAGTTCGCCGCGCGGGTGCGCGAGAACTTCGCCCGCCAGGCGGCCCTGGCCCTCGTCGGCGCCGAGCTCGTCCGGGTTGAGTCCGGGGCCGTGGACATCGAGGTGCCGTTCCGGCCCGACCTCGCGCAGCAGCACGGCTATTTCCACGGCGGCATCGTCGGCATGGTCGCGGATGGCGCTGCGGGTGGTGCTGCGTTCAGCGTGATACCGGCCGACTCAACGGTGCTGAGCGTCGAGTACAAGATCAACTTCATCGCGCCGGCCGAGGGCGAGCGCCTGATCGCGCGCGGCCGGGTGATCAGGCCGGGGCGCACCCTCTGCATCTGCCAGGTGGACGTGGCGGTCGTCCGCGACGGCGCGGAGACGCCGTGTGCGGTGATGCTCCAGACGGCCATGGCCCTGGCCGGCAAGCCGGATCGCCCGCGGCCTGTGGCATCGCCGTCCCGCACCGGCTAAGGTTGACGAGAGGAGAGCCGGCGCATGATCCCCAATCGGCTGCCCGACTTCGATTTCGGCCTCGGCGAGCAGGCCGACATGCTGCGCGACAGCGTGCGTGGGTTCGCGGCCGCGGAGATCGCACCGCGGGCCGCGGCGATCGACCGCGACAACGAATTTCCGGCCGATCTGTGGCGCAAGATGGGCACGCTCGGCATCCTCGGCGTGACGGTCGAGGAGGAGTACGGCGGCGCTGCCATGGGCTATCTCGAGCACTGCGTCGCGATGGAGGAGGTAAGCCGCGCCTCGGCGTCGGTCGGGCTTTCCTATGGCGCCCACTCGAACCTGTGCGTCAACCAGATCCGCCGCAACGGCAACGCGGCACAGAAGCACAGATACCTCCCCAAGCTGATCTCGGGCGAGCACGTCGGCGCACTGGCCATGTCCGAGCCGGGCGCTGGCTCGGACGTCGTCGGCATGCGCACGCGCGCCGACAAAAAGGGCGACCGCTACGTCCTCAATGGCAGCAAGATGTGGATCACGAACGGCCCGGATGCCGACACGCTCGTGGTCTATGCCAAGACCGACACGAATGCGGGTCCGCGGGGCATCACCGCCTTCCTGATCGAAAAAGGATTCAAGGGGTTCTCGACCGCCCAGAAGCTCGACAAGCTTGGCATGCGCGGCTCCAATACCTGCGAGCTCGTGTTCCAGGACTGCGAGGTCCCCGAGGAGAACGTGCTGGGGCAGGTCGGCAAGGGCGTGGGCGTGCTGATGAGCGGCCTCGACTACGAGCGCGCCGTGCTGGCGGCGGGACCCTGCGGCATCATGCAGGCCTGTCTCGACGTGGTGGTGCCCTACGTGCACGAGCGCAAGCAGTTCGGCCAGGCGATCGGCGAGTTCCAGCTGGTGCAGGGCAAGCTCGCCGACATGTACACGACCACCAACGCCTGCAAATCCTACGTCTATGCGGTGGCGCGGGCCTGCGATGCCGGCCGCACGACGCGGAAAGATGCGGCCGGCGCCATCCTTTACGCGGCCGAGAAGGCGACCCAGGTGGCGCTCGACGCCATCCAGCTCCTCGGCGGCAACGGCTACATCAACGAGTACCCGACCGGCCGGCTCCTGCGCGATGCCAAGCTGTACGAGATCGGCGCCGGCACCTCGGAGATCCGCCGGTGGCTGATCGGCCGCGAATTGTTCAGCGAGACTGCCTAAGGAGCGAGTATGCCCACTGTCCTGATCACCGGTGCCGGCCGCGGTCTTGGGTTCGAATTCGCCAAGCAGTACGCGGCCGATGGCTGGAAGGTCATTGCCACGGTGCGCGAGCCCGCGGCCGGGGCCAAGCTCTCGGCGCTCGGCAAGACCGTCGAGGTCCATCTCGCGGATGTGACCGACCGCGCCGCCATCGCGCGGCTCGCCAAGGACCTCAGAGGGGCTGCGATCGACGTCCTGATCTGCAACGCCGGCATCTACGGGCCCAAGGGCCAGCCGTTCGGGCAGACCGATTACGCGGCCTGGGAGCAGGTCATGCGCGTCAATGCCATGGCGCCGATGGCCGTGGTCGAGGCGCTGGTCGACAACGTGGCCGCGAGCGCGCAGAAGCGCATCGTCATGATGTCGAGCGGCCTCGGCTCGATCGCCCGCAACGACGGCGGCGATCCGATCTACCGCTCGAGCAAGACCGCCCTCAACCAGGTGATGAGGACGCTTTCGGCGGAGCTCAAGGACCGCGGGATCACCGTCGTGTCGGTGAGCCCCGGCTGGGTCAAGACCGACATGGGCGGCTCTGCCGCACCTTTGACGGCCGACGTCTCGATCATGGGCCTGCGCAAGGTGATCGCCGGCCTGTCGGTGAAGGACACCGGCCGCTATGTCCACTACGACGGCACCGAGAATCCCTGGTAGGGCCATGCAGCTCAGCGAAACCCAGCTGATGATCCGGGATGCCGCGCGCAGCTTCGCGCGCGAGCAGCTGCTGCCGAACGCGGCCGAATGGGACCGGACCTCGACCTTCCCCGCGGCCGCACTCGCCGAGATGGGCAAGCTCGGCTTCATGGGCATGCAGGTGCCCGAGGAGTGGGGCGGGGCCGGGGTCGACCACGTGGCCTATGCGCTCGCGGTCGAGGAGATCGCGGCCGGCGACGGCTCGTGCTCGACCATCATGAGCGTGCACAATTCCGTCGTCTGCATGCCGATCCTCAAGTTCGGCACGGCCGAGCAGAAGGAGAAATGGCTGAAGAAGCTCGCAAGCGGCGAGATGCTCGGCTGCTTCTGCCTGACCGAGCCGCAGGTCGGCTCCGAAGCCTCGGCGATCAAGACGCGCGCCAAGCGCGACGGCAATCACTGGGTCCTGAGCGGCACCAAGCAATTCATCACCTCGGGCGGCAAGGCGGACCTCGCGATCGTGTTCGCGGTGACCGACCCCGCGCGCGGCAAGAAGGGCATCTCGGCGTTCGTCGTGCCGACCGGGACACCGGGCTACAAGGTGGCGCGGGTCGAGGAGAAGCTCGGCCTCCACGCGTCGGAGACCTGCCAGATCGTGTTCGACGACCTCCGGCTCACGCCGGACCACATGCTGGGCCAGGAGGGCGAGGGCTATCGCATCGCACTCGCCAATCTCGAGGGCGGCCGCATCGGGATCGCAGCACAGGCGGTCGGCATGGCGCGCGCGGCCTACGAGGCAGCACTTGCCTACGCCAAGGACCGCGAGAGCTTCGGCAAGAAGATCATCGAGCACCAGGCGGTTGCCTTCCGCCTCGCCGACATGGCGACGCAGATCGAGGCGGCGCGCCTTCTTGTGCTCAATGCGGCGACGTTGCGCGATGCGGGCGAGCCCTGCCTGAAAGAGGCCGCGATGGCCAAGCTGTTCGCCTCGGAGATGGCCGAGCGCGTGTGCTCGGATGCCATCCAGATCCACGGCGGCTATGGCTATCTCAAGGATTTCCCGGTCGAGCGCATCTATCGCGACGTGCGCGTCTGCCAGATCTACGAGGGCACGTCGGACATCCAGCGCCTCGTGATCAGCCGCGCGCTGGCAGCGGGAGCCTGACATGGCCGCACCCATCGACTTCTACTTCGACTTCTCGAGCCCCTACGGCTACTTCGCGGCGAAGAAGATCGACGAGCTTGCGGCGCGCCACAAGCGCGAGGTCAACTGGCGGCCGTTCCTCCTCGGGGCGGTGTTCAAGATCACGAAGATGCAGCCGCTCGTCGACTATCCGATCAAGAGCGACTACATGAAGCGCGACTGGGCCCGCTTTGCGCGCCTCCTGGGCGTGCCGTTCAAGCTGCCCGAAGTGTTTCCCTTTGCCGGGGTGACTGCGAGCCGGCTGTTCTATTGGCTGAACGGCCGCGACGCGGAGCTCGCGCGCAACTTCGCCCGCCGGGCGTTCCACGCCGCCTTCGGCGAGGGCCGCGACATCGTTTCCATTCCGGCGCTTACGGCGCTCGCCGAGCCGCTAGGCGTTCCGCCGGGCGACCTCATCGCGGCCAACAGCGATCCCGCGGTCAAGGAGCAGCTGCGGGCCGAGGTCGAGGCGGCGATTGCGCGCGGCGTCTTCGGCTCGCCCTATGTCATGGTCGACGGCGAGCCGTTCTGGGGGGCCGACCGTCTCGATCAGGTCGACGGCTGGCTCGCCACCGGCGGGTGGTGAGGTTCCCGTGGCGGCGCTCAAGAGTTCCATCGACCGCCGCGGCGACGCCTTTCGGGCCAACGATGCGGCCATGCGCAGTCTCGTCGCCGACCTGCGCGCCAAGGTCGCAACGATCAAGCAGGGCGGCGGGGAGGCGGCCCGCAAGCGCCATGCCGACCGCGGCAAGCTCCTGCCGCGCGAACGCATCCGCCTCCTGCTCGATGCGGGCTCGCCCTTTCTGGAACTCTCGCAATTCGCGGCCTACGGGCTTTACGGCGGCGAGGTCCCGGCGGCGGGGCTGATCACCGGCATCGGCCGCGTCATGGGGCGCGAGTGCCTGGTCGTCTGCAACGACGCGACCGTGAAGGGCGGCACCTATTTCCCGGTCACCGTGAAAAAGCACGTGCGCGCGCAGGAGATCGCGCGCGAGAACAACCTGCCGTGCATCTACCTGGTCGATTCCGGCGGCGCCAACCTGCCGAACCAGGACGAGGTCTTCCCCGACCGCGACCATTTCGGCCGCATCTTCTACAACCAGGCCAGGATGTCGGCGGCCGGTATCCCGCAGATCGCGGTCGTCATGGGGTCGTGCACCGCGGGCGGCGCGTACGTCCCCGCCATGGCCGACGAGGCGATCATCATCAAGAACCAGGGCACGATCTTCCTCGGCGGGCCGCCGCTCGTGAAGGCCGCGACCGGCGAGGTGGTGACTGCGGAGGAGCTCGGCGGGGCCGACGTGCATGCCCGCGTGTCGGGCGTGGCCGACCATTACGCGCTCAATGACGCCCATGGCCTCGGCCTTGCGCGCCAGATCGTCAGCCGCCTCAACCGCACCAAATCCATGCCGCTGGAGATCCAGCCCCCGGCCGACCCGCTCTTCGATCCCGAGGAAATCTACGGCGCCGTGCCTTCGGACGTGCGCAAGCCGTATGACGTGAGGGAGGTGATCGCGCGGATCGTCGATGCGAGCGAGCTCGACGAATTCAAGGCGCTTTACGGGGCAACCCTTGTGACCGGCTTTGCGCGCATCTGGGGCTATCCGGTCGGCATCATCGCCAACAACGGCATCCTGTTCTCCGAATCGGCGCTCAAAGGCGCGCACTTCGTGGAGCTATGCTGCCAGCGCGGACTCCCGCTCGTGTTCCTGCAGAACATCGCGGGCTTCATGGTCGGGCGCAAATACGAGGCCGGCGGCATCGCGCGCGACGGGGCCAAGCTCGTGACCGCGGTGGCCTGCGCCGAGGTGCCGAAGTTCACCGTCATCATCGGCGGCAGCTTCGGGGCCGGCAATTACGGCATGTGCGGTCGCGCCTACGGCCCGCGTTTTTTGTGGATGTGGCCGAACGCGCGGATTTCGGTCATGGGGGGCGAGCAGGCGGCGAGCGTCCTCGCCACGGTGCGGCGGGACAATCTCGAAGCACAGGGCAAGTCGTGGCCGGAGGCCGAGGAGGAGGCGTTCAAGGCGCCGCTTCGCGCGCAGTACGAGACCCAGGGGCATCCCTATTACGCCTCGGCGCGGCTGTGGGACGATGGCATCATCGATCCCGTCGAGACGCGGCGCACGCTCGGACTGGCCATTTCCGCGGCGCTGAATGCGCCGATCGAGCGGACGCGGTTCGGCGTCTTCAGGATGTGATGTGAGGTCGGGGACATGAGCGACACGGTACAGACTGAAATCGACGCGCGCGGAACCGCGACGGTCTGGTTGAACCGCCCCGACGTCCACAACGCGTTCGACGACGAGCTCATCGGCGCGCTGACCAAGGAACTCAAGCGGCTCGAAGCGGACAAGTCGGTGCGGGTCGTGGTGCTCGAAGGCCGCGGCAAAAGCTTATCTGCCGGCGCCGACTTCAACTGGATGAAGCGCGCGGCGAAATACAGCCAGGCCGAGAACGTGCGCGACGCGCAGGCGCTCGCCGATCTCCTGCGCGCGCTCAACCGCCTCAAGAAGCCCACCATCGCGGCCGTGCAGGGGAACGCCTTCGGCGGAGGCGTCGGCCTCGTCGCCTGCTGCGACATCGCGTTTGCGGCCGATCACGTGCACTTCGCGTTCACCGAAGCGCGGCTCGGCCTGATCCCGGCGACGATCGGGCCTTATGTCGTGCGCGCGATCGGCCAGCGCGAGGCGCGGCGCTACTTCCTGACCGCCGAGAGCTTCGGCGCCGAGGAGGCGCTGCGTATCGGCCTCGTGCACCAGATCTGCCGGCTGGTGGATCTCAACCGCCTGATCCGCCAGACAGTGGACGCGCTGCTGGCGTGCGGTCCGGTGGCGCAGAAGGAAATCAAGAAGCTGGTCCGCCGGGTCCAGTACGGCTCCATCGACAGCGCCATGATCGCCGACACGGCCGAGCGCATCGCCGCGATGCGCGTCTCCGCGGAAGGCCAGGAAGGCATGGCCGCGTTCCTCGAGAAGCGCAAGCCGGCCTGGCGCAAAGAATGAGATGTTCGGCAAGCTCCTGATCGCCAATCGCGGCGAGATCGCTTGCCGCGTCATCCGCACCGCGCGCCGCCTGGGGCTGCGCACGGTCGCGGTCTATTCCGATGCCGATGCGTCGGCGCGCCATGTGGCGCTGGCGGACGAGGCCTATCGCATCGGGCCTCCGCCCGCGCGCGAGAGCTATCTCAAGATCGACGCCATCCTCGCCGCGGCCAAGGCCAGCGGGGCGGAGGCGGTTCATCCGGGCTACGGCTTCCTGTCGGAGAACGCGAGCTTCGCCGAGGCGTGCGCGGCCGCCGGTCTTGTGTTCGTGGGCCCGCCCGCAGCCGCGATCCGCGCCATGGGCGACAAGAGTGCCGCCAAGGCGCTGATGGAGCGCGCCCAGGTCCCGGTCGTGCCGGGCTATCACGGACCCGCGCAGGACATCGCAACCCTGGCCGCGGCCGCCGACAAGATCGGCTATCCCGTGCTGCTGAAGGCCTCGGCCGGCGGCGGCGGCAAGGGCATGCGCGTCGTGGAGCGCAAGGAGGCGCTGGCGGAGGCCCTCGCGGGCGCCAAGCGCGAGGCCGCGTCCGCGTTCGGCGACGACCGGATGCTGGTCGAGAAATATCTGCTGTCGCCGCGCCACATTGAAATTCAGGTGTTCGCCGACAGCCACGGCAACGCGATCCACCTGTTCGAGCGCGACTGCTCCATCCAGCGCCGCCACCAGAAGGTGATCGAGGAGGCGCCCGCACCGGGCCTGTCGGCCGAGCGCCGGCGCGCCATGGGCGAGGCCGCGGTCGCCTGCGCGCGCGCCGTCGGCTATCGCGGCGCCGGCACGGTCGAGTTCATCGTCGACCGCGGCGGGGCCTTCTATTTCATGGAGATGAACACGCGCCTGCAGGTCGAGCACCCGGTGACCGAGATGATCACCGGCGAGGACCTGGTGGAATGGCAGCTCATCGTCGCGGCGGGCGGCCGCCTGCCCAAGCGGCAGGACGAGATTCGCCTCGACGGCCACGCGTTCGAAGCGCGCCTGTACGCCGAAGATCCGGCGCGCGACTTCCTGCCCGCAACCGGGCGGCTCGCGCATCTCGCGTTTCCGCCGGAAGGCGCACATGTGCGCGTGGAGACCGGGGTGGTCGCGGGCGATGCGGTCTCGATCCATTACGACCCGATGATCGCGAAGCTCGTGGTCTGGGACCGCGACCGCGATGCGGCGCTTGCGCGGCTGCGCGCCGCACTCGCCGCCTGCGAGATCGTGGGCGTGCCGACCAACCTCGCGCTGCTCGGCGCCATTGCCGCCCATCCGGACTACGCGGCGGGCTCGGTCGAGACCGGCTTCATCGCCGCGCATCGCGCGGAACTCCTGCCGCCCGCGGCGCCGGCGCCCGAGCGCGTCCTGGCGCTGGCGGCGCTTGCCATCCTGCTGCGCCTGAAGGAGAACGTGCACCTCGCCGCCCGCGGATCAGCGGACCGCTTCAGTCCATGGCATCTCGCCGATGGGTGGCGGCTCAACGATGAGTCCTGGCACGCGCTTCGCTTCCGGGTGGCCCAAGACACCGAGGTGGCGGTCACCGTGCATTTCGCGCGCGACGGGTTCGTCATCGATCTTCCCGGCGGTTCGTGCCGGGCGCAGGGGACTCTCAAAGCGAATGACCGCATCGAAGCCGATCTCGACGGGGTGCGCGGCGAGGCGGCCGTGGTGCGCCGGGGCGATGCGGTCACGGTCATCGTGGACGGCCGGACTTACCAGCTCTCGATCATCGATCCTCTCGCCACCGTCGGACCGGATGCCGCGGCGGGAGGCCGTCTGACCGCCCCGATGCCGGGCAAGGTCGTGGCAGTCCATGTCGCGGCGGGACAGGCGGTCAAGCACGGTGCGGCACTGCTTGTGCTCGAAGCGATGAAGATGGAGCATACGATCACGGCACCCGCGGACGGCACGGTCGAGGGCCTTCCCTACGCCGTGGGCGACCAGGTCGAAGAGGGTGCCGAGCTCGTGAAATTCAAGCCAGCGGCGAGTTGAGGCGATGCGCCTGCCGAACGCGGTGAAGATGGTCGAAGTCGGTCCGCGCGACGGGCTGCAGAACGAGCCGCAGACCGTGCCGGCGGCGGTCAAGATCCGCCTGATCGAGAGCCTGGCCGAGGCGGGCCTGACGGCGATCGAGGCCGGAAGCTTCGTCTCCCCCAAATGGGTGCCGCAGGTGGCCGATACGGCCGAGGTCCTGGCCGGGCTCACGCCGCGGCCGGGCGTGAGCTACCCGGTTCTGGTGCCGAACCTGCAGGGCTTCAATGCCGCCATGGCCGCAGGTGCGCGCGAGATCGCGATCTTCGCCGCCGCCTCGGAAAGCTTCTCGCGCAAGAACATCAACTGCTCGATCGCCGAAAGCCTGGAGCGCTTCGCACCGGTGACCGCAGCCGCCAAACTGGCCGGCATACCGGTGCGCGGCTATATCTCCTGCGCGCTCGGCTGCCCTTACGAAGGTGCCATCGCTCCGGCGGCGGTGGCCGACGTCGCCGCTCGCCTCTCCACCCTCGGCTGCTACGAGGTCTCGCTCGGCGACACGATCGGGATCGGCACGCCGGCCGCGGCGGCCGCGATGGTCGATCGCGTCGCCGACAGCGTGCCGCGCGAGCGCCTGGCGGTACATTTCCACGACACCTACGGCCAGGCGCTGGCCAACATCCTGGCCTGCCTCGAGCGCGGGATCGCGGTCGTCGATTCGTCGGTCGCCGGCCTGGGCGGCTGCCCCTACGCCAAGGGCGCCTCGGGCAATGTCGCCTCGGAGGACGTGCTCTACATGCTGAACGGCCTGGGCCTGCAAACCTGCGTAAACCTGGACAAACTTGCTGACTCCGGTAGGCTAATTTGCGAATATCTCGGCCGCGCGTCCTCGTCCAAGGTGTCGGCCGCCTTGAAGGGCCGGAGGCAATGAGCTAAGCCCTTGCAGATGTTAGCGGATCAGGGGCTAAAAGACTGATAAACAGGGGCGGCGAACGAGGGCGGGCGCGTTTGGCAGCCGGCCGCACAACACGGCGGGCGTTAGGGGCCAGTCCAGAACAGGGCTGACGGCGCGCGGAGAGCACCGACACCGGCATGGGGTACAATTTATCCAAGCTTCGCCTGCTTGTTGTCGACGACAGCAAGAACATGCGCATGCTCGTCAAGACGGTGCTGAACGCGCTCGGCGTGCAGATCGTCCGCGAGGCCGGTGACGGCGAAGCAGGCCTGCAGGAGCTGCGCTCCGGCCCGATCGACATGGCGATCGTCGACTGGATGATGGAGCCGATGGACGGTCTCGAATTCGTCCGCCAGGTGCGTACGGCCGAGGACAGTCCCAACCCGTTCCTGCCGATCATCATGATGACCGGTCACACGGAGCGGCACCGCATCTTCAAGGCGCGCGACGCGGGCGTGACGGAGTTCCTGGCCAAGCCGATCACGGCGAAAAGCCTCTTGCTCCGCATGACCAACATCATCGAGCATCCGCGGCCGTTCGTGCGGGCCAAAGGATATTTCGGGCCGGATCGGCGGCGGCGCAGCGAGGAATTCAAAGGGCCCGAGCGCCGCGGAGCCGGCAAACCCGCAGACAGCACATCGGACACGAAGACGGTTCAGGCTTGAACCGAGATCCCGGGAGAGACAGAGACAATGGCCGACGAGGACAAGGTCCAAATCATCAACCCGCCGAACACGCTGCGTTCGCGCCTCGACGACGGCAAGGCGACGAAGGGCATGGATCCGGCGCTGGCGGCGATCGCGGAAAAGGCCCTCGAGGATGCGAAGCCGCAGGTGAAGCTGCACGTGCAGGGCGAGGTCGGGCGGCTGCAGGCGCTGATGGCGAAGGTCTTGGCGAGCCAGGGCAAGGACCAGGCGGCGATGAAGGAGATGTTCGCCGTTTCCTTCGAACTTAAAGGGCAGGGCACCAGCGCCGGCTTCAACCTGATCACGCGCTTCGGCGATTCGCTCTGCCGCTACATCGAATCGCAGAAGGACCCGGGCGCCAAGGAGATCGCGATCATGAAGGCGCATGTCGATTCGATCGCCGCGATCATGAGCCGGGGCATCCAGGGCGACAACAACCCGATCGGCCTCGCCATCGCGGCCGAGCTCGAGAAGGTGGTCGGCCGGCCCACTTGACCCGCCGTCCGGCCAGGGCGCCAACAAGGCGCTCGGGCTCCCGTCCGACTTTCCGTCCAGGTTTACTTCGTCGTGACCGTCCATATCGTCAAATTGTGCGTCGGCGTCTCCGAGCCCGAAGAGCTCAGCGCTTGGCAGAAGCGCCGCTGGAACGAGGCCAAGAAGGCCGGCCGCAAGCCCGAATACCGCCACATCACCCGCAACATGCCCAAGCGCGCCGGCGAGATCGTCGACGGCGGCTCGCTCTATTGGGTCATGAAAGGGGTGATCCGCGTGCGCCAGCGGATCAAGGCCGTGGAGTCGATCGTGTGGGATGGCGAACCGCACTGCAAGCTGGTGCTCGACCGCAAGCTCGTGCGCGTCACGCCTCGGCCGATGCGCGCGTTCCAGGGCTGGCGTTATCTCGAAGCCGGTGACGCGCCGCCGGACCTCGAGAAGCTCGGCAAGGGTGCCGTCGACATGCCCGCGAAGATGATCGAGGAGCTGCGTACGCTGGGTCTTCTGTGATGAGGGCGGATCGCCGCGCCGTCCTGGCTGCCGCGATCGCGCTCGCGGTGACGGGCTGCTCGCGCGAGCCGGAGCCGGACGAGGCGGCGATCCGCGAAGCGATCGAACGGCTCCACCAGGAGTGGTCCGCCGAGGTGCGCAAGGCGCAAAAGATCCAGCAGGCGCAGATCCCCGAGCTGTTCCGCAGCCCGCCCGGCGTCAACCTGGCGTTCGAGGCGAGTCTCGAACTGCGAGTCACCTCGGTGCGCAAGATCCGCTGCGACCCGGCGCCGGGCGGCGATCTCGGCTATGTCTGCGTGGCCGTCGTCGGTGCCTCGGTGGCCGGCCGGGCGCCTGTGCTGCAGAATATCCAGGGCCGCTTCGTGCGCGGCGGCACCAAATGGCTTGTCCACGACCTGGTGGTGCTGAGCACGGGCGGCTAATTCGAATGAGGGGAGGACGACGATCATGGAGATGCGATACGATCTGACACGGCGGGCGGTGCTGGGGGTGGCGGCGGCGTCTGTCGCCGCACCGGCGTTGGCCCAGATCCCGGGCCACCCGGACCACGTCAAAGGGCCGCGCGTGTTCCTCGATTACGACCAGGCCGAGCTCGACGCGGCCTACGATCAGTCGTTCTACGCGCCGAACCTGCAGCAGATCACCGGCCGCTATGCGACCAACAGCGATGTCACGCGCAGCCGCCTCGGACCGCCCAGGACCGTGTCCTACGGTCCCACACCCATCGAGACGCTCGACATCTACAGGACGAAAAAAGCGAACGCGCCGATCCTGGTGTTCATCCACGGCGGGGCGTGGCGCAGCGGCCGCGCCAAGGACTATGGGTTTCCCGCCGAGGCGATCGTGCACGCGGGCGCGCATTACGTGGTTCCGGACTTCGCCTGGGTGCAGGACGTCGGCGGCGACCTCGCGACCGTCGTAGGCCAGGTGCGGCGTGCGGTCGCGTGGGTGGCCAAGAACGCGGCGAGCTTCGGCGGCGATGCAGGCCGGATCTACGTGAGCGGCCATTCGTCGGGCGGCCATCTTGCGGGCGTCCTCTTGACCACGGACTGGCACAAGGAGTTCGGCCTGCCCGCCAACCTGATCAAAGGCGGGGTGTGCGCGAGCGGCATGTACGATCTCCACCCGGTCAGCCTCAGCGCGCGCAGCGGTTACGTGAAGTTCACCGAAGCCAGCATCGCCGCGTTCAGTTCGCAGCGGCACCTGGACCTGTTGCGCTGCCCGGTGTCGGTGGTTTACGGCACCTTCGAGACCCCGGAGTTCCAGCGCCAGAACCGCGACTTCGTGGCGGCGGTGAAGGCAGCGGGAAAGCCGGTCGATCTCACCGTGGCGGCCGGCTACAACCATTTCGAGGTCATGGAAACCCTGGCCAACCCCTACGGCTTCGTGGGTCGTGCGGCCCTGGCGCAGATGAAGCTGAGGCCGGCGTAGAATTCACCCCGTTCGTTTCGTCATGCCCGCGTACGCGGGCATCCAGGGGCCACAGGAACTGGATTCCCGCTTTCGCGGGAATGACGGATAAGAATCGGGGATGGCCTAGCCATCGAACTCGGACTGGCGATAGCCCTGGAGGTAGAGGAGCGCGGTGAGGTCGCCGTGGCGGATCGCCACCGCCGCTGCCTCGGCCAGGATGGGCTTGGCGCGGAAGGCGACGCCCAGGCCTGCCGCGCGCACCATCTCGATGTCGTTGGCCCCGTCGCCGACTGCGATCGTGTCGGTGGGCGAGAGGCCGCGCGCGGCGGCCAGCCGCTCGAGCGTGGCGCGCTTGCTCTGGCGGTCGAAGATCGGCTCGCGCACCTTGCCGGTGAGACGGCCGGAAACGACCTCGAGCTCGTTGGCCTCGGCGAGTTCGGCGCCGAGCGTCGCGCGCACGCGTTCGGCGAAGAAGCGGAACCCGCCGGAGACGATGGCGGTCACCTTGCCGTGGCGGCGCATGGTGGCGATCAAGGTGCGGGCGCCGGGCATGAAGCGCAGCCGGCCGTAGACGTCGTCGAGCAAATCGGCGTTGAGGCCGCGCAGCATCGACACGCGCTCGCGAAGCGCGCCCGCGAAATCGAGCTCGCCGGCCATGGCCCGGCGCGTGATGTCGGCGATCTTGGGCCCGATGCCGGCGCGCGCGGCGATGTCGTCGAGGAACTCGTTCTCGATCAAGGTCGATTCCATGTCGGCGATGAGCAGCCCCTTACGCCTCCCGGCGGCCGGCAGCACGGCGCCGTCGATCGGATGCTGGGCCAGGGTCACGAGTGCGGCGCCGCGCGCCACGGCAGGGTCGCCCGCGAACGGAATTTCGGCCGCGATGCCCGGCGCCAGCCAGTCGACGGGACCGGGCGCCGCACCGGCCTCGGCCAAGGCCGCGCGGGTCTGCTCGGCAATGCTATCGTGCAGGCCGGCGCGGGCAGGGTTGGCGATCAGGACCAGGACGTGAGTCATGCTCTATGACGGGCGATCATCGTGAAGCGAAGCCGGATTGGCAAGGAATCCCCTGTCGTCGTGATCGGCGGGCCGACCGCGAGCGGCAAGTCGGCGCTGGCGCTGGGCTTGGCCGAGCGGCTGAACGGCATCGTGATCAACGCCGACGCGATGCAGGTCTATCACGAGCTCAGGGTCCTCACGGCACGGCCGACGCCCGACGAGGAGGTGCGGGTGCCGCACCGGCTGTACGGCGTGCTGTCCGCGGCACAGCGCTGCACGGTCGCGCGCTGGCGCCGCCTGGCGCTGGCCGCCATCGCCGGCGCACGCCGCGAGGGCCGCCTGCCGATCGTCGTGGGAGGGACGGGCCTTTATCTGAAAGCCCTGATGGAGGGGCTGGCGCGCGTGCCGGACATTCCGGCCGAGGTGCGCGCACAGGCCAAGGCGAGGCACGCCGCGGTCGGGTCGCAAGGCCTGCACGCGGAGCTCAGCCGGCTCGACCCCGAGATGGCGGCCCGGCTCAAGCCGGGTGATTCGCAGCGCCTGATCCGCGCCTGGGAGGTCATCACCGCGACCGGGCAGTCGCTGGCCGCGTTTCAACAGGCCATCCTTGCACCACCCAAGCTGTGGTTCGTGCCGATCCGCCTGTTGCCGCCACGCGAGGCGCTGTATGCGGCGTGCGATGCGCGCTGCCGGCGCATGCTCGCCGAGGGGGCGCTGGACGAGGTGCGCGCGCTGCGGGCGCTCGGGCTCGATCCGGACCTGCCGGCGATGAAGGCGCTCGGCCTGCGGGAGCTGATGGCCTGCCTCGACGGCGAGGTCAGCCGGACAGCGGCGCTCGCGGCATTTCAGCAGGCGACCCGCAATTACGCCAAACGGCAGCTCACGTGGTTCCGGCATCAGATGCCCCAGGCGCAAACCTGGAACGCGCAATTTTCGGAAAGACTGTTTGGGGAAACCTTTTCATTTATTAGAAAACTTGTTGACCCCGGCCAATCAAGCCATTAGGTTACGCCGAATTTTGTCGGCCTGCGCCGGCAAGTCATTTCTTTTCAAAGGCTTGTGTGATGAGTTCGAAGACGACATCTGCCGCCGCGGCCTCCGCGTCACCGCCAGCGACCGATTGGACCGGTTCCGAACTTCTGCTTAAGGCGCTGGTCGATCAAGGCGTCGAGGTGATCTTCGGTTATCCCGGCGGGGCCGTGCTGCCGATCTACGACGCGCTGTTCCAGCAGAATTCGCTGCGCCACATCCTCGTCCGCCAGGAGGGTGGGGCGGTGCATGCGGCCGAAGGCTATGCGCGCTCGACCGGCAAGGTGGGCGTCGTACTCGTGACCTCTGGTCCCGGGGCCACGAACGCCGTGACCGGGCTCACCGACGCGCTCATGGATTCCGTGCCGGTCGTCTGCCTGACGGGCCAGGTGCCGACGCATCTCATCGGCAACGATGCGTTCCAGGAGGCGGACACGACGGGCATCACCCGGCCGTGCACCAAGCACAACTACCTGGTGAAGGACATCACCAAGCTGTCGCGCACGGTCCACGAGGCCTTCCACGTGGCGCGCAGCGGCCGGCCGGGCCCGGTCGTGGTCGACTTGCCCAAGGACATCCTGGTCGGCCGCAGCACTGTGTACGAGGGCCCGGAAGCCGGGATGCGCAAGACGTACGCGCCGCGGCTCGAGCCCGACGCCGATCGCATCGAGCAGGCGCTCGAGATGATGGCGCGCGCCAAGCGCCCGCTGTTCTATTGCGGCGGCGGCGTCATCAATTCCGGCCCCAAGGCTGTCGAGCTCCTGACCCAGCTCGTGCGCGCGACCGGGTTTCCCTGCACCCTGACCCTCATGGGCCTGGGCGCGTTTCCGGCGTCCGATCCGCTGTTCCTCGGCATGGTCGGCATGCACGGGACGTGGGAGTCCAATCATGCGATGCACGACTGCGATCTCATGATCAATGTCGGCGCGCGGTTCGATGACCGGGTGACCGGCAAGATCGCGGCCTTCTCGCCGGGATCGAAGAAGATCCACATCGACATCGACCCCTCGTCGATCAACAAGAACGTGCGCGTCGACCTGCCGATCGTGGGTGACGCGGGCAAGGCGCTGGCGGGCCTCCTGTCCGGCTGGAAGTCGCGCAAAGCGAAGGGCGACGCCGGCCACGCCAAGGACCTGGCCGCGTGGTGGGACCAGATCGAGAAATGGCGCGCGCGCGACTGCCTGCGCTACGAGAAGACCGACAAGGTCATCAAGCCGCAATACGCGATCCAGCGCCTCTACGAGCTGACGAAGGGCCGCGACTGCTACATCACGACTGAGGTCGGCCAGCACCAGATGTGGGCGGCGCAGTTCTACAAGTTCGACAAGCCGAACCACTGGATGACCTCCGGCGGGCTCGGCACGATGGGCTACGGCCTGCCGGCCGCCATGGGCGTGCAGGTGGCGCATCCCGATGCTCTCGTCGTCGACATCGCCGGCGAAGCCTCGATCCTGATGAACATCCAGGAGCTGTCGACCATCTGCCAGTACAGGCTGCCGGTGAAGGCGTTCATCCTCAACAACCAGTACATGGGCATGGTGCGCCAGTGGCAGGAGCTGCTGCACGGCGGCCGCTACTCCGAGAGCTACATGGACTCGCTGCCGGATTTCGTGAAGCTCGCGGAGTCCTTCCACTGCGTCGGCCTGCGCGCGACCAAGGTCTCGGAGGTCGACGATGTGATCAAGGAGATGCTCAAGGTGAAGCAGCCGGTGGTGGTCGACGTGGCCGTCGACCAGACGGAGAACTGCTTCCCGATGATTCCCTCAGGCGCCGCGCACAACGAGATGCTGCTCGGGCCCGCGGACAAGAAGAAGCCCGGAGGCGCCATCTCCGAGGACGGCATGGTGCTGGTGTGACTGCGGTCGAACGCCACACCATCTCCGTCATCGTCGACAACGAGCCGGGCATCCTGGCGCGTGTGGTCGGCCTGTTCTCGGGCCGCGGCTACAACATCGAGAGCTTGACGGTCGCGGAGACGGATTCGCGCGAGCACCGCTCGCGCATCACGCTCGTGACCTCGGGCACGCCGATGATCATCGAGCAGATCAAGGCGCAGCTCGAACGGCTGGTCCCCGTGCACAAGGTGAGCGACCTGACCGAGGGCGGGGCGCATGTCGAGCGCGAGCTCGCCCTCATCAAGGTGCGCGGCACCGGCGAGAAGCGCGTGGAATCCCTGCGCATCGCCGACATCTTCCGCGCGAGGGCGATCGATTCCACCATCGACTCGTTCGTATTTGAAATGACCGGCTCGACCGACAAGATCGACGCCTTCGTCAAGCTGATGGAGCCGCTGGGCCTGATCGAGGTGGCGCGCACGGGCGTGGCCGCGATCTCGCGCGGCAGCCAGGCGCTGTGATCGGCCGGGCGGCGCTGGTCCTCGCGTTTGCGGCGGTGCTGGCCGCAGCACAGCCGGCGCACGCCGGCTTCCTTGAGAGCGTGCCGGGGCAGGTGGTCGACCTGCCAACGCGGCCGGGCGTCACGGTGCGTTTCGCGGCGTTCGCGCCCGACCAGGCGCCGAAGGCGGTCGCCATTCTGTTCGTCGGCGGCCAGGGCGTTCTCAACATTCCCTCCGAGGTGGGGCCGACCTGGGGCCGTAGCGGAAATTTCCTCGTCCGCATCCGTGAGAACCTGCGCCGCCGCGGGTTTTACATCGCCATCCCCGACGCGCCGTCCGATCACCTGCATGGACTGGGCAATTATCGGACGACGGAAGGGCATGCCGAGGACATCGCCGCCCTCATCGCAGAGGTGCGGCGCCGCGCACCGGGCGTGCCGGTGTGGCTGATCGGCACGAGCATGGGCACAATCTCAGCCGCCGACGGTGCATCCCGGCTGCAAGGTGCCCGCGGTCCGGACGGCGTGGTCCTGACCTCCTCCGTGAGCCGCACCAACCCCAATCCGCGCGCCAACACTAACATCAACGTGTTCGACAACGACTTCTCGGCCATTCGCGTCCCCACGCTCATCACCTATCACCGCGGCGACGCTTGCGAGGTGGTGAGCCCGGGCGATGGCCCGCGGATGATCTCGAAGCTCGAGAATGCGCCGCGCAAGGAAGTCCTGATGTTCGACGGCGGCGATCCGCCGGCCTCCACGCCGTGCGAGGCGCTGGCGCAGCACGGGTACTACGGCATCGAGGGCCAGGTCGCCGACGCGATTGCCGACTGGATTCTGGCCGCAAAACACTGAATATTCCCGGTTTCGTTTCAAGGAGAGAGCTATGCGCGTTTACTACGACCGCGACGCGGACGTTAACCTGATCAAGGGCAAGAAGGTGGCCGTCATCGGCTTTGGCAGCCAGGGCCATGCCCACGCGCTCAACATGCGCGACAGCGGCGTCAAGGACATCGTGATCGCGCTGCGTCCCGGCTCGCCCTCGGCCAAGAAGGCCGAAGGCTACCAGTTCAAGGTCCAGACGCCGGCCGAGGCCGCGAAATGGGCCGACGTGATGATGGTGTGCACGCCCGACGAGCTGCAGGCGGCGATGTGGAAGTCCGAGCTCAAGGACAACATGAAGAAGGGGGCCGCGATCGCGTTCGCGCACGGCCTCAACATCCATTTCAACCTGATCGAGCCGCGGCCCGACCTCGACGTGTTCATGATCGCACCGAAAGGCCCCGGCCACACGGTGCGCTCCGAATACCAGAAGGGCGGTGGTGTCCCGTGCCTCGTCGCCGTGCACCAGAACCCGAGCGGCAATGCGCTCGAGATCGCGCTGTCCTACGCGTCGGCGATCGGCGGCGGCCGGTCGGGCGTGATCGAGACGACGTTCAAGGAGGAGTGCGAGACCGACCTGTTCGGCGAGCAGGCGGTGCTGTGCGGCGGCCTCTGCGAGCTGATCAACGCCGGCTACGACACCCTGGTCGAGGCAGGCTACGCGCCGGAGATGGCGTATTTCGAATGCCTGCACGAGGTGAAGCTGATCGTCGACCTCATCTACGAGGGCGGCCTCGCCAACATGCGCTACTCGATCTCGAACACGGCCGAGTACGGCGACTACACGCGCGGCAAGCGCATCGTGAACGAGCAGACGCGCGCCGAGATGAAGAAGGTGTTGAACGAGATTCAGACCGGGCAGTTCGCCCGCGAGTGGATGCTCGAGAACGCGGCCGGCCAGCCGAGCTTCAAGGCGATGCGCCGGCTCTCCGCCGCCAAGGACATCGAGACCATCGGCGCCAAGCTCCGCGGCATGATGCCGTGGATCGCCAAGAACAAGCTGGTCGACCAGACGAAGAACTGA
>DATJPD010000171.1:0-9283 GCA_035506575.1 Alphaproteobacteria bacterium
CTGTCGGGAGTCACGTCGCCATTCGCTTTGATTTGACGGAACAGAAGATCAGTGATGTCGCGTTCGTCGCGCATCGGATGCGGGCCTCCAACCCAGATCGGCCGGGCCAAATGCCCGCGCCAATGGCCCTAATATTAGGGCCAGATGAGACGAAGGGCAAGCTTTTGTTCCGGCCGGGTTTTCGGATCGTCCTCTCGGGTTCGGTGCTATCGCTGCCGTCTCGGATTCCGGCTGCGCGAGCGGCTGGCAATATGAAGCTCTTCGCGCGCATCTGCGGTAAGCGCCCGGTCAGACGATGCGGCCAAACCAGCGGTAGATTCGAACCCGTCGGCACTTACCAGCCACTTACCTGAATTGGATGACCGACTCCAGGCGACTGAATCGTAAAGCGATTTCCCGCTTGACGTGATTGTGCACGAGGATTATGGCGGTGGCGGCGAGCTCGAGCGCGCGCTTGACCACCTCGCGCGGATAGACCGGCGTGTGGTCGACCGTGCCGCGCTGCTGGCGCTCGGCCCGGATCAGCCCGTTCTTGCGGTCGAGGAACAGAAGGTGGAATTCCTCGACATCCGAGTGCGCGAGCCGGGCGCGGCAATACTCGAGGACCTTCTGGCCGGAGCTCAGGACGTCGCGGGCCTTGGCCTCGCCGTGCACCACGCGCGCCGACGCCTCGTGCGCGGCCTTGAGGAGGTCGATCGCCGGCTCGCCGAGGCCGGCGGCGGCGAGCGTCTCGCGCGAGGCCGCCAGCACGCCGCCAAACCCGCCGAACTCGTCGATCAGCCGCTTGGCGAGCGGCTTCACGTCGCGCCGCGGGATGGCGTGGAACAGGAGCAGCTCGAGCAGCTCGTAGTCGGGCAGGGTGCCGGGCGCCTCGCGGAAGCGCCGGCGCAGCCGGTCTCGGTGGCCGTGATAGTGCGGTGCCTCGTCCGCCAAGCTTACCCCCGCCATGATGGGACGACGGCGGGATCATATCACCTGCAGCCGCCTCTTCACGCGCGCCAGACGTGGATCAGCACGGTCTGGTAGTCCGGCGCCTCCAGGCCCCAGCGCGGGAGGCAATCGACCCGGCGGAACCGCAATCCGTGCGCCTCGGACATGATCCCCTCGCGCTCGCCTCCGAAGGCCTCGCGCGAGAAGTAGCCGGCCACGAAGAGCTGCCGCGACACCGCCTGCGGCGCAGCCTCGTAGACCTGCTGCAGGCTCAGGCCCGGCGGCAGGCAGGCGCCCAGCGCGTCGCGGTCGGGGTAGCGGCGCAGCGCCTCCAGGGCGTCCATCGGCCGCACCGGACACCAGCCGGAGCACCTGAAGCGCGGGTTACGCTCCGGCTCAAACAGGTCGGTGGCGATCGTCTCGATGCCGTGGACGTGACGCAGGCAGTGGGCCCAGAAGCCTGTGCCCGCCGCCACCGTCAGCAGCGGCGCCCGGAGATGCCGATGGATGTACTCGAGCGCTTCCGCACTTGGCAGCGCACACGCCAAGCGGCCGCCGATCGTCCGGGCCAGGCGCTCGTCGGTCATGCGGCGTGTGTGCTGCTCGATCAGTGCGCGCGGCGGAAGCTGGCCCCGCGCCAGGTGCTCCTCATACAGCGTCTCCACCGCATGCGATCTCCGCCGCATGACGGCCGCTTATCACCCAAGTGCGGCATCCGTGAGGCGAACCTGAGGCGCGCGCCAGTTCCTGCGGGCCGTGCCGGGGCGCCAGGGGCCCGGCGTCAGTGCAGGACGAGCAGCGGGATCTTCGAATGCGTGAGCACCTTGGCAGTCTGGCTGCCGACGATGAGTGCTGCCGGGCCGCTGCGCCCGTGCGAG
The DNA here is from genome assembly GCA_035506575.1 of Alphaproteobacteria bacterium. Classification (GTDB taxonomy): domain Bacteria; phylum Pseudomonadota; class Alphaproteobacteria; order CACIAM-22H2; family CACIAM-22H2; genus DATJPD01. The sequence goes on from DATJPD010000171.1 coordinate 1,809, forward strand.
GCCATCACGATCAGATCGCAGCTCTTCTTCTGTGCGGTATCGATGATGGCTTTGTAGGGACTTCCGTCCTCGACGTGCAGTGTCTCGCACGCCACGCCGGCCGCCTTTGCGGCATCCGAGACCGCCCCCAACGCCTTGGCCGCCACCTCCTGGGCCCCCTGACGGTAGTTCGCCTCGAGGCCCGCAGGAACGTTATGGGCGAACCACTGGAAAGGTGCGGAGACGTTGACCGCGGTCACCTTGGCGGAGAGGCCCTTGGCGAGACCGATCGCTTGCTTGGCCGCGTTCGTCGCCAGATCGGAGCCGTCGGTCGCGACCAGGATATTTTTGTACATGTGGCTCACCTCGAGGTCGGCGTTTCCCAGACCGCGTATTGAGCCACCTCGGCGACTTTACCCATATCGCCGTTGCGCAAATTGAACCCGGGCGCTCCCGGCCGTCAGCGGATCAACTCGACTTCCCGGCGTTCGCCACGAGCACCGGCTGCGCGCGATAGAGGTCCGGGAACACCCGCTTGAGCGCTTCGATCTTCGGCAGGTCGTTGAAGACGATGTACGGATAGGTCGGGTGCAGGGTCAGGAAGTCCTGGTGATAGTCTTCGGCCGGGAAGAAGGGGCGGTCAGGCTCGATCTTGGTGACGATCTTGCCGTGAAACGCATGCGCCGCATCGAGCTGGGCGATGTAGGCCTGCGCGATCTTCGCCTGCTCGGAATCGCGCGGGAAGATGGCCGAGCGATATTGCGTGCCGGTATCCGGCCCCTGCCGGTTGAGCTGGGTGGGGTCGTGCGCGACCGAGAAATAGACCTGCAGCAGCCGGCCGTAGCTGATCGCCCGCGGGTCGTAGGTGATCTGCACGGATTCGGCGTGACCGGTCCTGCCGGTGGACACCACCTCGTACTCGGCCGTCGTCTTCTCGCCACCGGCATAGCCGGAGACGGCATTGGTGACGCCCTTGACGTGCTGGAACACGCCCTGGACGCCCCAGAAACAGCCGCCGGCGAGCACGGCCACCTCGGAGGTCTTTTGACCGGGCTGCTCGTCGAGGGCAGGGGCCGGAAGCGTCACGGCGTCCTCGGCCGCCGTCGTCGGCAGGATCTTGAGCCCAACGCCGGCCAGGAGGCCCATCGCACCGCCCGCCAGCAGAATACGTCTCGTCACCATGGCTGCAGATCTCCCGTGCCAGTGCATCCGCGATACGCTCCTTAGTACTACGGACGAGGGGCCCCGCAGGTTACAGCCACCCGCGCCGTCACGGCGATGTGATCGGGGGTTTGTCGGCGTTTTATCGTCCCTTGTCCGGCTTTGACGCCGATCTCGGCAGGGAGGGAGCCCGATGTCAACCGTACGGCGGCTTCGTGTAGCCCCTGGGGGACAAGGTGAAGATCTCGTGGCCGCCCGCGGTGACGCCGATCGTGTGCTCGAACTGTGCGGAGAGCGAGCGGTCCTTCGTCACGGCGGTCCAGCCGTCGCTCAGGATCTTCACCTCCGGGCGGCCGGCGTTCACCATCGGCTCGACCGTGAAGATCATGCCCTCGCGCAGGACGAGGCCGGTGCCCGGCTCGCCGTAGTGCAGCACCGACGGCGCATCGTGGAAAATCTTGCCCACGCCGTGGCCGCAGAAATCGCGGACGATCGAGAACCGCTGCGCTTCGACGAAGGACTGGATCGCGTGGCCGACGTCGCCCAAGGTGGCACCGGGCTTGATCACCTCGATGCCGCGCATCATGGCGTCATAAGTCACCTCGACCAGCCGGCGTGCCTTGATGCTGACGTCGCCCACGCAATACATCCGGCTCGCATCGCCGTGCCACCCGTCGACGATGGGTGTCACGTCGACGTTCACGATATCGCCGTCCTGCAGGATCTTGTCGCCGCTCGGAATGCCGTGACAGACCACATGGTTGACCGAGGTGCAGATCGACTTCGGAAATCCGCGGTAGCCGAGCGGCGCCGACACCGCACCCCGCGCCGTCGTCATCTCGGCGCAGATGCGGTCGAGCTCCGCCGTGCTGATTCCGGGCTTCACGTGCTCGGTGATGGCGTCGAGCAGCTCGGCGGCGAGGTGTCCGGCCTTGCGCATGCCCGCGAAAGCTTCCGGACCGTGGAGCTTGACGACGCGCGTCTCGGGCGCGTTCCAGTCCGGCAGGGTCTCAGGTTGCGTGTCGTTCATGCAGAAGATTTAGGCTTATTCACCCTGTTTCGCCAGCCCCGGCATGTCGGCCGCAGGGGCCGCGACATGACCGTCGCGTGACGGCAGCTCGGTGCCGCAAAAGACAGGCTCGCCAGCCAGATAGCGCTCCGTCGCGTCCGGAATCTCGAGGGCGGTACGGACGGCGGCCGTGAGCTCCAGCGCTTCCCAGGCCAGGCCCTGGTCGCGGAGCGCCCGTGCCAGCCCCGACAAGGCGTTGTCCATGATCCGCGCCGGCTCGACCGGATAGGGCCCGGCCTTGGCGTGGCGCTCGGGGCTGCCGAAAATCTGGTCAGGATTCTCCATGGCCCAGCGGCAATGGTCGGCGTCGCGGGAGTAGACGCCGCGGCAGCGCAGCGGCCGTACCGCATAGATCGTGCACCGGCCGTCCTCGAGAAAGGCGCACGCCGCCTTGAGCTGTGCGCGTTTGGCCACATCGAGGCCGCGCGTTCGCCGGTCGAGCTCAGCCAGCCGTGCCTTGAGGGCGGCAAGCGCCGCCGGCGGAAAGTTCTGCCGCACATGGTGCGCAATCGCCGCCGCCTCGGCGGGAGCGACCGCCACCTGCTGGTGGCAGCACCAGGCGCAGCCGGCCGCGCACGCGAAACCCGGTTGCCGGCGCGCCTCGACGGCCGGGCGCGCCTCCGCCCAGGCCGCATCCGCAGCGCTGCCGGCGGCTGCGGCCGCCGCGGCGAGGCCGGACGCCGTCCGGCTCCCGCGCAGCGCGTCGACCGCTTGGAAATACGCGGCGGTGGCGACGGCGCTGTCTGACGACAGGGGCTTGGCTGGAGCCGGGGCCGACTCAGCGCCGGCCGGCATTCCCGCGGTCGGCAAAGCGGGCAATCGGGCCCCGGCGAACACGGGCTCGCCCGCCACGTACCGCTCCTCGGTATCTGGCGTTTCGAGGGCGATGCGCAGGGCGGCCGTGAGGTCGAGCGCCTCCGACGCCAATCCGACATCGCGCGCCGCAGCGCTGAGACCCTGCAATGCCGCATCCGCCACCGCCACGGCTTCGAGGACGTACGGAGTCCGGTCGAGCACGCGGTCCCGCCAGGCGAAGACCAGATCCGGGTTTTCGGCGACCCAGCGGCAATGCTGGACGTCGCGGGAGAAGACACTGCGGCAGCGCAGCGGGCGGCGATCGTAAATCGTGCAGCGGCTGTCGACGAGAAAGGCGCAGGGCGTCTTGAGGAGCCCGCGCGCAAACGGCCCCAGCCCCCGGCTGCGCTCATCGAGTGCCGCCAGGCGCGCCTTGAGCGCCGCGAGCGCTTCCGCCGGGAATGTGGCGTGGACGTGCCGCGCGATCGCGATCGCCTCGGCCGGCGCGATTGTCACTTGCTGCCGGCAGCACCAGTCGCAGCCGGTTGCGCACGCGATGTTCGGCGTGACGCGAGCCTCGACTGCGGCGTGCTGCCCGGACCAGGCTCGATCGAACCACTGGGCGGCGACACCCGCCATTTCCGCCACGCCGACCGACGAGTGCCCCGCCTTTATCGCGGCCATGGCATCGCGGCGAACGTGCCCGGCGATCTCAGATTCGCCGCTCGGCGCTGCTGCTGCGGGCGGTCGGGCCGGCTCGGTCGGCCGCGGCGCGCCGCGGTTCACGAGCCACGCCAGCGCGTCGGCACCGCCCCACCCGGCTTTGCTGTTGTCCTGAACCATGCGCGCAGTGTGCCCGAGGACCGCCAAGGTGGCCAGCGTCAGCCAAACGCGCTATGCAAAGCGATGACGCTGGGACTCGGCTGATGAGCGGTCCGCCCTATACGATCGGCGTGCCGTGGGCGGCGCCGGTTTTCGCCGACTACAACGGCCAGCACCCGCTGCCGCGCAGCCTCATCGTCGATACGCCCGAATTCACCTTCAACAGCGCCTTGCAGGTGCGGACCACCGCAACCAGGCGTGCGGTGGAGCAGGCGGCCGATGCCCTGCGCGCCGCGCTGCGGCCCGCGGGCGTGCGCGAGCAGGACATCGACGCGTTCATCGCCTCGCGCTCGCCCGAGTCGCAGGAGATGATGGCGGGGGCGATGGATCTCCTGTTCCTGCACACCGCGCCGTTGACCCTCGGGCAGCGCCCGTGGGCGCTGCACGTCGAATCCATCCTGCCGATGTTCGAGCCGTTCTGGGGGCATTTCCGCACCCAGCACCTCGATCCTGACGCGGACCCCACCTTGCGCATCGTGCGGACCCTGGTGACCGCGCCCAATTGCCGCGGCATCCTGACGCACGTCCAGCGCACGGCGCAGGATCTGCCGATCCTGTTCAAGGCCCCGGAGCTCGCCCAAAAGATCCACTACGCCCCGCTCGGCCTCGACATGCCTGCCGACATATGGACCGCCTCCGAGGCCGCGGTCGCGGCCAAGGACTCGAAGCGGCCGGACGACGAGGTGGTGTTCCTGTTTACGAATTCGTGGCACCAGGCCGCCGACAGTTTTGCCAAACGCGGCGGCATCGAGGTGATCGTCGCGTTCCTCACGCTGCTGATGCGCCGGCCGAACTGCCGCCTGATCCTCCGTAGCACGCTCCCGGACTATCTCGACGCCGGCTTGCGCGAGCACGTGCGTGCCCATCCGCGCGTCGAGATCTACGAGGACACGATCTCCGACGCCGCTCTGTACGACCTGCTGTTCCGGGCCGACGTGTTCCTGGTCCCGTCCATGCATCTGCACACCATCTCGATGCTCCGCGCCATGGCGACGGGCGGGGTGGTCGTCACCACGGATGCCGTCGCGATCGAGGAGTTCGTGACGCACGGCGAGACCGGCTTTGTCCTGCCGGCCTGGAAGAACGTCGTCTACTGGGACGACCGGGAGCGCGGCCTCGTGCGCGAGGCCGACGCTTCGAACCGGCAGACGAACGGCACCTTGGCGGCCAACCTGCTGATGACCATGGAGCACCTGGTGGTGAACCCGGATCTGCGCGTCCAGTTGCGCGCCAAAGCGCGGGCGGCAATCTTGGAGCGCCACCGCCTCGAGCCCTGGCGGGCCAAATTCCATGACATGCTGCGCGCCGCGATCGCCGCCCCGCTTCGGACCTGACGGGCCGCTTGGTCGCGGCCGTGGTCTCGCTTAGGATGGCCCCATGTCAGAAGACCGCGTCTACACCGCCTGCGTGCTGATCATCGGCAACGAGATCCTGTCCGGCCGGACCAAGGATTCGAACCTCGCCTGGCTGGCCGAGCGTCTCAACGAGGCCGGCATCCGGCTGCGCGAGGCCAGGGTCGTCTCGGACGTCGAGGACGACATCGTGCGCGCGGTGAACGAGGTCCGGGGTCGCTACGACTACGTGTTCACCACCGGCGGCATCGGTCCCACCCACGACGACATCACGGCCGATTGCGTGGCCAAGGCGTTCGGCGTGCCCTTGCGCGAGCATCCGGAGGCGCTGGCGCGCCTCGCCGCCGGCTACGCCAATCCCGCGGTCGACCTCAACGCGGCACGGCGGCGCATGGCGCGCGTGCCCGAAGGCGGCACCCTGATCGACAATCCGGTGAGCCGCGCGCCCGGCTTCAAGATCGGCAACGTGTACGTGATGGCCGGCATCCCGCGCGTGATGCAGTCGATGTTCGACAGCATCCGCCCCACCCTCAAAGGCGGCAAACCGCTGCTCGCCCGCCAGATCGGCGCCGAGCTGCCCGAAGGGCGCATGGCCGAGGGGCTGGGGGCTTTGCAGAACCGCTACAGCGACCTCGAGATCGGCAGCTATCCGTTCAACCGGATGGGGAAGGTCGGGGCCGCGATCGTGCTGCGCGGCACCGACAAGGCGCGCATCGACGCCGCCGCGGAAGAGCTCATCCAGCTGATGAAGAGCCTCGGCGGCGAGCCCGTCGAGGAGCCGATCACGTCGGGCTGACCCCGTCGTCATCGCGAGGAGCGCAGCGACGAAGCGATCCAGGGGGACTGGATTGCTTCGCTTCGCTCGCAATGACGAAAAGCCAACGTTTACGCTTTTCGGCTGCGCCCCTCGCGCCACATCTTCCAGTCGGCCTTGGTCGCTTTCGCCATGGCGCGGGCGGCGGTGAGCAGCCAGTCCTTCGGCTGCCGGGCGAGGTGCCGCAGGATATGGGGGCGGGCGGCGCGCGAGCCGAGATGCACGTTTGCCGTCTCGTGCCCCATCGCGTGCAGCAGCCGGGTCTCGTCGCGCTCCGTCGGCAGCCACGACATCTCGATCCGCGAGCAATGCGGGCCGATCCGGCGGATGAGCCAATCGTCGGTGACGTGGAAATAGGGGTCGGGGCAGCGCACCGCAGCGTCGAAGATGGCCTGGCAATGGATGCCATCCGTTCTCTTCCCGAGGGCCCAGTCGTAGGCCGAGGGCAGCAGCGCCTTGGCTTCGCGGGCGATCAAGGCGCCCTCCCACGACGCGATGGCGACATAGCGCGGCCGCCCGAGGCTGCCGAGCCCGGCCACGCGGTGGACCGTGCGCATGCGCAGGCGGCGGTCCGGGAGAGCGGCCTTGAGCAATGAGGCCACGGACGCCGGTGCCCGCGCCGGTTTCGACGCCGTCACTTTGCCCCAGAACGCGTCGGGGTTGCGCTCGGCCGACATCGCCCAGGCGCGCAGGCCCGGATACTGCTCTTCCAGCACGTAAGGCTGGCCGCCGCTCTTCAGCGCCGCGGCATAGCCGTCGAGGATGGCGGCGCACGCCGCCTTCGGCTTGATCGTCAGGTGCTCCTCGCGCTTGGCAACCAGCGCGCTCGTGGCCAGGCGCACGAGATCGATCGTGTAGGGCATGGTGGTCGCCTCGTCGACGTCGTTGACGCCCCAGATCAGCCGGCCTTCGTGATCGCGCCAGGTGCCGAAATTCTCGACGTGCAGGTCGCCGATCGCCAGCAGGGACGGCGCGCGGGCCAGATCAGGGCAGGTCTCCTGCCACAGCATCGTCCAGCGATAGAACGTGGCGCGGAAGAAGGAGAACAGGTCCGCGGCCATGTGCGCGTGCTTGAGCCGCAGATCGGCCTCGACCACGTCCACCCGGGCGCGCAGCCAGCGCTCGTATTCCGCCGTGGCCTTGAGGATGTCCATTGGACAGCCGCTCCCTTATACGTCATGCCCCGACTTGTTCGGGGCATCCACGTCGTCCAACGCGCATGCTGCCCGACCCCCGGGTCGTGGCCCGGGGGCAGGCTCCGGATCGCCGGGACTTCGCCCGGCCATGACGCTATTCGGTTTGGTGAGTGTAGGCTCTAAAATGGCGGCATAGCGAGCGGAGACGAGCATGGGCGAGTTCGGGATCGGTCAGTCCGTACGTCGGTTCGAGGATACGCGCCTGTTGCGCGGCGGCGGCCGGTACA
>DATJPD010000172.1:0-33945 GCA_035506575.1 Alphaproteobacteria bacterium
AAGAGATCGTGACCGCGATCTACATCGGGTCCGGCACCGCGCTCTATACGAACCTGGTCGCCTGCATCGGCTACCTCTGGCTCGGCACGAACGCGCACCTCCTCGCCCGTCAGGAGGTCTGAGCCATGTGGCGGGGGATGAATGTCTCCTTCCGCGACATGCTGTTCCTGCTGGTGTTCGCCTACCTGGTGATCAGCGCGGTCGCCCTCGCTCACATCGCGAAGAAGAACGAGGCATCGGCGAAGAACCAGATGGCGCCGCCCGGGAAGGTGATCGTCGAGCTGACCTGGGACCACGCCATCGATGCGGATGTGGATCTGTGGGTCCAAGGCCCGGGCGACGTGCCGGTCGGCTATTCGAACAAGTCCGGCATGATCTTCAATCTTGTCCGCGACGATCTGGGCCGCTCGGGCGATCCGAATTCGATGAACTACGAGATCGCTTATGGCCGTGGCCACTGGGGCGGCGAATACGTGGTCAATGCCATGCTCTACCGCAGCCGCGATCGGAAGATTCCGGTGAACGCCACGGTCAAGCTCTCCCTCGAGACGGACAACGGCGGCACGCAGCAGGTGCTGCAGTCGGACGTAGCGCTCGCCTTCGAAGGCCAGGAGACGACCGTGTTCCGCTTCAAGCTGGACGACCACGGTATCTTCCAGCCGGACAGCGTCAACCGCATCCACAAGGCGCTGCGCGCGGCCGGCATGGCCGCAGGGCAGTCCAAGTCATGACCAGGCCTTCGCTGACGCTTCGGCGGGCAAGTCCCGTGCGCTGCTCCGACAGGAGCGAAGGCGCATGACCACCTTTCTCATCGCCTTCGTCTCGCTGGCGCTGTTCCTTGGCGCCTTTGCCTATCTGGCGCTGCCGATGGTCGGGCGCGTGCGCCGCACGCTGGTCAGCGGCTCCTTTGCGATCCTGCTCGGGCTGCTGTTCTTCGGCTACTCCGACATGCTCGGCCGGCCGAAAGCGGCCGAGCTCGAGGTCCTCAATCGCGGCGCCGGCGAAGCGCGGGTTTTGGGCGCCTACTTCAACGAAGGCGATGGCGTGTTTCTGTGGCTGCAGCTCCCCAACGTGTCGGAGCCCCGTTATTACCGGCTGCCGTGGGACGCGAAGCTGGCGCAGTCCATCCAGAAGGCCATCGACCAGAACGCGCAGCGCCACGGCGGCGGGGTTGCCATGAAGCTCCCCTTCGAGCGCAGCTGGTCCATGGAAGACCCGAAGTTCTATCCGCTGCCGCAGCCGAAGCTGCCCGACAAGCCCTACGAGCACGACCAGCCCAAGACACTGCTTTACCAGGGACCCGAACAGGGTATCTGAGCGGCCGTCCAGCCCAGGCTTGACCGCGTCACGAGCGGCGTGCCTCCATGAGCGATGGCCGACGCCCGCCAATTCTCGGCACCCGCCGAGCGCAACTGCCGCCCGATCCTCGACGTGCTGCGTCAAGTACTGCCGGCGCAAGGGCTGCTCCTCGAGATCGCCAGCGGCGGCGGCCAGCACGCAGCATTTTTCGCGCCGCAGTTCCCGGCGTTGACCTGGCAGCCGAGTGACCCCGAGGCCAGAGCGCGCGCCTCGATCCAGGCCTGGGCCGACACAGCGAAATGCGCGAACCTCCGGCCGCCCCTCGATCTGGACGCGACCGCACCGACATGGCCGATCGACAAGGCCGATGCCGCGGTCTGCATCAACATGATCCATATCTCGCCCTGGGAGGCGACCCTCGGGCTCATGCGGGGCTGTGGACGGATCCTGCCTGCCGGTGGCGTCCTTTTTCTCTACGGCCCATTCCGCCGCGGCGGCCAGGACACAGCACCCAGCAACGCTGCCTTTGATGCAGACCTGAGGTCCCGCGACCCGCGCTGGGGCATCCGCGATGTGGGCGAGGTGGCGGCCGCCGCCGCCGATCAGGGGTTCGGGGCGCCGGTCATTATCCCCATGCCGGCCAACAACTTATCGGTCGTGTTCCGGCGGCGCGCCTGACCGGGACGTTCGCTAAAACTTGATTCAAGTTTTAGGGCTTTAAGAGCTCTTTCACCATTAACCTTGTAATCTATTATAACACCGTGCGGTTTCGCCGCCCGGAGTCGACCCGAACTAATGCGACAACGATAATTCGATGCCCGATATCGACCCGCAGACGCTTCGACGTGTTTACCACTCGCTGCGCTTGATCCGGCGCTTTGAAGAGGAAGTCGCTCGGATCTATCCCGAAGACAAGATCAAGAGTCCGGTGCATCTGTCGATCGGCCAGGAGTCGGTGGCGGTCGGCGTGTGCGATGCGCTGGCGAAGGACGACCTCGCCGGCGGAACGTATCGCGGGCATGCCGTGTACATCGCCAAGGGCGGCAATCTGAACGCCTTGATGGCCGAGCTTTACGGCAAGGACACCGGCTGCACCCGCGGCAAGGGCGGGTCCATGCACCTCATGGACATCGCCCACAACGTCATCGGATCCTCGGCGGTCGTCGGGACCACCGTACCGATTGCGCTCGGCTATGCGCTGGCGCTCAAGCGCGAGGGCAAGGGCCGGGTCATCGCCTCTTTCCTTGGCGACGGGGCCACCGAAGAGGGCGTGTTCCACGAGAGCCTGAATTTCGCCGCCCTGAAGCACCTGCCGGTGATCTTCGTGTGCGAGAACAACTTCTATGCCATCCACACGCCGATTTCGCGCCGCCAGGCCGTGCCCGACGCGATCTGCGAGCGCGTGAAGACCTACGGCATCCCCGCCTATCGCGTCACCGATGCCGACGTGTTCAAGATCCGCGACATCGTCGCCGACGCGGTCCCGAAGATGCGCCGCGGCGAGTACGGACCGATTTTCCTCGAGTGCCACACCTATCGCTGGCGCGAGCACGTCGGGCCGGCCAACGACTATGACGCCGGCTATCGCTCGACCGACGAGCTGCAGCCGTGGGTCGACAACGACCAGATCCCGCGCGTGGCCGCCATGCTGGAGCCGGACGACCGTAAGGTGATCGATGCCGACGTCGAGAAGATCGTCGCCGCTTCGATCGCCTTCGCGGAGAAGAGCCCCTTCCCGGCGGCCGCGGAGCTGATGACCAATGTCTACGCCTAAGAACGGGGGGCCTGACGCCGCCGGCAATACCGGCGGACGCGTCCTGCGCTATGTGGACGCGCTCAAGGAAGCCGTAGACCAGGAGATGGCACGCGACCCGCGCGTGTTCGTCATGGGCCTCGACGTCGACGACCACAAGGCGCTCCAGGGCTCGACCCGCGGCTTGTTGCAGAAATACGGGCCGGAGCGGATCTTCACGACGCCTTTGGCCGAGGACGCGATGACGGGCACCGCGATCGGTGCGGCCATGGCGGGCCTGCGGCCGATCCATGTGCACATCCGCATGGACTTCCTGATGCTGAGCATGAACCAGCTCGTGAACATGGCGGCCAAGGCGCATTACATGTACGGCGGCGCCATCAAGGTGCCGCTGGTCGTACGCTCGATCATCGGTAAGTCGTGGGGCCAGGGGCCGCAGCACAGCCAGGGCCTCTATTCGATGTTCATGCACATTCCCGGCCTCAAGGTCGTGGCGCCGAGCAACGCGCACGACGCCAAAGGCTGCATGCTGGCCGCGATCCGGGACGACAATCCCGTGATGTTCGTCGAGCATCGCCTGCTCTATCCGACCGAGGCCTACGTGCCCGAGGAGATGTTCGAGCTTGCACCCGGCAAGTCGCGCGTGGTGGTGCCCGGCGGCGATGTCACCCTGGTCGGCGTCTCGAACATGCTGGTCGAGTGCCTGCGCGCCCGTGAGCTGTTGGCCGACGTCGGTGTCGTGGCCGAAGTGATAGATCCGATCTGGCTGTCGCCACTCGATACCGACACGATCGTCAAGTCGGTACGCAAGACGCGGCGCCTGGTCGTGGTCGACAACGGCTGGACGATGTGCGGCGCCGGGTCCGAGATCGCGGCCCGGCTCGCCGAGGTGCTCGGCGCGGAAGGCATCAGTTTTCAGGTCGAGCGGCTCGGCTTCGCGCCGACCATCTGCCCGACCTCGCCCACCATCGAAGAGCTGTTCTATCCGAACCCGGCGCGCATCGCCCAGGCGGCGTACCGTCTGGCCAAGCCGAAAGCGCCCGAATGGACGCCCGATCCGGACCGCGCCGTGCTCGCCTATCAGAAGCAGTTCCGGGGCCCGTTCTAGGCGCAGCACCGGTCCGTCAACACGTTTAGGGGTATCGATGTTCTATTCACTCGCGTCGTCGTCGTGGGGGCCCGAGGAGCTCAAGGCCATCCAGCGCGTGGTGGACAGCGGCATGTTCACCATGGGCGAGAACGTGAAGGCGTTCGAGCGCGACTTCGCCAAGTACTTCGGCACGAAGTACGGCGTCATGGTGAATTCCGGGTCATCTGCCAACCTCGTGGCCGTCGCCAGCCTCTTCTATAAGAAGGATCGGCCGCTGCAGCGAGGCGACGAGGTGATCGTGCCGGCGATCTCGTGGAGCACGACCTATCATCCGCTGCAGCAATACGGTCTCAGGCTCAAGTTCATCGACGTCGAGCTCGATACGCTCAACATCGATGTAAGCAAAATCGAGGCGGCGATCGGCCCGCGCACGCGGATGATCCTGGCCGTGAGCATCCTCGGCAATCCCGCCGCTGTCGACGTCATGAAGAAGATCGCCGACAAGCACGGCCTCTACTTCATGGAGGACAATTGCGAGTCCATGGACGCCGAGATCGCGGGCCGCAAGACCGGCACGTTCGGCATCCTCAACACGTTCAGCTCGTTCTTCTCGCACCACATTTCGACCATGGAAGGCGGGATGGTGCTGACCGACGACGAAGAGCTGTTCCATATCCTGCTGGCGATGCGCAACCACGGCTGGACGCGCGACCTGCCGGAAGGCTCGCCGGTCTTCGAGAAGCGTGATGACGACTTCTACGAGGCCTACCGCTTCATCCTCCCCGGCTACAACGTGCGCCCCATCGAGCTCTCGGGCGCCATTGGCCGCGAGCAGATCAAGAAGCTTCCGGCCATGACCGTTCAGCGCCGCAAGAACATGGCGCATTTCCAGAAGCTCTTCGCGAACGACGGCCGCTTCATCATCCAGCGCGAGCACGGCAAGAGCTCGAGCTTCTGCTTCACGATCATCCTGAAGCCGGAGCGGAACATCGACCGCAAACGGGTCTTCGCGGCGCTCAAGAAGGCGGACATCGGCTATCGGATCATCACCGGCGGCTGCTTCCTGCGCCACGACGTCATCAAGTATTACGACTACGAGATCGTCGGCGGCATCCAGAACGCCAACATCGCGCACGATTACGGCTTCTTCGTCGGCAACGCGCCGACGGACCTCACGCCCCAGATCGACACCTTGCGCGAAGTGCTCGACCGCGCCTGCAACTGACCTGGACCCAGGAACACCCGGACCCAAGAACAATGGCCAAGACCTCGTACTCCATCCTGATCACGGGCGGCGCCGGCTATCTCGGCTCGACCCTCACCCCCCATCTCCTGGCCCAGGGCCACAAGGTGACGGTGCTCGACAATTTCATGCACCGGCAGACCCCGCTCAACCAGCTCTGCGCCGATCCCAATTTCGACGTGGTGCGCGGCGATTCGCGCGACGAGGCCGTGCTCAAGCCGCTGGTCACGAAAGCCGACATCATCATCCCCATGGCCGCCATCGTGGGCGCGCCGGCCTGCAACGCCGACAAGACGGCCTGCATCAGCACCAACCGCGATGCCGTCGCGACCCTGGCCAAGATCACCTCGATCCAGCAGCGCATCCTCATTCCGACCACGAACAGCGGCTACGGCGTCGGCCAGAAGGACAAGTTCTGCACCGAGGAGACCCCGATCAACCCGATCTCGCTCTACGGCACCACCAAGATGGACGCCGAGAAGATCGTGCTCGATCGCGGCAACGGCATCAGCTTCCGGCTGGCGACCGTGTTCGGCATGTCGCCGCGCATGCGCATGGATCTCCTCGTCAACGACTTCGTGTACCGGGCGATCACCGATCGCGCGGTCGTGCTGTTCGAGCCGCATTTCAAGCGCAACTACATCCATGTCCGCGACGTGGCGCGCGCCTTCAACCACGGGATCGACAAGTTCGAGACCATGAAGCAGGCCGGCGTGTTCAATGTCGGACTGTCCGAGGCCAATCTCTCCAAGTTCGAGCTCTGCCAGGCGATCCAGAAGCACCTGCCGAGCTTCGTGTTCATGGAGGCGCCGATCGGCGAAGATCCGGACAAGCGCGACTACATCGTCTCCAACGCGCGGATCGAGGGCACCGGGTACAAGCCGCAGGTCTCGCTCGACGCCGGGGTCCAGGAGCTCATCAAGGGCTACCGGATGATGCGCCCCAACCCCTACACCAACCTTTAAAATGTAGATTTCCAAAGGACTTATCGGGATCGTTAACAACGCCCGCAAGTTCGGCTAAAAGGAAAATTAACCAATCTCGGCGAGAATATCGGGGATTTTAGATATCCTGCCCGGAGAACAGCGGCTATGGCTGGCCCTCAAGAAAAACTCGATCTCGTCCTGATCCATCCCGGGACGGGCAGCACGACCTACCAGGACCTCGCCAACGACCTGACCGCCGTTGAGCCGCCGATGTGGACACGACTGATCGCGAGCTATGTCCGCCACCGCGGCTTCAGCGTGAAGATCATCGATGCGGAAGCCGATCATCTGGGCGCCGAGCAGGTCGCCGCGCGCGTTCTGGGGCTGAAGCCCCGCCTCGTCGGCATGATCGTGTTCGGGCACCAGCCGTCGGCGTCAACGCAGATGATGTTCGGGGCCGGCCTCGAGTGCTACGCGATCAAGAAACGCGACCCGCAGCAGAAGATCATCATGGTCGGCGGCCACGTCGCGGCCCTTCCCGAGCGCACGATGAACGAAGAATCGATCGACTTCGCCTGCAACGGCGAAGGCCCGGTCACCATCGAGCAATTGCTGATCGCGCTTAAGAGCGCCTCGCCCGACTACGCCAAAGTCGAAGGCCTCGTGTGGCGAGACGGCGACCAGATCCGCAACAACATCGGCGCCAAGCTGCTGACCGACCTGGACAAGGACCTGCCAGGCGACGTGTGGGACCTGCTGCCGATGGAGAAGTACCGGGCCCATAACTGGCAGTGCTTCGGCGATCTGTCGAAGCGCAAGCCCTATGCCTCGATCTACACCACGCTCGGCTGCCCCTATCGCTGCACCTTCTGCTGCATCAACGCGCCGTTCGGCAAGCCGAACTACCGCATGCGCAGTGCTGCGGCGGTGGTCGACGAGATGGAGCATCTCTACACGACGTATGGCGTGCAGACGTTCAAGATCGTGGACGAGATGTTTGTGCTCAACGATCGCCACGTCTCGGGAATCTGCAATCTGCTCATCGAGCGCGGTCTGGGCGCGAAGTTCAACATCTGGGCGTATGCCCGCGTCGATACGGTGAAGCCCCAGGCGCTCGAGATGCTGCGCAAGGCGGGCATCCAGTGGCTGGCGCTCGGCATCGAATCGGGCAGCAAGCACGTCCGCGACGGGGCGCAGAAATCGCTGAAGCACGACGACATCATCGGCATCGTGCGCGAGATCCAGAAGGCTGGCATCAACGTCATCGGCAACTACATTTTCGGCCTGCCGGACGACGACGAGGAGTCCATGCGCGAGACGCTCGAGCTCGCCAAAGAGCTCAACTGCGAGTTCTCCAACTTCTACTCGGCCATGGCCTATCCTGGATCGCCGCTCTACAAGCTCGCGGTCGAGAATGGCTGGGAGTTGCCGGACACCTGGGGCGGGTATTCCCAACATAGCTATGACTCAAAGCCGTTGCGCACCGAGAAAGTGTCGGCCGCCAAGGTGCTCCAATTCCGCGACGAGGCCTTCCACGAATACTTCGCCAACCCACGCTATCTCGACATGGTGACCCAGCGCTTCGGCTGGGACACGCGCAAGCATGTCGAGGACATGAGCAAGCACCGGCTGAAGCGGAAGCTCGTCGATGAGCTCGTCCCGGCCTGAGCCCGGCCCACTCGCGGAGATCGACGTCGCCGTCCTGTGCGGCGGCCTCGGCACGCGGCTGCGCTCGGTCCTCGGCGAGACGCCGAAGATCCTGGCTCCGGTGTCGGGCCGGCCGTTTCTCGACCACCTGCTGGGCTGGCTCGCCGGGTTCGGCGCGCGGCGCGTGGTCCTCTGTCTCGGCTTCCGCGCCGAGCCCGTGCTGGCCCATCTGGCCGCAAACCCGTTTCCGGGGATGGAGATCGTGCCGTCGATCGAGCCCGAGCCGCGCGGAACGGCCGGCGCGCTGCGGCTTGCCGCCCCGCATCTCCGCTCGGATCCCGTGATGGTCATGAACGGCGATACGTTCGTCGACGCCGACCTTGCCGCCTTCGTGGCTGCGCACCGAACGCGTAAGTCGCAGGCCTCCATCCTGTGCGCGAGCGTGCCGTCCACGGCCCGCTATGGGCGGCTCGACATCGACGAGGTCGGCCGCATCCGCCAATTCCGCGAGAAAGACCCGGCCGACACGCGGCCTGGCGCGATCAACGCCGGGCTGTACCTGTTCTCCCGGCCCTGGCTGCAGGAGTTTGCGAGAGGCACCGGCGCCTCGCTCGAGCGCGACGTATTTGGCGCGGCACCGGCCGGCACGTTTGCGGCGATCCACGCCGACGGCGTCACCTTCCTCGACATCGGCACGCCCGAAAGCTTCGCCCAGGCTGAGCAGGTGATCGCCAAGGCCCTCGGCCGCCATTCGGCCGGCAACGCTCAATCCCGTGCTGTCCGGAGCGTCGCATGATCATCAGCCGCACTCCGTTCCGGATCTCGCTGTTTGGCGGCGGGTCGGATTACCCGACCTGGTACCGCGAGAACGGCGGATCCGTGCTCGGCATGGCTATCGACAAGTATTGCCGCATCAGCGTGCGCCACCTGCCGCCCTTCTTCGAGCATAAGCACCGCATCGTCTACTCGCGCATCGAGCTCGTGAACGACATCGAGAAGATCGAGCATCCGGCGGTGCGTGCGATCCTGCGCGAGATGAGCATCCGCGACGGCATAGAGATCCATCACGACGGCGACCTCCCCGCCCGCTCTGGCCTCGGCTCCAGCTCATCGTTCACCGTCGGTCTCCTGAACGCGCTGAACGCGCTCAAAGGGCGCCATGTGAGCCGCTACGAGCTGGCACACGAGGCGATCCGCATCGAGCAGGACGTGATCCGCGAGAACGTGGGCTCGCAGGACCAGATCTGGGCGGCCTATGGCGGGCTCAACCGCATCGATTTCGAGCGCGACGGGACCTTCGACGTCAGGCCGATCGTCATTCCCTTGCAGCGGCGGATCGAGCTGCAGAGCTCGCTCATGATGTTCTTCACCGGCCTGTCCCGCATCGCCTCCGAGGTGGCGGGATCGAAAATCGCCAATCTCGAAAAGAAGAAACGCCACGTGAAGACGATGACCCATATGGTCGACGAGGCGCTGGACATCCTCAACAGCCCGCAACGGCCGTTGACCGAACTCGGCGAGCTGCTCCACGAAGGGTGGATGCTGAAGCGCGAGCTGACCGACAAGGTCTCCACGCCGGTCATCGACGAGATCTACGAGACCGGGCGCGCCGCCGGTGCGGTGGGCGGCAAGCTCCTTGGCGCGGGCGGCGGCGGTTTCATGGTGTTTTTCGTGCCGCCCGAAAAGCGTTTTGCCGTTCGGGAAAAGCTGTCCAAGCTCATCCACGTCTCGTTCAACATCGAAAACGCCGGCAGCCGCATCATGCTGTACGAGCCCAACGGATTCGCCGGCTAGACCGAATGCCGTCATCAAAACCGCCGGTCGCGATCCGCCGCCGCATCCTGGCCCTCGAAAATTCGAAATGGCGGGTATTCCGCGACGACATCACGGGCGCCGACGGGCATGAGGTGGATGGGTATCTCTTCGTCTCCCCTCAGGTCGAGCGTGCGGACCGCATTGGCGGCGTCACCGTCTTGCCGGTGATGCCGGATGGCCGCATCGGCCTGTTGTGGAATTACCGACACCCGCTCGAGCTGTTCGCCTGGGAGGCACCCAAGGGCTTCCTCGATCCGGGCGAGGCCGATACGACGGCGGCGGCACTCCGAGAACTCCGCGAGGAGACGGGCCTCACCTGCGACCGGGATCGCGTCCAGCCGATCGGCACGTTGGGCCAGGAGCCCAGCACGCTGGCCGTCATGGGGGCGCTCTTCATCGCCCATGACTGCCGCGAAGACGGAGCACCTCATGTCGACGAGCCAGGGCTCGGCCAACTCGCCTTCCATACGCTCGATGAGGCCCTCGCCCTGGCCGATCGGGGGGAGATCCAGGACGCGGCGACCCTGATCGCGCTCTACCGGTACGCGCTCGGACGGTTCAAGCAGCGCTAGCCGCTATTCGTCCCGCCATTTCTTGTAGGTCTCGATCAAGCCGGCCGTGGAGGAATCGTGACCGCGCGGTGCGACGGCAGGTTTGAGTTCGGGCGCGATCCGCTCGGCCAGGGTCTTGCCCAGCTCGACCCCGAACTGGTCGAAGGAATTCACGCCCCAGATCACGCCCTGGACGAAGACCTTGTGCTCGTACATGGCCAGCAGGGCGCCGAGCGTGAATGCATCGAGCCGCTTGATGAGGATCGAATTCGTCGGCCGGTTGCCGGGCACCAGCTTGTGCGGCACGAGCTCGCCGGTGGCAGTACTGGGCGCGCCGGCTGCCGCGAGCTCGGCGCGGGCGTCGCTCTCGTTGCGGCCTTTCATCAGCGCCTCGGTCTGCGCCAGGAAGTTGCTGACCAGCAGGTCGCGCAGCGGCGTCTCCGGCTCGGCACCCTTGGCCGCCACGATGAAGTCCGCCGGAACCAGGCGGGTGCCCTGGTGCAGGAGCTGGAAGAAGGCGTGCTGGCCCTCGTTGCCCGACCCGCCCCAGATGATCGGCGCGGTGTCGTACGCGACCGGGTTGCCGCTCCGGTCCACGGACTTGCCGTTGCTCTCCATGTCCAGCTGCTGCAGCCACGGGGGCAAGAGGCGCAGCCGCCAGTCATAGGGCAGGACCGCCTGCGCCTGGGCGCCGAAGAAATTGATGTACCAGATGCCGAGCAGCGCCAGGGTCACCGGCAGATTTTCCTCGAGCGGCGCCTCGCGAAAATGCTCGTCCATCATGCGCGCGCCGGCAAGCAGTTGATCGAACGTCTCCCAGCCCAGCGCGAGTGCCGCCGGCAGGCCGATGGCCGACCACAGCGAATAGCGCCCGCCGACCCAGCTCCAGATCGGATAGATTTGCTCGTCGGCGATGCCGATCTTCTTCGCCGCGGGTACGTTCGCCGTCACCGCGATCATATGCCGGCCGACACCCGTCTCACCCAGGCCCGCGGCGAGCCACCGCCGCGCGAGTTCGGCGTTGGCGGATGTCTCCAGCGTGGTGAACGATTTCGAGGCCACGATGAACAGCGTCGCGGCCGGATCGAGCCCCGCCGTCGCGGCCGCGAACTGCGCATCGTCGAGGCCCGAGACGAAATGAGCGCGGACAGGCTGCCGCTTCGAACTGCTCAAGGCCTCCGTCACCATGCGGGGACCGAGATCGGAACCGCCGATACCGATATTCACCACGTCGGTGATGCGCGCCCCCCTGTGCCCGCGCCACGCGCCCGACCGCACCGCGTCCACGAGGGCACGCATGCGCTCGCGCGTCGCCCGGACGGCCGCCACCACGTCCTCGCCCGCGACCATCAGGGGATCGGTGCGGCGCAAGGCCGTGTGGAGGGCCGGACGCTTTTCCGACGTGTTGACCACGGCCCCGCTGAACAGCCGCGAAATCCACGCCGGCAGATCCGCAGCGCGCGCCAGATCGCACAGGAGGCGCATCGTCTCGTCGGTGATGCGGTTCTTGGACGCGTCGAGGAGGATGTCGCCGGCACGCAGCGAAAACCGGCGCACCCGCCCGGGATCGGAGGCGAACGCATCGCGCAGCCGAAAATCGCGGATCGCCCGCTGGTGTGCCGCGAGGCTCGCCCAAATCGGGGTCTTGTCGATCGTGGTCACGCCGATCCTCTGCGGAGTCGGTCCTGAAGCTTCATTTGACCGGCAGCATAGCCCGGCGGTCAAACGTTCTTTGGTGACAAAAATGAGGTCGCGCAGCGGCGGCATGGCCGCGCCAATCGCTCACGAATGGCCTAACTAAGGCATCTTCCTTTGGGGCCGCAAAGCGCCCTATAGTCCGGCAGACACGAGCAGGAGATGAACGATGGCACCGCGGCTCCTCGATGAAACGGCCAAAGGCGTCTACATCATTTCGGCGACGCCGTTCGCGGACAACGGCGACATCGACGTCGAGAGCACCGACCGCCTGGTCGACTTCTACCTCGAGAGCGGCGTTGCCGGCATGACCATCCTCGGCGTGATGGGCGAGGCGCCGAAGCTGTCGTTCGAGGAATCGGTGACCTTCACCGACCGCGTGCTCAAGCGCGTGGCGGGCAAGGTGCCGGTGGTCGTCGGCGTAAGCAGCGCCGGGACGCTCAACCTCAAGCGCCTGACCGACAAGGTCATGGGCCTGGGCGCGGCGGGCGTGATGGTCTCTCCCGCCACCGGACTCAAGACCGACGAGCAGATCGAGACCTACGTCGCCGGCGTGGTCAAAGAGCTCGGGCCCCAGGTGCCGATCGTTCTGCAGGACTATCCGCAGCTCACCGCCGTCTACATGTCGGCCGCCCTCGTCAACAAGCTGTTCCATCAGTTCCCCAGCCTCAAGATGTTCAAGCACGAGGACGTACCGGGCCTGCGCAAGCTCACGCAGCTGCGCGCCGCCGAGGCGCGCGGCGAGCGGCGCCGCGTCAGCATCCTCGTCGGCAATAGCGGCATGTTCCTGCCGCTCGAGCTGCGCCGCGGCGCCGACGGCGCCATGACCGGCGTGGCCTATCCCGAAATGCTGGTGGGCGTGTGCGAGAAGCACTTCGCCGGCGACGCGAAGGGGGCCGAAGACCTGTACGACGCCTTCCTGCCGATCGTCCGGTATGAGAATCAGCCGGGCGTCGGGCTCGCCATCCGCAAGGAAATCCTGCGCCGGCGCGGGGTGATCAAAAGTGCGGCCCTGCGCGCCCCCGGTGCCCGCCTCGACGCCGACGACCTGAAGGAGCTCGACGGGCTCATTGGCCGGCTCGAACGCCGTTTGGCGGAGCTCGGGACACCGCTTGCCGGGCCGAAGCTGCGCCGCGCCGGTTGAGCGCCTGCCGGTCGGACCGGTCCTCGCGGTCCGCCCGTTCCGCCATTGATTGCCTCCCCGGCACGGGGGGCCCGCCGCATTGGCCTAGCTTTGAGCGGGCCGTGGGGCGGCGACTGATTGATCCTCAAACAGTTATAATTTATACCGATCGTGGGATTTCGAATCCCGGCCAACGATCGAAGGGGAGGCATCCATGTTGAACACATCGCGGCCGCTGACGCGGCGCACTGTCCTTGCTGGCGCTTCGGCGGCAGCGCTCGCCGGAACGGCCGGCTTCCGTGGCGCCCGCGCTCAGACGGCGCCCCTCAAAGTCGGCGTGCTGCACCCCACCTCGGGTTACCTGGCGCAGATCGGCCAGGCGTGCAACCGGGGCGTCCAGGCGGCCATCCCCGTGCTCAAGGAGATGGGCTACCCGGCCCTCGAGGCCGTCTATGGCGACACCGAGTCCAGCCCCGACGTGGCCCGCGCCGCGGCCGAGCGCCTCATCAGCGGCGGCGCCCAGGTGCTGGTCGGCGCGTTCGAATCCGGCCACACCCTGGCGATCGCCCAGGTCGCCGAACAACACGGCATTCCGTTCGTGATCGACATCGCCGCGGCCCCGCAGATCACCGAGCAGGGCTACAAGTTCATCGTCCGCAACTTTCCGCGCGCCGGCACGATCGTCTCGAGCACATTCGAACTGCAGAAGCAGCTGTTCCAGGTCTCGGGCAAGACGCCGAGCAAATGCGTGGTCCTGCACGTCAACGACACCTACGGCACGGCGATCAAGGGGGCGCTCAACGCCATCTATCCAAAGGAGAATATGCCGTACCAGTTCGCCGACTTCATCGCCTACGACCCCCAGGCGCGCGACCTCTCGGTCGAAGTCGCCAAGGCCAAGGCGACGGGGGCCGAGGTCGTGCTCGCGGTCAGCCGCCTCAACGACGCGATCCTGATCACGCGCGAGATGGTCAAGCAGCGCTGGGAGCCGTGGGGTGTGATCGCCGCCGGCCCGGGCTGGTATGAAAACCAGTACATGAAGACGCTCGGCAAGCTGGGGGATTACCCGATCTCCTGCGTGCCGTGGTACGACCCGCGCAAGCCGCTCGCCCAGAAGATGGTCGATGCCAGCCTCAAGATGTTTCCGAACCAGACCGTGGACACCAACATCGTTTACAGCTTCGAGGCCATGCTGATCTGCGCCGATGCGTACAAGCGCGCCAAGTCGGCCGCCCCCCAAGCACTGATGGAGGCGCTGAAGGCCACCAACATCAAGGACAGCGCCTCGGTCGGCGACGGGATCTCGTTCGACGCCAAGGGCCAGAACGAGAAGCTCGGCCTGGCCGCGGTGCAGAACTTCCACGGCGAGGCCAAGGTGGTCCTGCCGCTCGCATCGTCCGAGCGCAATGTCGTGTTCCCCGTCCCGGGCTGGCGCAACCGGACTTGATCTGACCGCGGCAGTCGGTGGCGCGCCCGCCGCTCGCGGGCGCGCCGTAGCCCCATGATGCTCGACATCTACCTGAACCAGATCGTCAGCGGCGTCCTGACCGGTCTGGTGTACGGCCTGTCGGCACTGGGCCTGTCGGTCATCTTCGGCGTTTGCAAGATCGTCAACTTCGCCCACGGCGAGATGATGGTCGTCGGCATGTATGTCGCCCTCCTGCTGTTTCGTTGGCTGGGGCTGGACCCGCTGATCAGCATTCCGTTCGTGGGCGCCGTCCTGTTCGCCTTCGGCTACGCGCTGCAGGCGGGCGTGATCAACCGGCTGATCGACGTGCCCGACCACATGCAGTTCCTGCTCCTGGCCGCGGTCGGCATCATCATCGTCTCCACGTGCCTGATGATCTTCGGGCCGGATGCGCAGAACGCGCCGCTGCCCTACGCCTATGATTCGTACGAGATAGGGCCGCTCGTGGTCGACAAGGTGCGCATCCTCGCCGGTGCAGCTGCGATCGGCGTGGCGCTGGCGCTGACCGGCTTCTTCCGTTTGACCCGGACCGGAAAGGCGATCCGCGCCTGCGCCGACAACCTTGCCGGCGCGCGGGTGATCGGTCTCGACGTCAAGCGCCTGTTCGCCCTTTCGTTCGGGCTGGGGGCAGCCTGCATCGGTGCCGCCGGCTGCATCCTGCTCATGCTCGTCGACGTCCACCCCTATCTCGCCACCGAGTACACCCTGCTCGCCTTCGTCGTGGTGATCGTCGGCGGACTCGGCAGCCTGGCGGGCGCCCTGCTGGCGGGCGTGCTCATCGGAGTGTCCGAGGCGCTGGCGGGGCTTCTGATCGATCCGTCGCTCAAGTCCATGTTCAGTTTCGGCCTCCTCATCCTGGTCCTGCTGTTCCGCCCGCAAGGCCTGCTTGGAAAACGCGCCGGATGAAATCGGCCTGGCTCAGCGATGTCCCGCCGCGCGGACGCTGGCTGCTCGCCGGCCTGCTTCTGGCCCTGCTGGCCGCACCGCTGGTGGTCAACGATTACGTCTTGTCGGTGCTGATCCTGGTTCTTTATTTCGCCTACCTGGGCCAGGCGTGGAACATCATGATGGGCTTTGCCGGCCAGCTGTCTTTGGGGCACGCCCTCTATTTCGGGCTTGGCGCCTACGCGAGTGCCGCCCTCTACGCGAAGTATGGCGTCAGCCCATGGGTCGGAATGGCCGCGGGTGCGGTACTCGCGGCTGCAGCTGGTGCATTCATCGGTTCGCTCGGGTTCCGCTTCCGCATCGGCGGCGTCTACTTCGCCGTGCTGACCATCGCGTTCGCCGAGTTCACACGCATCCTGTTCGACCACATCGACTGGATCGGCGGCACCGCCGGCTTCTTCCTGCCCGTCAGCAACCGCGCCGGCGACGATCTGTGGATGCTGCGGGGAGCGCCCTCGATGTTCTACTACGTGTGGCTGACGGGCGCGGTCGGAGTCCTGCTGCTCTGCCGCGCCCTGCTGTCGAGCCGGCTCGGCTATTACTGGCTCGCCATCCGCGAGGACGAGACGGCGGCGCAGGCGCTCGGCATCGACACGTTCCGCTACAAAATCCTGGCCGTCATGCTGTCCGCCGCCCTCACGGCCTGCGGCGGCGTGGTTTATGCGTTCTATTACAACAACCTCTTTCCTGGTCCGGTCTTCTCGATCGGGCGTTCGATCGACATGCTGCTGGGGGCCGTGACCGGCGGCGTCGGCACGATGATGGGGCCGATCATCGGCGCCTTCATCCTCACCCCGCTTGCCGAGGCTCTGACAGTGGCGCTGGCGCCGCTGCAGGACGTCATCCGTCTCGACGGCCTCAAGGAAGTGTTCTACGGGCTGTGCGTCGTGCTGATCGTCGTCTTCCAGCGCCACGGCGTATGGCCCTACCTCGCGCGCAAGCTCGGCCTCGGCGCGCGGGCCCCCCGATGAGCGCGCTCTCGGTCCGCGGCATCTCCAAGCGTTTCCGCGGCCTGCAGGCCGTGGACGATCTGTCGTTCGACGTGCCCGAGCGCGCCATCGTGGCGCTGATCGGCCCCAACGGCGCCGGCAAGACGACGACCTTCAACCTCATCGCGGGCGTGACCTCGCCGGATTCGGGGGACATCCGCTTCGGCGGCTTGCGCCTCAACGGCCTTCCCCCGCACCGGGTGTGTGCGGCGGGCGTCGCCCGCACCTTCCAGATCGTGCGTCCATTCGGTGAACTCACGCTCGAGGACAACGTCCTGATCGGGTGTCTGCGCGCCACCTCCGACGTCGACCGCGCCCGCGACTCAGCACGCCGCATCCTCGAACGGCTCGACATGTGGACGCGACGGCACCAGCGTGCCGCAAGCCTCACGCTGCCCGACCGCAAGCGGCTCGAAGTGGCCCGCGCCCTCGGCACGCAACCGAAGCTGCTCCTGCTCGACGAGGTCATGGCGGGATTGCGGCCGACCGAGACCGACCAGATGGTCGCCTTCTTCCGCGAGATCAATCGCGATCTCGGCGTCACGATCCTCCTGATCGAGCATGTGATGCGCGCGGTGATGGCGCTGGCGCAGCGGATCGTCGTCCTGAACTACGGCAAGAAGATCGCCGAGGGCACGCCGGAAGCGGTCGTTCGCGATCCGGCGGTCCTTGACTGCTATCTCGGCGAGGAGACGGTCTGATGCTGAGGGTCCGGGACCTCGACGTCTACTACGGCGATGCGCAGGCGCTCGATCGCGTGTCGATCGAGGTGCCGGCGCGCGAGATCGTGGCGATCATCGGGGCCAACGGCGCCGGCAAGAGCTCCCTCATCCGCGCCGTGGCCGGCCTCGAGCGCGTCACCGCCGGCCGCATCACGTTCAACGACAGCGACATCACCGGCCTGCCGAGCCACAAGATCTGCCAGCTCGGCATCGGCCAGGTGGCCGAAGGCCGCCAGGTCTTCCCCACCTTGAGCGTGGCCGACAATCTGGAGCTCGGTGCGGTGTCGCGCCAGGCGCGCGCGAAATCGGCAGAGACGCTTGCCTACGTGTATGAACGTTTCCCGCGGCTGGCCGAGCGCCGCAAGCAGGCCGCCGGCACCCTCTCGGGCGGCGAGCAGCAAATGCTGGCGATCGGGCGCTGCCTGATGGGCCGGCCGCAGTTGATCATGTTCGACGAGCCCTCGCTCGGCCTGTCGCCGGCCCTGGTTCAAGAGGTCTTTCGCGTGATCCAGCGGCTGCACCAGGAAGGGCTGACCATCGTCCTGGTCGAACAGAACGTGGCTGTCTCCCTCAAGCTGGCCCAGCACGCCTACGTACTGGAGAACGGCCGCATCGTGATCTCGGGCCGCGGCCAGGACCTTCTCCACGACGACCGCGTCCGCCAGGCCTATCTCGGGCTCTAGGCGCGCCCGCGGTTGGCCGCTTCGGCGCAAACCCTTAGTGAGTTGCGTCCGCCCCGGAACTCGGGGCAGGTTCGGCCTTCTACATCCCCGCGTGGCGATTCGGCCCAGGGGGAGGACGAAAGGCATCCCTCGAAATGTGGTGGACGGAGTGGGTCGTTTGGACGGTCGAGAAGTGCCGCGGCGCAGCCCTGCCCGTGGCCGCCGCCACCCTGATCGCAAGTGGCCTGCTCGGCTTCTACGCCGCCTCGCACCTGTCGGTCGATGCCGACGAATCGAAGCTGCTGTCACCAGATGTCTCTTGGCGGCAGCGGCAGGCCCATTACGACCGGCTGTTCCCGGACACGAGCGATCAGCTCGTGATCGTGGTCGATGGAGCCACGCCCGAGGTCGTCGACGCGGCGGCGGCATCGCTGGCAAAGCGGCTGGCCGCGGAGCCAGCGCTCTTCCAATCGGTCGAGCGGCCGGACGCCGGACCGTTCTTCCGCAAGAACGGCCTCCTGTTCCTCGACGAATCACAGCTCACCACGATGGCCGAGAACCTGGTCAAAGCCCAGCCGATGATGGGCAGCCTGACGGCGGACCCGTCGCTGCGCGGCCTGTTTGGCGCGCTCAGGCTCGCGCTCGAGGGCGTCCAGCACGGCGACGTCAATCCGGCTGACCTGTCGGAGCCGATCTCCGCCGTTGCCACCGCGATCAAGGGCAGCCTGGCCGGACGGACGTCGCCCGTCTCATGGTCGAAGCTCCTGACCGGCGAGGACCCGATGCCCGAGGAGCTACGCCGGTTCATCATCACCCGCCCGGTGCTCGACTACAGCGACATCGAGCCGGGCCGACGGGCGAGCGAGGCGGTCCGCGCGGCGACGCGCGATCTCGGCCTCGCCGGCAACACTTCGGTCCGGGTTCGGATGACGGGCTCCGTGGCACTCAACGACGAGGAGCTTGCGAGCGTCACGCAGGGTGCCGCTCTGTCCGCGGGGCTGTCGGTCGCCCTCGTCCTCCTCTTCCTGTTCCTGGCGCTGCGGTCCGTCCGCCTGATGCTGGCGATTTTCGTGACCCTGGCGGCCGGGTTCGCCGGCACGGCGGCGTTCGCCGCCGCCGCCATCGGCACGCTGAACGTCATTTCGGTCGCCTTCATCGTGATGTTCGTCGGCATCGCCGTCGATTTCGCCATCCAGTTCACGGTGCGGTTCCGCGCCGAGAGCTTCCGCGAGGGCGACGAAGCCAAGGCCGTCCGCGCCACGGCACTGCGGATCGGCCAGCCGCTGCCGCTCGCCGCCGTCACGACCGCGCTCGGCTTTCTGTCGTTCGTCCCCACCGACTATAGCGGGCTTGCCGAGCTCGGGCTGATCGCGGCCGCCGGGATGCTGATCGCGGTCACCCTGACGTTTACCTTGCTCCCGGCTCTGCTCGTGCTGGTGCGCCCGTCGCCCGAGCCGGCGCGGGTCGGGGTTGCGAGTGCCGCACCCGTCGACCGGTTCCTGGCGCGCCACCATCGCGCCGTGCTCGGTGCGGCGGCCCTGATCGCGGTCGCCTGCGCGGCCACGCTCCCCTCGGTGCAGTTCGATTTCAATCCGCTGCATCTCAAGGACCCGCGCACGGAATCGATGGCGACCCTGCTAGACCTGCAGAACGACCCCGCGACGGCCCCGTTTTCGGCTGACATGCTCGCCCCCTCCCCCGCGGCCGCGGAAACGCTGGCCGGCCGTCTGAGAGCGTTGCCGCCAGTCGGAGACGTCGTGAGCCTCGCCAGCTTCATCCCCAAGGACCAGGACAAGAAGCTCGCCATTATCTCCGACCTCGCGTTCTTCCTGCTGCCCGCCTTCGAGCAGACGCGGCCGGCCGCCCCGCCGGACGCGGCGCAGGTGCGCGCGAGTGCTGCAGCACTCCGGGCCTCGCTGCGGGAGGTCATCGCAAAGGTGGGGCCGGCGGACGGCCGCGGCGATCTCGAGCAAGGCCTGGCCGCGGCCCTTGCGGAAAGCGGCGACGCCGTCTGGTCCAGGCTGCACCAGGTGCTGATTCCGGGCCTCATGGCCCAGTTGCAGCAGCTGCGCGAAGGGCTCGGCGCGGCGCCGATCGAGCGCAAGGATCTGCCGCCGGATCTCGTCCACGCCTGGGTGGCGAGCGACGGCGAATACCGGGTCCAGGCGATCATGCGCGGCAACGTGCTCGACAACGAGGCCCTCGGCGCGTTCCACGACGCCGTCTTGAAGCTGGCGCCGGATGCCGTCGGCCCGGCGATTACGATCCCTGAGTCCGCGGCAACAATCACGCACGCGCTCGTCGTCGCCGCCCTCCTCGCCCTGGCGACGATCACGCTCGTGCTCCTGGCCGTCCTGCGCAGCGTGCGCGAAACGCTGTTCGTCCTGGTCCCCCTCGCGTTCGCCGCCCTTCTCACGCTGGCCACCGGGGTCGTCGCCGGCCTGCCGCTCAACTTCGCGAACGTGATCGCGCTGCCGCTGCTCCTCGGGATCGGCGTGGCATTCGACATCTACTTCGTGTCGCGGTGGCGGGAGGGTATCGTCGACCTGCTCCAGTCGGCAACCGCGCGCGCCGTCGTGTTCAGCGCGCTGACGACGATCGGGGCCTTCGGGACCCTGGTGCTGTCCCACCACCGCGGCACGGCCGAGATGGGGGCGCTTCTCGTCATTGCACTGGGCTATGCGCTGCTGACCACGTTGTTCGTGCTGCCGCCCCTCATGCGAAGCGTCAGCCCTCCGCGACGAGGCTCGTGAGAATTCCTTGCTCGGGGCTGCGAGTCAGTGTTACTTGCAACCTCTCTATATTTCGCGATATTTCTATCCCCTTGACCGGGAAATAACGGCACCTATTTGTCCGTTTTGGGGGAAGTGACAAAAGGCTTTTGGGGTTTCCCATTATGACTGGTTATGTACCCGCCGCGGCCCCGGCCGTGCGCGCAACGAGCGGGCAGTTTTTCCGTGCATCGCTTCTCTCGCTCGGTGTTCTGCTCGCGCCCGTAGTCGCCCTCGGACCCGCCGCATCGCCTGCAACGGCGAGCGAGATTGCCGTGCCGGTGCGTGCGGCACCCGAGGAGGTCGTGGCTGAATTCCACGAGGCGCTCCTGCGCGCCATGCACGAGGGCACCTATCAAGAGCGGTACGATGCGCTGGCGCCGGCGATGAACCGGGCCTTCGATTTCACGAGCATGACCCGCATTGCGATCGGTCCGCGCTGGTTCAACCTGCAGCCGGAGCAGCAAGACGCACTCGTCGATGCGTTCCGCCGCTTCTCGATCGCGACGTATGCGAGCCAGTTCGATCAATACGGCGGCGAGCGCTTCGACGCTGCCGGGCCCAACGAAACGGCACCGCAGGGCACGATCGTCCAAACGGTGATGCAGCCGGCCAGCGACAAGCCGATCCGGTTCAACTACCTCCTCCACAGCACCGCCGACGGGTGGCGTATCGTCGACATCTATCTCGAAGGCACGATCAGCCAGCTTGCCATCCGGCGCAGCGAATTCACGTCCGTGCTGGCGCAGTCCGGTCCCGACGGCCTCGCCAATCTGCTGGAGCAGAAGACTAAGCGGCTCGCAATGGCCATGTAGGCCTACGGGATTCCGGCGACAAACCGAGGGCCGATACCGCACCGGTTCGAAGCGGTGTCCGCGCTCCTAAAAATCTGTTACGGTCGCGCGTGCTGTCGGGCGAGACAGGGGAATTCATTTGTCTGCGTCCGGTTTGATGAACGCTGGGGCCGCGCGGCCGCTCAGAGCGCTGCTCATTGCGACGATTGTGGCACCGGTGATGCTGTTCGCCGGCGCCGCGTACACGAACTACACGCGCAGCTTCGACGATGCGCGTGATCGCCTCGTCCGCGACAACGATATCCTCTATGAGCACGCGACCAAGGTCTTCGAGACCCACAGTCTGGTCCTGCAGCAGGTCGTAAGGCTCATCGGCGGAATGTCGGACGAGCAGATCCGCGGGTCGGAGAAGCGCCTGCACGACGACCTGTCCGCGATGATCGCGGGCTTTCCGCAGATCAAGGACGTTTTCGTACACGACCGGCACGGGTTGCCGCTGGTGTCGACCGGGGCCTATCCGGTCCCGCACGATCTGTCGGTCGCGGACCGCGATTATTTCATCCGCCAGGCCGACCGTGACTCCGGCGTATTCGTCAGCCGGATATTTTCCGGCCGGCTCGCGCGGGCCCCGTTTTTCACGCTGACGCAGCGGCGTGCGGGGCGCGACGGCTCATTCCAGGGAATCATCTCGGTCTCGATCCACCCCGAATACTTCGAGCGCTTTTACCGCGAGATCGCACAGGCGGCCGGCGGCAGCATGGTCGCCGCACTGGCCCGCGCCGACGGAGCCCTGCTCGTCCGCTATCCCCCCCTCGCCGACCCCGTGACCTTCTCCGCCACGGGCGATTTCGCTCGGAACATTGCCGCACACCCCGACCGTGACAACTATCAGGCCGTGTCGGAGATCGATCACACCACGAGCCTGTTCGCCTATCGCAAGCTCCCCAACCTGCCGATCTACGTCTTTCTGGCCATGCCGCGCTCGGCGGTCATACACGCGTGGGCCCGGCAGATGGCCAGCCATCTGATCTACGGCATACCGGCCACGCTCGGGCTGTTCCTGATCACGCTGATCGCCTTGCGGCGAACCCGGAGCGCAGCCGAGGAATTGGCGCGCCGCGAACAGGCCGAGGCGGCACTGCGCCAAGCCCAGAAACTCGAAGCCATCGGCCAGCTCACCGGCGGGATCGCGCACGACTTCAACAACCTCCTCGCTGTCATCAGCGGCAGCGTCCAGCTGCTCAGGCGGCACGCAAAAGAGCCCGCCAAGTTCCTGGATGCGATCGAGCGGGCGGCGCGACGCGGCGAGCGGCTGACACGACAGCTCCTCACGTTCTCGCGCCAGCGGCGGACAAAACCCGCGGTCATCGACCTCAAGGACCGCCTTCCGCGCGTGATCGACATGCTGGCGCGATCCGTGCGCGGCGACATCCGCATCCGGCTGCAGATCGCCGACGATCTGTGGCGCGTGGACCTCGACGGCGATGAACTCGAGCTGGCGCTCCTGAATCTTGCCGTGAACGCCCAGGACGCCATGCCGCAGGGCGGCATGCTCACCGTGTCGGCCGCCAACGCGACACTGACTCCCGACTCCAATGACGGCACGGGTCTGACCGGCAGCTTCGTCGTGCTTTCGGTATGCGACACCGGGCAAGGCATGACGCCGGACGTCGCGGCCCGCGCCTTCGAGCCGTTTTTCACCACCAAGCCGCCGGGCAAAGGCAGCGGGCTCGGATTGAGCCAGGTCTACGGCTTCGCCCACCACTGCGGCGGCATGGCTTCGCTGCAGAGCACGCCCGGCCAGGGAACCTGCATCATCCTGCATTTGCCGAAGGCGCAGCGCACCGTCTCGGATGAGATCGAGAGAGCACCCGAACGCTCTCCCGCCGCCGATATCGGCGACCTGACGGTGTTGCTCGTGGAGGACGACCCGGAGGTGCGCGAGACCACCGCGGCGCTGCTCGAGGACATCGGCTGCCGCGTCATGCGGGCAAGCCAGGCCGTGCAAGCGCAGGAGATCCTCGCCACGTCGGCGCCGAAGATCGATCTCGTGCTGTCCGACGTCGTCATGCCGGAGAGCATCAGCGGCATAGAGCTCGCCCGCGACGTGCGCGCGAAATATCCCGACCTGCCGGTGGTGCTGATGACCGGCTACAGCGCCGCCGCGGGTGCCGTCGCCGGCGACGGGCAGCCAATCCTGTTCAAGCCGTTCTCGCGCGCGCAGCTCGAAGAGGTGGTGCGCGAATATACCGGCACCCGCCAGCTCTCCCTCATACACGAATAAGCTCTGCGCCGGCACCGGCTTGCCGCCCAACCCGTGGCCGCCGATAATCGCGGCAATCGGCGCGCAACCATCGGGGAGGAGTTCGATGCAGGCCTACAGCCTCAAGGCCGAACAGACGTTCGATCCGCTGAAACATGTCGAGCGTATCCTCGGCAAGATCGGCGAAGG
Organism: Alphaproteobacteria bacterium; assembly: GCA_035506575.1. Classification (GTDB taxonomy): domain Bacteria; phylum Pseudomonadota; class Alphaproteobacteria; order CACIAM-22H2; family CACIAM-22H2; genus DATJPD01. Next base: position 23,946 of record DATJPD010000172.1, read on the forward strand.
CGACGTCACCGTGGCCTGCTGGGAACCCGGCCAGATCAGCCCCTATCATTGCCATCCCAACGCGACCGAAATTTACTTCTGCTTCGAGGGCGGCGGAGTGATGCGCACCCCCGACGAGACCGTCGAGATCACCCCCGGCTCGTTCGTCGTGCATCCGCGCGGCGAGCTCCACGAATACGCCAACGGACCGCGGCGGACACTGCTGTTCCGCGTGCGCTACGGGGCCGACATGTCGACGCGCACCAAAGAGTGGCGCGGCAATGCGGCCTGGGCGGCACGGCCCGAAGACCAGGCCTATTTCGGCGAGGCCTGACGCCCGGCGACCCCCGCGGCTTGCAAACCGGCGGGGCCGCCCCTAAGTGTGCGGTATGGGATCACCCGACGATATTCGAAACGCGAGCCGCGGCTTCTGGATCCGCCACAGCCAGATCCTCGCCACGTTGTTCGTTGCCGGGGCTGCGGCGGTGGATTTCGGGCCCGACAGCTGGATAGAGTGGGTCCTGTGGGGCACGACGATCGTCTCCGTCGCCGAAGCCCGCATCATCCTCGCCGTGCTCGCGGTGCTGGTCGCCGTCGCCGTGATGTGGCCGTTCATCCGGCCGACCCACCCCCGCCGCTGATGCCCGGGCCCGCGGGGGTTTGCTCCCGCGCGCCTAGTACATCACCACGCTGCGGATCGATTCACCCTGGTGCATCAGGTCGAACGCGTCGTTGATGCGGGGCAGCGGCATCGTGTGGGTGATCAGGTCGTCGATGTTGATCTTGCGGTCCATGTACCAATCGACGATGCGCGGCACGTCGGTGCGGCCGCGGGCGCCGCCGAACGCCGTCCCCTTCCACACGCGCCCGGTGACGAGCTGGAACGGCCGCGTCTTGATCTCCTGGCCGGCGCCGGCCACGCCGATGATGACCGACACACCCCAGCCGCGATGGCAGCATTCGAGGGCCTGGCGCATCACGTCGACATTGCCGATGCACTCGAAGCTGTAATCGGCGCCGCCGCCGGTGAGCTCGACCAGGTGCGCCACGAGATCGCCGCCAGCCTCCTTCGGGTTCACAAAGTGGGTCATGCCGAATTTTTCGGCGAGCGCCTTGCGGCGCGGATTGAGGTCGACGCCGACGATCATGTTGGCGCCGGCCAGCCGCGCGCCCTGCACGACATTGAGCCCGATGCCGCCGAGCCCGAACACCACCACGTTGGCGCCGGGCTCGACCTTCGCCGTGTTGATGACGGCACCGATACCGGTCGTCACCCCGCAGCCGATGTAGCAGACCTTGTCGAACGGCGCGTCCTCACGGATCTTGGCGAGTGCGATCTCGGGCACAACCGTGAAATTGGCGAAGGTCGAACAGCCCATGTAGTGGTGGATCGGCTTGCCGGCGCGCGAGAAGCGGCTGCTGCCGTCCGGCATCACGCCCTTGCCCTGGGTCGTGCGGATCGAGGTGCAGAGATTGGTCTTGCGGGACAGGCAGGCTTTGCATTGCCGGCATTCGGGAATGTAGAGCGGGATCACGTGATCGCCCTTCTTGAGGGTCGAAACCCCCGGACCGACATCGACGACGACGCCCGCCCCTTCGTGGCCGAAGATCGCGGGGAAGAGCCCCTCCGGATCGGCGCCCGAGCGCGTGAACTCGTCCGTATGGCAGATCCCCGTCGCCTTGATCTCGACCAGCACCTCGCCGGCCTTGGGTCCGTCGAGCTGGACCGTGTCGACGACCAGCGGCTTCCCCGGCTCGTATGCGATCGCGGCGCGGACGTCCATGATGATCTCCTAGCGTTTAGCCTGTGCTGCCTGGATGGCCTGCCAGACCGTGAAGGGGGTCGCCGGCATCGCTATGCCGTCGACACCGAGGTCCTTGAGCGCGTCGACGACGGCGCTGACAATGACTGCCAGGGCCGGGGTCGTACCGCCCTCGCCCCCGGCCTTGATGCCCAGCGGATTGGTCGGCGAGAGGACCTCGACGATCTGGGTCTCGAACGACGGCAGCGCGTCGGCGCGCGGCAGGCCGTAATCCATGAGCGAGCCGCACAGCGGCTGGCCCGAGGTGCTGTCCACGACGCATTGCTCCCACATCGCCTGGCCGACGCCTTGTGCGATACCGCCATGCGTCTGGCCGTGCACGATCAGCGGATTGATGCAGCGTCCCACGTCGTCGACCGCGGCATAGCGGGTGATCCCGACCGCGCCCGTGTCCGGGTCCACCTCGACCTCGCAGACGGCACACCCGTTTGGAAACACCGGGTCGTGCATTTCGTTGTCGGATACGACGGCGAGCCCGCCCTGAAGGGTTTCCGGCAGGTCGGCGCGCTGTGATTCGCGCGCGAGCTCGAACAGGTCGAACGAGCGGTTCGTCCGGGGTGCCGCGAACCGGCCGTCCTCGAACCTGACGTCCTCCACGGGCACGTCGAGAAGGAAGGCGGCGATGCGGCGGCCCTTGTCCACGAGGTCCGTGGCCGCCTTCGCGAACACGGTCGCCGCATGGCGCATCGAGCGGCCCGAATGCGACCCGCCGCCCACGCTCACCACGTCCGTGTCGCCCAGGATGATGTTCACGGCCTCGACCGGGACGTGCAGCAGGTCGGCCATGACCTGGGCAAAGCTGGTCTCGTGCCCTTGGCCGCTCGGCTGCGTGCCGATGACCACGTCGACCCGCCGCTCCGGCCGCACGGTCACTTCGGCGCGTTCGCGCGGGGCTCCGATCGATGATTCGACGTAATTGGCCAGGCCGAGCCCGAGGCGCCGGCCGCGCCGCGCCGCCTCCCGCCGCCTCGCCTCGAACCCGGCGACGTCGGCGATGCGCAGCGCCAGCTCCATGTTCGATTCGTATTCGCCGCTGTCGTACCGGGCGCCGACAGCGTTGGTGTAGGGCATGGCACGCGCCGGCACGAGATTGCGCCGCCGCAGCTCGACCCGGTCGATGCCGAGCCTGGCGGCCGCAAGGTCGACCAGCCGCTCGATCGCGTAGGTCACCTCCGGCCGGCCGGAGCTGCGGTAGGCGTTCGTCGGCATGGTGTTGGTGAAGACAGCGCGGGCGCGCAAGGACGCGACCGGAATGTCGTAGGAGCCGGTGACCAGCCCCGCTCCTTTGCCGAGCGGCGATAGCGAGACGCAGACGGAGCCGACATTGCTGATGTTGTCGGCGCGCAGGGCGAGGAACCGGCCGTCCCGCCGCAACGCCAGCTCGACCTTCGTCGCGAGGTCCCGGCCCTGGTAGTCGGTGAGGAACGCTTCGGACCTCGTCGCCGTATACTTGACCGGCCGGCCCAGCTTCTTCGCCGCCCACAGCACCAGGCCGAATTCGACATAAGGCCGGTTGCGCGAGCCGTAATTGCCGCCGACATCGTAGGAGAGGACGCGCAGACGCTCTGGTTCGATCCCCAGCACCGCCGCAAGCTCGCGCTTCTGCTTCACAGCCCCGCCGCTGCCGGCATGGAGGATGTAGCGCTCCGTGGCCGCATCGTAGCTGGCCACGGCCGCGCGCAGCTCGAGCGGCACGGCGGTGACCCGCTGGATGTGCACGTCGAGCGTCACGACATGATCGGCCGCGGCGAAGGCGCGGTCCGTCGCCGCGGCATCGCCGAACCTGGTATCGACCAGCACGTTGTCCGGCACCTCGTCCCAGACACAAGGGGCACCCGTGCAGATCGCGTCGATGGCCTCGATCACCCACGGGAGCTCCTCATAATCGACGCGCACGGCCTCTGCCGCGTCGAGGGCCTGGTCCCTGCTCTCGGCAACGACGATCGCCACCGCCTCGCCGACGTGACGGACCCTGTCGGCCGGCAGCAGGTGATGCGCGCCGATGAAAATCGGCCCCCCGCCCGGGCCGTGCAGCTTCATGTCGTAGCGGGTATTGGGGGCGGGCTCGTGCGGGATCGGGTGCAGGCCGTCGGCCAGCACATCGGCGCCGGTGAAGATGCCAAGCACGCCCGGCATGGCGCGCGCACCGTCGCGCTCGACACGCAGGATCCGCGCATGGGGATGAGGCGAACGTACGATGGCCGCGTAAGCCTGCCGTGGCAGGCTGAAATCGTCGCTGAACCGCCCGAGGCCGGTCAGCAGCCGCTGATCTTCCTTGCGCCGCAGCGGCTGGCCGATCGAGCGGAAATTCGTCACGTCAGGCTTGTTCATGCGCGTCGCAAAAGGCCGGCCGCAGATCCTAGTTCTGGACCACGATGTTGTTGTCGCGGGCGACCTTCGTCCAGCGCGCGATGTCGGCCGACACCGATTTCGCGAACTCAGGCCCCGGGGTCGGTGCCGGGTTCATGCCGAGCTCGCCGAACCGCTTCAGGAGGTCCGGCGACTTCAGCGCCGCCGCGACCGCCGCATGCAGCTTGTCGATGATCGCCTGTGGCGTGCCGGCCGGGGCGAAGATGCCGACCCAGGACGGCGCCTGAAACTCGGGATAGCCGGCCTCGGCGACCGTCGGCACGTCGGGAAGCTGGGGCTCCCGCCGGCCCGCGGCGACCGCGAGGGCGCGCAGCTTGCCCTGCTGGATGAACGACAGGGCGGGCACGAGGGGCACCAACGTGATCTGTGTCTCGTTCGAGATCATGGCCTGCATCGAGGGCGCCCCGCCGCGATAGGCGACCATGGTAACCTTGATGCCGGCCATGTTGTCGAACAGCTCCATGCCGAGCTGCACGCCGGCGGCCGCGTTCGCGTAGTTGTATTTTCCCGGGCTCGCCTTGGCCAGGGTCACGAATTCCTTCAGCGTCTTGGCCGGGGTCTCGACGTTCACGACGAAGATCCGCGTCACCGCGGAGATCTGGCTGACCGCGGCGAAATCCTTCTCGGTGTCGTACGGCAGCTTCGGCACGATCGCGGGATTGATGGCGTGAGACTCGTTGTCGCACAGCAAGGTGTAGCCGTCGGGTGCGGCATGGGCGACGATCTCGCTTGCGATCTCGCCCGCGGCCCCGCTGCGGTTGTCGACGACGACGGTCTGCCCGCCCAGCGCCGCCTGCATCCCGTTCTGCACCAGCCGCGCGGTCGTATCAACGATGCCGCCCGGCGCGTAGGGCACCAGCATGTGGATGGGCTTGGCGGGATAGGTCTGAGCGCCAGCCGCAGCACTCCACACCACCGCCCACGCGGCACCGGCCGCGAATTTCGCGAATGTCATCGTCGGTCCTCCCCGCACGTCTCGAGCCCGACCGTACGGAGATTCCGGCGGCGGCGCAATCGACCGTCCGCCGCAATCAATCCGGGTCGAGCTCGATGAACCGCTCGCCCAGCACCCGATAGCGCTGTGTCTTGGGCTTGGTCGCGTCCTCCGGGCGCACGTAACGGATGGAGCTTCGTCCCCTGCAGGCGCGCGGCAGGATGAAGCAGCGCACGAAGCTCGTCTCCATCTCATCCGAGGTCGGAGCCAGCACCGGCTCGTGGCCGATCTCGAACCATGCTTCGCCGGGGCCATAGGAATGGCTGCGCCCCTCGGTCTCGATGTGGATGCGGCCCTCAAGGCAGTAGCGAATGCCCGGCCCTTGGTGGACGTGCGTATAGGCAATCCCGCCCTTGGGAAAGCTGACGCGGTCGCAGCGCATCAGCCACCCGAAGCCCGGCTCGAGCTCGATCTCGCGGGTGAGCTTGGTCTCCGACCGCGCCTGCGGGGCCGCGCGCAATGTTCCGTCGGCGGCGGCCGAGGGGGCGAGCTCCCAGCGCACGAGCCGCACCCCGGAGGCACCTGGTAGGAGTCCGACCGCGGTCTCGCCAAGCCATCCCGAGCCGCCCGCCTGGTGGCAACATCCGGTCGGGAGCTCCACCGTCGCCTCCCCCTCGACGATATAGATCGCGCGATTGAGCGCCGGCAGATAAACAGGATCCCCGCCGCCGGGCAGCCGGTCTTCGATCAGGCGCAAAGCAAGTCGCCGCATGGGTCGTGCATCCTCATCTCGACATGACGCGGCGAGTGTCGCACGGCCCGCCGACGACCGCCAACCGGCGAGTCGTCTGTGCTAAGCCGCAGCTTTGATGCGCGATGATGGCTCTGCGCGGGGCCGCTGGCGCCACGCCCGGGCGATGATGTCCAGGAGGTTGGCCAGGGTCGACTGCGGCTCTTCCTCGGGAAAGAACAGGAAGTTGGCCACGTAACGGCCGAAGACGCGGCGCGCGAGGCCCGGACCATATCCCTCGACCACCTCCTGCCGCTGCATCACGGACGGATCGAACTCGGCCACGCGGCGCAACCTGTCCCGCCACACGAAATACCCGCGATAGCCGAGCTCGCCAAAGAACGCATCCGCCCGGCGCAATCCTCCGGGAGACAGGTCTTCGATGATCTCGATCTGCACGCGCGGCCGGCAGCGCGCCAGGGTGCGCCGGCCCCCGCGCAGCACGGGGTCCTCGTGCCCTTCGACGTCGATCTTGATGAATCCGAGATCGCCCGCGTAGACGTCGTCGAGGGCCGCGGTCTCGACCTCGAATTCGCGCATCTCGGTGCCGGATGCCGCGGGGCTGTCGAGGCTGGAGAGTCCGGTGACCAGCTCGCCGTCGATCACCGGGATGCGGAGCCGCGCGCGACCCGCCGCGTCGGACAGGGCGACCGCGCTGACGATGACGCCGCTGCGAAACTTGTCGCGCAGACGGTCAGCGAGCCAAGGGACCGGCTCGAACGCGTAGACCTGGCGTGCGTAGCGCCGCATGAAATGCACGTAGCTGCCTTCGTTGGCGCCGACGTCGATCGCGTCCTGCGCGGGCCGGCACAGATGCGCCATAAAGCCGAGCTCGAACTCGCCGTGCCGCTTGAAATACTGCGCCTCACGCCACGTCAGCACCGGGCGCGGGCAGACGGCCCGCAAGCCCGCCTTGATCTGCGCGACGATCGTCCGTTTATCCGTCCGCCCGGCTGAATGGCTCGACACAGCGCCTCCACCGTATGAGGCAAGTCTAGCGGACCGCGACAGGCCTGCTCGTGAGAATTCGGTGGCGTTTCCGCCAACGCGGTCACGGGCCGGTGAGCTGGGGCCCGCTAAGAACCAGCCGCAGCTGCGGCGGCACCTCGGGCGCGCGGCGCTCGAAGGCCCGCAGACGCAATTCGAGCTCGATGAAGGTATCGAGCTCGGCGGCGAGACGGCTCTTCATCACATCGACAAGCGAGGCCGCAACCGATGCATCGTGCTGGGCCGAGGCCGACACCTCTTTCATCCACGCCGTATAGCGCTCGACAAACTCGTGGAGCCGCAAGGTCGTCGCGGCCGGTTCGCGCGGGTCCGTCATGTCGGTCGTGCTCCCCTCAATCCGCGGCTTCGACGGGCATCTTCGCTTGCATCGCAGTCGTGAGCGCTCCGGACATCCGCAGATCAGTGCGGTAGAGAGCGCGCGGCACCGCTCAAAGTCAACCGCGTTCGCGGCCCTGCGCCGTCGCCATTAGTGCGGAATTTGCGCGATGACGCAGACTGCGTCGATGCCACGGTCCGGTCACGCGGCACAACTCGTGTCGCTAGTCCCCTGCAGCGCAAGATCGCGACACGACATCGTGACGCCCAGTCGGGCAACGGCTTTACGGGGCTGTGGATAAGCCGCGAAATAGCGGCGATATGGCGATATTAGCTCCTGCCGCGACTGTTTGCGGGACCAAAATTGTCACAGCCGGGCCACACAAAAGCCCCGGGAAAATCCGCCCGGGGCTTCCCAAATGGACTCCACACCAAGGTACGGGCGCCGGGTCTGGGAGGACATTCTCGCCGCGTGCCGTTTGCTCAGGAGGTTTGAAATGAGTGACTCGGTCGGAAGTCGTGTCGGCGGCGGCCTGGGGCCGAACCAGATCGCCTGGCTGCGCGCCAACGTGCCTGCGTTCGAAGATGCCTGGAAAGCCGTCAAGGCATCGGATGCACATGCGGCCCGCATCCGCGCAAAGCTGGAGGCGAGAGTGAAAGAGGCGGAAGAAACCAGCCTCTCCTGACGCAACAACAGGACGCTTGGCCGGGCCCGCTGGCGTCGCCGCGGGCCCGAATTGCGTCCGCCCCTTGTCCCTTCCGCATCCGACCACGTCTCGTTCGCCTGCGCGCGATGGATTACACTTGCGGTCCACCACGCCAACGGAGACCGCCGGATGCCGCAAGACCTCGCCACCTGCTCGCCAGAACTTCTCGCCGATCTCGTCGTCGCGAACTGGATCCTCTACGACGAGGACGTGCTCGACGGGTTCGGCCACGTGAGCGTGCGCCACGACAAGGACCCGCAACGCTACGTGATGGCGCGGCACATGGCGCCCGGCCTCGTGACCGAGGCCGACGTGCTCGACTTCACGCTCGACAGCCAGCCGGTCGTCGACATCGGCAAGCGTTATTACAGCGAGCGCTTCATCCACGGCGAGATCTACAGGGTGCGCCCCGACGTCATGTCGATCGTGCACACGCACGCTTCGCCGCTGATCCCCTTCGGCGTGACCGCGACCAAGCTGCGCCCCATCTATCACATGGGCGGATTTCTCGGGCAGGGCGTGCCGCTGTTCGAGATCCGCGACGCGGGCGGCATCACCGACATGCTGATCCGCACGCCCGAGCTCGGACGGGCGCTCGCCGCGAAACTCGAGGCCAAGCCGTTCATCCTGATGCGCGGCCACGGGGCGACCGTCGTCGGGCAATCGCTGCAGCAGGCGGTCTATCGCGCCATCTACGGCACCATGAACGCGCGGCTGCAGGCCGAGGCGCTGCGCATGGGCGAGGTCAACTATCTCCTGCCCGAGGAGGCCGCCAAGGCCGACGAGCGCAACGCCATGTCGGTGCACCGTCCTTGGGATTTGTGGAAGCGTGAGGCGCTCGACCGGAGGGCGGCGCGCCGCGGCCCGTAAGGCCCTGCGATTTGAGAATAATTATCACTTGCATGGATTGAAGAAACCGCCTAAAACCGAGCGATGTCCTTGCAATTGCGAATTACTCGCGGCTCTGACGGCGATGGCCCGGAAACGGGCCCGCGCCGGCTCTCCCTGGAGGCGATCCTGGGCGGCCGGCGCGAGGTGATCATCCAGCACCGCGGCGAAGATTATCGCCTGCGCCTCACCAGCAACGACAAGCTGCTGCTGACCAAGTAGGTCTAGTGAAGATGGTGCGCCGCCGCCTCCAGCGCCGGGGCGGCGACGATGACGATCAGCAGCACGGCCGCGATCGCCCAGAAGCTGAGAATCGTCGAGACGCCGAGCCGGCCGTCGTGTGATGGCGCCGGCTCAGCCTCTTCGCAATCGACGCCGGCGAGATCGATCTCCTGCGGCGCCCGTGCCGCGCGATCGGCCGCTACGTCCTCCCGGGCTGAATGTCCAAGAAAGCACATAACGCGTTCCTTTCTCTGACCCGCCCACAACACACGGCCGGAAGCGCCCCTACCCTGCGCCGACCATCCCACCGAGTCGCCTGCGAATGATGCGATCGGCCTCGCTCATGATCCGCTGGACCAGCTCGCGCACCGTCGGAATGTCGCGGATGAGCCCCGCGACCATGCCGCACGACCAGGCGCCCGCGTCGAGATCGCCGTCGTTCATCACGCGAGGATAGACGCCCGCGACTTCGGGCAGGATGTCGTCGAAGGTGATCTTGGCACCCAGTGCCTTCTCCTTCTCGAGAAGCCGGTCGACGGCGGCGTTGCGGAGCACGCGCTCGGTGTTGCGCAACGGGCGCATGATCAGGCGCGTGTCGAGCTCGGAGGCCGCGAGCAGCGCCTGCTTCACGCGCTCGTGCACCGGCGCCTCTTGGGTGGCGATGAAGCGCGTCCCCATGTTGATGCCGTCGGCACCCAGTGCCAGGGCCGCCACCAGCGAGCGCCCATCGGCCATCCCGCCCGAGGCAACGAACGGGATCTTGAGCTCGTCCGCCGCCCGCGGCAGCAGGATGAAGTTCGGCACGTCGTCCTCGCCGGGATGCCCGCCGCACTCGAAGCCGTCGACGCTCGCCGCATCGCAGCCGATCGACTGGGCCTTGAGCGCGTGGCGCACCGCCGTGCATTTGTGGATGACTTTGATCCCGGCGTCCTTGAGGGCCGGCAGCCATTTTTGCGGATTGTTG
>DATJPD010000173.1:0-43945 GCA_035506575.1 Alphaproteobacteria bacterium
GGCGTGATCACCCACTCGACCGACGTGGTCGAGCACCCGGAGCTGGTGGCCCAGCGCCTCGTCCGCTACGCGAGTCTTGTCGGTGCCGAAAATGTCATCGGCGGTGCGGATTGCGGCTTCGGCGGCCGCTCGCATCCGCAGATCGCGTGGGCCAAGCTCAAGTCCCTCGTCGAAGGGGCGAAGCTGGCCAGCAAAACTTTGTTTGCCTGACTGGACCGGGGCGCGGCTGCCTCAGTGTCCCTCGGCCGTGGTCGGGTTCTGCTGGTGGCCGAGGGCCCAGACATAGGCCGCGACCGCGCTCACGTCCTGGGGCGAGAGTGGCGCTCCGCCCTTGGGCGGCATGGCGCCGGTGGACTGCTTGGGATGAGCCACACCCTGCTCGATGGTGCGCTTGATGCCGGCGAGGCTGCCGTCGCTCCACAGAAATTTGCCCGAGGCGAGATTGGGCCCGACGGAGGTGCCCTTGGCGTCGGCACCGTGGCAGCCGGCGCAGGTGCCGCCCGCGGCCTGCCCTTCGAAGATGCGCCGGCCGAGTGCGACTTGCTGCCGCGTGGCACCCGAGGGGACCGGCAGAGCCGAGGCGGCCCGCCCGGCATTCGGGTGGATGCCTTCGGGCGGCAGCACGTTGCCGGACGAGGCAGTGCTGCCCTTGGGCGACGGTGCCGAGGCGAGTGCCGCGGCGGTCCCGCCCTGCCAGGTCACGCGCCAGATGCGGCCGTGGACGTCGTCGGAGATGAAGAGCGCTCCGTCCGGCGCCTGTGCGAGGCCGGTCGGCCGGAACGCGGCCCCGCCCGGGGTCTTGTCGCCGCCGGCGAAGCCGTCCGCGAACACGATGAACTTGCCCGGCGCCTTGCCCCCGGGGGCCTTGCCATCCGCGAGCGGCTGGAACACCACGTTGTAGCCGCCCTGCGGCTCCGGCGCGCGGTTCCACGAGCCGTGGAAGGCGATGAAGGCGCCGCCCTGGTAGGGCTTGGGAAAGGCCGTCGCCGTGTAGATGAGAAGATCGTTGGGCGCCCAATGCGCGGGGAAGGCCGCGACCGGCGCCTGCTTCTGCGCGCAGTCGCCGATCTTCTTGCCACCGTCCCCGCCGTACTCGGGCGCCAGCACGAGCTTGTTCTGCCCGCCGTCGAAATAGCATTCAGGCCAGCCGAAATCCGCACCCTGGCGCAGCTCGACCAGCTCCTCGGACGGCAGCTCGGCTCCTTGCGTCACGCTGTAGAGGCGCGGCCAGTTCTGCTGCAGCTGATCGCGGCCGTGCATGGTGGCGAACAGGCGCCCTTGCGCATCGAAGGCGAGCCCTTCGCCGTTGCGCAAGCCCGTCGAATAGCGCTCGGCGGGCGAGAAGGCCTGGTCGGTCTTGTTGGCGTCGTAGCGCCAGATGCCGGCGCGCGTCTCGAGCTCGGTGCAGGGCTGCAGCCCCGGAGACCCGGGCATCCGGTTCTCCTTCTGGCAGGCATTGGTCGCCGAGCCGAGATCGACGTAGAGATGCCCTTCGGCGTCGATGACGAACGGATGCATGGGATGGTCGCCGGTCAGAGGCAGGCCGGACAGGATCGTCTCCGGGGCCGTGAGCGGTGCGATGCCGGTGGCCGGCAGCCGATAGCGCACGATGCGGTCGTTGACCTCTGCGTAGATGAAGTTGCGGTAGAGCGCGATGCCCGTGCCGCCCGCCGCCCCCTGCGCCGCACCCGGCCCGAAGCGCTCGACGTCATCGGCGCGCCCCACGCCCTTCGTGTCGCGCAAGGCGATCAGGAAGCCGCCGGTCGGCGGCGCCACGTTGTGGTAATAGCGGCCGCTCCACGTGTTCACATACAGCACGCCGTCGGGGGCCACGACCATGTGGCGGACATGGCCGAGATCGTCGGCGAACACCGTGGCGCAGAAGCCGGGCGACAAGGCGATGCCGGTGTCGGTCGCGGGGCACGCCGGCTGGGCGGCGTGGGCCGCGGGAACGGCTGCGGCGAGCGCAAGTGCCGCAAGCATGACCCCTCCGCGATGAAACGCACGAATATCCATGTCCGGCACTCCCTGATCGTGACGAGAAGACGAGAAGCGGCCGCTCACCCGAACCGCCGCACGATGCGGCTGACGTAGGCGCATCTGCCCTTGAAAGAAGGGCCGCCCTTCCCCGATACCGCGACTCGCGGTGGAAACTTCCTTTGCAGTTGATCCATCCCCGGCCCGTGTTACATCGAATGAGGCTGTCGGACCTCGGAGTGACATGGGGATGCCGATCAGCCGTTTTCTCTCGCCCAATGCCGAACGGCGCGTGGCGATCCTCACGCGAGAGGTCTCGGCGACGCGCAGCCTCCCGCAGGCGCTGACGACCGCGCTCGATGCGGCGATGGCACTGCTGCTGGCCGAGTTCGGCAACATCCAGCTCTATCGCGCCGGCGCGCTGACCATCGGGGTCCACCGGGGCGTGCCGCCGAGCTTCCTCGAGCGGTTCAAACGGGTGGCGGCCGACGACGACTGCGCCTGCGGCCGCGCCATGCGCGAAGGGCGGGCCACCATCATCTCCGATGTCACGGTCGACGACGACTTCGCACCGTTCCGCGACATCGCCGAAGAGGTCGGGTTCCGCGCCGTTCAATCCACGCCGCTGGTCACGACAAGCGGCCTCTTCATCGGCATGCTGTCGACGCAGTTCCGGGAGCCGCACACACCCTCGGACGAGGAGATGACCATGCTCGGCCTCTACGCCACGGCGGTGGCCGACACCATCCAGCGCTTCGTGGCGGAGAACATGCTGCTGGCCTGAGCCGCGTAAGGTGCCTGTCAGCGGCATGAAAGGTGGGTGTTAGCCATCCCTCCTATATCGGCAAGGTACTGTGACGGGGTCAGACCGATGCCGAGCGATGGTTTTGCCGCAGTCAGCCGAACCCTGGCCCTGCCGCCGGGCGCCGATGAAGAACGGCGGCAGCTGATGATCTCGAGCCTGTTCGGCGCGCTGGCCCTGCTGGCGATCGGCGCCCTCGACGCGGTGACCGGCGAGCTGCGCCTGAGCGTCCTGTACGTGATCGTGATCATGATGATGACGTGGCGCAATGGCCGCGCGAACGGGCTGATGTTCGCCGCGGCATCGGGGCTGGCGCTGGTGGTGGCCAACACGGCGCCCGGCGGCCGCCCGGCGTCGGACCCGCTGTTCCTCGTCTCGGCGGCGAGCGACCTCTTGGTGTTCGGGTTCTGCGCGATCGGCACCAACGCGCTGCGCGAGGGCCTGTTCCGCGAGCGGCTCCGCCAGCGCAATCTCGCGCGCTACCTGCCGGCCCCCTTCGCCGCCCAGCTCGCCGACGAAGGACTGGGCGCGGTCAAGTCGCGCTCCTGTGCGGCGACGATCATGTTCATCGACATCCGCGGCTTCACCGCACTCGCGCGCACGATCGAGCCCGCCGAGGTGTTCGCGCTGCTCCAGTCCTATCGCCGGATCGTCGCGGCGGCGGTCCGCACCTATGGCGGATTCATCGACAAGTTCGTCGGCGACGGAGCCCTGGCCGTGTTCGGCATCGCCGAGGGGCCGGAGGACAGCGCCGGCTGTGCGGTGTCCGCGGCTCTCGAGATCGTCGCCCGCGTGGACGAGTGGGGCCGCCGCCAGCGCGCGGCAGGCCGCCCGACGCTCAAGATCGGCATCGGCCTGCACCACGGCGAGGTTCTCGTGGGCGCCATCGGCGACGACGAGCGGCTCGAATTCACCGTGCTCGGCAATACGGTGAACGTCGCCGCCCGGATCGAAGACCTGACCCGCGACCTCAAGCTGCCGCTGCTCGTGTCGGACGCGGTGCATGCGTCCCTGCCGCCGGCAGTCCGCAACGCCTACGACTGGAGCCGGCTGTCCGTCGCCGGCGTACGCGGCCTCTCCGGGCCGCTTACCCTCGCTTATCCGGAGCGGCGCGAGCCGGTTTGATCCTCTGCGGCTGCCCTGGTAGCACTTGGGGATGAACAGCCCGGCTCCCACGCTTGCGGATTATCCGATCCGCACCTCGGACAAGATCCGCTACGCGGACACGGACCGGCAGGGCCATGTCAACAACGCCGTGTTCTCGACGTTCATCGAAACGGCGCGCGCGGAGATCATCTACGACCGCGCGGCGCCCCTGGTCGAGCCCGGCACCTCGTTCGTGATCGCGCGGCTGGCGCTCGACTTCCGCGCCGAGATCAACTGGCCCGGCACGGTGTGGACCGGCACGCGCGTAGCGCAGGTGGGCCGCAGCTCGTTCCGGCTGGAGCACGGGCTGTTCCAGGATGAACGCTGCGTGGCGACCGCGGAGGTCGTGATCGTGCAGGTCGACGATGCGACGCGGAAGTCGCGGGCCCTGTCCGCGGCCGCAATCGAGCGATTGTCGAAGCTCCAGAAGGCCTGAGGGGAGGACGCATGCGCAAACATCTTCAGCCGAAAGAGCTGCATATCCGCAAGGTCGGCGGCCACGTGCTCTATTCGCACGTGGTGATGACCGACGCGCCGGTCACGATCTACATCGCAGGCCAGACGCCGCGCGACGTCGACGGGAACACCGTCGGCACGGGCGACATGCGGGCGCAGATCCGCCAGGTCGGCGCCAATCTCAAGGCCGCACTCGCCGCGGCCGGCGCCACGCTCGCCGACGTGGTCAAGACCACCGCCTATGTCACCGACTGCGACGAGTTCTTCCGCCATTCGGACGTGCGCGCCGAGATCTTCGGCCAGGACCCGCCGACCAGCACCACGATCGAGGTGAAGCGCCTCGCGAATCCCGACTTCCTGGTGGAGATAGAAGCCATTGCGGTCCGGGACAAATAGGGCGCCCGGCTTGCAACCGGGGCGGGTCCGGCGCATCCTTTTGGCTCAAGCTTTTCCGGGAGCCGGTTGATGCACGACATCGTCATTCGCGGCGGCACCATCATCGACGGGACGGGCCGGCCGGCGTTCACCGGCGACGTGGCCATCGAGGGGACCGCCATCGCCGCGGTCGGCGGCAAGCTGGGCCCGGCGCGGCGCGACATCGACGCGCACGGCCTGCTGGTCACCCCGGGGTGGGTGGACGTGCATACGCATTACGACGCACAGGCGCTGTGGGACCCGTTCCTGTCACCCTCGTCCTGGCACGGCGTCACGACGGTGCTATTCGGCAATTGCGGCGTCGGCTTCGCGCCGGCGAAGGCCGAGCATCGCGCATCTTTGATCGAGCTCACCGAGGGCGTGGAAGAGATCCCGGGTGCCGTGCTGGCGGAAGGCCTGGAATGGGACTGGGAGAGCTTCCCGGAGTTCCTCGACGCGCTCGAGCGCAAGCAGCGCGCCCTCGACATCGGCGCGCAGATCGCGCATCTCCCGTTGCGCGTCTACGTGATGGGCGAGCGCGCGGTCCGGCGCGAATCCGCGACCGCCGACGACATCCGGCGCATGCGCGACCTCACGGTCGAGGCGCTGCGCGCCGGCGCCTTCGGCTTCACCACCTCGCGCACCGATTCGCACAAATCGCCCTCGGGCGAGCTCGTCCCCTCGCGCTACTCGGAGGCCGACGAGCTGGTCGGGATCGGCCGGGCGCTGGGCATCGTGGGCACCGGCGCGTTCGGGATGAACAGCGATTTCGACGACGAGCGGGCCGAGCTCGACTGGATCACGCGGCTCGCGAAAGAGACCGGGCGGCCGGTGTGGTTCCTGCTGACCGACCGCTATCGCGATCCGGGCCGCTGGAAGCGCCTGCTCGCGGGCGTGCACGCCGCGCGCCAGGCGGGGGCGAACGTCACCGCCCAGATCGCAGGCCGGCCGATCGGCGTGATCATGGGCGTGGGCACGGCCCTCAACCCGTTCACCATCCGCCCGAGCTATCAGGCGATCCAGGCCCTGCCGATCCCCGAGCAGCTCAAGCGCCTGCGCGAGCCCTCCTTCCGCGCCCGCATCCTCGCCGAGAGGCCGACGGATGCGGAGGTCGAGAAGCTGTCGCAGTTCCGCCAGTACGTCACCTCGCGCTGGGACAAGATCTTCGTGATGGGCGACCCGCCCGATTACGAGCCGCCGCCGGAGCAGAGCGTGGCCGCCCTCGCCCAGGCGCAAGGCCGCACCCCCGACGAGGTCGCCTACGATTACATGACGAGCGGCGAATCCGGGCCGGCCGGCACCGGCCGCTTCCTGTTCTTCCCGGTGGTCAACTACACGCAGCCCGACCACGAGCCGATCCGCCAGATGCTGACCGACAGCGGCACGCTCCTGGGCCTGAGCGACGGCGGGGCGCACTGCGCCTCGATCGTCGACGCCGGCGTGCCCACCTACATGCTGATGCATTGGGGCCGCGACCGCGCGCGCGGGCCGCGCCTGCCGCTGGAGCTGCTGGTCAAGCGCCAGACCAGCGAGACCGCCGATTTCTTCGGCTTCACCGACCGCGGGCGGCTCGCCCCGGGCCTGCGCGCCGACCTCAACGTGATCGACTACGACGGCCTCAAGATCCGCCAGCCGGAGTTCGTCAACGACCTGCCGGGCGGGGGCCTGCGCCTTGTCCAGCGCGTGCAGGGCTACCAGGCGACGCTCGTCGCCGGCACGCCGGTGTTCGAGCGCGGCGAGCACACGGGGGCGCTGCCCGGGAAGCTGGTGAGAAACAAAGTGCCTGCGGCAGCCGCCGCTGCGGATTGACCGGCGGCTTGGGGGAGAGTTCGATGGCTGATCCACGGGAACAGATGATCCGCGCCACGCTCACGGAATCGATGGCGCGCGTCATCAAGCGCCGGCGCTACGACGAGCGGCAGGTGATCCAGATCCTGCGCGCGACGCCCGACAAGGCGCGGGCGATCGTCAGCGGCCAGCTCGACGGCTTCTCGGTGGACGAGATCCGCCGGATGATAGACGTACTGGACTGACGGCATGCCCAAGCTCCTCACGCCCGCGCAGATCGAGCAGTTCCGCGAGGAGGGCTGCGTCTTTCCGATCCGCGTGATGGACGAGGCCGACGCGGGCCGGCTGCGGGCGCGGCTCGAAGCGTTCGAGCGCCAGACCGGCGGGCCGCTCAAGGGCGATTTGCGGCACAAATCGCACCTCCTGTTCACCTGGCTCGCCGATCTCGTCCGCAACAGCGGGATCCTGGACGCGGTCGAGGACCTCTACGGGCCGGACCTCCTGGTGTGGAACACCAACTTCTTCATCAAGGAAGCCGCCACCCCTGCCTTCGTCTCCTGGCACCAGGATTCGACCTATTGGGGCCTGTCCAAGCCCGACGTGGTCACCGCGTGGGTCGCGTTCACCGAGGCGACCGAGGCCAACGGTGCGATGGAGTACATCCCGGGCAGCCATACGCTCGACCAGATCCCGCACCGTGACACGTTCGCCAAGAACAACCTCCTGACCCGCGGCCAGGAGGTCATGGTCGACGTGGATGCGGCCCGGCGCCGCATCATTCCGCTGCGGCCGGGAGAGATGTCGCTGCATCACGTGCGCCTCGTGCACGGCTCGCCGCCCAATCCGTCGGGCGACCGGCGCATCGGCTTTGCCATCCGCTACATGCCGACCAGCGTGGCGCCGGTCGCGGGTGAGGACAGCGCCACCCTCGTTCGCGGCAGCGACCGGTTCCATCATTTCGAGCTCGAGCCGCGGCCGGCGCGCGACCTCGACCCCGCGGCGCTCGAGCTCCACAAGCGCGTGACCGGGCGCAGCGCCAAGATCCTGTACCGGGGGACGAAGGTCGAGACCTACAACGACCCTGCCGCTGTTCGCGGTTAGGGCGTGGAAGGCACGGCTGCCTGCGCGGGGTCCTTGTGCGGGCGCTCGACGAACAGCTTCGTCGCATCCGCGATGCAGGCCATCTGCATTTTCCCGGGCTGGTCCGGGCTCAACGGACAGACCTCGTAATCGCCCCAGATCTGGCCGGGGAGGTCGCGCCCGCTCCACAGACGCTCGAGCAGCTTTTCGCTCAGCACCTGCTGGTCGCTGCCGTCGGGCGCCAGGATGCCGAGCACGTGGTGGGTGCCGACGCGCCAGATCCGGATCTCGGGAGAGGTCGCGGTGAACGAGAGCCGGCCATGCACGGTGAAGCAGGCGCCGACGCGCCGCGCACTCAGCCGGCAGCTGGCGTCCTGCGCCGCCGCGGCGAGCGGTACCAGCACCGCGCATGCGGCCAGCGCGGCGATCCGCCGGCGGGCGCGTACGGCAAACGGTGACGAGCGCATCGAGGCAAGGCTACGAGCGCCCGGCCGTGTGCCGCCAATGACATTTTTAGGCCCTGACCCCGGCTTGCACCGGGGATGGCGAGGAAAGACTTACGCCGCGCGGATCTCGTTCAGGAAGCGGTTCACCTGCTGGCGCAGCGCATCAGACTGGGTGGCGAGCTCGCGCGAGGCGCCGAGCACGTCGCCGGCCGCGGCCCCTGTCTTGCCGACCGCCTGTGTCACGCCGGCGATGTTGGACGACACGTTTCCGGTCCCGTCCGAGGCCTGCTGGACGTTGCGCGCGATCTCCTTGGTCGCAGCGCCCTGCTCCTCGACCGCGGACGCGATCGTGGTCGCGATCTCGTTGATCTTGCCGATGGTCTGGCCGATGCCCTGGATGGCGCGCACCGAATCCGTGGTGGCGCTCTGGATTTCCTTGATCTGGGCCGAGATGTCCTCGGTCGCCTTGGCGGTCTGGGTGGCGAGGCTCTTGACCTCCGAGGCCACGACCGCGAAGCCCTTGCCCGCCTCGCCGGCGCGCGCCGCCTCGATGGTCGCGTTGAGCGCCAGCAGGTTGGTCTGGCCGGCGATGTCGTTGATGAGCTTGACCACGTCGCCGATCTTCTGCGCGGCCGCGGCCAGGGTCTGCACCTGGGCGTTGGTCTGCTCGGCGTCGGTGACCGCCTGGCCGGCGATCTTGGTCGATTCCGCCACCTGGCGGCTGATCTCGGCGATCGAGGACGACAGCTCCTCGGCCGCACTCGCGACCGTCTGAACGTTGCTCGACGCCTGCTCCGAGGCCGAGGCGACCGCGGTCGCCTGGCGCGATGCGTCCTCGGCGGTCGAGGACATGGTCTGCGCCGAGCTCTGCAGCTTGGTCGCGGTCGCGGACACCCCGGTGACGATGGCGCCGACGGCACCCTCGAACTCCTGCGCCATGCGCTGCATGACCGATTTGCGCTCGGCGGCGGCCTTGGCCTCGAGATCCTTCTGCTCGGCCTGCAACCGCTGCAGCGAGGCGGCGTTGTCCTGGAAGATCTTCACGGCGGCGCCCATGCCGCCGATCTCATCGCCGCGCGACGCCTCGGAGATGTCGAGGCCAAGCTCGCCCGAAGCGAGCTTCTCCATCTTGCCCTTCAGGCTGGCGAGCGGGCCGGCAATGTTGCGGCTGACCACCCAGGCGATGCCGGCGGTCACGGCCAGGATCGCCAGCGCCACCATGCCGAGCTTGACCAGCACGTCGCGGAAGGCCGCGTCGAGGTCGTCCATGTAGACGCCGGTGCCGAGAAAGATGTTCCACGGCGTGAATTTCTTGATGTAGGAGGTCTTGGGCAGCGCCTCCGATTCCGGGTGGCCCGGCTTCGGATACCAGTACACGGCCGTGCCCTCATCGGCGGTCTTGAGCACGTCGAGGAACTGGCCGGTAATCAAGTTGCCCTTCACGTCTTTCAGGGGCTTGCGGTCCGTGCCTTCCATTTTCGGGTTGGCCGGATTGGCCACCGAGAAACCGTCCATCGTGTTGACGAAGATGTAATTCTCGTGGTGGTCGTACCACATGGCATGGATCGCGTTGCGGAACTGCGCGAGCGCCTGATCGTGCGTCAGGTGGCCGGCCTTGACCTCGTTCTCGAGCCCTGCGGCGACGCCGATGCCCATCTCCACGATGCCGCGCAGCTTGCCGATGCGCTCCTCGACCATCTTGTCGTAGAGGAAGTGTGCGGCCAGCATCATCGCGACGATCAGCGAGGCGGCCGACAGGGCCAGCAGCAAGGCGAGCTTCGACTGGATCTTGAGCCGGTTCAAAAACGACATGCAGTCTCTCTCCCTCCGGGCGCGCACAGCGGGCCTGGCCCGGGCGCATAGCCGCGCGACGCTAGGCCCGATTGCTGAAGGCCCCGTAAAGAGTTCTGACCGGGAATTAACAAAGTGCCCGTCGGCTGAGAAAACCTCACGCGAATGCTGAAAACTGATCTTTTGAACCAGGACTTCGGTCGCATTAGGTAAGGAGGATGAGCCCTCTGGACGACGCATCGGTATCAAGCCCGTGGCACGAGGGGGAGCGCACCATCCAGGCGCGGCTCGGCCTTCTCGAGCGGATGGACCGCATCGGCCGGCGCAACATCCGCAGTCAGATGCCGGACCAGCACCGGATCTTCTTCGCGCAACTGCCATTCCTGATCGTGGGCTCCGTCGACCGCCACGGCTGGCCATGGGCCTCGCTGCTCGCCGCCCCGCCGGGCTTCGCGCGCAGCCCCGACGAGCATACGCTGCACGTAGCCGCCCAGCCGGTGGCGGGCGATCCGCTGGCCGAGTCCCTGGCGCCGGGAGCACCGCTTGGCATCCTCGGGATCGAGCTGCCGACGCGGCGGCGCAACCGCATGAACGGCCACATCACCGCCGTCAATGCGGCCGGGTTCTCGGTCGCGGTCGAGCAGAGCTTCGGCAACTGCCCGCAATACATCCAGCGCCGCGAATATGTATGGGCCGCCCCGCCCGCGCACCCGGCCAGAGCCGAGCCGTTCACCGAACTCGACGCGTCAGCCCGCCGGCTCATTGCGGCCGCCGACACCGCCTTCGTCGCCTCGGCGTCGCGTGCCGATTATCCCACCACGGCGCGCGGCATCGACGTATCGCACCGCGGCGGCCGCCCCGGCTTCATCGGCCTCGACGGCGACGCGCTGGTGATCCCGGACTATTCCGGCAACCGGTTCTTCAACACGCTCGGCAACCTGCTGGTCAATCCGCGCGCCGGCCTGTTGTTCCTCGATTTCGAGCGCGGCGATCTCCTGCAGATCACCGGGCGTACCGAGATCGTCTGGGACGGACCGGAGGTGCAGGCGTTCGCGGGCGCCGAGCGGCTGTGGCGCTTCTATCCCGCGCACGGGCGCTGGCTGCGCGGCGCCCTGCCGCTGCGCTTCGAGTTCGGCGATTTTTCTCCGAATCACGCGGCCACGGGGACGTGGCAGGAAGCCAAAGCAGCCCTGGGCGCGGCCAGATAAGATTCACCGCAGAGAACGCAGAGAAGCGCAGAGGGCGCGGAGTGCATCTCTGCGCGCTCAGCGACTCCTCTGCGATCTCCGCGATAAATCTCAGGGTCCCGCGAGCGGCTTCAGCGAGTGCAGATAGGCCCAGATCGCCTGGAAGTCGGCATCGCTGATGTTCTTGTAGTAGCCGAAGC
Organism: Alphaproteobacteria bacterium; assembly: GCA_035506575.1. GTDB lineage: Bacteria > Pseudomonadota > Alphaproteobacteria > CACIAM-22H2 > CACIAM-22H2 > DATJPD01. The sequence goes on from DATJPD010000173.1 coordinate 11,288, forward strand.
CCATCGGCGGCTTGAGGTGCTCGCCGTTCGGCCGCACGCCCGTCGAGAGCGTGGTCTTGAACTGCGCGAACGTCCATTTGCCGATGCCGTTCTCCGGATCCGGCGTGAGGTTGCGCGACACCGCAACGCCGAACGGCCCCTCGAACTTGTTGCCGCCGGCGCCGGCGCGATGCTCGAGGTCCGGCACGCCCTTCACCATCGGGGTGTGGCACTCCATGCAATGGCCGAGCGGCCCGGCGAGATAGGCGCCGTAGCGCAGCTGATCGGTGCGCGGCACGTCGGCGTGGTCGGCCGGCGGCCCGTACGAGGCGGGCAGCGGGATGTGGTATTCGGATTTCGGCACGGCGTTCTTGACCGGCTTCACCTGGCGCAGATAAGCGACGATCGCGCGCACGTCGCTGTCCGACATGCGGTGATACATGCCGATCGGCATCGGCGGCCCGATCATGCTGCCATCCGGCCGCCGGCCCTCGCGGATCGCGGTGATGATCTGCTCGTCGGTCCATTTGCCGATGCCGGTCTCGGGATCGGGCGTGATGTTGGGGGCCACCGCCAGGAACTCGGCCCCGCCGTCGATCTTGAACCCGCCGGCAAGCTCCATGCCCGGAACCTCGCCCTGCGGCCCCTTGGGCGTGTGGCAGTTGCCGCACGCGACGACGCTGTGCATCAGATAGGTGCCGCGCTCGAGCGGCGTTTCGGCCCACGCAGCAACGCTGCCGCCTGCGAGCGCCGCCGCAAGGACGGCACCCTTCCACATACGCTTCATCATCGATTCCCCCGCCGATTTTCAGTGAGACAGCTGGCAGAGGTCTTATCACGCAGGCGAGGACCCGCACGACCAAAATCTCCGAAGCGTGAGTTGCATTCGTGCGGCGGTGCTGCACGATGGTAGGAAGATACGAACGACGGAGGCTGCGATGCGGAGGGGAAGATGGCAGACAGTGGCGTGGCTGCTGCTCGCGGTCGCCATGGTCGCGCCCGCACGCGCCGCAGATGCGCCGGGCTCCGGACTCTCGGCCGCCGAGGACAAGCTGGCCGCGCTCAACACGCTCGCCCGCGCCCATTACGCCGCCGCCAAGGCCGCCACCTTGGCGAAGCTCGGCCCGATCATCGTCGTCGAGCCGGACGCCCTGACGCTCATCCGCGACGGGGCCGTGCGTCGCGAGGTCTATGTCCCGCCACGGTATCGCGACCTCAAGGCGCTGTCGCACATGGCTCTCGGGCTGTACTCGCTGCTCCAGCCGCATGTCGACCGGAACGATTTCGCAGGCTGGCGTGCCGACCTCGTGACGTATCGGGCGCGGGTTGCCGAGGCGACGCCGCTCATCGACGAGCTCGGGCTGCACTGGGACGATGCGAAGCGGGTGCGCGCCATGTACAGGTCCTCGCTCGCCTTCATGGACAAGGTCCTCGCCGACGGCGCGGTCTCGAGTGCCGCTCTCCGCGCCTATGCGGACGAGGTGGGCCCGTCGCTGCTCGGCAATCTCTACGACGCCTCCGACGCCGAGCTCATAAGCCTCGATGCGCTGGTCACGCGCTGGCGGGCCGAGATGGGGACGGCCGAATGGGCGCGGCTCTACGTCGTGGTGCTGGGACCTTCACGCCCGCGCGAGCGCCTGCCGCCCTACGAGTACTTCGCGCGCGTGCTCGGCCGGGACGCGGCCGAGGCTCGGCTGATCCGTGCCGACAACGTGACCGACGTGGCAGGGGGCCTCGACCTTCTGGCCACGACCGTCACCGACCGCGGCCTGGCGGCGGACTTTTTCCGTGACCCCGGCCGCATCGAGGCCGGCCTGATGCGCGATTCGACGCAGCGGCATCTCGAACAGATGTTCGGCAAACCAGGAACGCCATCGCCACACTAGGCAATCGTCATCGCCGGGCCTGTCCCGGCGATCCACGTCGGCGTGCAAATGATAAGCGTCAAAGCTTTCGGCCCGACGTGGATGCCCGGAACAAGTCCGGGCATGACGGACTTAGGCAGCCGCGCGTTTACTGCGGGCTTCGACGCGCTTGAGGATCGCGTGCAGGCGGCGGTCGGGGATGCCGAGCTGGTCGAGATGGCGCACGGTGTTTTCCAGATAGGCCATGCAGGGGCCGCGCCGGCCATGGCCCTGACAGACGAGTTCGACCGTGCGCTGGACCGACAGGTCGGGCGCGTATTGCGGATGGTCGCGGCGGACGATGAAGGCGCAGGCGCGGACGGCATGCCCGGCGAGCTCGACCTTGACCTCGCGGCAGGCATAGGTGCGCGCTGGCATCTCGCGCCGCCACAGATAGGCCATGACGCGCTTGGCGTTGCGCGCCTTCACGCGATAGGCGATGCCGCGGCAGGAGCCGCCGACGTCCAGCCCCAGCACCAGCCCAGGCTTCTCGGGCGTGCCGCGGTATTGATGCGAGTAGAGGCAGAACGAGCGGTGATAGCCGCGCAAGAGCGCCGGCCGCGCCTCCTCGTAGGGAAAGCCCGGATGCCACATCAGCGAGCCATAGGCGAAGATCCACACATCGCGTCCATCGTGCGGCGGCGGACGCTCGATGTGCTCGCGGCTGGTGCGGGACTTGGGTTTGACCACCCGACGCATCGACCCGCTCAGCCTCTCTGCACCAGCGCCACACCGACCGCCGCCACAGCCATGCCGGCCAGCGCCCGCGCGTTCAACGTCTCGCCGAGCATCGCCCAGGCGATCAGGGCTGTCGTCGGCGGGATCAGGAAGAAGAGGCTGGCGAGCTTGGACACCGCACCTCGGCGGATCAGGAGATAGAGCAGGCTCACGGTGCCGACGGACAGCACCACGGTCAACCACGCCATCGATGCAATGAACGGGCCGGACCAGGTGATGTGCATGGTCTCGAACAGGCAGGCCGGCACGAGAAGTGCCGCACCCGCGGCCGTGTATTGGATGACCGCACCGGTCCATATGTTCACGTGCGCGCAGTATCGCTTCTGGTAGAGCGTCCCCCCGGTGGCACCGAGCAAGGCCACGATCGACGCCGCGATCGCCGCTCCACCAAATCCCCCCGCCCCCGCAAAGCCGGTGCCCTCCACGAGCACGATCGCGACGCCGCCGAAGCCGAGCACCAGGCCGAGCCATTGGCGCCCGCTCACCCGCTCGCCGAGCAGCGGGCCGGCAACGGTCGCGGTGAGGATCGGCTGCAAGCCGACCACGAGCGCAATGAGCCAGGCCGGCATGCCGAGCATGATCGCGGTGAACACGCCGCCGAGATAAGAGGCATGCATCAGGAGCCCGACCACCGCGATATGCCCTACCATGACGCCGCGCGGCCAGGCCGCACCCACGATGAGCGAGGCGACCAGCATGGCCGCCGTGACGATGGCAAAGCGCGCGAACAGGAAGGTGAACGGCTCGGCGTAGGCAAGGCCGGTCTTCGCGGCGACGAAGCCCGTCGACCACAGCACCACGAACACGGCCGGGGCAAGGGCCGTCCAGGCAAGGGACGGCGGAGGGGCAACGGGAATCGCAGAGGCGTCGCGCGGCATGTAAGACCGGGAGAATACCGAGCAGAAGCGCGCGCGGATAGAGGCCGCTACCCTCCTGCCCTGTGACGGCCGGCACTCGACCGGCCGGTACGCGCAGACTATAACGCCGAGCCATGGCAGGAACCCGCAGCACCCGCATCGCCGTCCTGGCCGGACTTCTCGTCGTGCTCGCCGCCGCGGGCTGGAGCCTCGCCTGGCTGCGCATCGCCGACCGCACGCGCAGCGAGGTCGAGGGCTGGGCTGCGGGCCGCCGCGCCGACGGCCTCAAGGTCGACTACACGACCCTCGCCGTGACCGGATATCCGCTGCACTGGCGGGTGACGGTCAGCCAGCCGAACATGGCCGGCGCCGGGCCGACCGAGTGGACCTGGCAGGGTTATGCGGTCGAAGCCGACCTGGCACCGTGGTCGACGCGCGAGGTCCCGTTGCGGTTTCCGGGCGACCAGCGGTTTTCGGTCGGTGCCGGCAACGTCGCCGAGACATGGACCCTGAACGCGGTCCGGCCGGACGGCCGCGTCGCGGTCGACGAGCGCGGCCGGCTCGACCATCTGGCGCTCGATCTCGGCGACGTGACCCTGACGCGCGCGGCGGACGTCGCACCCACGCATGCCGACCATTTCACCGCGGACGCCCAACTGCACCGGGGGGACGCGGATCATCAGACCGACGTCTTCGACCTGACGATCGCCCTCGACAACGCCACGCTCGCCCGCACCCCGGCCCAGGTCCTCGGCACGCAGGTGGCGCATGCGGAGCTCAACCTCTCCTTCAAGGGGCGGCTGCCGGGCGGTACGCTCGCCACTGCGATCGCGGCCTGGCGCGATGACGGTGGCTCGATCGAGATCAACAAGGCCGCGGTGAAATGGGGCCCGGTGGACGCCGACGGCAACGGCACCCTCGCCCTCGACGAGCAGAACCGGCCGCTCGGCGCCTTCACCGCCCGCTGGCGCGGCTACGACGAAACCATCGATGCCTTGCAGGCGACCGGCCAGCTCAAGCCCTTCCCGGCCGCCGCGGCCAAGATCGCGCTGCGGGCGCTGGGGCGGCAGAACAAGGACGGCCCGGACGAGGTGCAGATCCCCTTGACCGCCCAGGACGGCCGCCTGTTCGTGGCGGGAATCCCGCTGCTGCCGGTGCCTGCGCTCAGATTCCAATAACCTGTCATGCCCGCGAAAGCGGGCATCCAGGGCGCGTGCGGAGATATTGCAGGTCTTCGCTGGACCCCCGCTTACGCGGGGGCTGACCTTTGGTCAGTCCTGCTTCGCCTGCACGATGGAGCGGCGGATGCGGCGCGAGCGGGTGAACACGCGGTGCAGGGTCTTGCCGTCGCCGTTGCGGATCGCCTTCTGCAAAAGGGCGATATCCTCGTAGAGGCGCGCCATCATCTCGAGCACCGCCTCTTTGTTGGCGAGGAAGATGTCGCGCCACATCACCGGATCGGACGCGGCGACGCGCGTGAAGTCGCGGAAGCCGCTGGCGGCGAACTTGATCACCTCGGCCTTCAGGTGCGCTTCGAGCTCGGCCACCGTGTCGACGATCGTGTAGGCGATCAGGTGCGGCACGTGGCTGGTGATCGCCAGAACGCGGTCGTGGTGTGCGGCGTCCATCGTCTCGACCCGCATGCCGCAGCGCCGCCACAGCTCGCGCACCTTGGCCACGGCGGACGCCGGCGTGCCGGGCGGCGGCGTCAGCACGCACCAGCGCCCCGCGAAGAGCTCGGCGAACCCCGACGCCGGGCCGGAGTTCTCGGTTCCGGCGATCGGGTGGCCGGGCACCAGGATCGCCGCGGGCCCGAGATGGGCGGTGAGGTCCCGCAGCGCCGCCTCTTTCACCGAGCCGACGTCTGTGACGATGGCGCCAGGTGCCAGGTGCCTCGCGATCGCCTTGGCGACCGCCGCATTGGCCGATTGCGGCACCGCCAGCACCACGAGATCGGCCCCGGCCACGGCCTCGGCCGCACCCGACACCACGCGGTCGGCGAGCCTCAGCTTCTTGATGACCGCGCGGGCGGCGGCACTCGCATCGCACGCGACGATGCGACGCGCGAGCTTCTCCTTGCGCACGGCGCGCGCGAGCGAGGAGCCGATGAGGCCGAAGCCGATGATCGCGATCCGATCGAACAGCGGCGGCACCTTGCCGCGCTTCATTTCAGGAAATCCTCGAGTGCCGCGACCACGGCGCGCATCTCCGGCTCGGTGCCGATGGTGATGCGCAGGTGGTTGGGCAGCCCGTAATTGCCGACGGCGCGCGGGATGATGCCGCGCGAGTTCAGGAACGCGTTCGCCGCCGCCGCCGTCTTGGGACCGGTCGCCGGGAACCCGATGAGCACGAAATTGGCGACGCTGTCGACAACGTCGAGCCCCAGACGCCGCAGCTCGTTGGTGAGCCAGGGCAGCCAGATATCGTTGTGCGCGCGGCTTTTGTCCTGGTGCGCGAGATCCTCCAGGGCGGCGATCCCGGCCGCCTGTGCAGGCCCCGCGATGTTGAACACGCCGCGGATGCGGTGCAGCACGTCGATGATCGAAGGCGGGCAATAGGCCCACCCGATACGCATGCCGCCCATGGCGAACATCTTCGAGAAGGTGCGCAGCATCACCACATCGTCGCGCGCGTCGACGAGTTCGGCGCCGGCCGAGTAATCGTTGCGCGTCACGTATTCGGAATACGCTGCGTCGATCACCAGCAGGCATCCCGCGGGCAAGCCCTCGCGCAGGCGCTTGATCTCCTCGGTGGTGAGATAGGTGCCGGTCGGGTTGTTGGGATTGGCGATGAAACACAGCTTCGTGCGCGCGTTCGCATGCGCGAGCAGCGCCTCGACGTCGGCGCGGTAGCCCGTCGCGGGCGCGGCCACCGGCGTGGCGCCGCTCGCCAGCGCGTCGATGCGGTACGTCCGCTCGGGTGCGGCGACAGGTGCCGCCCCGGCCGAGAGGGCGGCGATCGGGTACATGACGAAGCCGTACTGGCTGTACAGCACCTCATCGCCCGGGCCGGAATAGGCGCGGCACAGGAGTGCGATCAGCTCGTCCGAACCGGTGCCGCAGACGATGCGCTCGGGATCGAGCCCGAAGCGCTTGCCGATCGCAGCCCGGAGCTCGCTCGAGCCGCCGTCCGGATAGCGGTGCATGGTCTCGATCGCGGCGCGTGCGGCCGCGATGGCGCGCGGGCTCGGGCCGAGCGCGCTTTCGTTCGACGACAGTTTGATCGTCTGCGCGTGGCCGGCGAGCTTGGATTTTCCGCCGACATACGGCTCGATCTTCAGGATGCTGGGATGGGCGCGCGGCGCTGTCATCGTTTGGCCTTCGCAGAACTTGCTTTCGAAGGAGGAGATAGCACGATCGGCCGGGCGTAGCCGCCGAGGAACTCGACGGTCGCCGTGTAGCCCACCGCGGCCCGCAGCTCGGCATAAGAGGCCGTGGTCTCGATGAGGCTGAGCGGCGCGCCGGCGCGGCGCGCGGTCGCGAGCACGCGGGCCGACGGCAGCTTCGGGCGGCGGGCGCTCTTCCCCATGCCCTTGCCCCACGCGACCGCGACATAGAGGGCATCGTCGCTCGACGGCTCGAAATCCTGACGGCCGATCACCACCGCCTCCGGCGCCTTGCCGGGCACGGTGCGGATGAACGGCAGGCCGGCCAGGATGCGGACATCCGGCGGCCGGCGGTGCCACCAGCCGGACAGCGGCAGCACGCCCAGCTGTGCCCTGCCTTTGGCCACCGCGGCGAGCACGGCGGCCGCGGACGCGACAGGGCGCAGTGCTGCCCCGCCGAAATGATCGCGCGCGAGATCGGCACCCGCGTTCGCGACCGCCACGGTCAGGGGCCCTTGCTGGCGCGTGGACGCCACCATGATGTCGCGCCACAGCCGCACAACCAGCTCGACCGGCAGGGGCTTGCGGTTGCGCGCGACAAGGCGGCGCAGGATCTCGGCCTCGCGGCCGGCGCGGAACAGCGGGGCGGCGGCCCCCCCTTCCCTCGCCTTGGCGCCGGCGACCTCCGCCACCACCTCGGCACGCTGCATCAGCAGGTCGTGGAGCTGGTCGTCGATCGAATCGATCTCGCGGCGGAGAGCGGCGAGCGACCGCGCAGCGGGGGCGATGGCGGATGGGATGGCAGCCATGGGCGATCCAACTGGAACCAGCGGGAATGGGCCTGTAGGAATAGCGGGGAAACCCAGTAAAATCAAAGGTTCCGCAGAGCCCTCCGGGGCGTGCGGGCCTCCGTCCCACCGGGGCGCTCAGGCTTGCAACCCCGGACCCGCTGATGCATGGTGCGGCACCCTTAAGGATTATGAGCAACCTCAAATCAGCCCTGCCCGCGGGCATGCCCGCGTCGGTGACAGCCCCGGTGGCGCCCGTGGCGCCGCAGATCCTGCTGCCCGGCCACCGGCTCGATTTTTCGGCCAGCGCCAGTCTGCAGCTCGACTGCGGCGTGTCTCTCGCGCCGTTCACGGTGGCCTACCAGACCTATGGCGAGCTGAACGCCGACAAGTCAAACGCGATTCTCGTCTGCCACGCGCTCACCGGCGATCAGTTCGTCGCCGAGACCCATCCGGTCACCGGAAAGCCGGGCTGGTGGGAGCACATGGTCGGGCCGGGCCTGACCCTGGACACGGACCGCTACTGCGTGATCTGCGTCAACGTTCTGGGCGGCTGCATGGGCTCGACGGGCCCTGCGGACATCAACCCCGCGACCGGCGAGCCGTGGGGGCTGTCCTTTCCGGTGATCACCATCGGCGACATGGTGCGGGCCCAGCTGCGCGTCATCGATCATCTCGGCATCGAGAGCCTATTCTGCGTCATCGGCGGATCGATGGGCGGCATGCAGGTCCTGCAATGGGCCGCCGCTTACCCGGAGCGCGTATTCTCGGCGGTGCCGATCGCCTGCGCCACGCGCCATTCGGCGCAGAACATCGCGTTTCACGAGGTCGGCCGGCAGGCGATCATGGCCGATCCCGAATGGTGCAACGGCGAATACCAGCGTGCGGGCAGGAAGCCGGTGCGCGGGCTCGCGGTCGCGCGCATGGCAGCACACATCACCTATCTCTCCGAGCCGGCGCTGCACCGGAAGTTCGGCCGCCAGCTGCAGGACCGCGAGCAGGTGAGCTACGGCTTCGACGCCGATTTCCAGGTGGAGAGCTATCTGCGCCACCAGGGCTCGACCTTCGTCGACCGCTTCGACGCCAACTCCTATCTCTACATCACGCGCGCCATGGACTATTTCGACATGGCGGCCGAGCACGACGGTGCGGTGGTGAACGCGTTCCGCGGGACGAAGACGCGGTTCTGCCTGGTGTCGTTCACCAGCGACTGGCTGTTCCCGACCCCGGAGAGCCGCGCCATCGTGCACGCGCTGAACGCGGCGGCGGCGAACGTCAGCTTCGTCGAGATCAGCACCGACAAGGGGCACGACGCGTTCCTGCTCGACGAGCCGGAGTTCTTCGCCACGCTCTCGGGCTTCCTCAACGGCTGCGCCGAGCACCGGGGCTTGCGCACACCATTATGAACGTCGCCGCCATCACCCCACCGGTGCGCTCGCGCGCCAACATCCGCGTCGACCTGCAGGTCATCGCGGACATGGTGACGAGCGGCGCGCGCGTGCTGGACGTGGGCTGCGGCGACGGCGCCCTCCTCGACTGGCTGGTGCACAACAAGGACGTCGACGGCCGCGGCATCGAGTGGAGCCAGGCCGGCGTGAACGCCTGCGTGCGCCAGGGCCTGTCGGTCATCCAGGGCGACGCCGAGACCGACCTGCATGACTATCCGTCGGATGCGTTCGACTACGTCATCCTGTCGCAGACCCTGCAGGCGACGTTCGACCCGAAGACGGTGCTGGGCGAGGTGGTGCGCATCGGCCGGCGCGCCATCGTCTCGTTTCCCAATTTCGGGGTGTGGCATATCCGCCTGTCGCTGCTGACGCGCGGCAAGATGCCGGTCACCGACTCGCTCGACAGCGCCTGGTACGAAACGCCCAACATCCATTTGTGCACGATCGCCGACTTCGTCGAGCTGTGCGAGGATCTCGGCATCGTCATCGAGCGCAGCCTGGTGCTCGACCGCTGGGGCCGCCCGCGCTATCTCAAGGCAACCGGCTTCCTCGCCAACCTGTTTGGCGAGCAAGGCCTGTTCGTGGTCAGCAAGCGGCGGTAAGCCGCCTCGCCTCACCCGCCCGCCGGATGCCCGAGGACGTGCTGCGCCGCCCGGCGGCGCAGCTCGGCCTTGTCGGGCACGCGCACGGCGGTGGGCGCGTAGAGCTGCTTGCTCGCCTCGATCATGACCACGCCGCCGACGCGGCTGAACCAGCGTTCGCCGATGCGGTCCCACGCCCCTGCAGAGGACAGCCACAGCCGCGAGGCGAAGGGCGGGATGAACAGCGCCCAGCGCGTGGCGAGCGGGGTGAAGAGGTTGTCGCGCAACAGGCGCGACAGCTGGCCGGCGCTGTAGGGCTGGCCGAGGCCGAACGGCGTGCGCTCGAAGCGCGCCCACAGGCCGCGGCGGTTGGGCACCACGATGATGAGGCGGCCGCCCCCAGCCATGACGCGCCAGATCTCGCGCAGCATAGGGCGCAGCGCCTCGCTGTGCTCGAGCGCGTGCACCAGCAGCACGCGGTCAATGGACACATCGGGCAGCGGCAGCTCGTTCTCGGCGGCAAGCGCCGCCATGTTGGGTCCTTCGGCCGGCCAGGCGAGGACGCCTTGTGGCGCCGGCATCATCGCCAGCACCCGCTCGGCGTCGGGCAGGAACGGGCGCAGGAAGGGCGTGGCGTAGCCGATGCCGAGCAGCCGCTGGCCGTGGACGTCCGGCCACATCTCCTTGAGGCGGCGGCGGATCGCGCGCTGGGCCGTACGGCCGAGAGCGGTCGTGTAGAAATCGCGCAGATCGACGACGTCGGTCCACATGCCGGAGCGAATCCCGTTCGCCTGAGTTGCCGGAAATCGCCCGGGATTCCCGACGCTTGGGACCAGTCTACCACATGCTCCGCCATATCCGCGCGGGCACCTGCCGCGCTATGGTGAGCCATGCAGTTCGGCAACGAGTTCATCCTGGTCGGTGCGGCGCTGGTGGCGCTCAGCATCCTCGCGGGCATGTTCTCCTCGCGCCTGGGTGCCCCGTTGCTGCTGGTCTTTCTCGGCCTCGGCATGCTGGCCGGCGAGGAGGGTCCCGGCGGCATCCAGTTCGACAATTTCGGGGCGGCGTATCTCGTCGGCAGCATGGCGCTGGCCCTCATCCTGTTCGATGGCGCGCTGCGCACGCCGCGTCAGGTGTTCCGCATCGGCCTGTGGCCGGCCCTCAGCCTCGCCACGGTCGGCGTGGTCGTGACCGCAGGCATTGCCGCGGTGGCGGCGGTCTATGCGCTGGGCATGACGCCGCTGCAGGGCTTCCTGGTCGGCGCCAGCGTGGCACCGACCGATGCGGCCGCGGTCTTCCTGCTGCTGCACTCCGGCGGCAACGAGATCGGCCGGCGGGTGAGCGCGACGCTCGAGGTCGAATCCGGCGCCAACGATCCGACCGGAATCTTCCTCACCATCGCCGGGGTCAATCTCCTCAGTCATCCGGACCACTCGCTGACCTGGGGATTCGCGCTCGAGTTCGTGCGCCAGATGGGCGGCGGTGCGGTGATCGGCGTGGTCGGCGGCTACGCGCTCCTCGCCCTCATCAACCGCGTCGAGATCGCCGCCGGCCTCTATCCGATCCTGGCCGCGGCCGGCGGCCTCCTCATCTTCGCCGGCGGGCAGAGTCTCGATGCCAGCGGCTTCCTTGCCATCTATCTCGCCGGGCTCATCCTCGGCAACCACCGGCACCGCGCGCACGCGTTGATCAGCCGGTTCCACGACGGCCTGGCGTGGCTGGCGCAGATCCTCATGTTCCTGATGCTGGGCCTCCTGGTGACGCCGCACGACCTGCTCGACAACCTCGCCGGCACCGCGGCTCTCAGCCTCGTGCTCATCCTCGTGGCGCGGCCGGTCGCGGTCGCGGTCAGCCTCATCCCGTTCCGCTTCCGCTGGCGCGAGAAGGCGTTCATCGCCTGGGTCGGCCTGCGCGGCGCCGTGCCGATCTTCCTCGCCACGGTGCCGGTGCTCGCCGGTCTGCCGCACGGCACCCAATATTTCGACATCGCGTTCTTCGTGGTGCTGTCCTCGCTCCTGATCCAGGGCTGGACCGTGGCGCCGGCCGCGCGCCTCCTCGGCCTGGTGCTGCCGCCGGCCCCCGAAGCGCCGGCACGCCAGGAGATCGAGCTGCCGACCTCGGTCGACCGCGACGCGGCCGGCTGGCGCGTGGCGCCCGCGAGCCCCGCGCTGCTGCAGCCCTACGCGAAGCTGCCGCTGCCGCCGCGCACGCGCATCCTGGCGGTGATCCGCGACGGCGCCCTCGTCGACCGCACGCAGCTCGACCGCCTGCGCGTCGACGACTACGTGATCGCCCTCGTGCCGCCGGAGCAGATCATCGCACTGGACGCGCTGTTCTCCACCCCGCCACGGCGGCGCCAGCGCATCGCGGCCCCCGAGCTCGGCGAGTTCGTGCTCGAATCCTCGGTGCGCCTGGGCGAGGTGTGCAGCCTCTATGGCGTGCCGTTCGAGCCCGTCTATCACGACCGCACCCTGGCCGAATTCATGAACATGCGGCTGGGGCAGAACGTGGTCGTCGGCGACCGGGTCAAGATCGGCGACATCGAGCTCGTGGTGCGCGCCCTGCGCAAGGAGAAGATCTCGAAGGTCGGCCTCGAGATCGAGCCCGAGGCCGAGCGCCTGCCGATCCTCAGGTTATGGCGGCGCGTACTTGGCTTCCTGGGCGCGAGCGCCTAGAGCCTGTACAGGCGCGCCGCCGCGTCGTGCAGCACGGCCCGGCGCTCCGCGGCCGACAGCGCCGCCAGGCAGTCCTGCATGACCGCGATGATCCGGCCGTAGCTCGTCCACAAGCTTTCGATCGGGAAATTGCTGCCGAAGAGGCAGCGCTGCGCGCCGAACAGCGACAACGTCTCCTCGATCACCGGCCGCCACAAGGCGGTCGAACACTCGTGCACGAACGTGCCGAGGCCCGAGAGCTTCACCGCCACGTTGGGGTACGCCGCAAGCCCGCGCATGCCGGCGCGCCACTCGGCCCAGCCTTGACTGCTGCGGTCGACCAGCATGCCGGCGTGCAAGAGAACGAACTGCAGCCGTGGAAATTGGGCGGCCAGCCGTGCCGCATCCGCCATCTGGCCCGGGAACACCTGCAGCTCGAACAGCAGGTTGCGCGCTTCGACCTCCCGCAGGCCGTGGCGGAACGCCGCATCGTGCATCAGGTCGGGGCGGCTCGCGAAGCGGTAGAGCGGGGTCTCGTGCCAGTGCAGCTGCTGGCGGATCGCGCGCAGATTGGGATAGGCGAGCTCGCGGTCGAGCACCGCCGCGACATCGGGCGCCATGAGGTCCGCATAGCCGGTGATCGCGTGCGGAAAGCCCTGCGCGTCGCCCACCGACTGCACCCACGCGACCTCCTCGACCTCCTGGCCCGGCGCCACGTTGATCTGCACGTAGACGGACTTCACCACGCCGTGCGCGGTCACCTCGCGCTTGAACTCGTCGACCGTGTAGTCGCGCCGCAACGCCGTGTAATCGCCGAAGATGCGCGCCACCGGCGGGCCCGCGAGCCACGGCGTGTGCGCGAGCCGCCAGATGTGGTGGTGCGCGTCGATGATGGGCTCGGTCATGGTTCCACCATACCGAGACACGCCCGCCGGCGCGAGACGAGCCCGCACAGGATTTTGAGCTGCGGGGGCTTTCCGCCGCAGGCCGACTGGTCTACACCTGTCCCCATGAGCCTCGACATCGACCATCTGATCTGCCTGCGCGACAATTTCGTGTGGCTGCTGCGCGAGCCCGCCTCCGGTGCGGTCGCCTGCGTGGATCCGTCCGAAGCCGTCCCGGTCAAGGCCAAGCTCGACGCGCTCGGCTGGAAGCTTACCCACATCCTCAACACGCACCATCACCCCGACCACACCGGCGGCAACCTCGAGCTCAAACGCGAGACCGGCGCCACCATCGTCGGTCCTGCCGCCGACCGGGCGCGCATCCCCGGCATCGACGTGGCACTCGCCGAGGGCGAGACTTACGATTTCGGCCAGGAGCGCGCCCAGGTGTTCGACATTCCCGGCCACACGCGCGGGCACATCGCGTTCTGGTTCGCCGGCGCCAAGGCGGTGTTTACGGGCGACACGCTGTTCTCGCTCGGCTGCGGCCGCCTGTTCGAGGGCACGCCGCAGCAGATGTGGACCTCGCTCTCCAAGCTGCGCCGGCTGCCCGGCGACACGCGCGTCTACTGCGGCCACGAATACACGCAGTCGAACGCCAAGTTCGCGCTGACCGTCGATCCGGACAATGCAGCACTGAAGGCGCGCGCGGCCGAGATCGACAGGCTGCGCGCCGCGGGCAAGGCGACCTTGCCGTCGACGATGGAGTCCGAGTGCGCCGCCAACCCGTTCCTGCGCGCGGCCGACCCCGGCCTCGCGCGCGCAGTCGGCCTCTCGCCGGGCGACCCGGTCGCCGTGTTCGCGGCGGTGCGCACGCGCAAAGACAAGTTCTGACGCAACCCAATCGGGGGAGGATACGGTGAAGCTCTACTTTTCCGCCGCGTCGCCTTATGTCCGCAAGGTCATGGTAACGGCGATCGAGACCGGCCTCGACAAGAAGATCCAGCAGGTGCCGACCAGCGTGGTGCCGACCAAGCCGAACGCCGACATCGCGCGCGACAACCCGCTGATGAAGGTGCCGACCCTGGTGACCGACGGCGGCGAAGCGCTCTTCGATTCACGGGTGGTCTGCGAATATCTCGACTCGCTCCACGACGGGCGCAAGCTCATCCCGGCCTCGGGCGGCGACCGCTGGCGCGTGCTGCGCATGCAGGCGCTGGGCGATGGCATCCTCGATGCCGGAATCATCAGCCGCTACGAACTCGCCATCCGGCCGCAGGAGAAGCAGTGGAGCGACTGGCTCGCCGGGCAGGCCAAGAAGATCACGCAAGGCCTCGACTTGGCCGAGACCGAGAACCTGGGCGGGCCGCTGAATCTCGGCCAGATCGCGATCGCCTGCGCGATCGGCTGGCTGGAGTTCCGGAAGCCGATTGGCGACATCCGGCCCGGCCGACCGAAGCTCTTCGCGTGGTACGACGAGTTCGCGAAGCGGCCGTCCATGCAGGCGACCGTGCCGAAGGGATAGCGCGCGGCTACTCGAACGCGCGCTTCACCGCCTCGTCGAGATGCGAGAGGCGCCACGGCTTCGGCAGCATCGCACCCTCGGGCGGCGTCGTGCCGCGCCGCGGCAGCTCCTTGAGGAAACCGCTCGTATAAAGCACGCGCAGACCCGGGCAGGCCTGCCGCGCGCGCTCGGCCAGATCGAAGCCGTCCATGTCGCCGGGCATCACGATGTCGGTGAACAGCAGGTCGACCTTGGCGCCTTCGAGGATGCGCAAACCCTCGGCTGCGTTCGGCGCGTGCAGGACGTTGTATCCCTGGTCCGCGAGATAGGCGCGGGCGAGGTTCAGGACGTCCTCATCGTCATCGACCACGAGGATCGTGCGCTGTCCAGGAGACATGCTCATCTCCATCGTCCCTGCCCCCGCCCAAGAATATTTGCACCCGCGCGACACCTGCAAGCCCCACGCACCTATGGGTTTCTATAGGTGGAACGTCGCGCATTCGTTGTGGTTTTGTCTTAAATCTGTGGCCGCCTATTTGAACGCCTCGTCGACCGGCACGCGATAGCCGTCGGCGAGCTTGTTCGTCTCGTTGGCCATGCCGACGATCGCCAGGAGCTCGGCATGCATGGCGGGGGTCATGCCGGCCTTGCGGGCGCCGGCCGTATGCGAATACGTGCAGTACTCGCAGCCGTTGGTGATGCTCACCGCGAGATAGATCATCTCCTTGGTGACGGGATCGAGGGCGCCCGGCGCCATCACCTGCCTGATGCTCTCCCAGGTGCGCTTGAGCGTCGGCGGATGCGCGGCCAGCACCTTCCAGAAATTGTTGATCCAATCGACCTTGCGCGTCGCCATGATGTCGTCATAGACGGCGCGCACCTCCGGACTGGCTTCGGCGTATTCGATCATCGGCACGGTGGGCATGGCGGCCGGCGCCTCAATACATGTGCTGGCCGCCGTTGATCGACAAGGTCGAGCCGGTGATGAAGCCCGCATCGTCGGCGACCAGGAACAGCACGCCGCGCGCGATCTCGTCGGCGCGGCCGAGCCGGCCGACCGGAATGCGCGCCACGATCTTCTTGAGCACCTCCTCCGGCACGGCCCGCACCATGTCGGTGTCGATGTAGCCGGGCGCGATGGCATTCACGGTGATGCCCTTGGCCGCGCCTTCCTGGGCGAGCGCCTTGGTGAAGCCGTGGATGCCGGACTTCGCCGCGGCGTAGTTCACCTGGCCGTATTGTCCGGCCTGGCCGTTGATCGAGCCGATATTGACGATGCGGCCGAAGCTGCGCTCGCGCATGCCGTCGATCACGCAGCGGCACATGTTGAAGCACGAGGTCAGATTGGTCTGGATGACCGCGTTCCATTGCTCGAACGTCATGCGGTGCATGGTGGCGTCGCGCGTGATGCCGGCATTGTTGACCAGGATATCGACCGGACCGATCTCGGCCGCGATCTTCTTGACGGCCGCCTCGCACTGCTTGAAGTCCGACACGTCGAACTTGTAGGCGGGAATGCCGGTCTCGGCCGTGCATTTCTTCGCCATCTCATCGTTGCCGCTGTAATTGGCGGCCACGCGATAGCCCGCCTTCTTGAGTGCGGCCGAGATCGCGAGCCCGATGCCGCGCGTACCGCCCGTGACCACTGCCACTCGTCCTGCCATGGTTTCCTCCGTGTTCCGCCCGGGTTCGATGCAAGGGGCTTGCCAGCGTCCGTCGATCCGGACGCCGGGCCTCCCCGCTCCCCGCCGCTTATCTCGAGCTGTCTTACACCCGCTCGACGCACATGGCGATGCCCATGCCGCCGCCGATGCACAATGTCGCCAGCCCCTTCTTCGACTTGCGGCGCCGCATCTCGTGCAGCAGCGTCGTCAGCACGCGCGCGCCCGAGGCGCCGATCGGATGGCCGAGCGCGATCGCCCCGCCGTTGACGTTCACCTTCGACGGATCCCAGCCGAGGTCCTTGTTGACCGCGCAGGCCTGCGCGGCGAACGCCTCGTTCGCCTCGACGAGGTCGAGATCGCCGATCTGCCAGCCCGCTTTCTTGAGGGCCGCGCGCGAGGCCGGGATGGGACCCGACCCCATCACCGCCGGATCGACGCCGGCCGTCGCCCACGACACGATGCGCGCCAACGGCTGCACGCCGCGCTTCTCGGCCTCGCGTGCGGTCATCAGCACGACCGCCGCAGCCCCGTCGTTGATTCCCGACGCGTTGCCCGCGGTCACGGTGCCGTTCTTGTCGAAGGCCGGGCGCAGCTTTTTCAGCGTATCGATCGTCGTGCCGTGCTTCGGATACTCGTCCTGGTCCACGACCACGTCGCCCTTGCGGGTCTTCACCGTTACCGGCGCGATCTCGTCCTTGAACTTGCCGGCCTTCTGCGCCGCCTCGGCGCGGTTCTGCGAGATGAGCGCAAACTCATCCTGCTGCTCGCGCGTGATCTGCCACTTCAGCGCCACGTTCTCGGCCGTGTTTCCCATGTGGTAGCCGTTGAAGGCGTCCCACAGCCCGTCCTTGATCATCGTGTCGACGAGTTCGCCGTTGCCCATGCGCACGCCGGCCCGCAGGTACGCGCAATGCGGCGCCTGCGTCATGCTCTCCTGGCCGCCCGCGACCACGATCTCGCTGTCGCCGCATTTGATTGCCTGGAAGCCGAGGGCGACCGAGCGCAGGCCCGAGCCGCACAGCTGGTTGATCCCGTAGGCGGTCCGCTCGACCGGGATGCCGGCCGCGACCGCGGCCTGGCGCGCCGGGTTCTGCCCCTCTCCGGCGGCGAGGATCTGCCCCATGATGACTTCGGTCACGTCGCCGGGCGCCACGTTCGCGCGCTTCATCGCTTCGACGATCGCGACCGTCCCCAGCGCATGGGCCGACAACGTGGCGAACGCGCCGTTGAAGCTGCCGACCGGAGTGCGGGCGGCGGAGGCGATGACGATTTCTTCGGACATAGGAGCGCTCCTTCGTGACGGATGGTTCCTGAAGGCTGACGGGCGTCTGGGCTCCCCCCAAGCCTGTTTAACGTGGGGCGACGGCCGAGTCCAGCCAGCCGGCCAGCGGCTGCCACACCAGGTCGGTCGCCTTGCCGCCCACCATCATCCCAATATGCCCGAGCGGCGGCGACAGTCGCGTGACATTGGGTAACGCGCGGGCGAGCGCCTCGGCCGACGCCGGCGGCACGATGCGGTCCTGCCCGGGGATCACCACGAAGCTCGGAATGTCGATGCGCGACGGCAGCACCGCGCGGCCCCCGAGCCGCCACTCGCCGCGCGATGTTTCATTGCTCCCGTACCAGCCGATGAGACATTCGCGAGCAACGCGGGCGGCGAGCGGCACGCCGTCATTGAGCCAGTCCTCGAGGGCCACGAACTCGAGCGCCTTGGAGCTCTCGGGATCGGCCCCCGCGAAGGCACGGAACTTGCGCGCGCCGAGAAACGGATCGAGTGCAAAGAAGAGGCCCTGCAGCACGTCGACCGGCATCTCGCCGAGCTGCTCGATCACGGGCATCCAGGGCGTCAGCGCATGCGCGGTCGCGCGCGCGAGATCGGCCCGGTCCGCATGGAAATCCCACGGCGTGGCGAGCAGGGCGAGTGCGGATATATCGCGCGGCCGTGCCGCCGCGAGGCCGAGCGCCAGGTTGCCGCCCATGCAGTAGCCGATCACTGCCGGCCGCTGCCCGGTGCGC
Source organism: Alphaproteobacteria bacterium (assembly GCA_035506575.1). Lineage (GTDB taxonomy): Bacteria > Pseudomonadota > Alphaproteobacteria > CACIAM-22H2 > CACIAM-22H2 > DATJPD01. Next base: position 29,630 of record DATJPD010000173.1, read on the forward strand.
TCGATCACCCGGTCGAGGGCCGTGCCCAAGCGCCCGAGGATGTACTCGGAGAGGCCGAAGCCGCGCTCGACCGGACCCGGCCGCCCCCAGTCGACGAGATAAGGGCGGAAGCCGCGGCCCGCGAGAAAGCGCATGAAGCTGCGCTCGGCCGTGAGGTCGAGGACGTAGGCGCGGTTGATCAGCGAGGGGATGACGAGCACGGGGCGCTGGCCCGGCTCTTCTGCGCCCGTCCCGTAGTCGCGCAGATGCGTGGTGCCGTCATGCCAGATCGAGCGCGGCGGCTTGAGGTCGCGGCGGTAGGGATGGCGGCGATAGCGGGTGAGGCCGGTGGCCAGCTCATCGAGCCGGCGGCGGACCTCGCGTCCCACCGCGGCCGCGAACGCGTCAGGGTCGACGGTCGCGAGATCCCGCCGGAGCGTCTCCGCCCGCTCCTGGACCGCCTTCTGCCACGGCATCTGCGTCAGCCACGTCCACGCGGCGCCGTTTCCTCGGCCGGGCGGGGCCTCGTTCGGGAAGATCACCGAGCCGGGCTTCAAGAGCGGCAATGCGGCGGCGGAGCTCAGCCACGTCATCGCCGCGGTCGTGAGGTGCAGGGGCAGCGGCCGCGGGCCGGGGCGCGGCGCTCGGGTTCGAGGCGGGTGGTCGGGCGGCACTTGCATCATGTGGCTTCTGCGGTTTGAGGCCCGCGGCGGCGGCGCTCCACAGCGACATCCAGCCGGCCGGGCCAAGAGCGGCCGACATCTGCAGCATGCGCCCGAGGCTTTCGGTGAATTCGGGGTCCGCGGCCAGGGCGCTCACCTGATCCTGCCACAGGTCGAGGTACCGCTTGGCCAGGGTCTCGAGATCGGGTGGCTCGGACATCAGAAGGCCGACTATAGCTGCCGTGGTGCAGGCTTGCCAGGGGCGCTTTCGCGGTGCAACATGGCGTAACTGCGCGGAGGCCAATCATTAATGAACGACACGCCCGAGGATCGCCCCCCTCCCGTCAAGATCAAGAAATACGCCAACCGGCGGCTCTACAACACCGGCACCAGCAGCTACGTCACCCTCGATCACCTGTGCCAGATGGTGAAGGACGGGGTGGATTTCGTCGTCCATGACGCCAAGACGGGCGAGGACATCACCCGCTCGGTGCTGACCCAGATCATCGTCGAGGAAGAGGCCAAGAGCGGGCAGAACATGCTGCCGGTGAGCTTCCTGCGCCAGCTCATCTCGTTCTACGGCAACAGCCTGCAGGCGCTGGTCCCGCGCTATCTCGACTCCTCGATGCAGGTCTTTGCCCGCAACCAGGAGCAGATGCGAACGTATATGAGCTCGCTCGGCGGGCTGTTCCCGTTCGGCCAGCAGCTGGAGGAGATGGGCAAGCAGAACATGGCGCTCTTCCAGAACGCCATGAAGATGTTCTCGCCCTTCGGCAAGTTCGAGAACGGCGCCAAGCCGGGGGACGCCCCCGTGGTGGGCGGCGGCGGCGCGCCGACCGACGACGAGCTGCACCGGATGCAGCACGAGCTCGAAGAGATGCAGCGGCGCCTGGGCGAGCTGTCGAAGAAGAAGACCAGCGAGTAGCGCGCGGGCTTCCCGTCATGGCCCGGACGAGCCGGGCATGACGAAAAACTCTAATTCACGGACGCGACCTTCGGCAGGCGCTCGTTGGCCTGTTGGTTGAGCCACGGGCGCTCGATGGACGGCTTGCCGAAATAGTAGCCTTGCAGGTAGCGCACGCCGCGCTCGGCGAGGTGTGCCGCGTCGGCGGCGGTCTCGACGCATTCGGCGACCGTCGACAATCCGAAGCTGTCGGCCAGGCCCATCAAGGTTCGCACGAACACCTGGTTGTCGACGTTGCCGGCCAGGTCCTTGATGAACGACCCGTCGATCTTCACGGTGTCGACGGCAAGGGCCCGCAGGTTGCGGAACGAGGTGAAGCCGGCGCCGAAATCGTCCAGCGCCACGCGCACGCCGAGGTCGCGCAACGCGGTGACGAATTTGGCCGTTTCTTCGATATTTTCGAGGGCAATGGTCTCGGTCAGCTCGACGCACAGGCGCTGGGCGATGTCGGGACGGTTCTTGACGCTGGCGTTCAAGGTGCGCAGCCACGACGCATCGCTGGTCGTCACCGCCGAGATGTTGATCGCGAGCGAGATGTCCGGATGGCGCGACAGCTCGGCCAACGAGAGGTCGAGAGCCCGCCGGTCGATCAGGCGCATGAGGCCCGAACGCTCGACCACGGGCACGAAGGCGCCCGCCGCAATTACCGCACCGCTTTCGAGGCGCAGGCGCAGGAGGCACTCGTAATGATCGACCACGTGCGTACGCGAATCCACCACCGGCTGGTAGGCGAGGATCAGCCGGCCGGTCTTGAGCGCCGACTGGACCTCTTCGGACATCATGGCGGCGCGCCGGCGCGACTCCCGCTGTTCCTCGGACTCGAAGAAGCGCACGAAGCAGTTGCGGCCGGAGCGCTTGGCTTCCTGCAGCGCCACGTCGGCGCGGCCCATGACTTCGGGTGCCGTGCCGCCATGCTCGGCGAACGCCACGCCGCCGATCGAGACGGTGGCGTGCACGGGACCGTTGGGAGTGACGATCGGGGTCTGGCGGACGGCCTGCAGGATCTTGCCCGCGGCGATGCCGATGCTGCCCTCGGGGCAGCCGCTCAGGACGATGCCGAAACGGTCGCCGCCCAGCCGGCCGATGATGTCGGAGGCGCGCAGGCAGGCTTCGATACGCTGGCCGACACCGACGATCAGCGCATCGGCCGAGGCCGGGCCGAAGGCCTGCTCGAGGCTGGTCAGCTTGTCGATGCCGACGACGAGATAGGCGCCGGGAATCCGGTAGCGCTGCGCCAGGGCAAGGCCGTGCTGCAGCGCTTCGCGCAGGCGAAGCTTGTTGTAATGGCCGGTGAGCTCATCGAAGCTCGCCATGTATTCGAGGCGCGCTTCGCGCTCCTTGCGCGCGGTGATGACGCGCAAGGTGCCCAAGAGACGCGACGGGCGGCCGTCGTCGTGAAACTGCGCCGCCCCGCGATCGTCGACCCAGATGAACCGGCCATCGGCGGCGCGCAGCCGGTATTCGCAGTCGAAATCCTGGTCGCCGCGCGCTTCGAGATGGAGCTGCAGCTTCTTGGCGCGGTTCGACTGATCGTCGGCGAGCACGAGGGCGCGGAAGTCGCTGCCGGTTCCCGGCGGCTGCGTTTCACCGAACAGGGCTTTGGTACGGCCGGACCAATGGACCGTGTCCGTCACCAGATCCCAATCGTATGCGATGTCTCCGGCCGCGGCGACTGCCTGGGCAGCGGCGACGGCGGCGCGAAGTCTGGCGTGATCGTCCCGCAAGTCGTCCATAGGGTCTGCCAGAAGAATTCCGCAGTGATGTCCCTGTCCCGTGCGCTTCTCGCACGGGTGCCCGAGGCCCACGCTAGCTAGACAACCTTAACAAATTCTGAACCTTTTGCCCACCACCGACGGTGGCTGTTCCGGCCCGTCAGGCGGCCCGGCGCAGGGCCTGGCCGATCGTCTCAACCATCTGGTCGATCTGCGCTTTTTGAACGATCAGAGGCGGCGAGAGCGCGATGATGTCGGCGGTCACGCGGATCAGGAGCCCGTGCTCGAAACAATCGACGAACACGTCATAGGCACGCGTGCCCGGCCGCTCGGGACGGGGCGTCAGCTCGATCCCGGCGACCAAGCCCAGATTGCGCAAGTCGACGATGTGCGGCGCACCTTTCAGCGAGTGAATGGCCTCCTGCCAATACGCGGCCAGCGAAGCCGCGCGCTCGAACAGGCCTTCGCTCTGGTAGAGCGCCACTGTCGCAAGGCCCGCGGCCGCGGCCAGCGGATGGCCGGAATAGGTGTAGCCGTGCGCGAGCTCGATGCCGTCCGGCCCGGTCATGAAGGCCTCGTAGATGGCCTTGCGCACGGCAACGGCACCCATCGGCACCGTGGCGTTGGTGATCCCTTTGGCCATCGTCATGATGTCGGGCACGACGCCGAAATAATCGGCCGCGAAGGCGCGTCCCAATCGGCCGAACCCCGTGATCACCTCATCGAAAATGAGCAGGATGCCGTGGCGGTCGCAGATCGCCCGCAGGCGCTCGAGATAGCCCTTGGGCGGCACCAGCACGCCCGTCGAGCCGGCCAAGGGCTCGACGATCACCGCGGCGATGGTCGAGGGATCGTGGAGCTGGACGAGCGCGTCCAGCTCGTCGGCGAGATGGGCACCCCATTCGGGCTGCCCTTTTGTGTAGGCGTTGTGCGCGAGGTCGTGGGTGTGCGGCAGGTGATCGACGAGGCCGAGCAGGGCGGCGCCGTATTGCTTGCGGTTGCCGGCGATTCCGCCGACCGACATGCCGCCGAAGCCGACGCCGTGATAGCCGCGGGCCCGGCCGATCAGCCGCTGGCGCTGCGGCTGGCCGGCGGCGCGATGATAGGCGAGAGCGATCTTGAGCGCCGTGTCGACCGCTTCCGAGCCCGAATTGGCGAAGAACACGTGGTCGAGATCGCCGGGCAGCAGGGCTGCGAGCCGGCTTGCGAACTCGAACGCGAGCGGATGGCCCATCTGGAAGCCGGGCGCGAAATCCATGCGCCCGGCCTGTTCGCGGATCGCCGCCGTGATCGGCTCGCGGCAATGACCTGCGTTGACGCACCACAGGCCGGCCGTGCCGTCGAGGATCTGCCGGCCATCGGCCGCCGTGTAATGCATGTCCTTCGCACCCACGAGCATGCGCGGTGCACGCTTGAACTGCCGGTTGGCCGTGAACGGCATCCACAGCGCTTCGAGATTGTTCGGATCCGGGCGGGCGGTCTGGGACATGGGAGCCGACTCTAGCCGGGTTGCGGCCGGCGTCACGAGAGATTTGCCGCCGGCATCGTTAAGGCGTCGGACCGATTAGATAAAATTCGACGCAAATTAACCATTTATGGCTTTGGCCTGACATAAGAAGTTTCTATCACATTGTTTTAACTACTAATAATGGAAATTCCATCTAGACAATCTTTTATTAAAACTTTATGCGTATTCTCGATACAAGACAGAGAAAGGCGAACGCCTCATGGCCAACCCGGTGGCCATCTACTCGCCCGATCCCGCCGCGCTCACACCGCGCGGCGGGTCGGGTTCTGCACAGGTGATCCAGATCGATGTCTATCGATCGGGTGCTGGTGCGCGAGTCAACTACGTCAATCCGGCGAGCGAGGAGGCGTTCTCCAGCGGCACGCCGCAGGCACAGGCGGTCCGCGGGCGGTTCGCGGACGCGGCGCGTCGCAATGGCCGATCCGGAGGCGGCAACAGCGGCGCCCTTGAAAATGATTCGCTGTTCGAGGCCGGGCGCCGCCGGGCGCCGGCCAGCCTGTCATTCGCGGCCCAGCAGATCGCGCAGGAGGGCCTCTCGCCAGGGCTCTATTTCGAGAACTACAAGCCGGCGATCGCGGCTTACGTCGCCGCGGCGGCCGGCCCGACCCTCACCCCGCCCGGACAGACCCTCGAGCTCGTGGCCTGACACGGCGGCGGCGGCGTCAGACGGCCGCCTGCGCCATGATCTCGACCAGCGCCTTGGGATTGGCGAGCTTCGATTCGACCGTGGCGCGCGCCGGCGTGTGGCCGGGCGAGATCCAGGCATCCCAGACCGTGTTCATATCCGCCCAGGCGCGGATGTCGGTGATCCAGATGTTCACGGACAACAGCTTCGACTTGTCGCTGCCCGCCTCTTTCAGGACCGCATCGATCTTGGCGAGGATCTGCTTCGTCTGGCCCTTGAGGTCCGCCGACAAATCGTCGGCGACGAAGCCCTGCAGGTAGACCACGCCGTTGTGGACGACGGCCTGGCTCATGCGCGGGCCGGGATTGATGCGTTTGATGGTCATCGGACGTTCCTCGTATGCGATGGATCCGAGACCATAGCGCGCGCGACGTCCCCTGCAAGGGAATTAGGGTGTAAGTGAATTTGGGGCGGACGTTTTACTAGCTCGCCGCGACCGCCTTGCTGTAGGTCGCGGCAAAGCGCGACCGCAGATAATCCGCCCCGGTGACGGGCTCATATTTGAGCGGCTCGCCCGGCTGGCGGCACGAGTCGAGCACCCGCACCACCGCTTCGGGATTGGGGTCGACGAAGAACGCGATCGAGTAGCGATCGCGCGCCGGCGGCACCACGCGGTGCGGCGTAGAGACATAGATGTCGTTCGTCCAGCGCATGAGGCAGTCGCCGATATTGCAGATGAAGGCGCCGGGCACGTGCGGCGCCCTGATCCAGCCGCCATCCCGCCGGCGCACCTCCAGGCCCGGAACGCCGTCGGTGGCAAGGATGGTCACGGTGCCGTAATCGGTATGCTCGCCGGCACCCGGCTGATCGGTGCCCGCGGCCGGTGCCGGCGGATAATGCAGCATGCGCAGGGTGGCGATCGGCTGGTCGATCTTGTCGTCGAAGAAGTCCTCGGCGATGCCGAGATCGAGCGAAAAGCCGCGGTGCAGGTTGCGGCTCACGTGCATGCAGCTGTCATAATAGGCGAGGACGGTGGCGCGCCAGCCGGGCAGGTCCGGCCATAGATTGACCGCGCGGAACGGCTTCTTGGCGACGATCTGCGGGTCGTCCGGGCCGAGGTCCAGGCCGATATTGAACGCCTCCTTCAGATCCGCCGCGCGCTCGTTGAGACGTTCGACCTCCAGACCGGCATAGCCGCGGTTGCCGGTCGCCGCCGTCATCTGGAGCGCGAGCTTGGCCTCGAGCGGCTGATCGAAATACCGGCGCGACGCGGCAAAGCCGGCCTCGACGATACCGGGCGGCACACCATGGCCGGTGATCAAAAAGAAACCAGCGCCACGGCACGCCTCGCCTATCCGGGCGGCAACCGCGCGACGGTCCGCCAGCCGGTCCGACGACAGCAGCGTGATATCGATGACAGGAATGTCGCTCATCGGTCGATCCTCCAGAGGCCCCGTTGATGGTGCAAGGAGCGCGCCATAATGTCGGGGGCATGTCCTCCCGTGAACCCTTCAGCGGCGATGGTGTCCGCGGCGTCCTCCACCGGCCCGGCACCCCGGGCACCGACGGGCTGGTGCTCGCGCATGGCGCCGGCGGCAATTGCGACGCGCCGGTGCTGGTCGCCGCCGCCGACGCCATTTGCGGCGCAGGGCTCGCGGTGCTGCGCATCGACCTGCCGTTCCGCCAGCGCCGCCCGCGCGGCCCGCCGTCGCCGCACACGGCCACCGACGATCGCGCCGGCCTCCGCCGCGCCGCCGACGCCCTGCGCAAGATCGCGCCCGGCCGCATCTTTGTCGGGGGGCATTCCTACGGCGGACGCCAGGCGACGTTGCTCGCGGCGGAAGACCCTGCCGCCGCGGCCGGCCTGTTGCTCCTCTCCTACCCGCTTCATCCGCCCGACAAGCCGGACAATCTGCGGACCAGGCATTTTCCGCAGCTTCGGAATGCTTGCGTGTTCGTGCACGGAAGCAAGGACCCGTTCGGCAGCCTCGATGAGATGCAGAGCGCCCTTGCCCTGATCGCGCCACCGCCGACGCTGATCCCGGTCGCGAACGCCGGACACGACCTGGCGCGCGGCCGCCTCGACTGGCGGCCCGTCATCGACGCTCTGCTTGCGACAGAGAAGAGCCGTTAGCTCTCGATCGCGAACAGAATCACCGCGAACATCATGTCGATGTCCGTGCCGCCGCTCGACAACGGTGCCGCCAACGCCTCGGCCGTCACGTAGTCCTGGGCGCGGTGCGCGATGCGCGTGACGAAGCGCACGGGCCCGCGCGCCGCCAGCACGATTTCCGCCATCAGCGCCCAGCGCGCCACCATGTCCGGCGGCAGGGCCTCGGCCAGCGCCTTGCCGGTCATCGGTCCGAAGATCGCCTCGATCTCGGTCCCGGCGAGGCGCATGCGGATCTCCGGGCCGCGCGGCCCGGCCGCGACTTCCGCCAAGAGAACGTTCGACAGGAACTCCCGCATGTCGACGGGATCGAGATCGGCGCGCGCCGGCATCGGCCGGTCGCGGCAGCGCGCGCGCCAATAGGCGAGGGCCGCACCCAGCGGCGCTTGCCGGAACTGCAGATCGTAGTCGACGACGATCGGCGGACGCGAGGCGGCGCCTTCCGCAACATAGTCACGCCGCTTGCCCACGCTTGAAGCCCCCCGGGAGCGGCCGGCCCCCGTTCGAAACCCTTATTCCGCCGCAACCGCGGGGCGCGCGATCTTCTCGACCTTTGCCGCGCAGAACTTGAACTCGGGGATCTTCCCGAACGGATCGAGCTGCGGGCTGGTGAGGATATTCGCCGCGGCCTCGGCGTAGCAGAACGGGATGAACACCATCCCGCTCGGCACCGCCTCGTCGATGCGCACCGAGAGCTCGATGGCACCGCGCCGCGTCGAGACGCGGATCGTATCGCCGCCGTGCACGTCGTAGCGCTTCATGTCCTTGGGCGACAGGCAGGCGATGGCCTCGGGCTCGATGGCGTCGAGGACGCTCGCGCGGCGCGTCATCGCACCGGTGTGCCAGTGTTCGAGCTGGCGTCCGGTGGTGAGGACCATCGGATATTCGTGGTCGGTCGGCTCACCGGGGGCCGTGTACTCCGCCGGCACCAGCTTGCCGCGCTTGTTCGCCGTGGGGAAGCCGTCGCCGTAGACGATGTCCTGGCCCGGCTGGTCCGGGGCTGCGCACGGATAGGTCACCGAGTTCTCGCGCGCCACGCGGTCCCACGTGATGTTGGCGAGCGAGGGCATGACGGACGCCATCTCCGTGAAGACGTCGCGCGGGTGCGTGTAGGTCCAGTCGAGGCCGAGGCGGCGCGCGATCTCCTGGATCAGTTCCCAGTCCTGGCGCGCCTCGCCGGGCAGCGGCAGCGCCTTGCGGCCCATCTGCACCTGGCGGTTGGTGTTGGTGACCGTGCCGTCCTTCTCCGGCCACGCCGAGGCGGGCAGGATGACGTCGGCGAAGGAGGCGGTTTCGGTCAGGAAGATGTCCTGCACCACCAGGTGCTCGAGCTTGGCCAGCGCCTCGCGCGCGTGGTGGGAGTCGGGATCCGACATGGCCGGATTCTCGCCCATCACGTACATGCCGCGGATCTGGCCCGCGAGGATGGCGTTCACGACCTCGACCACGGTGAGGCCGCGCTTGGGCGGCAGCTTCTTGCCCCACACACTCTCGTATTTCGAGCGGAACTCCTCCTTCTCGACCGACTGGTAGTCGGGGAAGAACATCGGGATCAGCCCGGCGTCCGAGGCACCTTGAACGTTGTTCTGGCCGCGCAGCGGATGCAGGCCGGTGCCCGGACGCCCGGTCTGACCGGTGGTCAGCGCCAGTGCGATCAGGCAGCGCGCGTTGTTCGTGCCGTGGATGCTCTGCGAGATTCCCATGCCCCAGAAGATGATCGAGGCTTCGGAGCGCGCATAAAGCCGCGCCACCTCGCGGATCGTCTCGGCCGGAATGCCGCATTCGGGCGCCATCTTCTCCGGCGTGTAGTCGGCGATGTGCGTCTTCAGCGCCTCGAAGTTCTCGGTGAACGCCTGGACGTACTGCCGGTCGGTGAGCCCCTCGGTGATGATGACGTTGAGCATCGCATTGAGGAGGGCCACGTCCTTGTTCGGCTTGAACTGCAGCATGTGCGTGGCGTGGCGCTTGAGCGCCTGGCCGCGCGGGTCCATGACGATCAGCTTGGCCCCGCGCTTGACCGCCTGCTTGAAGAAGGTCGCAGCGACCGGGTGATTCTCGGTCGGGTTGGCGCCGATGACGATGATGACCTCGGCGTCCTTGCACGCCATGAACGGCGCCGTCACCGCGCCGGTGCCGATGCCCTCGAACAGGGCGGCGACCGACGATGCATGGCAGAGGCGCGTGCAGTGGTCGACGTTGTTGGTCTCGAAGCCGGTGCGCACCAGCTTCTGGAAGAGATAGGCCTCTTCGTTGGAGCCCTTGGCCGACCCGAAGCCGGCCAGGGCGGCGCCGCCGTGCTGGTCGCGGATTTTGCGCAGGCCCGCGGCGGCGCGCTCCAGCGCCTCCTCCCACGTCGCCTTGCGGAAATGCGTCCACGGATTGGCCGGGTCGACGAACGTGTGCGGGTCCTTCGGCGCGCCGTCCTTGCGGATCAGCGGCACGGTCAGGCGCTCGGGATTGTGGACGTAGTCGAAGCCGAAGCGGCCCTTGACGCACAGCCGGTTCTCGTTCGAGGGGCCCGGCCGGCCGTCGACATAGAGCAGCTTGTCGCCCTTGACGTGGTAGGTGAGCTGGCAGCCGACGCCGCAATACGGGCAGACGCTGTTCACCTCGCGATCGGCCTCGGCCACCTTCACGCCGTTGGCGTTCAAGAGCGTGGCCGGCATCAGCGCACCGGTCGGGCAGGCCTGGACGCACTCGCCGCATGCGACGCACGTGCTCTGGCCCATCGGGTCGTCGAAGTCGAACACGATCTTCTCGTGGTGGCCGCGGCCGGCCATGCCGATCACGTCGTTCACCTGCACTTCGCGGCAGGCGCGGACGCACAGATTGCAGTGGATGCAGGCGTCGAGATTGACGCGCATCGCGGGATGGCTCGGATCGGCCGCCGGCGACTGGCGCGGCGCAAAACGGCTGTCGTCCACGCCGACGCGGTCGGCCCACAGCCACAGGCGCGAGTCCGGGTCGTGCGCGGTCTCGCGGTCGGGCTGGTCCGTCACCAGCAGCTCGAAGACCATCTTGCGCGACGCCTTGGCGCGCTCGCTCGCGGTCTTCACCTTCATGCCCGCGGCCGGCTTGCGGATGCAGCTCGCGGCGAGCACGCGTTCGCCCTCGACCTCGACCATGCAGGCCCGGCAATTGCCGTCCGGCCGGTAGCCGGGTGCGGGGGAGTAGCAGAGATGCGGGATCTCGGTGCCGCGGCGGTTCGCCACCTGCCAGATCGTCTCGCCGGGAGCGGCTTCGACTTCCTGTCCGTCGAGGAAGAACTTGATCGGTTCGCTCATGCCAGGTCCCCGGGGAAATACTTCATGACCGATTTGACGGGGTTCGCGGCCGCCTGGCCCAGCCCGCAGATCGATGCATCCGTCATCGCCTGCGACAGCTCGCCGATCAGGCTCTGGTTCCAGCGCGGCTGCTCCATCAGCTTCACCGCCTTTTCCGTGCCGACCCGGCACGGCGTGCACTGCCCGCAGCTCTCGTCCTCGAAGAAGCGTAACAAATTGAGCGCCACCTTCTTCATATCGTCCTTGTCCGACAGGATCACAACCGCGTGCGAGCCGACGAAACAGCCATATTTCTCGAGCGTGCCGAAATCGAGCGGCTCGTCGCCCATCGACGCCGGCAGGATACCGCCCGAGGCCCCGCCCGGCAGGTAGCCTTTGAAGGCGTGACCGTCGAGCATGCCGCCGCAATACTCGTCGATGAGCTCCCGCACCGTGATACCGGCCGGCGCCAGCTTCACGCCCGGGTTCTTCACCCGCCCCGAGACCGAGAACGAGCGCAGGCCCTTGCGGCCGCGCCGCCCGTGGCCGGTGAACCAGGCCGGACCCTTTTCGACGAGGTCGCGGATCCAGTAGAGCGTCTCGACATTCTGCTCGAGCGTCGGCCGGCCGAACAGGCCGACTTGCGCCACGTAAGGCGGGCGATGGCGCGGCAGGCCGCGCTTGCCCTCGATGCTCTCGATCATCGCCGACTCTTCGCCGCAGATATACGCGCCGGCGCCGCGGCGGAAATGGATCTTCGTGTATCGGTCGAGACCGGCCGCCTCGAGCTTCGCGATCTCGGCCAGCAGCATGTGCCGGATCTCGGGATACTCGTCGCGCAGGTAGAAATAGACCTCGGCCGCCTCGACCACCCACGCCGCGACCAGCATTCCTTCGAGGATGCGGTGCGGATCGAGGCCCAGGTAATAGCGGTCCTTGAACGTGCCGGGCTCGCCCTCGTCGCCGTTCACCGCCATCAGGCGCGGGCCCGGTTCCTTGCAGACGAATTTCCATTTCTGCCCGGTCGGGAAGCCGGCGCCGCCCATGCCGCGCAGGCCCGCGTCGTCGACGATCTTGATGACCTCGTCGCGGGTGCGCTGGCCGTCGAGGCACGCGCGCAGCAGCTTGTAGCCCCCGCCGGCCACATAGGCCGCGAAATCCTTGCCCGGCGTCAGGGCCGCGTCATGGCGAGCAGCCTTGGCCGCGGCGTCGACGTTCGCCGCCGTGGCGTGAAACACCTGATGATGGCCGACCGCACAGACAGGTGCCTTGTCGCAGGCGCCCATGCACGGCGCGCGGACGACGCGCACCTTGCTGCCGTATCTGGCCTGCAGCTCGGGCAGCAGCGCCGCAGCGCCGGCCAGCTCGCAGCTCAGGCTGTCGCAGACGCGGATGGTGAGGGCCGGCGGGGCCTCCTCGCCTTCGCGGACGACATCGAAATGCGCGTAGAACGTCGCCACCTCGTAGACCTCGGCCTGCGGCAGGTTCATTTCCTGCGCCAGCGCTGCGAGATGCGCCGCCGAGATCTGGTGATAGCGGTCCTGAATGAGATGCAGGTGCTCGATCAGCAGGTCGCGCCGCCGCGGCCGCTCGCCGAGCAACGCACAGACCTCGTCCAGTGCCACCGGATCGACCTGCCGGCCTTTGGGATGGAAGCGGCCGCCCCGCCCGCCACGGCTGTGCTTGCGGATTTCAGCTGCTTCGGTCATCGCCGCGTATTCCTCATCAACTCAATGTCTGCGCCCGGCCGCTTTTAAGCACGGCTTGTCAGTGGGCGAAATACAGAATTTGGTATACCAGGAGGCCCGACTGGGTTGTCAAATGACCGCAGAAAGTCCAAAATTACCCCGAGATGGGGTGAAACCCATCTAACAATGGCCCCAACAAGAGGGCAAGGGGTCGGACTCGCAGCCGGTCCTTACGTGGGGCTTACAACCGCCGGCAGGCGGGGCCTATAAGATTGGTCAGGGGACAATAGGAGGAAACGACATGGCTACACCCGGCACCGCAGCACCGACCAACCGGTGGCTTCAGCTCACCATGGCGGTCGCTTGCATGATCCTGATCGCCAACCTGCAATACGGGTGGACGCTCTTCGTCAGCCCGATCAACAAGGCGCACGGCTGGTCCGTCGCGGACATCCAGATCGCCTTCAGCATCTTCGTGGCGCTGGAGACCTGGCTGACGCCGTTCGAAGGCTGGATCGGCGACGCGCTGGGCCCCACTCGCGGCCCCCGGGCTGTGATCGCCGTGGGCGGCATCCTCGTCGCCATCGGCTGGATCATGAACAGCTATGCCGAATCGCTCACGATGCTGTATGTCGCGGCGGCGGTGACGGGCACGGGCGCCGGTGCAGTCTACGCCACCTGCGTCGGTAACGCGGTGAAGTGGTTCCCCGACCGGCGCGGCCTCGCGGTGGGCCTGACGGCGGCAGGCTTCGGCGCAGGTGCGGCACTGACGGTGATCCCGATCAGTCACGTGATCGCCTCCAGCGGCTATCAGACGGCATTCTTCTGGTTCGGGCTCGTCCAGGGTCTGGGCGCCTTCGTGCTCGCCTGGGCGATGCGGGGACCGCTCGAGGGCGAAGCCCCCAAGCCGACGACGGTCAAGGTGATCCAGAGCGCGCGCAGCTACACGCCGGGCGAAATGCTGCGCACGCCGACCTTCTGGGTCCTCTACATCATGTTCATCATGGTGTCGGCCAGCGGCCTGATGGCCACGGCGCAGATTGCGCTGGTCGCGAAGGACTTCGGCGTTGCCGGCACGCCGATCCTGTTCGGGGCGGCGGCACTGAGCGTCGCGCTGATCGTCGACAACGTGGCAAACGGCGCGGCACGGCCGCTGTTCGGCTGGGTGTCCGACCGCATCGGCCGTGAAAACACGATGGCGATCGCGTTCGGACTGGGCGGGGTCAGCTACTGGCTGCTCGGCGCCTTCGGCACCTCGCCGTGGGCATTCGTGATCTTCGCCGCCCTGATCTTCCTCACCTGGGGCGAGATCTTCAGCCTGTTCCCGTCGACCTGCACCGACACGTTCGGGCCGAAATTCGGAACCGCCAATCTCAGCTTCCTCTACACGGCCAAGGGGGCGTCGGCGTTCCTGGTCCCGATCGCCAACATCGTCAAGGCCTCGACCGGAAGCTGGCACACCGTCTTCGTCGTGACGGCGATCATGAACTTCGCAGTGGTCATCCTGGCGATGTTCGTGCTCAAGCCGCTGCGCGCCTGGCAGATCATGGCGGTCAGCGGTCGCGCGGTTCCCGCGGAGTAAGTAGGCACCGCGGCAGGGGCACTCCGCCGACAATCGGAGCAGCTCGGGCGGCCTTTTTGTGCCGCCCGAGCTTGCGCCTGTCTTGGTATCTGGTATACAAAATACCCATTAATCATACCGGCGCAGGACCCTGACCGGCCGAT
>DATJPD010000174.1:0-128619 GCA_035506575.1 Alphaproteobacteria bacterium
CTCGTCCTCGGGGGCCACCGGGGTTGCCCGCGGCCGAGTCGATTCGCCGCCGATATCGAGGATGTCGACGCCGGCTGCGAGCATGGCGCGCCCTTGCGCGATCGCCGCCTGCGGATCGGCGAAATCGCCGCCATCCGAGAAGCTGTCCGGCGTCACGTTCACGATGCCCATGACCAGCGGCCGGTCGAGGGAGAAGCCCGCCCAGGCGGCGCGCCACGCGCTGATCCGGCCCAGCAGCGTATCCACTCGCGCCTTTACGGGTGCACCACGTTGCGCGGCCCAGCGGCTCACCTCGGCGATCGAGCCGAGGGCCGCCACGATCTCGCCCGACCGCAGGCGGCCCAGCACCTCCACCATCGTGAACGCGAGCGGCCCGCCGGCCAGCGGCAGGGCGGCACCGTTGCGCTGTGCTGCTTGCGCCGCCGCATCGGCCAGAAGGCCGAGCGGCCGCAGCCATAAATGCTCCGGCTCGACCGCCGGAAGCGCCTCGAGGTTGGAAGCGTAGTTGGGCTCTTTTTCCGTCACGGTCCCGATAGTACCCTCGTCGCGGGAGGACTGCACGATGGCCGACGCTGCTGGCAAGCCTGAGATTCTGCTGACCGGGCTCAGCTTTCCCGAGGCGCCGCGCTGGCGCGACGGCAAGCTGTGGTTCTCCGATTTCTATACGCAGCGCGTGATGACCGTCGACCTCAGGGGCCATGCCGAAACGGTCGTCGAGGTGCCGAAGCGGCCGTCCGGGCTCGGCTGGCTGCCGGATGGGACCTTGCTGGTCGTCTCGATGCTCGACCGCTGCGTCATGCGGCTCGACGGCGGGCGCCTGCGCCTTCACGCCGATCTGTCGAAGATCGCGACCGGCCCGTGCAACGACATGGTCGTCGATGCCAAAGGCCGCGCCTATGTCGGCAATTTCGGCTTCGACCGCCACGGCGGCGAGAGCGAGCGCCCGGCCGTGCTCGCGCGCGTCGATCCCGACGGCCGCGTCACGCAGGCCGCCGAGGACGTCATGTTCCCCAACGGCACGGTGATCACTCCGGATGGTAAGACCATGATCCTCGCCGAGAGCCTGGGCTACCGGCTGACCGCGTTCGATATCGCGGCCGATGGCGGGCTCGGCCGGCGGCGGGTGTGGGCGGACCTCTCCGGCTATTTCCCCGACGGGATCTGTCTCGACGCCGATGGGGCCGTGTGGGTCGCGGACGCGCGCGGCAAGCGGGTGATCCGTGTGTTCGAGGGCGGACGCGTTGACCGCACGATCACCACCGCCGAGCAGGGCACCTATGCCTGCATCCTCGGCGGCGACGATCGGCGCACGCTCTTCATCTGCACGAGCTCGGGCAGCGGGCCTGCCATGGCCAACAAGCGCGACGGCCGCATCGAGATCATCACGGTCGACCGCCCTGGCGCCGGCCTGCCCTGACGCGCACCCCATTCAACAAGCGAGGCTGACATGCAACTGGGCTTCATAGGATTGGGCACGATGGGCGCCGGCATGGCGGCCAATCTGCAGCGCGCCGGCCACCGTCTGGTCGTGCACGACACGCGCCGTGCGGCAGCCGACCCGTTCATCTCGGCCGGGGCCGTGTGGGCTGACTCGCCGCGCAAGGTCGCCGAGGCCGCCGAATTGGTGTTCACCTCGCTCCCCGGGCCGCCCGAAGTGGAATCCGTCGCGAACGGACTGCTCGAAGGGCTGAAGAAGGGCGCGGCCTATTTCGATCTCTCGACCAGCTCCCCGACCCTGATGCGCCGCCTGCACGGCCGGTTCGCCGAGCGTGGCGTGCACCTCCTGGATGCGCCGGTGAGCGGCGGCCCGCGCGGCGCCAAAAGCGGCCAGCTTGCGATCTGGGTCGGCGGCGAGAAGGCGATCTTCGACAAGCACAAGCCGATCCTCGATGCGATGGGCGACCAGGCGCGCTATATCGGGCCGATCGGCGCCGGCTCGGTCGCCAAGCTCGTGCACAACTGCGCCGGTTACGCGGTGCAGACGGCACTCGCCGAGGTGTTCACCCTGGGCATCAAGGGCGGCGTCGAGCCGCTGGCGCTATTCGAGGCGGTGCGGCAGGGTGCGGTCGGCCGGCGCCGCACCTTCGATGGCGTGGTCGATCAGTTCCTGCCTGCCGAGTACGACCCGCCGTCCTTCGCGCTCCGCCTCGCGCACAAGGACGTGAGCCTTGCGACCGCACTCGGGCGCGAGCTCGGCGTGCCCATGCGCCTGTCGAACCTGGCGCTCGAGGAGATGACCGAGGCCATGAACCGCGGCTGGGCCGATCGCGATTCCCGGATTCCCATGGTCCTGCAGCAGGAGCGCGCGGGCGTGCAGGTGAAAGTCGACAAGGACCGCATCCGCGAGGTGATGGAGAAGGACGCACCGAAATGACGGAGATGTGAGGGCCGCGCGCGAATTTTCCCGCCATGCCTCGCGTGGCAGCCGCTATAACCACGCGCACCACATGAGGGCATTGAATGACCGGCGCTCGTGACGCGCGACTGGCTGCGGTTCTGGACGGCCTGAGCTGGCGGCCGATCCACACACGCATCACCGTGGTGCTCGGGCTCGGCTGGATGCTCGACGCCTTCGAGGTGAACATCATCGGCAGCGTGCTCGGCCTCCTGCAGAAGCTGTGGGACGTGACGACCGAAGAGGCATCGCTGCTGGTCTCGGTCTGGCTGGTCGGCATCATGGTCGGCGCGCTTCTGTTCGGCTATCTCGCCGACCGGTTCGGCCGCCGGCGGCTGTTCATCGTCACCTTGCTGGTCTATTCGGGCTTCACCGTGATCTCGGCGCTGTCGCCGGGGTTCTATCCCTTCCTGCTGTTCCGCTTCCTGACCGCGATCGGCGTCGGTGCCGAATACTCGGCGGTGAATGCGGCGATCGGCGAGCTGATCCCGGCGCGCTACCGCGGCCGCGCCGCCGCCACGGTCATGAATTTCTGGCCGCTCGGCTCGATTCTGGCGGGCGTGATCACGCTCTATTTCATCAACGTGCTGCCGCCCTCGATCGGCTGGCGCTTCGCATTCGGGCTGGGGGCGATCGTTGCCCTGTTCAGCGTCTGGGCGCGCAAGGCGCTGCCGGAATCCCCGCGCTGGCTCGCCGGCCGCGGCCGCACGCAAGCGGCCGAAACGGTGTCGGGCCAGATCGCCGCCGACGCGCGTCGGTTCGATCCCGGGGTAGGGGCCGAGGATGGAACCGCGGCACCTGCCGGGCTCCTCGCGCAGCTCAAGGAGCTCGGGGCCCGCCAGCCCGGCCGGCTGGCGCTGGGCTGCGCGCTCGATTTCTCCGAGGCTGCCGGCTACTACGGGCTGTTCGCGATCCTGCCGCTCGTGGTCCTGCCGCACCTGCACGTCGCCGACGAGGTTGTGCCGTGGTTCTTCATCGTCGGCAACATCGGCGCCGCGCTCGGCGGGGTGATCGCTGCGGCACTGCTCGACACGGCCGGACGCAAGCTCACGGTCACAACGTTCTACGTGCTGGCCGCGGCGTCGATGCTGGGCCTGAGCCGGGCCGCGGCGGGCGAGAGCGCGTCCGGGGTGATGCTCGCCTTCACCGTGGCCAATCTCTGCGCCACGGGGGCTTGGATCTCCGCCTATCCCACGTTTTCGGAGCTGTTCCCGACGCGCATGCGCGCGACCGGCATCGGCGTGTCGGTCGCGTTTGGGCGCATTGGTGCAGCGATCGCCCCGCCGCTGCTGGTCGTCGTGGCCCAGCACGCTTCGATCGCGGCGGCACTGGGGCTGCTGGCGGCCTTCTGGCTGCTCGGGGCGGCGGCGATGATCCCGTGGTCGATCTGGGGCCGCGAAGGGCGGGGGGCGTCGCTCGAAGCGCTCGCCGCCGACTGAGAAGCCTTTGATTTTTCGCTGAGCCTGGCCCACTCTCTCCGGGGCTCAAGAACGATAAGGCGCGCCCCGTCAGGCGCGCCCAGGGGGAGGGGACTCATGAGCGCTTCGACCGTATCGGTGGGCACGATCGTCGCCCGCGTGGAGCGGCTGCCGATCTCAGGCTGGCATGCGTTCATGCGCGTCGTCATCGGCTCGGCGACGTTCTTCGACGCCTTCGACTCGCTGGCGATCGCCTTCGTCCTGCCGGTGCTGATCGGGATGTGGCACCTGCAGCCCGGCCAGATCGGCCTCCTGATCTCGGCCGGCTACGTCGGGCAGCTGATCGGCGCCATCTTCTTCGGCTGGCTTGCCGAGCGTTACGGGCGCCTGCGCTCGCTCACCTGGACGATCGTGGTCATCTCCATGCTGAGCGTCGCCTGTGCGTTTGCCTGGGACATCCAGTCGCTCGCGGGGTTGCGGTTCCTCCAGGGCCTGGGCCTGGGCGGCGAGGTGCCGATCGCGCTCGCCTACGTGAACGAGTTCGCCCGCGCCCAGAACCGCGGCCGGTTCGTGCTCCTGTTCCAGAGCATCTTCCCGGTCGGCATCGTGATCGTCTCGCTGGTCGCGATCTACGTGGTGCCGCATTGGGGCTGGCAGTGGATGTTCATCATCGGCGCCGTGCCGGCGATCCTGGCCGCGGCACTCCGCCGCCTGCTGCCCGAATCCCCGCGCTGGCTCGCGACGGTCGGCCGCCTCCAGGAGGCCGACCGGGTGGTGAGCGACCTCGAGGCCAGGATCTCGGCGGACACCGGCGCCGCCCTGCCGCCGCCGGCTGTCGTGCCCGACGTGGCGGGCGAGCGGCAGGCGAGCTGGCGGGACCTGTTCGCCGGTCTCTATCTGCGCCGCACCTTGATGGTGTGGGTGGCGTGGTTCGTCGCCGCGTTCGTCGGCTACGGCATCACCATCTGGCTGCCGACGATCTACCGCACGGTTTACAAGCTGCCGGTCCAGGAGGCGCTGCAGTTCAGCTTCATCGCCAACATCGCCCTCGTCGCCGGCGTGCTCACCATGACCTATGCCGTGGACCACACGGGCCGGCGGCCGGGCTTCAGCGGCGCCTTCGCGCTTTCGGCCATTCCGCTCGCCCTGTTGTGGGTGATCGGGCCGACCAGTTCGGTGCTGCCGGTGGTGATCCTCACCACGATCGCGTCCTATTTCGCGGCGATGCTGCAGCTGGGCTTGGTCCTGTACGCCTCGGAGCTCTACCCGACCCGCATGCGCGCGCTGGGCAGCGGCCTCGCGTCGTCCTGGACGCGGATCGGATCCATGGTGGGCCAGCCGATCGTGGGCCTGGTGCTGCAGGGCGCGGGCATCTCAGCGGTCTTTTTGATGTTCGCCATAGCCTCGCTGGTGGGCGCGGCGGCGATCGCATGGTTCGGTGTCGAAACCCGCGGCAAGATCCTCGAGGAGCTGTCGCCCTAGGCCAACCCGGGCCCGCGCGGCGGGTTTTTTTAACCATTTACGATTTATAAGTAAATGCTGGTAAAATTTGCAGTATTGGCTGGCGGAGGCGCAGGTTAGGGGCGTCCTCCGGTGGGTTCGAGTTTGCCTCCGGTCACAGGGTCAGGCGCGCCGTGAACGTTTCCAAGTCACGCCACCGTCCGAGCCACGCCGAGCTCAAGCAGATGCTGGACCAGCACCAGCGCTTCCTGAGCGGCCGCGGCGGGGTGCGGGCATTGCTGGCCTTCGCCGACCTGTCCGGGCGCGCGCTGATCGGCGTCAACCTCGCCGAGGCCGACCTGAGCGGCGCCACCTTGCGCGGCGCCTATCTGGCCGAGGCCAAGCTCGACCGCGCGATGCTGTTCGGCGCCGACCTCAACGATGCCGACCTCGAGGGCGCCTCGCTCGTCGGCGCCAATCTGCGCGGCGCCACGTTGCGCGGCGCCAACCTCACGCGCGCCAATCTGCTGCGCGCGGACCTGCGCAGCGGCGCCATCGCGACCAAGGACCTCAAGGGCAATCTCTACCCGGTGGTGGGTGGCCCGGGGATGTCGCTCAATGCCGGCCCGGCCGAGCTGCAGGGCGCGCGGCTGATCAACGCCAACCTGACCGACGCCGACATCAGCGGCGTCGTCGCGACGCAGACCGATTTCACCGACGCGGTGATGCGCGGCTGCAACCTGAGCCACGCCAATTTGCAGAAGGCGAAGCTGATCGGCGCCGATCTCGAGGGCGCGGACCTGTCCGCGGCGGATCTGCGCGGTGCCGACCTCGAGGGTGCCATCCTGACCGACGCCAAGATCGAGCTGACCAACCTGTTCGGCGCCTCGCTGAAGGGCGTCCTCACCGCGAAGCCGGCCGGAAAGCCGATCGAGGAGCTGGGCATCGAGGTCGACGAGCTCGTGCGGCTGCACGTCCAGTGGGTCGACAGCAGCGGTGCCGCCGGCAAGCCCGCCGACGTGAGCGGCTTTGATCTCCGCCGCGGCCCGTCCCTCAAACGCGCCAACCTGACGGCCCTGCGTGCCGAGAGCGCGACGTTCTACGGCCTCGACCTCGAAGGCGCGCGGCTGCAGGGTGCGAAGCTCGCCGGCGCCGACCTCAGGATGTGTTGCCTGCGCGGCGCCGACCTGCGCGGCGCCCAGCTGCAAGGAGCGCTTCTGAACCGCGCCGACTTGCGCGATGCGAATCTCGAGCCGCTGGTCATGGACGGGGGGCGGATCTATCCGACCAACCTCGAGGGTGCCCGCCTGCGCTGCGCCGATCTGCGCGGCGCGCGGCTGCGCGATGCGAATCTGCGCGCGGTCGACCTGAGCGAGGCGGACCTGACCGAGGCCGACCTCAAGAACTGCGCCGTGGAGGGGGCCGTCATGCCGCGGCGCCGTGCCGCGGCAAAGGCGCAGAACGCCTAGGGGACAGCGGCACTTTCGGTCACCGCCACCGGGATCTCGTAGACCGCCGGCGTGGCGTTGAACCCGGCGAGCTTGTCGGGGCGCAGGCCAAAGTCCAGGCGCGCCTCGCTGTCGCGCTCGACCCGGGCGTGCAGGTTGAACGCTTCGTAGCGGTTGCCGTGCTTGTCGGCGATCGAATACTTGAGGACGCTCTGGGCGCGATTGCCGATCTGGCCGCCGCTGATGATCGAGCGGATCTCCTTCACCGGGTGTCCGCCGATCTCTGCACCGGTGAGGCGCGCCAGCATCTTCTCGGCGCGCGCAAGGAACAGGACCGTGTCCAGGACCTTCGCCGAGCCGTCGATCGGCCGCTGGAAATTCCCCAGCAGGATCTGTCCGGGCAGCGACTTCTCCAATATCCGCGCGAGGGTGATGGTCACCTGGCCGGTCGCATATTCGAAGCTGCGCGGCCTGGTGCCCTCGACCTGGTGGTAGGAATAATGCGAGCCGACCGTGAAGCCGATGCGCAGCCGCGGCACCAGCTGGCTGGCGCTCCCGACGTCCTGCGCGCTCAACGCGTTGTCGACGAGCGTCAGCAACAAGGCGGCGTAGGTGCGCAGGTCGGCCTCCAGGCCGGAGAAACGGTTCCAGACATAGATGTACCCGTCGCCGGCGGTCGAGCGCGCCAGCTCGACGTCGAGACCGACCTCGCCGAGCTTCTCGCCGGCACTGCTGATGCTGCTCTCGAGCGAGGTGAACTGCGCCAGCTGTTCGAGGGGTGTCGCGTCGGAGAAGCCGACGATGTTGAACAGGATCATGGCGCGATGCGCGGTCCGGACGATCGAATAACGGCGGATGACCGTGTCGACCGCCTCCGCGTCGACGTCGCCGGGGCTCGTCTCGCTCCGGATCCTGAACGGCAAGGTCAGTCGCAGCGGCCGCGCCTGCAGGGTCTTGCAGACCGCGGTGAACGTGCTCGCGTTCATCTGCCGGCCACCGTCCAGCAGGCGAGGGTTGTCCGCCGCCTCCGAGAGGACGCGATAAACCGGCGCGAAGCACACCTCGATACCCTCGTCATCGGCGATCCAGCCGACGATCATGTTCTTGCCGAGCATCCAGAGGTTATGGACCGCGATATCGATCTCGCGCAGACCTTCGCGCACTTGGATGAAGTCGATCATCGGGCGCTGGGACGTCCTTTTCGCGACAGCCGGCTCAAGGGTACCACAGTTTCGGAATCATCCCGGCGCTAGACCGGGTAGCAGGATTGCGCCGAGAGGTTGACCGAAGCCGCGGAAAACCAGGCCGCCCCCATGAACGGGAAGGTGTAGGTCGCGGTGACTTGGTTGCCGCACGCGGCCGCCGTCGCCGCGAACGTGCCGTCGGGGAAGGTCAGGCCATAGGCCTGAGTGGCGGCGTAGGTCTGGGTGGAACTGGTGCTGCCGCAGGTCGCCGCATCGACGGTGGCGCAACGGGCCGCCATGTCGACGGCGTGCTGAAGCGCGGTCTGGGTCCAGAACAGCTGCCCGAACTGCATGATCCCCAGGACGAGCGGGATGAACACCGGCAGCAGAATGCCGAATTCGAGCGCCGCAGCACCGCGTGTGTCGCGCCAGAGGCGTCGGAGAGGAGTGACATGAAGGCGCATGGCTCGACGTCCTCCCTAATAGCGGACAGTTGAGGACGCGGTCAGCGTGTAGCTGCTGGAAATTCCCGGGTAAGGGACCAAGGTCGTGTAGGTCGCCTGGGCATTGACGGTGACATAGGTGCCCGCCGTGAGCCCGCTCGGGCAGCTGGTTCCGCACGTCGCCGGCGTGATGGATGTCCCCGACGGGCAGCCGCAGGTTTGGGTGGGGGCCGGCGTCGCGCTGACCGTCAGCGGCGTTGCGCTCGTGACGGCGCCGCTGATGCCGGCGACACTGTACCCGTGCTTGAGCACATATTCGGCGCCCGCCTGTGCCGCGTTCTGGACTTCGATCTGATTGTACATCGCGAGGCCGTAGTCGACGGTGCCCACGGCCAGCAGCATCAGCGGCGGGGCCAGGAAGGCGAGCTCGAGTGCCGCGTTGCCGCCGCATTGGCGGAGCAACGATCGCCACCAGCTCGCGTTCATGTGACGGGCGGACATGCTGGCACGCTTATTTCGGTGCCGCTGACGCCGCAGGTGCCGGTGCCGCGGGAGCCGACGGGGGCGCCGCCGCCGCGGGCGTGCCCGGGGCGGCGCCTCCAGCTTGGTCGGCGCTGTTCGGCTCCGGGGTCAGGGCCACGCAGCGCGGCGCACAGGAGTACTCTGTGGCGGTCGTGACGCGGATGATCGTCACCTCGCGATCGCGGGGCGGGACGACCACAACGTCGCGCTCGAGCATCGGCCGGCCGCCGGCCCCATAGACGAAGAGCCGCGTCTGGCCGGGCCGCTTGCCGATCACGAAGATGAGGTGCCCTTGCTCGACCACGACGTCGGCGATCTGCGGGTTTGCCACCAGGACCGTGGCCGGCGCGTCGGCGAGGTCCACGACCTGGGCGTTATCGGTGGCGACGTGGAGCGCCCGCTCCGGCACCTCTGCCCGCCCCGTCGCGGGGGCAAGCATCAGCGCGGCCAGCGCTGCGATCAGTGTAAGTTTGACCGTCATGGCGTCCTGCCTTTCTGGCGTTTACCGGCCGGAGACCCGCCGGAAGTTAAAATTTCGGTAACCATACCGAGGCTAGAGTTTCCGTCGATCAGCCCCCTCGGCGCCGCCGTGGGGACACCGCGAGGGCCTATATGAAGACGACATCTTGGCGCCCGGCCGCCGCCGTCGCGGCCACTCTCCTGCTCGGCGCCTGCGCCGGCGGCGCGTCCATGGATGGGGGCGCTGGCGATCCGATGAACAAGCCGGAGGTCGCGCGCTCGCTCCTGGACGCGGCGGACTCGGCCGAAGCGCAGAACGACCATGCCACGGCCGCGGGCTATTACCGGAACGTCTTCGCCCGCGATCCCAAGAACGTGCGGGCCGCGGTCGGCCTGATGCAGAGCTTGCGCAGCCTTGGGGCGCTCGACCAGGCGCGCGACGCGGTGGCCAAGGCGCTCGCCGCCAATCCCGACAATCCGGCGGTGCTGGCCGAAGCCGGCAAGGTCAAGCTGGCGAGCGGCGACTTGAACGACGCCGTCAAATTCCTGCAGCGCGCCTCCGATCTCGATCCGCAGGACTGGAAGTCGCGCTCGGCTGCGGGTGTGGCTTACGACCGTCTCGGCAACCGGCAGAAGGCCGAGGAGAGCTACCAGGCGGCGCTCAAGATCTCGCCGGACAACGCCGCGGTGCTCAACAACCTGGCCCTGTCGCGCGCCATGGCGCACGACCTTGCGGGGGCGCGCGAGCTGCTGCAGCGCGCCGTCGCGAGCGCCGGCTCGGACGTCCGGGTACGGCAGAACCTGGCACTGGTCTACGCGTTGAGCGGCGACATGACGCAGGCCGAAGCCTTGACGTTGCACGACCTGCCGCCCGATCTCGCCCGTGAGACGCTCGCGTACTACCGTGAGCTCGCTGCGCACGCGCAGACCCAGAAGCCCTAGGGCAGGGTGCCGGCGGCCGAATGGCTGTTGATGCCGCTCAGCCATGGTGGAACGCCTGGATCACTTGAATGATCATGGGCCCGATCAGGACCAGGAACAGCACCGGCAGGAAGAACGTCACCATCGGCACCGTGAGCTTGGCGGGCAGCGATGCGGCCTTCTCTTCCGCCTTGGCCATGCGTGCGTCGCGGCTTTCCTGCGAGACCACGCGAAGGGCCGTACCGAGCGGCGTCCCGTAGCGTTCTGACTGAATGAGGGCGGTCACGAGCGCCTTGACGGGCGCCGTCCCGGTGCGCTCGGCGAGGTTCTCGAGCGCCTGGCGGCGATCGCTCAGGAATGTGAGCTCGGCCGTCGTCAAGCCGATCTCCTCGGCCAGCGCCCGGGCGCTGGAGTCGAGCTCGTCGGCGACCCGGCTGAAGGCCGCGTCCAGCGACAGCCCCGATTCCACGCAGATCACCGTGAGGTCGAGCCCGTCCGGAAACGCCCGCTGCAGCTCCTGCTGACGCCGGCCCACCGCGTTCGATACCAGCACGGTCGGCAGGTAGTAGCCGATCGCGGCGGCCGCGAGGCAGATCGCCACCCGGACGAGCGTCGGCGCGTGGACGCCGGAGGATCCGAACACGAACAGGGCGGTCGTGCCCGCGGCGACGAACGGGAGGACGAGTCTGAGGAACGTGAACGTGATCATCGGCGCCGGACCGCGCCACCCGGCGCGCACCAGCTTCTTCTTGAGTTCCGGCTGCTCGGCGATGTTCTTGAGCTTCAGCTTCTCGAGCACCTTGCGCATGAGCTCGACGTGGCCGGAGACGCGGCGGAACGACGGGCGCTGCTGCTCCAGGCCATGCCGGCGCTGCTGGCTGAGCTCCTCGCGCCGGCGTTTGATGACCTTCAGGCGCGCGGCAAACATGTCCGGCTGCAGCCACGGCAGCCCGAGACCGACGATGGTCAGGAACGCGAGCCCGCTGAACACCAGCGGCACGATGAAGTTCGGATCCTGGAACTGCGCCATGTCAGAGCCCGCCCATCTCAGATCTCGAACGACACGAGCTGCTTCATGATGAACACGCCGATCCCCATCCACAGCAATCCGCCGTAGAGCATCACTTCGCCTATGGGGTTGGTCCACAGCAGCGAGATGTATCCGGGGTTGAGGAGGTAGATCACCAGGGAGATCAGGAACGGCAGGCAGCCGATGATGCCGGCGGTCATGCGCGCCTCGGACGACATGGCCCGGATCTTCGCCGCCATCTTCTTGCGCCCGCGCAGCAGGTTGGAGAGGCCGGCGAGTGTCTCGGCGAGGTTGCCGCCGGTCTGCTGCTGCAGCGTCAGGACGACGGCGAAGAACTTCATGTCCGCGGTCGGCATACGCCGGCACGCACGTTCGAGGGCCTGCTTGAGAGTCATGCCGAGCTTCTGGCCTTCGACCATCAGCTTGAATTCGGCGCCGACCGGGTCCGGGCTTTCGCGCGCGATGATCGCAAGGCACTCGCCGACCGGCAGTCCCGAGCGGATGCCGCGCACGATCACATCGACGGCGTCGGCAAAGAGCCGCGTGAACGCCTTCTGGCGCCGCTTGGCCATCCGACGCAGGACCAGGCGGGGGAGCCCGAGCCCGGTGCTGGCCAGCACGGCGACGGCGAACAGCGGCGAGTAGCCGAGCAGCACGTAGACGGCGGCGCTGATGATGCCGGCGATGGCGCTCAGGAGATAGAAGTTGCGGACCGTGAGGGTGAGACCGGCCTGCTCGATGCGGTGCCGCAGCTCCATGCGCCGCCGGCCTTGCCCACCGGCATGCCCCGCTTCCTTGAGACGGGCCTCGACCTGCCTCGTACGCCGCTGCAAGGGCTGGCCGCCGTCGCGCCGCGGGCCCGTGTTCGCGATGATGGCCAGGCGCGCGCGCAGGCGCGCGCGCGGGCCGAATTGCTCGGCCACGAAATAGGCAAACGTGGCCGGCACTGCCATGAGCGCCAGGAAGACCAGCAGCACCGGCAGGGCCGGCAAGCCGAAAATGAGGCTATCGGAGATCACGTTCCGCCGCCTCGAGCGCTGAGGCGAGCTCGCGCTCTTTGCCGAAGTGCCGGGCCTGCTCGTAGAACTTGGGCCTGAGCCCCGTATAGCGGAACTTGCCGATCAGTTTGCCGTTGCGGTCTTCGCCCGCGACCTCGAACACGAACAGATCCTGCAAGGTGACCACGTCGCCTTCGGTCCCGACGATTTCCGTCACATGAGTTATGCGGCGGGATCCGTCACGCAACCGCTGCGTCTGGACGATGAGGTTGATGGCGCCGGCGATCTGCTCGCGCACGGTCTTGTTGGGGAGCTGAAAACCGCCCATGGCGATCATGTTCTCGATGCGGCTCAGCGCTTCGCGGGGATTGTTCGCGTGGACCGTTCCCATCGAGCCATCGTGGCCGGTGTTCATCGCCTGCAAGAGGTCGAATGCCTCGGGGCCGCGCACCTCGCCGACGATGATGCGCTCGGGGCGCATGCGCAGGCAGTTGCGGACGAGGTCGCGCATCGTGATCTCGCCGACCCCTTCGAGATTCGGGGGCCGCGTCTCCAGGCGCACCACGTGCGGCTGCTGCAGCTGCAGCTCGGCTGCGTCCTCACACGTGATCACGCGCTCGCCGGGGTCGATATAGCGGGTCAGGCAGTTGAGGAGCGTGGTCTTGCCCGAGCCGGTACCGCCGGAGATGAGCACGTTCAGACGGCAATTGCCGACGATCTTGAGGACCTCGGCCAGGATGGGCGGGCAGGAGCCGTATTCGACGAGCTTCTCGAGGGTCAGCTTGTCCTTTTTGAATTTGCGGATCGTCAGCATCGCGCCATCGATGGCGAGCGGCGGCACGATGACGTTGACGCGGCTGCCGTCGGCAAGGCGCGCGTCGCAGATCGGGCTCGACTCGTCGACGCGCCGCCCGATGGCGCTGACGATGCGCTGGCAGATGTTCATCAGCTGCGCGTTGTCGCGGAACTTGACGTCGGTCAGGACGATCCGCCCGCCCGTCTCGATGTAGACCTTGTTGCAGCCGTTGACCATGATATCGGCGATATCGTCGCGCGCGAGCAGCGGCTCGAGCGGCCCCAGGCCCAGGATGTCGTTGCAGATGTCGCCGATCAGCTGCTGCTGCTCGGCGGCGCTGAGGACGAACTTCTTGATATTGACGATCTCGCTGATGATGTCCGTCAGCTCCTCCCGCACCGCGTCGGGAGGCAGTTTCACCAGCTCTTGGAGATCGACGGCATCGAGCAGCGCGTTGAAAACGCCGACTTTGATGTCGTTCAGCCGGCCATCGGTGTCGGGCGGGGCCTTCGCCGCCGGCACGACCGCGGGTTTGGGGGCGGCTGCCGCCGGCTTCGGCGCCGGCTCGGGCACCGGCACCGGCTCGGCGGGCCGGACGGCGAGGGCTGCGGTGCTGCGTTTGCCGAACATGACGCGTCAGGTGGACCAGCGCAGGACCGGCTTGGTGGACCAGGCGGTGATCTTTTCCAGGAGGCCGAGGCCTTTGCCCTGCTTTCGCCTCTCGGCGCCGGGGCGGCCGCTGACGAGGGTCGAGAGCTTGCCGAACGGCTCGATCACGCGCTGCCCCTTGCTGGTCTCGCCGATCATGTGCCCCGCGTTGGCCGCCTCGGCGAACAACGCGGGCTCGTAGGGCACCAGGACCGCGGGCGCACTGCCCAGCGTGGCGGCAAAGTCGCTCGTCCGGATCTCGGATTTCGCGCTGGCGCCGATGCGGTTGAGCGCGATCCGCACGCGCGTGTCGTTCTTGCGGCCGGCATTCAGGATGTCGGCGGCGCTCTTAGCGTTCCGGAGGCTCGCCAGCGACGGCACGGCCGTGAGCACCACCTCGTCCGACATATCGAGGATGTGGCGCACCCAGCCTGTCCAGCAATGCGGCAGATCCAGGACGACCCAGGCGGCGTTGCGCCGCAGGGTGCGGATCAGCAGATCGACGCTCGCCAGGTCGACTTCCGCCGCCGATTCGCAGTCGCCTGAGCTGGTGAGAAGACGGAGATTGTCGTTGTACTTGGCCAGGAACCGCTCGATCATCTGGTCGTCAAGGCGGTCGGCTTGCGCGAGCGCCTGCGCGGTCGTCTGCGGCGATTCGAGGTTGTAGTCGAGCGCCACCGTGCCGAAGGCGAGATCGAGATCGGCCAGGATCACCTCGTCGTCGTACAGCTTGCCCAGCTGCCAGGCGATGTTGTTCGCGAGCGTGCTCGACCCGGCCCCGCCCGAGGCGCCAATGAACGAGATCAGGCGCGCCTGCCGCGTCTCGTCCGGGCTCGCGCAGACGCCGAGGATCGCCTCGATCAGGTGCGCGGGGTCGATCGGCATCGGTACGTAGTCGTGCACGCCGCGCTTGGCGATCTGCCGGTACAGCTGCACATCGTTATGGGCGCCGAGCAGGATCAGGTTCGTCTCGGGGCGGCAGACCTCGGAGAGCCGGTCGAGCTGGTCGAACAGCGCCGGCGCGCCATCGTGGGTTTCGATGATCAGAAGCCCGGGGCTCGCCTCCTCGGCGTATTTCTGCGCGGCCTCGGCCATGCTTCCGCCAAAATAGGCGGGCCGCGCCTTGGCGAGGCGCCGGTCCGTCAGGACCTGCTCGATGGCCTCGCGGGCTTCGCTGCCTGCAGAGAACACGTGAAGGTCGACCCGCAGCATGGATGGCTCCTTCCGGTCTTGCCGTTACTGTCCCGTCGTGGGGTTTTCCGAGTTGCCGTAGGTCTGGATCGGGTTCGGCGCCGACCCGGTCGGCGCACCGGCCCGGTATTTCTGGACCACGCGGCCGGCGTTTTGCGCGTCGGCCGGTGCCGCCGGGCGCGCCCGGACGAGGTCGGCCGGGTCGGCGGCCATGAGACCGATGTCGCGCTGCAGCGCGCAGCCGAAATTCGAGCTCACGTCGTTGTACGGGTTGAAGCTCGGCACGGAGGTCCAGTCGCCGCAGGTCGGCAGCGCCGCCTCGTAGCGCTCGTAGCTCATCGTGACGGTGTCGGCTGAGCCCTCGCTCGTCACCGTCATATGGATGTCGCGCGCCGGCACGCCTGCCGCGATCAGCCGGGCGCGCACCGCCGACAGCCCCGGCGGCAGCTTGCTGTCCGACCCGGCGGGGGCGGAGATGGTGAGGGGACCATGGCCGCGGTCGAGGTAGCTTGCGACAAGGCTGTTGAACTGAGTCTCTTCGTCGCCCGCGAAGGCGATGCGGGCGCCTGCCGTGTGGATCCCGAACACCACCGTCGTCGGATGCGCCGACAGAGCGAATTTTTCGCGATAGTCCGTCGCGACCGGGTCGGTGCAGGCCGCAACCATCGCGAGGAGCGCGGCAACGAGGGCGAGACGGACGAGAACGGACATCCGCGGGAGAAGCATCAGCATGGCGGCTACTCCAAGATATATCCGTAAGGCCCTTTGGGCTGGCCGTGCGGGAATTCGGGCGTCTGCTTGCCGTAGGTCGCGTTGACGCGGCCGAGGAAGTACATGTTGAAGTCGCTGGCCGGGCCGAAGCCGTCGGTGGGCAATGCCAGCACGTTCGGGTCCACGGCCTTGACCAGGAGCGGGGTGACCGCGATCACGAGGTCGGACTCGTTACGCTGGAACTGCGTGCTCGAGAACAGGCTGCCGAGGACCGGGATGTCTTTGAGCCCCGGAAGACCCTGGATCGTGTTCTGGATGTTGTTCTGCAGCAGGCCGGCGATCGCGATGCTGCCGCCCGACGGCAGCTCGACCGTGGTGACGGCGCGGCGCATCGACAGTGCCGGGATGTTGAAGCCGTTGATGGTGATGGCACCCTCGGTCGAGAGCTGGCTGACCTCGGTGGCGATCTTGAGGTTGATCTGTCCGCTGGAGAGGACCACCGGCGTGAACGTCAGCCGCACGCCGAAATCCTTGTACGTGACGGTGATCGTGGTGCCGCCGCCGCTCGGCTGCGGCGAGGGGACCGGGAACTGGCCGCCGACCAGGAACGAGGCGGTTTCCCCGGAGACGGCCGTCAGGTTCGGCTCGGCGAGAGTCTTCACGAGCCCATTCGATTCCAGAGCCTGCAGCAGCGACGTAAACGTTGCCGAGCCGCCGCCGCCGAGCGGAATCGCCGAACTCAACGCCCCAAACGGGGTATTGCCCGTAAAGTTCGGCGTGTTGCCGGTGAACGAGAAATGCGAGCCGCCGATGCTGAAGTTGAACGGCGTGGGCTGGCCGGGCGTGATGCCGAGCTCCTTGACCACCGAACGCGACATCTCCGAGACATGCACGCGCAGCAGAACCTGGCTCTTGTCGCGGATGCTGATCAGATTGATGATCGAGCTGTCGTCGGCGACGAACTGGCGGGCGATCTGGCGCGCATTCTCGGCGTCCTGCGCCGAAGCGACCGAGCCGGTCAGAACCAGGCTCTGGTTCGCCGTCGCGACCTGGATCTGCTCGCTGGGAAGCATCTGGTGCAGCACCGTAGCGACGGCGCCCGAATCGAATTTCACCGTGAGGTCGACGCCGTCGATCTGGTGGCCGTCGGCATCGAAGAAATAGACGTTGGTCTCGCCGACCTTCCGGCCGACCACGAAGGCGGTGTCGGGGCTGCGCAGCCCGACATCGGCAATTGCCGGGTTGGCGACCAGGACGTCGCGCGCCGGGCGGCTGAGATGGATGATCCGTGACTTGTTCACATCGAGGTTCAACGAACGTGTCACCGCCTGCGGGGCGACGGTCTGCGCCGGTGATTCGAGCTTGACCTGGCGCACCGCCGGCTTTTCCGGGGCCGGCGCCGAGGCGGCGGCTGCTACCACGGCCGGAGGCGGAACGTCGGCCTCGAGCGCGTGGCCGGTGGAGATCCCGGCGAGGGTCAGTGCGGCGACCAGGGCCGTGGCACCGACATGGCGGGTCACAGGGAACATGCGCATGACACTACCTTCCCGAGCCAAGGGCGAGGCTTGCCCCGTGATACACGTGGATCATTCCGTTTCCGTCTGACCCGTGCGCGACGCGGCCGAGATACGGACTCACGTCGACGTCCTGCACGATGTCGCCCGCGCTCTCCGGCGGGTCGGCCTTGGTGAGGCTGCGCAAGGCCAGGAACAGCGTGCCCATCTGCGCCGCGAGCGACAGCTTCTGCGCTTGCGTGATCGTCACTTCGACCGTCGCGGTCGATCCGACCTTGGGCTTGTTGTCCATGTCCTGCGCGCTCTGGTCGATCGCCAGCACGCGCACGTCGCGCAGGACGATGCTGTTGACTTGTTTCTGCGTGACCCGCGGTCCGCCGGGTGCGGCCTCATTGCCGCCGCCGTCCATGAGCGGAAATTTCTCCGCGAGCAGCACGTCCACGTGGTCGCCCGGGATGATGAACCCGCCGTCGCCCGACACGGCATCGATGCGCACGCTGACGGCGCGCATGCCGGCTGTCAGCGCCGCAGCCAGGAACCCGGCATCGCCCGGCTTCAGCAGGCGCTGAGCCGTGATCGGCTCGCCCGCGGCCAGACCGCGCAACACGACGCGCCCGACAGCGTCTTTCTGCGGATCGGCGCCCTTGTCGCGGAGCAGGAAATTCGGATCGAGGCCTTCCTGGGGCCAGCGCCGCCAGCGCACGTCGTCCCCCTTCAGGATCATGCCGGCCGGAAGGTCGTGTGCTGCGACGAGCACGTCGTTGGACGCGATCTGCGCGGGCGCGACGGGTTCCGGGCGCTTCACCATGAACTTGGGAACGACGAAAAACACGAAGGCCGCGAAGGCGAGTGCGAACGCGAAGATCATGGCGCTGATCGGACGCATGGGGCCCTCTCAGTTCAGGCTCGCCGCGACGAGCGCCACGGCGCCCAGTCGCGGGAGCATCAGAAAACCGGCGATAGCGATTGCGACGCCGTACGGCACCCGGTTGTCCTTCATGAACAGGCGGCGCGGCCGGACGCCGGTCACGACGACGACGTCCGAGCTGGCAAGCCGGCGCGCCACCATCAGGCAAAGCGCAAGCACCGCTCCGATCAGGGTCATGGACAGGAGGAAACCGGGCAAATTCGACCAGCCCATCCATAGCGCCGTGGCCCCGATGAGCTTCACGTCGCCGCCGCCGCATATGCCGGCGGCGAACAGCAGCGACGTCAGTCCGAAAACGGCGGTGCCGGCCAGGACATGATTGATGGTCACCGGCACCGGCAAGGTCGAGGCCAGGAGCGCGAATGCCGCGACGAGCGCGACGCTCAGGCCGTTGGGAATTTCGTAGCGGACGAGATCGCTCATTCCTGCTGCGGCGAGCGCCAGCACGTAGGTTCCGTAGGCGGCGAAGCTGAGCATGATGAGCATGATCCGGGTCCGGGAGAGGGCGGGGTGCTTCGAGCCGTCCGAAGCACCCCGCGCTGATCGCGTCCGATTAGTTCGCGGCCGGAGCAGCGGCTTTCGCCAGATCGCCCTCGATCGTGGTGAACAGATTGTTGAGATCCGTCCCGATCAGGATGACCGTAGCGATGATCGCCACCGAGATCGCGCCGGCGATCAGGCCGTATTCGATCGCGGTGACGCCGGACTTGTCGTGACGGAGCCGGCGGGCGAGGTCGCTGATGAAGAAGTAACAAGAGCCGAGCATGTGTGCCTCCATAAAAATAGTCGATGCGGACCGCATCTGTGGCGAAACTACGCGGCGCGGGTTGCCCTGTATGTGCGATTTCTCACCGTGAGGGTCCCGCGCTGACCGGGTCCGGTTAGTTCGCGGCCGGAGCGGCGGCTTTCGCCAGATCGCCCTCGATCGTGGTGAACAGATTGTTGAGATCCGTCCCGATCAGGATGACCGTGGCGATGATCGCCACCGAGATCGCGCCGGCGATCAGGCCGTATTCGATCGCGGTGACGCCAGACTTGTCGTGACGGAGCCGGCGGGCGAGGTCGCTGATGAAGAAGTAACAAGAGCCGAGCATGTGTGCCTCCATGAATGGCTTCCGCCGGTGTTGCGGGAGCCGGGGTGAAGCAGCGGCCTTCGGTCGTCTCCGGCCTTCGCTTCGGGCAGGCCGCGAGCGCTGGCTCTTGGCCCGGTGGCAGGGGGTTATGACGAAGCGCCCCTAACCCCCCGTCGATGCGGATCACGCATCTGGGCGAACGGTAAGCAGGCGGCGTCCTCACGTATGTGTGATTCCTCACAGGGCAAGAGCGCTCATTGTGAGAGTCTGCCATCCATAGAAAACGGCCATAGCGCCGTGCGGATGGAGCAGAGCCCATGTCCTTGCGAACCACGTCGGAGATCAGGGCAGTTGGAGCGCGCGATGCGGGCTCACCGGCGCCGATGTCGCTTTCGGGCGTGACCATGCTGCGCGATCTCGATGCCGAGGAGCGGTCGGCGCTCGCCACGAAATGCAGCTTTCGCCGGGTGGCGGCGGGCGAAGTCGTGCTCGACCGGTTCAGCCCCAGTGCTGCCGTCTATTTCATGGTCAGCGGCGCGGCACGGGTCGTTCATTTCGTCGCCGAAGGCCAGGAGATCACGATCGCGACCGTCGCGGCGGGCGATACGATCGGCGAGATCTCGGCGATCGACGGCCGCGGCCGTTCGGCGACGGTGGTCGCGGAGCAGGACTGCGTGGTCGCCGAGCTGTCGAGCGACGAATTCCAGGCATTGATCACCCGGCGCGGCGGCGTGGCGCTCGAGCTGCTGCGCCGCTGGGCCGTTACGATCCGCCAGCTCTCCGACAAGGTGAGCTACCTGTCGACAGGCAGCCCCGACCAGCGCGTCTACTCGGAGCTCCTCCGGCTCGCCCGCCAGGACAAGCCGGGCGGGGACCGCTGGCTCATCCGCGACCTGCCGACCCATCAGGAGCTCGCGAAATGGGCCCAGACCAGCCGCGAGGTGGTGGCGAGTGCCGTGGCCGAGCTGGTGCGCCGTGGCGTCGCCGAGCGGCGCACCAAGACCCTTTACATCAACGACTACGCGGCCCTGCGCGACTTGATCTCGCGCCCCGAGCGGGCCCCAGCCTAAAGGAGCACGCCATGCGTACCTCGAAGCCAGGTTGGAAAATGTTTCGTCGGCTGTGGCGCGACCGTCGGGGCGCGTACTCGATGATCACCGCCCTCATGATGCCGGTGCTCGTCGGCTTTGCCGGTTTCGGCACCGAAACCGGCCTGTGGTATTTCAAGCATCAACAGTTGCAGGGTGCCGCTGACGCCGCGGCCTACAGCGCCGACTTGGCGTACAACCTCGGCAACACGTCGACCTTTCAAAGCGAAGCCAAGGCCATTGCGGCGCAATACGGCTTCGTGGACGGCAGCGGCGGCGTCACGGTCACGGTCAATCAGCCGCCGAAGTCGGGCCCCAACACGGCGACGGCCGGTGCCGTGGAGGTCATCATCCAGCAGCCGCAGCAGCGGCTGTTCTCCGCGGCGTTCGCGTCGTCCGCTCTCAACATCGCGGCGCGCGCGGTGGCGGTTCCGACCAATGGCGCCGGCAACGCCAACAGCGGGGTCGCATGCGTCCTGGGGCTCGACCCGAGCGCGTCCAAGACTGTGTATCTCTCGAACAATG
Source organism: Alphaproteobacteria bacterium (assembly GCA_035506575.1). GTDB lineage: Bacteria > Pseudomonadota > Alphaproteobacteria > CACIAM-22H2 > CACIAM-22H2 > DATJPD01. Next base: position 20,733 of record DATJPD010000174.1, read on the forward strand.
CCGCCCTGCCGAACGCAAGCTGCGGCGTCGTCTCGGACTCGTCGGCGGCGGATGGACTTTATCTCACCAACAATGCCCTCATCGACGGATCGACGGCATCGCACGGCGGCACGGTCGTGTCGAACAACGCGCTGCTCAACGGCGCCTCAAACAAGACCGGTACCGGTGCGGTGGCCGATCCCTACGCCAGCTCGAACCCGCCCGCCCCCCCGGCCTGCACCGCCCAGACCAGCTCCGGCTCGGGGGTCCAGCGTCATCCGCTCCAATTGCAGCCGGGCCATTTCTGCAACGGGTTCAATTTCACGAACAACTATTCCGTCAATCTCGCGGCGGGTGTCTACTACATCGACAGCCAGCTCGTGTTCGGCAACAACGCGGTCATTACCGGCACCAACGTCACGTTGGTGATCAACGGCAACTACCCGATCAGCATCGGCAACAACGCCACCGTCGACCTGACGGCACCGACCTCCGGCTCGACCAGCGGTATCGTGTTTTTCGGCAGCCGGACCGGCACCTCGACCGTTGTCCAGGATTTCTCGAACAACACAATTCTGAACCTCCAGGGTGCCGTCTATTTCCCGAACCAGATCGTCAATTTCGATAACAACGCCTCGAGCGCCGGCGCCAACGGCTGCACGCAGATCGTCGGCCGCATGGTCCAGCTGGCCAACAACGTGACCTTGGGCGCCAACTGCAACGGTGCAGGGACGACGCCGATCGGGATGGGCGGCAACGCCACGGTCAGCCTGGTCGAGTAGCGCGATGGACGTCGATCTTGGAGTTCTCGGCGATCCGCGGACGATCCGCGTGGTCACAGCGATTCTGGCGCCGTTCGTCGAGTATCTGTTCAGCTGGTCGTTGATCTGGTGGCCGTTCGTCCTGTTCAGCCTGGTCGTGGCCTTTGTGGCGTACGCGAGCTCGCATCGCGGGCCGCGGGTGGTCGCCGAATTCCGCCGCCGGTTCCTGAGCGGCGCCATCTGGTGGCATCCGTCGTCAAAGGCCGACTATGCCTACTATGTCGCGAACGGTGTGCTGTTTCCGATCGCCGTGGCGCCGCTGATCGTGGCTGGTGCGACCGTCGCGTCCGGGGTGGAAGCGGTACTGAGTGCGACGTTGGGGCCGGTGCAGGCGCCGTTGCTCGCAGCGACGCCCTTGCGCGTCCTCTACACGCTCGCCTTCTTCGTCGCGTTTGATTTCGGCCGCTTCATCGCCCATAGCTGGCTGCACGACATCACCTGGCTGTGGCCGTTCCACAAGGTGCATCACTCGGCGGAGGCGCTGACTCCATTCACCAGTTTCCGCATGCATCCGGTGGAGCTCTTCCTGCTGAACGCGGCGTCCAACGTGCTCACCGGCCTCGTTACCGGCTGCGTCTGGTACGCCTCGGGCGGCGAGGTCGGCCTTTATACCTTCTTCGGTCTGCATGTCGGGATTGCGGCGTACAACGCCATCGGCAACCTGCGCCACTGGCATGTGTGGGTGTCGTTCGGGCCGGTGCTCGACCGGTGGCTCATCAGTCCGGCGCACCACCAGATCCACCACAGCCGCGACGAACGGCATTACGGCAAGAACCGCGGTTATGCGCTGGCGCTCTGGGACCGGCTGTGGGGCACGCTCTATGTGCCCTGCGGTGAGGAGAAGCTGGTGTTCGGCCTGGGCGACGGCAGTGACGGCACCTGGCACTCGGTGGGGCGGATGTATGCCGAGCCGTTCCGCGAGGTGTGGACGCAGCTGGGCCGCGCGCCGAGCCCGGTGCCGGTCATGATGCAAGGATCGCGGCGGCGCTTTCTGATACTAGGCCTCGCCACGGCGGGGTGCGCGCTGTCGCTCCGCCGCTCCGCGGGCGCCGGCACCCCTCCGGCGAGCGTCTTTCTCGAGGACCTGACATGGACCGAGGTCCGCGATGCCGTCGCATCCGGCATGACCGTCGCTCTCGTGCCGACCGGCGGCACCGAGCAGAACGGGCCGCACATGGCGCTTGGCAAGCACAATGCCATCGTGCACGAGGCGGCGGGCGAAATCGCGCGCCGGCTCGGCAATGCGCTCGTGGCCCCCGTGATCGCGTACGTGCCCGAAGGACGGCTCGATCCGCCCGAGGGGCACCTGCGATTCCCCGGAACCCTCGGGGTCAGCGACGCCACCTTCTCGGCCGAGCTCGGCGACGCGGCCAGCAGCCTGGCGCTCGCCGGCTTCACCTTGATCTGCTTCGTGGGAGACCATGGCGGAAGCCAGCCCGTCCAGGCGGAAATCGCCCAGCGTCTTACCGCAGCCTGGCGTGCCCGCGGCGTGCGCGTGGCCAATCTCGGGCGCTATTACGCGGCCAACGGCCAGGAGGACTGGCTCAAGGCCCACGGCTTCACGGCCAGCGAGATCGGGACCCATGCCGGCCTCCTCGACACCGCCGAGATGCTGGCGGTCGAGCCCGCCGGCGTCCGCGCGGGCCTTCTGTCGCCGCGAACCTGGCCGCCCAGTGCTTCCAAGGGCGGCACAACCGGGGCCGCCGGCGATCCGTCCCGGGCCACGCCCGAGATCGGCCAGGCCCTGATGGAGCTCAAGATCGCCGCTGGCGTGACCGAAACTCGGGAACTTCTGGCGAACATGGCGAAGGTAAGAGGGTAAGAGGGTAGGTAGCGAATCCGCCGGTTTTCCGGCACACTGCCGGGGATGTCGGCGCGCACGACCCCCAAGAAGCCGGAACCGATCGATCGCCGGGCGGCCCTGGCGAAGTTCGACATCCTGCGCGGCCTCAGCCCGTCCGAGCTCGAGGCCCTGGCCACCCAGTGCTCCTGGCGGGCCTATGAGAAGGGCCGCGAGGTCATCGAGCAGGAGGGCGGCAGCAAGGACGTCTATTTCGTCGCCTCCGGCCGGGTTCGCATCACGATCTATGCGGCGAGCGGGCGCGAGGTCGCGTTCCGCGACCTTCCGCCCGGTGCGAGCTTCGGCGAGCTTTCGGCGGTCGACGGGTTGTCGCGCTCCACCAGCGTCATCGCCCTCGAGGATAGCTGGCTTGCCTCGCTGTCGCGCGATCAGTACTGGACCCTCCTGCGCACCAAGCCCGCGGTCGTCGAAAACGTGGTCAAGGGCCTGGTGGCGCTGGTCCGCAATCTCACCGAACGGGTCGTCGACTACAGCACGCTGGGTGTGCGCAACCGCATCCAGGCGGAGCTGGTCCGCATGGCGCGCGAGACCAAGCCGCAGGCAAACCGCTGCGTGATCTCGCCGGCCCCCAAGCATGTCGACATCGCGAACCGCGTGAGCACGAACCGCGAGGAGGTGGCGCGCGAGTTCGGGCATCTGACGCGCGAGAAAATCATCCAACGCGGCCGCGGCGAGCTCGTGGTCCTCGATCTCAAGCGTCTGATGAACATGGTCGAGAGGGTCCGCGAGGACTAGGGTTGCGTCCCACCGGCGTGGGCCGGCCCGGCTTTGACGCAAGTCGCCGGTCTGCTATGACAGTCTCCCGCTCGGAGGAGACCGTTCCGCGATGCCGAACACGCCGCAGCCCGTCCGGCTGCATACGCTTTTGGCGGATTACCCGAACACGCTCGCCCTGAAGAAGGGAGACGTCCGCTCGCCTCTGGTCGCCTTTGACTTCGCCGATATAAAGGTCGCCAACCAGGGCTTCAAGCCGATGGTGCGCGACCAGAAATTCGACGCGGGCGAGCTCGCGATCGTCACCTATCTGCAGGCGAAGCTGTACGGGAAGCCGTACGTCCTGCTGCCGGCCGTGGTCATGGGGCGCGGGCAGCATCACACGATCGCCTACAACGCCGAACGCGGCGCGCTGCGTCCCTCGGACCTCCCGGGCCGGCGGGTCGGCGTGCGCGCCTATTCGCAGACAACCGGCGTGTGGCTGCGTGGGATCCTGCAGAACGACTATGGCGTCGACATCGGTCGCGTGACCTGGGTGACGTTCGAGGATCCGCATCTGGCCGAGTTCAAGGATCCGGCGAACGTCGAACGCCAGCCGGCCGGCAAGGTCATGCTCGACATGCTGTTGGCGGGCGAGATCGACGCCGCGATCGTCGGCGACAAGCTGCCCGATGATCCGCGCGTCAAATATCTGATCCCCGACCCGCACGCGGCCGCCCAGGCCTGGGCGAAGAAGCGCGGCTTCTCGCCGGTCAACCACTTCTTCGTGGTGCACGAGAAGGTCGCCAAATCGCGGCCGGACGTGCTGAAGGAAATCTTCCGGCTGCTCGGCGAAAGCAAGAAGGCGGCGGGAGCGCCCGGCGACCCCGACCCGCTGCCGCTGGGCCTCGCCGCGGTGCGCAACGCGCTCGAGTTGATCATCGAGTACGCGACGCAGCAGCGCCTCATCCCGCGCCGCTTTTCGGTGGACGAGCTCTTCGACGATACGACGCGCGCGCTCGGCACCTGATCCTTTCCATTTGCGATGCCTTTCAACGGAGATCCGCTATGATCATCGACTGCCACGGCCATTACACGACGTCGCCGAAGGAGCTGCAGGCCTATCGCGACGCCCAGATCGCCGGCCTCAAGGACAAGTCCTACAAGCCGGCCAAGGCCAAGCTCAGCATCAGCGACGAGCAGATCCGCGCCAGCGTCGAGGGCGCGCAGCTCAAGCAGCAGCGCGAGCGCGGCACGGACCTCACGATCTTCTCGCCGCGCGCCGCCGGCATGGGCCATCACATCGGCGATGCGACGGTGAGCCAGTACTGGGCGGAGATCTGCAACGATCTCGTAAAGCGCGTCTGCGACCAGTTCCCCGAAAATTTCGTCGGCGTGTGCCAGCTGCCGCAGTCGCCGGGCGTCGACCCGCGCAACTGCGTGGCCGAGCTCGAGCGCTGCGTCAAGGAGCTGAACTTCATCGGCTGCAACCTCAATCCCGACCCGTCCGGCGGCTACTGGAAAGAGCCGCCGCTCAACGACCGTTGGTGGTATCCGGTCTACGAGAAGATGGTGGAGCTCGACGTGCCCGCGATGGTGCATGTCAGCAACTCGTGCAATCCCGCCGTCCACTACACCGGCGCGCACTACATCAACGGTGACACCACCGCCTTCATGCAGTTCATCACCCATGGTGATCAGCTGTTCAAGGACTTCCCGACCTTGAAGTTCATCATCCCGCACGGCGGCGGCGCGGCACCGTACCACTGGGGCCGCTATCGTGGTCTGGCGCTGGACCTGAAGAAGCCTCTGGTGAAGGACTATCTGCTCAAGAACGTCTTCTTCGATACCTGCGTCTACCACCAGCCCGGCATCGACCTGCTCACCAAGGTCATCCCGGCGGACAACATCCTGTTCGCCTCCGAGATGGTGGGTGCCGTCAAGGGCGTGGATCCGGAGACCGGGTTCAATTTCGACGACACCAAGCGCTACATCGACGCGGCTCCGATCAGTGCCGCAGACAAGAAGAAGATCTACGAAGACAATGCGTTCAAGGTGTTTCCGCGCCTGAAGGCGGCGCTCGCCAAGAACAAGAAGAAGTGATCGCGCTTTTTTGCGGTTGCGGCCCGGCCGAACCTTGAACGCGCGACGCGTCGTTCCGAGATAAGCGGCAGCACCCGGTTGATTCGGGGTCTCGCTCTCGCTTATTCAGGAACGACGCATGCCGCTCGACGCGCTTCCAGGCCTCGGGCCGGTGCATCTTCGCCCCATTCGGGTGGATGATGGCCCGGCGCTCGTCCGATATTTCGAGAAGCTGACGCAAGAAGACGTCCGGCTCCGCTTCTTTGCACCCTTACGCGCCCTCACGACCCGCCAGCTCAAGCGCTTCACCGAACTCGATAGCCGGCGCGAGACCGCACTCGTGCTCGAGGCGCCGGAAGAGGGCCGCCAAGAGATCCTGTCCGTGGCGCGCCTGGCGGTACCGCCAGGAGAAAATGGGCGCGCCGAGTTCGCCATCTCGGTGCGCAGCGATCTCAAGGGCCGCGGCATCGGCCGCTTCATGCTGCAACACCTGCTCGATCAGGCGGCCACGCGTGGCTTCAGCGAGATCTTCGGCGACATCCTCGAGGAGAACGAGGCGATGCTGGCTCTCAGCCGTGAGCTCGGATTCACGTTGGCGCCCGTCGTCGAGAACGCCGCCATCATCCGGGCGACCCGCGCCCTGTGATCTCACCTGGAGCTTGCCAGCCTCCCTGAAACGCCGGATTGTAAGGCGTCGTTCGAGGGAGGAATGCGGTGAACAAAGCCATTGTCACGGGCCTGTTGCTCGGGCTCCTCGTCGTCGTGCCGGTTGAGGCGCCCGTTCAAGCCGAAGAAGGCCCTATCGCCCGCGTTCCGGCGGTGCAGGAATCGAACCCGGATCCGATCGTGCAGGAGATGTTCGCCAGCGCGAAGGCGCGCGGCGGGCAGATCATCAACTTGAGCCTCATCCGCGCCAACGCGCCCAAGCTCGCCAAGCCGGGCTCGGGTGTCGCGTACGCCATCCGCTACGACACGAAGACGCCGCGGCGGCTGATCGAGCTCGCCATCCTGCGCACGGCCGAGCTCTACGACGGCGTCTACGAGATCAACCAGCACCGGCCCATGATGCGCGCGTGCAACTATACGCCGGAGCAGATCGACGCCGTGGCGCACTGGCAAGACAGTTCGCTTTTCGACGAAAAGCAGCGGGCGCTGCTGGCCTACGTGGACCAGGCGGCGCGCGGCGACGTGGACGACCCCACGTTCGCCGCGTTCGCGACGTTCTTCGATACTCAGGAGATCGTCGAGATCACCATCACCGTCGACAACTACGTCGGCACGGCGTTGTTCACGCGGGCGCTGCGCATCCAGGTCGAGACCGACGGCCGCGAGACCTCGATCGGGAAATGCTAGGTCCGCGCATGGAGTTCGGGATCTTCGACCACGTCGACCGGCATGACGGCCCTCTCGGCGCCTATTACGAGGCGCGCCTCAAGCTGGTGGAGGCTTACGACCGCGCAGGCTTCCACGCCTATCATGTCGCCGAGCATCACGCGACGCCGCTCGGCATGGCGCCGTCGCCATCCGTTTTTCTGGCGGCGGTCGCCCAGCGCACGAAGCGCCTACGCATCGGCACGCTGGTCTACGCATTGCCGCTCTACCATCCGCTGCGCATGATCGAGGAGATCTGCATGCTCGATCAGATGAGCGGTGGGCGGGTCGACATCGGCTTCGGTCGTGGCGCGTCGCCTATAGAGTTGGCGTATTTCGGCCAGAAGCCGGAGGACGCACAACGCGTCTATGCCGAAGCGCTGGAGCTGATCATCCAGGGGCTCACGAGCAAGACCTTGAATTTTCGCGGCGAGACCTATCGGTTCGAGAACGTGCCGATGGAGCTCGAGCCGCTGCAGAAGCCGCACCCGCCGATCTGGTATGGGGTGCACGTTCCCGACAGCGCGGCGCGTGCGGCGCGCAAGGGCCTGCACGCGGTGAGCCTCGATCCGGTGCCCGAGACACGCGCCTCGTTCGACCGCTATCGGTCCGTGTGGCGCGAGACGTGGGGAGACGCACCGCTGCCGCACATGGGCATCGGCCGGTTCATCGTCGTCGCCGATACCGACGCGGCTGCCCTCGAGGCGGCCCGGCGGGCCTATCTCGTGTGGCACCGCAGCTTTACGCATCTGTTCCGGCTGCACGGGCGTATGCCGCAGCACCCGCGGCCGGCCGATTTCGACGGCGTGATGGAATCGGGTCAGGGCATCGCCGGATCGCCCGCGACGGTGCGGGATGCCCTCAAGGCGCAAGTCGAGGGCACGGGCGCCAACTACATCGTGGGCCAGTTCGCGTTCGGAGACCTGAGCCTCGACGAATGCCTGCGCTCGGTCGGGTTGTTCGCGGCGGAGGTTATGCCGGCGTTGCGCGGCTGAGCGCTGCTAGCGGCCCAGGGCGAGCGCCGGGTGGGCTTCGGCCGAGCGTGCTGCCCGCAGCAGTACGAAGAACAGCGCCGCGGCCGCGACCATCGCCGCATACTGCAGCGGCAGATTCGGGACGGCCATGGCCACGCCGAGGACGACGAATACGAGGCGGTAGGGGAGCGCCATCGGTTGTCGGCGGACATAGCCGTGCAGGACGACAGCCGAGACCAGCACCAGCGCGGCACCAAGCGCCGTGTCGGAGACGATGTTCACCGCCGTGCCCTGCATCAGCATGCCGGGGTTGAACAGGAAAAAGAACGGCAGCACGAATCCGCCGACCGCCAGCTTGCAGGCGTACGGCGCTAGCTTGAAGGGATTCGCACCGGCGATCGACGCAGCGGCGAATGCCGCGACCGCAACGGGCGGGGTGATCGCCGACATGCAGGAATAGAACAGCATGAACATGTGCACGGGCATGGTCGCCAGACCGAACTTACCGATGAACACGGGCGCCAGAAGCGCCACGCCCATGATGTAGACGCCGGTCGTCGGCATACCCATGCCGAGCAGCACGAGGACCATGGCAGCGAGGATCAGCGAGGGCAGCAACAGGCCGCCCGACAGGCTGAAAAGCAGCAGGGTGAACTTGTCGTCGAGGCCGGTCAGCTCGATGCAGCCGATGATGATTCCGGCGGCGGCCACCGCCGCGGTCAAGGGGACCATGCTGTGGCAGGTGTCGACGCAGGCCTGGGTGAAGCGCCGCGGTCCGATCTTGCCGTCGCGCGAAAACCAGCTGGCGACGATGACCGAGACCGCCGAGCCGGCCGCCACGTACGCGGCGGAGAACCCCGCGATCAACAGCCAGATCAGGACCACGATCGGCACGACGCTCGGCCAGTTACGCCTCAGCGCGACCTTGAGGCCGACGATCTGCTCCTCCGGCACGCGGCCCAAGTCGAGACGCACCGCCTCGAAATGGACGAGCGCGTAGATGCCGAGATAATAGCCGAGGGCCGGCAGTGCTGCATATTCGCAGATCTTCGCGTAGGGAATGCCGGTGAAGTTCGCCATGATGAACGCCACGGCCCCCATCACCGGCGGTAGCATCGAGCCGCCGGTGGACGCGGCGGCCTCGATCGCGCCCGCGCGCTCGGCTGGAATGCCGATGCGTTTCATGATCGGGATGCTGACCGGCCCCGTGGTCGCAACATCGGCCACCGGGCTGCCAGAGATCGACCCGTACAGGCCGCTCGAGACGACGCAGGCCTTCGCGGGCCCACCCACGTACCGTCCGGTCAGCGCCGCCGCCACGTCGAAGAACAGCTGACCGCCCCCGCTGGTCACGTAGAAGTTCCCGAACATCACGAACAGAAAGGCATAGCTGGCCGCGACGTAAAGCGGGGTGCCGAACACGCCGTCCGTGCCGATCACCTGCATCTCGAGGAAATAGTCATAGCTCAGCGCGGGGTGCCGGAAGCTGCCGGCCAGATACGGGCCGAAGGCGACGTAGGCCAGGAGAATGAACAGGATCGAGGTCAGCCCGATTCCGACCGAGCGGCGGCACAGCTCGATGCCCAGCAAGAGGAGGGCGGTCCCGGCCGCGATATCGCCGGCGGTCGGTTCGGAGAATCCCGTCATCCAATCGGCGTAGCGCGGCTCGTTTACGGCGAACCAGATGGCGCAGGCGATCGAGATCAGCGCCAGCGCGTAGTCCAGGACCGTCAGCCGGTCGTGTCGGATGCTCGCGGTGGTGGTCACGAACGCGATCGGCAGCAGCAGGATCAGGAACAACGAGACCTGCAGGTGCTGCGTGGTCACGCCGAACAGCGCGAGATATGTGATCAGGAACGCGGCAACGATCGAGAACACCGCGACGACGCCCGCGAGCCACCCCCGCGGGCGCACGCGCCGCGTTTCTCCGATCAGCTCCAGAATTCGGCCCGCCGACCTGCCGGCGGCCGGATGGCCGCTGTCAATCGCGTCCTTCATGTCTGGAGCGCCGTTATTTCAGGACCCCTGCCTCGCGATAGAACCGCGCGGCGCCCGGGTGGTAAGGGAGCCCCGTCGGGTTGCGCTCGGCCGCCTGGGCAGAGAACTGCGCCAGCGACGGATGGATGGCACGCATGCGGTCCTGGTGGGTCACCATCGCCTTGACGAGCTTGTAGATGGTTTCCTCCGATACGTGCGACCCGGCGAGCAGTGCGTTCCACTCGGTGTACGTCGTCTCGTCTTTGGTGACGAATGGATACACGTCCTTCTTGATCGGGATGACGTCGAAATGCCAGCGGTCTGCCGCCTGCTTCATCTTGGCGGGATCGCCATCGATCCATGCAAGCGCCCGGCTGCGCGCGATGTCCGTCAGCTCCGCAGTCGGCACGAAGCCGCCATTGATGAGCACGTCGATCTTGCCGTCACGCAGCGCTTCGAGCGTCGTGTTGAGATTGCCGCGGACCACCGTCTGGCCCTTCGTCACCTCGGCCTCCTTGATCCCGTAAACGTCGAAGACGGTCTGGTACATGCTCACCGTCGACTGCAAGGTCGCCGGCTGGTTCACCCCCAATCGCATCAGGGGCTTCTTCGCGGCGATGTCGCTGTAGGATTTGACGCCGTTGCGGTCGGCCCAGTCCTTGGTCATGACGCTGTGCAGCGTCAGTCCGTCGTGCATCAGGGCCACGAAGCTGAACTTGCCCTTCAGTGGCTGCTTGAACGGCGCATGACCCTCGAGCGCGTACTCGATCTCGGGGGCGCTCGCGGTGAAGACGATGTCCGACTGACCCGTCGCGATGTTCTGAAGGCCGCCGGCCGGCGCTCCCGGCTTGTAGGTCGCGTTGGACCCCGGATAGGTCTCGCGGACGATGCCGTTGATGGCCTCGATCATCACCTTGAAGTAGCCGCTGGCCGAGGCTCCATCGACGGTGTAGTTGATGGGCTTGGTGTCGTCAAAACCCGCTTTGGCCGTTACCGGCACGGCAAAAACGAATGCGGCAGCCGCGCAGGCCAGGGCCCGCGCTGTCTTGCTTATCGTCATGAGGATCCTCCCTGCTGCGATCATGCCACAGCCGCGCATAGCCCGGCCAGGGAACGAAAGTCCTGGTTTAAGCGGCGGCGATCGAGGCCGGCGTCGGCTGCTTGTAGTCCTTGAGCCGCGGCAGGACTTCCTTGGCGAACAGGGTGAGATTGTCCACCGTGTCGGCGTGCGACAGGAACCCTGCCTGGCCCATCATCAGCAGATTGCCCATGCCGCCCACCCATTCGCAGAAATCGATGAGCTGCTTGTAGACCTGGTCGGGCGTGCCGGCGAACATGATCGCCGCATCGATCAGGTCCTGGACGCTGCCGGTGCGCATATCGACCGCCCGGCCGTCCTTGGTGAAGGTGCGGGCGGGCGGCTTGCCGGCCTTGAGCAGCTTCGCGTTATCGTCGGCCGACAGGAAGCCCGGCGGATTGCGGAACGGCGGGTGGACGATGCTCGAGGTGCGCACGTAGCCCGCCACGTGCTCGGCGCGCCGGCGGGCCTCCGCTTCGGTCGAGGCGACGGCGACCAGCCCGAGATAGGCGAAGCGGTCGGGGCCCGGCATCGGCCGGCCCTTGCTCACGTAGCCCTGCCGGTACGCATCATACAGGCCCTTGGTCGCGTATCCGCTGCCGAGCGTGGCCATGACATAGCCGTACTCGCCGAGGCGCCGGGCCTGCGATGTGCTGCCCGTCGTCACCCACACCGGCGGGTGCGGCTCCTGGTAGGGCCGCGGCCACACGTTGACGTGACGGTAATGGAAGTGCTCCCCCTCCCAGTTGAACGGACCGTCGTGGCTGGTCATCGCCTTGAGGATGAAGTCGTGCGCCTCCCAGAAGCGGTCCATCAGGAACACCGGATTGGTGTTCGCCACAGGAATTTCGTACGGCACGCCCTTGACGAATCCCATCTCCAGGCGGCCGCGCGAGATCACGTCGATCGTCGACAGCTCCTCCACGCAGCGCAGCGGGTCCGGACGGTGCCCGATCGGATATCCCAGCACGAGCAGCCGCGCGCGCTTGGTCTCCCGCGCCAGGATCGACAAGGTGATGACGCAGGCGGACGACGTGCAGGTCGCGGTCTGATGGTGCTCGTTCACCATGATGTCGAGGCCGAGCTCGTCGGCGAGCGCCCACTCGTCGTACCAGCGGTGATAGTTATCGGCGGCGATCTTGGGATCGCATTTGCGGTTCGGGAGGTTCACGCGCAGCGACCCGTCATGGTCGTTCCACGCCGGGGCATAGGCCTGCTCGGTGAAATGAAAAACCTTCATGCGAGAGCTCCTAGTTGCTTCCGCCGACGAACCCGAGGACCTTCTGCGCGAACGCGTCCGGCTGTTCGATATGCGGGAAGTGCCCGCAACGCTCGATCGGCTCGAATCGGGCGCCCGGGATCGCCGCCGCGTAGGCGCGGCCGTACTCGGGCGCCGTGAGGCGGTCCTTGTCGCCCCACAGCACGAGTGTCGGGATGCGGATGCGGTGCAGCCGGCCCCTGAGCTTGGGATCGTGCATGTAAGGCGACCAGGCATAGCGGGCGGTGGCCTCGCGGTTGCGCGCCACGATCTTAAGCTCGGCTTCGGGCCTTGCGGTGTAGTCGACCTTGCCGATGGCCGGGTCAGCGTAGGCGACGTCCAGGTACTGGCTCTCGGTCATGGCGAAGATGTCGGGGATATCGCGTGTCTCGCGATCGCCCACCTTGATGCCGACGGCGTCGGCCAGCACCAGGTGGGAGAGCCGCGCGGTCGACTTGATGGCGATCTCCGCCGCGATCCACGCGCCGAACGACACGCCGACGAGCGCTGCGTCGCGCAGATCGAGCGAATCGAGCAGGTCGAGATAGAAATAGGCCAGGTCGTCGACCGTGGTCTGTGACTTCGCGACGTCCGAGCGTCCGAAGCCTGGATGCGAGGGCGCGATGAGCCGCGCGCCCGATGACAGGCGTTCCACGACGGGCGCTGCCGGATCGAGTCCGAGTTCCGGATGGAGGAACAGGAGCGGCTTGCCGTTGCCTCGGCTCAGGATTTCGATCTGGAGCCCGTTGATCGCGTGCATCGCAGGCGGGCTACCGGCAGTGGACATCAGGCGCTTCCCGTATTTTTCAAACTTATAACACCCCGACTATACGCCGAGGTCCAGCGCCGGAGCGAGACCGCCTATGCGCGCGGAGCGCGGCTCCGCTGATCCCTCTCTCGCTGTCCAGCGGCCGTGTGCTAAACATCTTCTCGGGAGGAAACATGCGAAACGTGCCGTTCGGCCGGTTTTCGATTTCGAAGATCGCCGAGTTCGAAAACGTGCTGTATGCGCCGCAGACGCTCTATCCCGACGCGACCGAGGCGGCGCTGCGGGCGGCGGGCGGGCGTCTCGGGCCCAAGCTGGTCGATCCCGCCACGCTCAGCCTCGTCATGAGCTTCAATTGTTATGTCGTGCGCACGGGCCGGCATACGATCCTGGTCGACTCGTGCATCGGCAACGACAAGGACCGTCCGAGCCGTCCGACCTGGCACCGGCGCCAAGGACCGTTCCTCGACACGCTGAAAAGTCTCGGCGTGACACCCGAGAGCGTCGATTACGTGCTGTGCACGCATCTCCATGCCGATCATGTCGGCTGGAATACGCGGCTCGTCAACGGCGCCTGGGTGCCAACGTTCCCGAACGCGCAGTATCTGATCGCCGAGACCGAGTATCGCCACTGGCGTGCGCTCCATGACAGCCGTCCGGCGGAGCCGGTGCTGTTCGGCTCCTTTGCCGACAGCGTGCTGCCGGTCATAGACAGTGGGCAGGCGGTGATGGTGCCGATGGACCACGAGGTCACCGCAGGAATTCACCTGGAAGGTGCGCCCGGTCATACGCCGGGAAACCTCGTGATCCACGTCGAGGACGGCGGTGCGAAGGCCGTCCTGAGCGGCGATCTGATGCACCATCCGATCCAGGTTCTGCATCCGGAGTGGTCGACGAATTTTTGCGTCGACCCCGCGGGTTCGCGACGCTCGCGCATCGACTTCGTCCGCCGTCACGCCGACACCGGGGCGCGTGTCCTGACCGGTCATTTCCCGGCGCCGACAGCCGGGCAGATCCATCGCGACGGCAGTGGGTACGTGTTCACGTTCGATCATGCGGCATAGGCGACACCCATGACTGGCTTCGTCCTCGTCCACGGCGCATGGCATGGCGGCTGGTGCTGGGGCCGCGTGGCCAGGCTGTTGCGCCAGAACGGACACACGGTCCATGCACCGACCCTGACCGGCGTCGGCGAACGGGCGCATCTCCTGCACCGCGGCGTCAATCTCGACACGCACGTGGAAGACGTCGTCCGCGTCTTCGAAGCCGAAGAGCTGTCGGACGCCGTCCTATGCGGCCACTCCTACGGCGGCATGGTGATCACGGGCGTCGCGGACCGCATTCCGGACCGTATTCGCAGCCTCGTGTATCTCGACGCCTTCGTTCCGGCCGACGGGCAATGCACGCTCGATTTCCAGCCGCCCGACCGCGCCGCGTTCTTCCGCGCCGAGGCGGCGGGCAAAGGCGGGGGCTGGCTGATCCCGCCCGTGCCGGCGGCACGGTTCAAGGTCAACGAGGCTGACCAGGCGTGGGTGGACCGGCGCTGCGTGCCGCATCCGCTGGCCTGTTTCGAGCAAAAGCTGCGCCTCACAGGTGCCTTCGCCCGCGTGGCCAGGCGCAGCTATATCAAGGCCGGTGCCTACGTCCCGTCGCCGTTCGACGCCGTCTTCGAGCGGCTCAAAGGCGATCCGGGCTGGAAGGTCCACAGCGTGCCGTGCGGCCACGACGTGATGGTCGACCGGCCGGAGGAGCTGGCCGAATTATTGGTGCAATGCGCGTGAGGATGGGTGTGCGGCATCGGCTTGTTGCGGCGCTCGTCGCGGTCATCGTCTTCGCGGCCGGCGCCGCAGGTGCGGAGGATTATCCCGCGCGGCCGATCCGCGTGGTCGTCAATTTCGCAGCCGGCGGTACGACGGACATCCTCGCGCGCTGGATCGCCCGGGGTTTCAGCGAGAACACCGGCCATACGATCGTGGTCGAGAACCGGGGCGGAGCCGGCGGCAATGTCGGGGCCGAAGCCGTCGCGAGGTCGGCCCCCGACGGCTACACGCTCGTGATGGTCTCCTCGGGCACGATCGTCATCAATCCGTGGCTCTACACGAAGATGTCCTACGATCCGCTGACGGAGCTGGTCGGCGTGTTCAATGTCGGCAACGCGCCGCAGTTCCTGATGATGTCGGCCACGGTTCCGGCCAAGACTCTCCAGGAGTTCATCGCCCTCGCGAAGAAGGACCCGGGCAAGTTCAACTACGCGTCGCCCGGTGCCGGCACGACGCCGCATCTGGCCATGATCCTGTTCGAGCGAGTGGCCGGGGTGAAGCTCGTGCACATTCCCTACCGCGGCGTCGGCGCCACGGTGCCCGATCTCGTGTCGGGACGCGTACAGCTTCTCTCGACGTCCATTCCGCCCGTGGCGGCCCAGGTCGCGGCGGGCGAGGTGATACCGCTCTGCCTGGGTGCGCCCAAGCGGCTGCCCGCCGCACCCGCCATCCCGACAGCCGCGGAAGCGGGGTTGCCCGGTTATGAAATGACGACGTGGTTCGGATTCCTGGCCCCGACCGGAACAGATCCGGCGCGCATCGCCTATCTCAACGCCGAATTCCAGAAGGTTCTCGACCGGCCCGAGACGCAAAAGCGCCTCGAGACGCTCGGCGTCATTCCCAATGGCGGCTCGCCGGCGCAGTTCCAGGCCATGATCAAAGAGGATGCCAAATACTGGAAGCCGATCGTGGAAGCTTCCGGCGTCAAGGAGGAGTAAGAGCTATGCATCATCGTCTTGCCGCGGCACTCGTCGGGCTCGCCGTGCTCGTCGCGGCACCGGCATCCGCCGAGAACTATCCCGACCGGCCGATCCGCGTGATCGTCAACGCCGCGGCGGGCGGCACCACCGACATCCTCGCGCGCTGGATCGCCCAGGGCTTCGGCGAGAACACCGGCCACACGATCATCGTCGAAAACCGCGGCGGGGCGGGGGGCAATGTCGGCGGCGAGGCGGTCGCCAAGTCGGCACCCGACGGCTACACGTTGGCGATGGTCTCGTCGGGCGGCATCGTGATCAATCCATGGCTCTATAAGACGATGCCCTACGACCCGCTGAAGGAGCTGACGGGAGTCTTCAATGTCGGCAACGCGCCGCAGTTCCTGATGATGTCGGCCACGGTTCCGGCGAAGACGTTGCAGGAGTTCCTGGCCCTCGCCAGAAAGGAGCCGGGCAAGTTCAACTATGCGTCCGCCGGCGCGGGCAGCACCACCCATCTCGCCATGGTGCAGTTCGAGCAGGTCGCGGGCGTGAAGCTCGTCCACATCCCCTACCGGGGCATGGGGGCCGCAGTGCCCGACCTGGTCTCGGGGCGGGTCCAGCTCATGTCGATTTCAATTCCGCCGGTTGCCGCCCAGGTCGCGGCGGGCCAAGTCATACCGTTGTGCCTCGGTGCTCCCAAGCGGTTGGCGGCTGCCCCCGATGTCCCGACCGCCGCCGAGGCCGGGTTGCCGGGCTACAACATGACCACGTGGTTCGGGTTCCTGGCGCCCAGTGCGACGGACAAGGCGCGGATCAACTATCTGAACGCCGAGTTCCAGAAGGTGCTCGACCGGCCGGAGACCCAGAAGCGCTTCGAAGGGCTCGGGGTGATCGCCAATGGCGGCAGTGCTGCGGAGTTCGAGGCGACCATCCAAGAGGACGCCAAGACCTATAAGCCGATTGTCGCCGCGGCGGGGGTGACGGTGGAGTGACCCCCGTCAGGGGATGCCCGCGAGGCCGTTTTCGCCGACGATAAACTCGAACGTGTAGGGCGTTCCGCCATACGTGGTCGAGCGCGGCAATTCGGTCTGCGAATACTGTTCCGCCGAATTCTGCCGCCGGGGCAAGTTGGGCGCGACGCCGGTGCCATCCAGCGCGAACAGCTGGCTTGCGAACGGGCCGGTCGCGTCGAAGCGCTCAGAGGGAAAGCGCCAGGCGTTGAAATGGAACTGCCCGTTCACGCACGCGCTGACGATCCAGTAGAAATCATAGGATTCGAGGCGCAATCCTTTGGGAGCGGGCTGGCCGAAGCCGCTGGCGTCGATCGCACCCACCACCGCTTTGTACTGGTCGGGGGTCAGCCGCACCTGGCCTGACCGGCCGCCGGACGGCGAGACGACGTCGTTCAGGGTGAAGTTCGACACGTTGAAGCCGTAGCTGCCGCCGAACACCTGCGTGAACAGAACCGCACTGCCGTCCTTGAGCGCGCTCTCGCGTAGGTCGTAGGCGCGCACCTGCTCGTCCCAGTTGGCGTTGTAGATGAGCCGGTACTGATCGAGCGCGTCCGGCTTGCAGCTGTCGCGCACGCTGTTGCCGGCGGCGTAGCGGAACCAGTTGAGCTTGCGGCTGATGGGATTCGAGATGTCGCTCGAGCAGCCCGCGAGACCGCAGACGAGGACGGCGATCAGACAATTGCGAACGCGATGCAAATTCATGCTGCCCCCGGGCCCATGATGACGTGCACCGGATAACGACCCGGTAGGATGACTTAATCCCGGGCGCGTCCTATTGCTAGCCTTGTCGGGCTGGTCAGTCCCGCCGCGCCTCGAACCGCGAGGCCCGCGGCAGCCGGATGATGAACTTGGAGCCGGCGCCCGGCCGCGTTTCGAGGTCGACGGATCCACCCCACGCGGTCACGATGCCATAGACGACCGACAGGCCGAGCCCCGATCCGCCGCTGGCTCCTTTGGTCGTAAAGAAAGGCTCGAACACCCGGGCCCGCACCGCCTCGGTCATGCCGGGCCCGTTATCCGCGACGGTCAGCGTGATCGTGTCGCCGCCGTCGGTCTTCGCGACGCCGACCACGACGTACTGCGCGCCGCCCGCGAGGGGCGGAAACGCCTCGTTCGCGTTCTTCAGCAGATTGTTCAGGATCTGAACGAGGCCGAGGTCATCGAAGCGGCAAAAGGACTCCGGCGTCAGCTCGAGCCGAAGCTCGCGGCCGTTCGCGAGCAGCGGCCGGAGCTTTGCCGCGGCGTCGCGGATCGCAGCACTGACGTCGCCGATGCGCGTCGGCCGCTGCGTCGAGCCGCAGAACGTCAGGAAATCGGCGCCGATGGCGGCCGCTAGCTTGGCCGACGAGGAAATCGTCTCGAAATACTGCCGGTAACGCGCGGCGGCATTGGCATCGGAACACGCGATGTCGCGTCCCATGTCGCTCAGGGTGGCAATGGGCTGCAGGAGATTGTTGAACTCGTGGGCCACGCCACCGGACATCCGGGCGAGCGCATCGAGCTTCGAGGTCTGCGCTTCGAGCTCGGAGCGCCGGCGGTCCGCGAGCTCGCTCAGCGTCGTCAGGTTCCCGGAGCGCAGTTCGTCCAGGATCTTTCCGAGCGCCCGGATCTCGTCCACGCGGCCCACGGCATCGAGGTCGAGCGGCACCACTTCCTTGAGCGGCTTGGTCGCGAGGTCCTGCGCGTGCCGGGCCAGGATCTGCACCGGACGGCCGACCCGGACCTGGAGAAGCCAGATGATCCACACCGATCCCGCGGCCGCGATCGCGGCCATGGTCAGTCCGATCCCGATCGCGGCGTCGGCCAGCGGCCGTTCGATCATCCCCGGATTTGTCTCGACATAGATGCGGCCGATCTCCTTGGGCGTCCCTTGAACGTCGTACACCAGGGGTTCTTCGAACCGTCGCGCCCGTCCGACCGGGGTTCCGCGCTCGATCCGGTCGAACGCATCCGCCTCGAACCCGGCGCGCGTGACGCGGGGATCGGTTAACAGGCCCTGAACGATCAGCTCGGCGGCCGGACGGTCGACGGTCCATGCCGCACTTGCGGCCGCTTGTCGGACCGACGCCAGGGCATGACGCATGTCGCCCTCGAGCCGCGCGGTCGCCTGGTTCAAGTAGATCAGCGCGATCGTCACGCCGGCGATCACCGAGACCGCGATCGTGCCCAGGGCCGCCGGTGCAGCCACGGCGCGCTGCAACGTCAAGCCTTTGGTCAAGCCCGCGCCGGCCATCGTCCGCTCATCCTCTTTTTGCAGGCTGCTGTGCCAGCCAGCTGCGCCAGGACTCGAAGCCGGACCGAAGGATCCGCTGAACCTCTCCGGTGCGGAGCAGATCGGCGAGCGCCGCGTCGATGTCGGCGAGCCGGCCAATGCAGCCGCTCTTCTTCGCCAGCCCGATGAAGTTGTCGCTCGCCGTGACGTAGGGCTCTAGGGCTGTGAACTCCTGCTCCTCCTTGGCGCGGATCAGGTAGGCCAGTCCCGGATAGTAGCCGGTGACGAAATATTCGATGCGGTCCTTGGCCAGCATGGCGAACCCGGACTCGAGCCGCGGGGCCTGCTCGATCGTGAGATGCTGGCCCAGGAACTCGTCGAACCCGCCGCCGAACTTGTTCGCAAGCGTGATGCCGCCGCGGTGGCCGACCAGGTCGTTCCATGTTGAGAAGACGATCGGGTGGTCCCGGCGCGCGAAGACGGCGATCGGGTTGACGAAGATCGGGGTGGCGGGAAAGGCGATGTAGTCGCGGCGCTCGGGCGTGTCCTTCATCTCGCTGATCAGGTCGATCTCGCCATTGTGTGCCGCCAGTAGCACGCGCGGGAACGGGCCGACATAGCGGATGTCGTAGGGCAGACCAAGGCGACGCGCCACGGCGGCTGCGATCTCGATGGTGGTGCCGCGCATCGTCTGACCGTCGAACCAGACCAATGGCGGATAGTCCGGGTCGCCGGAAATCACCAGACGCTCGCATCGCCCGGCCGCGACGCCGCGCGACGTCCCGGTCGCGGCCATGACTGCGGCGAGCGCGAGGCAGGCTGCGATCCGGGCCGCGGCGGGCATCAGGCGCGCGCGCTGAGGCCGTGTATGGACTTGCCGATCAGGGTCCGCAGACCGGCGAGGAACTCGTCATTCGTGAACGGCTTGCCGAGGCACAGATCGGCCCCCGACCGGCGGGCGAGGTCGAGCGGCAGGTCGGATGGGACGTTTCGCGTGCCGCCGGAGATCGCGATCACCGGCACGGCCGGAAAGGTCCGCTTGGCGTGCTTGATCACGTCGTAGCCGGGCAGATCGTCCATCACCAGATCGGCGACGACCGCCTCCGGTGGGCGGCCCAGCCTCGCCAGCTCGTCCAGGAGCTGCAGCGACTCGCCGCCGCTCGTGGCTGTCAGAACGGCATAGCCGGAGGCGGTCAACAGCTCGCCCAAAGCGAAGCGGATGGCCGCCGAATCGTCAACCAATACAACGAGCTGGGCGCCGGCTGCGAGTTGAGAGAGACGTGCGTGCAGGCTGGAGGATGACATCCCGGGAGTTTGCCGGCGCGTTCGACCGGTCCTTATCATCCGGAAGTATGACACGCCCCACGGCGACGCCAAGGCTCACCTGAGGGGACGCCAACGGGCGGCCCGGCCGTCGCGTCGCTCCGCAGGCCCCGCGCCTGTTTCGTTGCCCGTCGCGCGGTCATCAGCCGGGCGGACGCCCGGCTCTTGCCGGTCGCCTAGGAAATCGCTCAACAGACCCAAAACCTCGTGCAGATATTTGAACATGATCGGGCACCGGAAAAAAGGCGCCGGTCCCATTCAGGGACCGGCGCCAAGCTCGCGCGGCTGCGGGGGGGAGGAAGAAGCCGCGCGAGCGGGGGACCTCAAGCCGAACGGATGTTGGCAAGAAATTGGCCGACGTCGGCGCGCAGGGTCTCGCCCTGCTTGGCGAGCTCGCCGGCCGCGGCCAGCACCTGGCTGGACGCAGCACCGGTCTCGCCGGCCGCCTGCGTGACGCCGGTGATATTGCTCGAGACTTCGGCCGTTCCGGCGGAGGCCTGCTGGACGTTGCGGGCGATCTCTTTGGTGGCCGCACCCTGTTCCTCGACCGCCGAGGCGATCGTGGTCGCAATCTCGTTGATTCGGCCGATCGTGCCCGTGATGCTCTCGATCGCCGTCACCGAGTCCGCGGTGGCGCTCTGGATCGATTTGATCTGCCCGCCGATCTCTTCGGTCGCCCGGGCAGTCTGGGTCGCCAGCGACTTTACCTCGGAAGCAACGACCGCGAAGCCCTTTCCGGCCTCGCCGGCGCGCGCCGCCTCGATGGTAGCGTTGAGCGCGAGCAGGTTGGTCTGGCCCGCGATGTCGTTGATCAGCTTCACCACGTCGCCGATCTTCTGCGCCGCGTCCGCGAGCGCCTTCACCCGGGCGTTGGTCTCGGTCGCGTCATTGACGGCTTGACCCGCGATCCGCGAGGATTCGCTGACCTGCCGGCTGATCTCGGCGATCGACGAGGAGAGCTCCTCGGCGGCACTCGCCACGGTCTGCACGTTGGTGGAGGCCTGCTCGGAAGCGGCCGCGACGGCCGTGGCCTGCCGCGTCGTCTCTTCGGCGGTGGCCGACATCGACTGCGCCGTCGACTGCATCTCGGTCGAAGCGGAGGCCAGCGTATCCAGTGCGCCCGACACCGATTCGTCGAAGGTCTTGATGAAGCCTTCGATCGCGACCTGACGCTGCTCCTTGCGCGCCTGCTCGGCCTTCTGCTCGGCCGCCAGGCGGTCGCCTTCGATCATGCTGTCCTTGAACACCCGGACGGCGCGAACCATCTGGCCGACTTCATCCTTGCGGTCGCCACCATCGATCTCGACCGACAGGTCGTGCTTGGCGAGCTTGCCCATGATCTCGGTCGTGCGCACGATCGGCCGGGCGACCGTCACCACGATCATGAGGCCGGCGAAGGCGCTGAGGGCCGCCGCCACAACGAGCGCGCCGATGATCCAGTAGCGGGCGGACACATACAGCTCCTCGCCACGATCTGCGGCTTTCTTACCCTCTCGAACGTTCAGATTGATGTCCGCGTCGAGAGGCTGCGTGAATTCGTGGTTGAAGGCCGACAGCATGTCGCCGTTGAAGAGCTGCTTTGCGGCCGCTTTGTCGCCCGCGCGCTCCAGCGCGACCATTTTATCGGTCAACGCGACGTAGTCCGCCCAACTCGCCTTGATCTGGTCCGCGAGCTTGCGCTCTTCGCCCGGAGTGACTGTCGATTCGTAAAAGTTCCAAGCCTTCGCCGCCTCGGCGACTGCTTCGCGCATCGTCTTTTCGTAGTTGAGCGCTTGTTCGCGCGTGTCCGATGCTACGAGATTGCCCGCGCGCAGCCGATAGCGCAGCGTATGGTACTTGTATTCGCCGAGCGCTCGGGTCGCGGGCAGCCAGTTGTCACGCATGTCCGCCGCGCTGTCATTCACCATCGACAGGCGCTGCAGCGCGAACAGGCCAAGCATGACGCTGACCAACAGCACGAACCCGAACGCCAGAGTGACCTTGGTCCGGATCTTCAAATTTTGCAGTGCTGACACGGTTGCCCTCCATGAGCGCGCCCAGGCGCCTTGAATTTGCACGCTCGACTTTGACCGCGATGCGCCGCTGCGACGATCACCTGAAGGTATGAGGCCGTTCATCCGCGGCCGGTCCATGCCAATAAAAAAGCGCCGGTCCCAGTTCAGGGACCGGCGCCAGTCCTCGCGCGGCCGCAGGGAGGGTAGGAGCGGCGCGAGTAAAGCTCAGGCCTCGCTAATTTTGGCGGCGAATTGGTCGGCAAGCACGCACGCGACCGCCACCGCGATTTCGCTCGGCAGGCTGGCCTTGTCCAAGGTCGCATCGGCCCCAAACTGCCTGGCGACGCGCAAAAAGAGCGGTCCCTGCGCGCCGGCGCTCATGGCGATGATCGGCAAGCTGCTGTCGCTCGCGCGAATGCGTCGAATGAGCTCCAAGCCGTCGCAGTCCGGCATGAAGATGTCGGTCAGGATGAGATCGAAGCGTTCGGCCTCGAGGCGGCGGATTGCGTCGCCGCCGTCGCTCGCGGCGACGATGTCGTGTCCGTCCGCCCGCAGCGCCGCACGGAGGAATTCCTGCTGATGCGGCGAATCCTCGACGATCATGATCTTGGCCATCGGTGTGCTCTCTTAAATGCCCCACGCCGCGGTCACGGGACGATGCCGTCCGTGGCCTCGACTTTGATGACGAGAAGATGACGCGGCGTTGGGACGAACCCCATCAGACGGACGTATGAGCCGCCCGCCTCATACTTCCGGATGACGTTGGCGCTGTCCGAGCCACGTCATGATGGACCCGACCCTGTCCGCATGGAGCCTCGCCCGTTTTATGAAGACCTGCCTCGTCGTCGATGACTCGCAACCGCTGCGCAGCATTGCCGTGAAGATCGTCGAGACCCTCGGACTTCACGTGAGCGAGGCGGGCGATGGCGCCGAAGCGCTGGCTTCGTGCCGCGGCCGTATGCCCGATGCGATCCTCCTGGACTGGAACATGCCGGTAATGAACGGCATCGAATTCCTGAAGGCGCTGGCCGAAGAGACAGCCGGGCAGCTGCCGCTCGTCATCTTCTGCTCGGGCGAGTCGAGCGTCCGGAACATCCAGGAGGCGATCGCGGCGGGTGCGGACGACTACGTCATCAAGCCGTTCGACCGTGACGTCCTGGCGCTGAAGTTCCGCGACAGCGGCCTGATCGCATAGCGGTCAGGCAGCCGTCAGTCCGCGGGCGAAGGCGCCAAGCTCGCGCGTTGCCTCGCCCATCGACCGATCCAGGGCTGCCACGAGATCCGTCAGGCTTGTCTCGGCGACGCCTCGCTCGATCGCCTGGGCCGCCTCGGCGACGGTATCGAGCCCGTACATGCTCGCGACTCCCTTGATTTCGTGCGCGAGCCGGCGCGCGGCGGGCACGTCGGCGGCAACCCGCAAATCTGCGGTCCGCGCGCCCAAGCCGTCGATCACCCGCATGATCATCCCAGCGGTCTCGGCGGCGCCGAAGTACACCACGAGCGCTTCGAGCCGCATTCGATTGAGAGCCACCGTCAAATCTCCTTCGCCGAGATCACAACAAATTGCGTCGTTTTGGATGGATGCGTTCTAAATCAACCGGTTATTTCAAGCGCAGTCTGCGCTGACGCCTTCGTTGTTAAGCTATTGTTCAAGCTTCGTTAATCATCCCAAAGTATGACTGCCGCTGAGGTGCAGCGGAGTGCCAGATGCGCTCCGGGGGGAAGTGGATGAACATCCTCATCGCCGACGACCACGAGCTCTTCGCCGATCTCGTGAAAACGGTCATCGAGACTCAAGGTCTCGCGGCCGCCGTGCGCACGTTCAAGAATTTCGACAGCGCCTACGCGGCGGCTGGCACCCGCAAGTCGGGAAGCGCACGCAACTTCGATCTCATCCTGTTGGATATGCGCATGCCCGGGATGAACGGCCTGAGCGGATTGCGCCGCATGATCGAGGTGGCAGATGGCGCTCCGGTCGCCATCATCTCCGGCACCCTGACGCCCGCCGAGGCGCGCGAAGTGATGCGGGACGGAGCTGCGGGCTTTCTCCCCAAGACGATGCCGCTTGCCGAGCTCGCCGATGCGATCAAGAAAATCGCCGGCGGTGAGCGTTATCTCCCGAAATTCCTCATGGCTTCCGCGGGCGCGGAGGCGGTGGCGCCCCGAAAAGAGGCGAAGCTGGGCGACCTGACCGACCGCGAGCGGCAGGTGCTGGACGAGCTGATGCAGGGCTGGTCCAACAAGCAGATCGGGGACAATCTCGGGATCAGCGAGATCACCGTGAAAAGCCATCTCATGCACCTCTTCCGCAAAATCGGCGCGCGCAACCGCACCGACGCCATGCGCATCGGATTGCAGCTCAAGGCCAAGGTCGCCGGTGCAACAAATGCGGGCGGGACAGGCGCCAGCGCGACGCCCTAAAGCGTGCGCCGGTCAGCGGTCAGCGCACCGGCGGCCGACCGCATAGGGGGAGGCTTGCAGCTGACCATCAAGACGAAGTTGCTGCTGGTCCTCGCGAGCTTGACGCTCATGCTGGCGGCGACGGCCACGGCCGGTTGGATCGGCCTTGCACTTACCCACGAAGCCTTCCGCACCGTCTACGCAGATCGCGTGCTGCCGCTGCAGCAGCTGAAATCCGTGTCCGACATGTATGCCGTGAACCTTCCCACCACGGCGCAGAAGGTGCGCGACGGAGTTCTTTCCTGGGGTGAAGGAATCAAGTCGATCGATGCCGCAAACGACGAAATCTCGCAACGCTGGACGGCCTATCTCGGAACGTATCTGACACCGGAGGAGGAACGCCTGAGCGGGGAGGCGCGCGCGTTGATGGCGACGGCCGATAGGTCTATCGCCCGGCTGCGCATGGTCATGGTGTCGCAGGATCGCGCCGGACTTGCAGCCTACGTGGCGGGAGAGCTCTACCCATCCATCGATCCGCTGACGGGAAAAATTGAGCAGTTGGTGGACCTTCAGCGGCGCGTCGCAGCAGCCGAGCTGGGACGCGCCGACCGGATCTTCGCGGTAAGCAAGTGGTCCGAGGTTCTGCTCCTGGCTTTGGCCCTGGTTGCCGTCGCCGCCGGCGCATGGATCACGGTCGGCGGGGTGATGCGGCCATTGTCCGCGATGACCGAGGCGATGCGGCGGATCGCCGCGCGGGACTTTGCCACTCAGGTGCCATCGGTCGGCAGGCCGGACGAAATCGGCGCGATGGCGGCCGCACTCGAAATCTTCCGCCAGGCAGAGCTGATGGCGGAGCATCTGCAGGACGAAAACAAGGAGCAGCGGGCGTGGCTGGAACGGCTGCTCGACGAGCTTCCGGTCGGCGTCACCATCTTCGACAGGCAGCAGCGCTTGGTCCTGCGCAACAGCACCATGAACCGCCTGCACCCGCATCCCGATCCGAAGCGACTCATCGGCACAAGCCTCGACCAGCTGATCCGGGCGGTCCTCGCGTCCAGTGTCGCGCCGTCTGCAAACGAGGAGAGCTTCGTGCGCGATCTCATCGCGCGCTACCAAAATACTCGCGAGGGTCGCTTCGAGACGCGGTTTCCCGGTGGCGCCGAGGTCAGCGTCTATTTCCGGTGGATCGACGACAAGTATCTCGTCCTGGTGCACACCGACATTTCGGCCCTGCGCGAAGCCGAGCGGCGTGCAACACAGGCCGAACAGCGGATGCGCAGCATCGTAGAGAGCCTCCCGCTCGGCCTCGTCCTGTATGACGAATCGGAGCGGCGGGTCCTCGTCAACCAATGGTTCGAGACGGAGTTGCCGCGCGCGAAGCACGAGGCCGACCAACTCCGACGGCACGAGGACATCATGCGCCTCGTGCCACCCGATGAGATCACGACACCCGACGGCCGGACGGCGCAGGGCCAAGCCGCGGTTGATCTCATGATGAGCACGTATCGCAGTCAACCGCGTGGGGTGATGGCGATGCGACGCGGCGATCGAAACTTTTCCGTCCATTTCGCCAATCTGTCCGGAATCGGCCGTGTCGTCATGGCCACCAACGTGACCGATCTCGTACGGGCCCAGCGGGCAACAGAAGCCGCCGAACGACGGATGCGCAGCGTCGTCGAAAACCTCCCGCTTGGGGTCATTCTGTACGGGGAGGATGAGCGCCTCTCGCTCGTCAACCAGTGGGTCCAGGGCGAGCTGCCGCGGCCCAAAGTCGACGGCGCGTTGTCGCAAGAGGCGGTCGTCCGCGCGGTACCGCCCGACGAGGTCATCGCCGCCGACGGGACCAGGGCGCAGGGCCAGGCCGCCGCCGATCTGATGATGAGTCTCTATCGCCGCGAAGCGCGCGGCGTCATGACGGTGCGGCACGGCGATCGTCACTTCGTCGTGAATTTCGCGAATCTTCCCGGAATCGGCCGGCTTCTCGCGCTGACCAACATCACGGACCTGGTCCAGGCGCAGCGGACCGCCGAGGAATCCGAGCGGCGGCTCAGGACCGCGATCGCCGAGATTCCGCTCAGCTTTTCCCTATTCGCACCCGATCACACGCTGCGTCTCTTCAACGAGGGATTCCGGCGTGAGTTTCGCACGATCGCCGAAATCATCCGACCCGGCGTATCGGTCCGCGAGATCGTGGCCGCTTATCTGGACGCATCGGACCGGCCGACGCCCAGCTTCACCTATGAGGAGTGGCAGCGCGCCAAGGCCGACCCGCCAAACCATCAAGGCTTCATCGACGAGCTGGCACGGCGCTTCCTCCACCGGCTGTCGGAGCCCGTCGATGTCGAGCGCGACTACGGGACCTATCGGTTGCGGCAGGTCAAGCTGCCGAACGGCGAAATCGTGCGCGTGTCCGCCGACATCACCGATCTGCGCCAGAAGGAGGCCGAAATCCGCCGGCTTGGAGAATCCGCCCTGGCGCAGCGGACCGCGACTCTCCAGGAGATCATCGACACGATCCCGCAGGCGGTCGCCGTCCTTGACAGAGCCCAGGAGGTCCGATTCGTCAACCGCTCGCTGTCCGAGTTGATCGGCGGAGGCGGAGGGTCGGACCGGCCCGTGCAAATGGCCGCGATCCTTGCAGCTCTGGGCGTACCGCAACCGTCGATCGACGAGCTGTTCGCGGGCGGCCCACGCGAGATCGAGGTGACGTCGCGCGCACAAAGGCCGTTGCGCATCCGTGTAGCCTCCATCCCGGCCGGGGATACGTTGCTGACGATTTCAGACCTGTCGGAGCAGCGGCGGGCGGAGGCCGAGCGCTTGGAGCAGCAGCAGCGTGTCCTCGAGGCTGAAAAGAGCCAGGCCGTGCTGACGCTCGCCGGAACGATCGCCCACGATTTCAACAACCTGCTGGCCGTCATCCTCGGATTCTCCTCGATCGCCTCCGCGGCATCCAAGAAGGTCTTGGATGCGTCCGCGTTGCCACCCGCGGATGCCCGCGAGCTTGCCGATGTGGTGGCGTCGATCGACAAAGTCGTCATCAGCGCGGAGCGCGGCCGCAACGTCGTGGCGTCGCTGAACGCGCTGTCCCAGGAGCGTCGCGCGCGCGTCGAACGGCTCGATCTGCGGATGGTCGTCAAGGATGTCGAGCAGCTGCTCCGAGTCCTTGTTCCGTCATCGATCCGTCTCGACCTCGATCTGCTGGGCTCGCCATGCGTCGTGGCCGCCAATGCGACACAGATCGAACAGATCGTCACCAATCTCTGCGTCAACGCCGTCCATGCGCTCGAGGGCAAGGCGGGGGAAGTCGGAATCGGGGTCGACACGATCGACGTCGACGGCGGCCGCGCCGAGGGGTTGCGGACCACGGAAGCCGCCGTGCATCGCGGCGCCTCTCATGTGGAAGTCGCCGACGACGGCACGGTATCGGTGCTGGTGGGCGTCCTGACGAAAGGCCGGTACGCCCGTTTGCGGGTCGTCGACAACGGTCACGGCATGACGGAGGAGGTCGCACGCAAGGTTCTCACCCCGTTTTTCACCACCAAAGCTCCCGGGGTGGGCACCGGCCTGGGGCTCAGCTCGGTGATTGAAATCGTCGCTTCGCATCAAGGTGCCATTCACATCCGCACCAAGGCGGGGGCCGGGACGACGTTCATGATCCTCCTTCCGGTTGCAGGGGACGTTGCAGCCAGGGTCGAGACGGACGCTCCGGCGCCCTCCGCGCTGCCGCCGGACGCCGACATCCGCACGGAGACCCGCGTGCTGGTGGTCGATGACGAGGCATTGCTGGCGGAACTGGCGGCGAACGTGCTGCGCCGAGCCGGCTACGAGGTCGAGGCTTTTACCGATCCGGCGGCGGCCCTCGGTCGCCTCCGCAGCGATCCGCTCGCGTTCGATATCGTCGTTACCGACCAGACGATGCCCGGGATGACCGGCCTCGAGCTCGTGGAGCAGCTCCGGCCCCTTCGCCCCGACCTCCCGATCATCATCTGCACGGGCCATGTGCCGGAGATCGAGAAAAACGGCGGACTGCCGGCCGGCATCCGGCACGTCCTGCGCAAGCCCTATTCGCCGGTCGACCTGGCGACGATGGTTCGCGACGCACTCGCCGAGCCGTTGCCCGCCTCGTAGCGGGGCGGGACCGCCTCTTACTTGAACCCGGCGCGCCTCATCAGGTCGAAGAGCTCGCGCAGCGCCTTTTCCTTCTCCACCGGATCGGTGAGGTCTTCGACCACCTTGGCCGTGAAGTCCGGCTGGCGCAGATACTCGACGACGCGCGACCGCGCCGCCTCGACCGCCTTGCCCGGCGGCAGCATGTCGGGCAGGCACATGCTCATCAACAGGCGCGCGCGGGCGCGCAGCGGCCGGTTCGGATCGTCGACCATCTTGATGATCTGGGCCTTGTCGACGTACTCGAACAGCAGGTTCTCGAGATGTCCGGTGAGCGGCTGCTTGAGCTCGTCCGCCTGGGCATTGTCCCGCACGTGGTAGAACAGGTTGGTGACCGCGCGCATGACCAGCGCCGGGTTCTTGGACTGCGGGTTGAAGTCGGTGGCGGCGCGCGTGTCCGCGATCCAGCCTTTCGTCAGCTCCGCGATGTGCGCTTTGAGCCCGGGATACGGGCTTGCGTCATGCGCCGCGAGCAGGAAGCGCACCTTGCGTGCCGGCTCGAGCAGCTTGCCGGTGACGTAGGCGACCGCCTCGTTGCGGCCGCTGTCGCCGCCCTTGTTGATCATGCGGGCTGCGCGCTCGATCACGGCCATCAGGATCTCCGGGCTCGCCCGGACCGGCGCATCGACAGGGACGAGGCGCTCGACCAGGCTGCGGAATGCCGCTTCCTCGTCCTTCGGGTCGCCCTCGCGGAGCAGCGCATTCCGGCTCGCGATCATCGATTGGGCGCGATCGGCGATGACCGCGACGGAGCCGGGCAGGCGCGAGGCACTGATGAGCTTGTTCAGCCGCTCGCCGGTGGCGGTGGCTTCGCTCGCAGCAGCCTGAGCAGCCTTGGCGAGCGTCATCTGGCCGTCGAGCAGGTCGAGCATGGCCAGGATCGCGGCCAGCAGGCTGTCACGCCGGCCGAGCACGTCCTGGATCACGGACGCATCGGTCAGCGTGTCGGCGATGAACTCGTCGAGCGCATCGACCGCCGTGCCGGGGTCGACCCCCTCGGCCCATTTGACGGCATTTTCCAGCTTGCCGAGGAAGCTGCGTTCGCCCATCAACTCGCGGCTGATGGCGACGCGCACGAGATAGTCCCGCTCGTTCGCGTCCGCCGCCCGGCCGGCAATCGCCTCGCCGAGCGCCTTGAGACCGACGGTTGAGATCGACGGCAGCTCCGCTTTTTCGGCGGCGTTGGCGCGCGCCACGACCTCATCGATCATCCCGAACAGCTCATCGCGCCGGCCCTTGGCGCCCGCCTGATCCCCCTGGGCGGACTGCAGGCTGGCGACTTTGCCGACGGCTGAGCTGAAGATGTTGTCCTTCTCCATCACGCGCTTGAGCTCGCGCGCGTTGTAGAGGACTTCGCTCACCGTCAGGTTCATCTTGGCGGAGTAGTTGCGGAACAGCTTGGCCATGGCCAGCCGCGCGTTGCCGCCATAGAGATCGGCGGATTTCTCGCATCGGTTGGGCGGCGTTTCGAGCGGCGCGATCGTGATGACGCCGCTGTCGCCGGAGCGGCCGGCCTGCTCGAAGATGATCTTGTCGGAGACCTTGCCGATCCGGCTGGTCACCTCGGTGATCACCTTGACGCCTTCGACACCAGGCATGCCGATCCGGCGCTTGGCGGCCGCGATCGCGTCCTGCTCGTTGCTCTCGGCCGACTCGATCGACCACCGGCCGCCGCGATTGACGTGGACTTCGAATTCCGCTGCTGCCATTCACCCGCCCCCGCTCGGTGCTCATACTCATTCCGGCGCGCGAACCAAGCGCACCGCAACCCCCAACCGGCGAATCAGGAAAGATGTTTTTGAGCAGCCGAACGCGGCGCTGTCTCGCCACTGCGGCAGTCTTTCTGACCACACCGAATCGTAATGTAGCGGGAGCGGGTTAAGAAATTCTAGCGGCCAAGCCGCAGAATTGCGCTTTGGCCAAGCAGTTCAAAGGGCTGGGGATAACTAAAAAATGTTAATGTGGACAATAAGTTGAGCGCCGCCGCCGCCGCGTCAAATGTTAACGCGCAACCGTGTACCGGCGGCCCCGCAGTGCGTTTACTCACAGACGGATCAGCTCTCGCCGACCACGGCGACCGGCTGGATCTCGACCATCATCTCGGGTTTTGCGAAGCCGGCGCAGGTGATCAGGGCGCTCGCCGGAAATCCGTTCGGGAAATACTGTTTGCGCAGCTCGACGAAGCGGTCCCCGTGGCGCGCGTCGATGATGAACACCGTCATCGTGACGATGTCGGTGAGGTTGCCGCCGGCCTCGGCGAGGGTGCGGGCCAGGTTCTTGAACGACTGATCGACCTGCGCGTCGAAATCGCCGGCCAGAGACATGCCCTTGTCGTCATGTGTCGCCCCATGCCCCGCGACCCAGATGACCGTACCCCCTCGCGTGACCACGGCGGGCGAGAATGCGCGGGCCTTCTGCCAGGTTCCCTCGACGTAACGGCGCGGCATGTGGTCCTCCCGTTATGGCGCGTCCATAACTGTCTGGCGCGCGCGTCCTCTGTGTCAATGTTGCGCTGCGTTGCCGGCCCTTCGGGCCCGCCGACGGGCGTGAGCCGGCCGGCTTGCCGGGGGAGCGGGCGCCACTTAGAGTGCGCGCGCATCTTTCAGGAGGTCCTTCAGCCCATGAGCGCCAGCCTCATCGATTCCGAGGTCTTTCGTCACATCTTCACCACGGAGGCGATGCGGCGCGTCTTCTCGGACGAGGCACGGGTCCAGTACTATCTCGACATCGAGGCCGCACTCGCGCGCGTGCAGGGGCGGCTCGGCATCATCCCGCCGAACGCGGCCGACGAGATCGTCCGGCACTGCAACGCCGCCCAGTTCGACATGGCGAAGCTCAAGGCGCAGACCGAGCGCATCGGCTATCCGGTGCTGCCGGTGGTCCAGCAGCTCGTGGCGTTGTGCAAGGACGGCCTTGGCGAATGGTGCCATTGGGGTGCGACCACCCAGGACATCACCGACACCGCGACGGTGCTGCAGATCCGGGATGCGCTGAAGCTCATCGAGCAGGACGTCGACGCGATCGCGGAGTCGCTCGCCGGCCTCGCGCGCAAATATCGCGACACGCCGATGGCCGGCCGCAGCAACCTGCAGCAGGCGGTTCCCATCACCTTCGGCTACAAGATGGCCGTGATCCTGGCCGGCATGGAGCGCCACCGCGAGCGGCTCAAGCAGCTGCGCCCGCGGGTGCTGGTGGGCGAGTTCGGCGGCGCCTGCGGCAATCTGAACTCGCTGGGCACGCGCGGGCTCGAGGTGCAGGAGGGGCTGATGAAGGAGCTCGGCCTCGGACAGCCCGAGATCGCCTGGCATACCGTGCACGACCGCATGGCCGAGGTGGGCTGCTTCCTCGGGCTCGTCACCGGCACGGTCAACAAGTTCGCGACCGACGTGAAGCTGATGATGCAGACCGAGGTCGAGGAGGTGTTCGAGCCCTTCCACGAAGGCCGCGGGTCGAGCAGCACGATGCCGCAGAAGCGCAACCCGATCTCGACCCTCTACATCACGGCGTGCACCGCGATGGTGCGCCAGCTCGTGCCCGCCCTGCTCAACGCGATGGACCAGGATCACGAGCGCGCGACCGGCAACTGGGAGATCGAGTGGCTCGCCATGCCCGAGATCTTCTGCTACGCCGCCGGCGCCCTGTCCCAGGCGCGGTTCCTGGTGGGCGGCCTGCAGGTGAACCCAGACCGGATGCGCACCAACCTCGACGCGACGCGCGGCCTCATCGTGTCCGAGGCGGTCATGATGGGGCTTGGGCCCTATCTGGGCCGCCAGCGCGCGCACGACCTCGTCTATGACATCTGCCGCAAGGTGATCGCGACCGGCCGGCCGTTCCTCGACCTGCTCGCCGAGGACCGCGAGATCTCGCAGCACGTGAACCGCGCCGCCCTCGCGAAACTCGTCGACCCCGCGAATTATCTTGGCCAGGCCGGCGAGATGGTCGACCGCGTCCTGGCGCGACGGGGCTGAACGTTCCGGAGGCGTGCTTATGGGGCTGACCATCCGGCCCGCTGTCCCGGAAGACGAAGCCGGCGTCATAGACCTGTGGCGGGCCTGCGATCTGGTCGCGAGCTACAACGATCCCGCCGCCGATTTCCGGTTCGCGAGGGCCGGCGCGTGCTCCGACGTGCTGGTCGGTGAAGACGAGAGCGGCCGCATCAGCGGCAGCGTCATGGTCGGGCACGACGGTCACCGGGGTTGGCTCTACTACGTCGCCTCCAGCCCTCGCACACGCGGAAAGGGGATCGGGCGCCAGATGGTGCAGGCCGCCGAGGAGTGGCTGCGGCAGAGAGGCGTCGTCAAAGCCCAGCTCATGGTGCGCGAGACAAACACCCGGGTTGTCTCCTTCTACGAGAACCTGGGCTTCGAAGTCGCCCCGCGGGTGCTCATGAGCAAGTGGCTGCGCCGCTAGGCGGTCGCGGTCGGCATGTCGCTGCGGTCGAAGACGAGCGACACGCGTGCGTCCGGATGCAGCTCGGGCATGGTCGCAGCCCACGCCTCGTACTTGGCCCGCAGCTCGGCGAGGCGCTCGGGATAGCGTCTGATGAGATTGGCCCGCTCGCGGCTGTCCTTTGACAGGTCGAACAGGTACTCGATCCCGTCGACGTGGAGATACTTCCAGCTCCCGGCACGGCAGGCGCGCTGGCTGCGGTGCTTCATGCGCCAGAACAGCTCGCGCGGCGTGACCTTGGACGGATCGGCCAGCAGCGGCAGCAGGTTCAGCCCGTCGAGCGGATAGTCCGGATGCGCGGCAACGCCCGCGGCGGCGAGGAAGGTCGCCGGCCAGTCCATGGTGATTGCGATCTGCTCGGTCACGCGCCCCGCCGGGATGACCGCCGGCCAGTGCGCCAGCAGGGGCACGCGGATGCCGCCTTCGAGCAGGTCCATTTTTTCGCCGACGAACGGCCAGTTGTCGGAGAAGCGCTCGCCGCCGTTGTCGCTGGTGAAGACGGTGAGGGTATTGTCGGCAACGCCGTTCTCTCGCAGGGCGGCGAGGATCTGGCCGATGCCCTCGTCCATGTGCCGGATCATCGTGTGATAGGTCTGCAAGCTGCCGCCGTCCACGTGATGGATCGCCTTGCCGATCCGCCGCGATTCCGCTTCATCTTCGCGCGTCTCCCACGGCCAGTGCGGGGCCGTGTAGTGGACGCTGAGAAGGAACGGCGCTTCCGCGCCCTTCTGCCGGCCGATGAACTCGACGGCGCGCTGGCTGATCAGGTCGGTCATGTAGCCGATGCGATGTGTCTCGGCGCCGTTCTCGTACAGATCGTGCACACCCGCGCGGTCGCAATGGGAAAAGTAGTCGATGCCGCCGCCGAGCGGGCCGAAATGCTCCTGGTAGCCGCTCTTGAGCGGGCCGAAATGCGGCGGATAGCCGAGGTGCCATTTGCCGGCGAGCGCCGTCGTGTACCCGGCCCCGCGCAGGAGCGAGGGCAGGGTGGGATGGGCCGGCGGCAGACCGAGGTCGTCGCGCCCGCGCGCCACGCCGGACAAGGGCTCGTCGAGGGCGCCGCGCAGCCGGTACTGGTAACGGCCGGTGATCAGCGCAAAGCGGGTCGGCGAGCACACCGGCGAGTTCGAGTAGCCCTCGGTGAAGCGCAGGCCCTCGGCGGCCATGCGGTCGAGCTCGGGCGTCGCCTGGACGCGCGCGCCGTAGGAGCCGACATCGGAATAGCCGAGATCGTCGGCCATGATGAAGACGAAATTGGGGCGCGCCTGGGTCATGGGCATGCGCTCAATCCGCGTGGAAGCCGGAGGCGCGGATCACCGGGCCCCATTTGTCGTAGTCCGCCTTGAGGATGGCCGCGAGCTTGTCCGGCCCGTAGCCGGTCGGCTCGAGCCCGAGCGTCTTGAGCTTCTGCTGAATATCGGGCGCGTGGACGGCATCGACCGCGGCGCGCGCCAGCTTCTCGACGGCGTCCTTGGGGGTGCCCGACGGTGCGAACAGCGCGTACCAGGCCGAGCCCTCGATGTCGTAGCCGCTTTCCTTGAACGTCGGCACGTCGGGAAAGTCGGGCGAGCGCGTGGCGCCCGAGCTCGCGAGGATGCGGCCCTTGCCGGCCTGCGCGAGGGTTCCGAGGTCGGCGATCGGCAGCACCGCCGCCGGAATTTCGCCGCTGTACAGCGCTTCGATGACGTTGGCGGTCCCTTTGTACGGCACGTGGACAAGCGTGAGGCCGGCGGTGTGCGCGAACATCAGCCCGAAGAAATGCGGCAGGCTGCCGGTCGCGGCGGAGGCGAAGTTGCCGTAGTTCCCGCCCTGCTTGGCGAGGGCCACGTAGTCGGCGAGGGTCTTGGCCGGGACATTCGCTCCGACCCCGAGCGCCAGCTGGAAGGCGGCGACGTGCGCCACCGGCGCGTAATCCTTGAACGGGTCGTAGCCGAGCTTCTGGTAGGAGAACGGATACGCGACCATCGTGGCGAGGGGCGTCATCAGCACGGTCGACCCGTCGGCCGGCGCATTCTTCACCAGCATGTTGGCGAGGATCCCGCCCGCGCCGGGCTTGTTTTCGACCAGGACGGTCCGCGCGAGAGAGGCATGCATCTTGTCGGCGACGAGCCGCGTCACGATGTCGCTGCTCGCCCCCGGCGGAAAGCCAAGGATGATGTGCAGCGGCTTGTCCTCGGACCGTGCGGTGCCGGTCAGCGCCGCCGCAAGAAGGATCGCTGCGATAATTCTGCTGCCCCTGATCATCTGTGCGTTTCTCCTCGTCTCATCATCTTGTTATTCGCTCGTGATATGTGCCGCCTCTATGACCTTCCGCCATTTCACGAGATCGGCCGTGACGCGCTGCTGAACGGCGGGGCCGTCGAGCCACAGGGGCTCGATGCCGGCGTCGCTCAGCCGGCTCTGGAGGGCGGGATCATCATACGCCTTGCGCAAGGCTTGACGCAGGGATGCGATCATCGGTGCGGGCGTGCCTGCCGGAGCCAGGAACGCATACCAGGTCGTGATCTGAAGGCCGGGCCATGTCGCAGCAAGCGGCTTTACATCGGGCAGTTGCGGCAGCGGCTTGGCGCCGGTGACGGCGAGCGCCACGAGCTTGCCTGCCCGGATGTGCGGCAGCAGGACCAGGACCGGGCCGCAGAAGAGCTGCACTTCGCCCGATAGCACGGCCTCGGTCGCGGGGCCTGCGCCGCGATATGGGACATGGGAGAGCTTGATGCCCGCCTCCAGACCGATCATCTCGCTGCACAGCTGACCGGGAGAGCCATTTCCGGCGGACGCGTAGTTGATGGCGCCGGGCTTAGCCTTCGCCGCGGCGACGAGATCGGCCATCGTCTTGAAGCCGCTTCCGGCGGAGGCGGCCAGGATATTACTGTCCTCGCCGACCGCGGCGACCGGCTCGAAATCCTTCACCGGATCATAAGGCACCTTCACCAGGGGCGGCGCCTTCACGAGCGGCAGATCGGGCGAGCTCAGGAGCGTGTAGCCGTCCGGTGTCGCGTGCGCAACGACGGCCGCGCCCAGCGTGCCGGTGGCACCCGGCCGGTCTTCGACGACAAACGTCTGACCCAGCTGTTCCGACAGCTTCTGGCTGTATACGCGCGCGAGAGTGTCCGATGGCCCGGGCGGGAAGGGCACCACCACCTTTACCGAGTGCGATGGGTAGGTTTGGCCCTGGCTCGCGGCGGAGCCCAGCGAAATCGCCAAGATAGCGGCGGCACCAACGCGAAGCAGCTTCGACACGGTTTACGGTTCCCTTCTCGTTATCGCCTTTGTACCGCCCGCGACAGGAAGCGGCACGTGCCGTCGCGCTTGATGCGGTCGATCAGGTCGATCTCCCAGGCCAGGTAGTCCTGCATGGCGGCGCCGATGCCCGCCGCGCGCTCGTAGGGCTTCAGCCAGGCGTCGATCGGCTCGTCGGCCATGCGCGCATCGCCCGCCTCGACCGGGTGGCCGGCCCGTGTCCACGCGGCGTTGCCGCCGGCAAGGCAGCGCACGGGGGCTGCCACGAGCCCCTTTGCCTCATCCACCGCAAGGCTCGCAAGTACGCCGTCCTCCGAGGTCAGGACGACGGTGCCCGTGAGCGTGATTTTGGGGAGCGCGGCGGCGAGACGCGAGCGGATTGCGAACCACGCGCCGGTAATGTGCCCGGCGCGATAGGCGCGGCTCGTGGACACATCGATGATGGTCGCCTCGCCGCGGTCGATCAGGCCGCGCAGCGCCGCGGCATCGATGCACGCGTCCGGCCGGTCGACGTCGCCCAGGACCGGGGGCGTCGGCATGCTCGTCTCGGTTCCGCGCTCGGCCAGGACGAAAACGTCGCGCCAGCCCATCTGGCGCAGCCACGAGCCGGTCATCAGCGCGCGGACCTCCTTGTCATCCACGAGCACGATCCGGGCACCCAGCGTGCCCACATACAGATCGGTCGCCTGCACGAGCTGCCCGCCGGGTGCGGAGACCGCACCCGGGACATGGCCGGCGCGATACTCGTCCGGATCCCGCACATCGAAGAGGTACACCGTTCGTGCGCCCGCTTCGGCTTGAAAGCGCTCCAACGTGTCGCGGTCGATGCGCACCACCCCGTACGCGTCGGCGACGCGCGCCGCAGCACCCTTCGCCCAGGCGAGCGCCCCGGGCGAGGGTGGAGGAGCCCTTCGGTTCTGTCCCGTCTCGCAGGTGAAGCCGGCCAGGTTCCAGCCCATCGTGCCGTTGCGCAGCGCCACGACCTTGTTGGGCACGCCCGCGTTGATCAGCGACTGCGCGCCGATAATGCTGCGCGTGCGTCCGGCACAATTGACCACGATCGTGGTCTCCGGCGAGGCAGCCAGATCGCGGGCCCGCAGCACCAGCTCCGCCCCCGGCACGTCGATGCCGGTGGGGATGCTCATCTTCGAATATTCGTCGAACGGCCGGCTGTCGAGGACGACGAGATCCGTCCTGTTGCGCAGCAGCCGCTCGAGCTCCTGCGGCTCGATGCTCGGCGTGCCGCTGTCGTGCTCGACGAACTCGCCGAACGCCTTGCTGGGCACGTGGACGCCCGAGAAAAGCTCGTGGCCGGACGCGGCCCAGCCGGCCACGCCGCCGCGCAGGATCGAAAGGTCCGTATAGCCGTGCCCGCTCAGGACCTCGGCGGCGCGTCCGGCGAGCTTTTCGCCATCATCGCACAGCACGATGCGGGTGCCGCGCCGCGGCACGAGCGCCGGTACGCGCAGCTCGAGGCGGCTCAACGGGGTTGAGCGCGCATGCAGGAGATGGCTCTGCGAATAGATCAACTCCTCGCGAACATCGAGGAGGGCGAGCTCGCGCCCGTCGTCCAGCATCGCGCGGAGCTGTTGCGGATCGACCGCGCCGATCCGGGCCCGGACTTGGGCTGCGGTCACGTCGCCTGCTGCGGTGTCATCTGCGTGATCTTGCCGGCACGGTCGAACATGATGCGCGGGATGCGGTCGAGATTGGTGCCGGTTACGCGCACGAAACAGGAGCTCGCAGGGTAGTTGATCGCGTGGATCTTGCCGTCCTGGAAGATGCCGGCGTGCCCGGGCATGAGCCGGTACTGCTTGGCCACCTCGAGCTTGCCGTGCGCGGGGTCCGAGCCGTCGTCGAGGCGCTCGAATTCGGTCATGTCGGTGTATTCCGTCGCCTGGCCGTAGATCGCCCAGGACTTGCCATGGTCGTGCGGCAGGCCCGCGCGCGGCTTCTCATTGAGGTGCGCCAGGACCTGGAAACCGAGCTCTTTGTCCTCGTAGAGCAGGTGCAGGCCGCGGGGTGCCTCGACACAGTAGCGCTGCACGAAGTCCCGGTTGCGAAGCAGCTGCTCCAGGCGCTTCCGCACCTCCTCGCGGCCCTTGGGGCCGGGGTCACGCTTGAGGATGGCGTGGCACTCGGTGGTGAATTGCTCGAGATCGTAAGACATGGGGTCTCTCCTCAGCGCGTGATCTGAACTCCCACCATCGCACGCGGGTCGCGCTTGGGCCATTTGCCGAGCTCGACCGCGTGCAGGAACTTCGCGACTTGGTGGTTGAACTCGTCGGGGTCCTCGAGGTTGATGGCATGGCCGCAATTCGGCATGACCACGAGGCCGGCGGTCGGGATCGCGCGCTTCATCATCATGTCGGGCTCGAGGCACGCCCAGTCCTCGTCGCCGGTCATGATGAGGGTGGGCACGGTCACCACCTTGAGCTTGTCGACCAGGTCGAACAGCGAGGGCCGGCGCTTCTGTACGCCGCGTAAGGTGTTGGCCGAGCCGCGCGCCGAGTGCTCGCTCATCTGCTTGAAGAATTCTGCCCAGCCGCGCGGGTCCTTGTTCTGGAGCTGCACCCGCGTCGCATTGTTGCCCGCGTAGGCCTCGCAGGCCTGCGGCATCGAGAGCGTATCGAAGCGCTTGGCCGCGGCTTCCGAATCGTCGGCGAATTTCTGGCGCGCGTCGGGCGAGGCGCCATAGCCGCAGCCCGCGACGACGAGCGAGCGGGCGCGCTGCGGATAGGCCATGCCGAAATGCACCGTGGCGAAGCCGCCCATGGAAAGGCCGATCACGTGCGCCTTGTCGATCTTCAGCGCATCCAGCACCGAGCGTACGTCGTCGCGCGCGCGGTCCTGCGAATAGCGCTCCCCATCCTCGGGCACGTCCGACGGCGGATAGCCGCGGGCATTGTAGGTGATGCAGCGATAGTGCCGCGCGAAGTAGCGCACCTGCGGCTCCCACGACCGATGGTCGCCCGCGAACTCGTGCACGAAGACGATCGGGGTGCCGGTGCCGGTCTCCTCGTAATAGAGCTTCACGCCATCGTCGGTCGTCAGGTGCGGCATCGAGCCCTCCCTCGTTTGGCTTCTAGTCGGCGGCCCTCTGAGTCCCCAAGGGCGGCTTGGCGGCAAATTTGGAGCCGCGCACGCACATCCGGCCGCGGTCATCCTGCCACAGCTTCTCCGTCGCGTGCAGGTGGCCCATCGCGCGCGTCACGAGCTGGAAGTCGTAGGCCGAAAACCTTTCGGCGATCTCGGTGTAGTACAAGGGCGCGTCGCTGATCAGCGCCAGGATCTTCTTCGCCAGTGCTGCCGCCTTCTTCTCGTCGCCGCCCTCGCCGGGCTTGTCCGCCTTCCCCTTGAGATAGTCGCCGATCTTCGCGCGGTCGGCATAGGCGTAAGAGATCCGATCGTAGCGCTCGTGCGGGATGCCCTCGGGGATCGTCGCGTCGATCCCGACCTTGGCCGTGGTCGGCACCGCACCGGAGGTCATGGGCGGGAGGCTGGGATCGAGCGGCTTCGCGCGCACGTTGCTGACGATCATCACGTCGCGGTCGCCCTGCACCCGCGTGGCAACCGCCCATTCGACCTCGGTCGGGTTGAAGACGTCGATGTCGTCATCGACCACCACCACGTGCTTCAGGTCCATGACCGAAAGGGCCGCAAGCAGGGCGTTCTTGCCTTCGCCGGGCTGCTTCCTGATCGAGATCACGGCGTGCCAGAAGGCACACCCGCCGACGGTCACGTTGATGTCCTTCACCGTGACGCCCGCGGTCTTGAGGGCTTGGCGCAGGGCGGCGTAGCGCGTGGGTGCCGCAAGCCAGGTGTTCTCCCAGGGCATGTGCAGCGCGTAGTAGATCGCGTCCTTGCGCATGGAGATCGCCTTGATGCGCACCAGCGGGTTCCAGTGCAGCCCGCCCATGAGGCGGGTGAACTCGCCGAACCGGCCCTCCGGCTGCGTCCAGCCGGTCGGCAGGATTTCAGCCTCGAGCACGATCTCGGCGTCGGCGATGTAGGGCATGTCGATGGTGGCGCAGGGTGCGAGCTCCACCGCGCGGCCGCGCAAGCCTCCGGTGATGCCCATTTCATCCATGCCGAGAGGTGCGCGATAGCCCGCCCCCAGGATCTCGATCGGATGCGTGCCGATGCTGATCGAGATCGGGCACGGCCGCCCGGCCTCGTACGCGCGCTGGGCGAACAGGCGCATGTTGTTGGGCGTCACGATGTCGATCCCGGTGAGGTTCTTTTCCTTCACCATGAAGCGGTACATGCCGCTGTTCATGCCGAGCTCGGGGTCGCGTGCGATCACCACGCCCGCGGTGATCATCGGGCCGCCGTCGTACACCGAGCACATCGGGATCGGCAGCTTGTAGAGATCCACGTCGTCGCCGACCTGCTGCACGTCGCGGGCGGGCGAGCCCTGGAGGTGGCGCGGTGCGATCGGATGCTGGACCGCATGCTGCAGCCGGACCGCGATCTCGTCGTAGCTGCGGCAGCCCATCGAGGAGATCGCGCGCTGCTGGGTGCGGATCAGGCCCGAGACGACCGGCATGTCGTAGCCGATCACGTCATGGAAATAGAGCGCCGTCTCGGCCTGGTCGACGAGGGTCGCGATGTGGCGGATGTCCACCGGCTGGCGGATGTCGGCCAGCTCGCCCTCCCGGCGCAGCCGATCGAGAAACCCGCGAAACGTCTCCTCCATGCCGAACTCCGTCTGTTCGCGCTCAAACTAACCAGACGGTCAGCGGCTGGCAATCCGAACCGAAGTTAAATCCGGTCCGGGTCGGGCGCGGGTTCGGCAGGGGGCTGGAGGCGGAGCTGGCCCGCTAGTTTGTGGGGGCGGGCGCCGAGGCGAGGTTACGCGCCCGGTAAAACACGTGGTCGCCGATGCGTCCGACCCGCACGAGGCCGGGCGCCCAGTCCGGCTCGCTCGACACGGTGTGAAAATAGGTGCTGCCCTTCACCGGGTCGGCACCGGGGTCGGCCAGCGCCTGGTGCGCGACGCGTTGCGCCATCTCCCAGGCGGCTTCGTCACGCGGCCATTCCTGGACGACTTTCGGGTCCCGGGTCCATGCGAAGTTGCCGGATTTGAAGACGACGTCGCAGATCGTGGGCAGATCGCTGGTCTCGTAACGGTTCAGCGTGACATGCGCCACCGCGAGCTGACCTTCGATCGGCTGATTGCGCGCCTCGCGATAGACGTTCAAGGCAAGGCACAGCAGGTCGCTGCCCGAGATGTGCTCCTCTTTGGGCGCTGCCATCGCCGGCGCGATCGCGAGCATCGCCGCGATGCTCCCGCAGATCGCCAGCACCCTCAGCCGCGTGCAGCTGGGCGGGCGTGCGCCATCTACGGAACATGCGCCACGTCGGGTCACGG
The DNA here is from genome assembly GCA_035506575.1 of Alphaproteobacteria bacterium. Taxonomy (GTDB): domain Bacteria; phylum Pseudomonadota; class Alphaproteobacteria; order CACIAM-22H2; family CACIAM-22H2; genus DATJPD01. Next base: position 62,505 of record DATJPD010000174.1, read on the forward strand.
CTGTCTCTCCAGATCCATGCCCTTCGAAACGAAAAAATGAGCCGAGGGTTCCCCTTTCTGCCGCGCCGGCGGTCAGCTCGGGAACGCCGTTTCGACGGCCGAGATGACCAGCGCGATGGTCTTGTCGCGGCCGACGCCCTCGCAGGACTTGATGGCGCGGATGACGGGATCGAAGAGCTCCTCCGAGCCTGGACGGACGCCGCGTGCAGCGGCAGGTGTTGCGCGCTGGTTGGCCGCTTCATGCGTCGTGATCATGGGAGCCTCCTGCCGTTAGGCCGCGCGCGCCTGCGCACGGCTCGCCGCCGGTTGGGCGGCCAGATCGTTGATGCCGGTCCGCGCGAGCGTCGCGCGATGGGCCAGCGCCAAGGCGGCGACATAGCTCTGATGCCATTGCACGGCATCGTGATGGAGAAGCTTCACGATCATGCGGCGCCAGCGATCCTGTCGCTCGGCGAGCGGCATGCGGAGCGCGGCGCGCAACGCCTGGGTCATCGCGGCGGCATCGCCGGGGTCGACGAGAAGGGCCTCGGTGAGCAGCTCGGCCGCACCCGCGAAGCGCGACAGGATCAGCGCGCCGGGATCCGCTGGGTCCTGTGCCGCGACATATTGCTTGGCGGTCAGGTTGACGCCGTCGCGCAACGGGGTTGCGAGTCCCACGCGGCCGAGCCGGTACAGGGCCGCGAGCGAGCTTTGCGGAAGCTTGGCAAAGATGTCGAGGACTGGCATCCACCCGCGCGTCAGATGCCGGGCGTTGATCCGCTCGACCAGCGCCTGCTGGTCCATGCGCAGTTCCAGATAGCCCGGCACCAGTGGCCGCGACGGCAAGGTGACCTGGACCATCGTGGAGGCGCCTCGATACTCATGCGCTTGATCAAGGAGGCTTTCATACGCGCGCAGCCGCTCGAGCAGGCCCTTTGTGTAGTCGAGCCGGTCGACGCTGATGATCGCCGGCCGCCCTTGCACCGATTGTGCGAGGCGCCGCGTCCGGGCGGCCGTCTCGTTGCCGGCGGCTGCTGCCATATGGAGACGCGTGTGGAGGCCGACCGGGAACACGCCGGTGGCGGGGATCGCGCGCGGGCCGGCGGCGCGGCTTCCGGTGCAGAAGCGTCCGGATGCCGCGCGCATGAAGTCGTCGAAATTCCGCGCGTCGCGATGGGTCTGGAACCCGATCAGGTCGTACGCGGCGAAGTCGCTGACGAATTTCTTGTGCCAGGGCCAGGCCAGCAATCCGCGCGGCGACGGAAACGGCACGTGCAGGAACAGCCCGATCGCGTTTCTCACGCCCGCCTGCCGCAGCAATGCCGCGAGCGGGATCAGGTGATAATCGTGGATCCAGATGCGATCGTCGCCGCGCAGCAGCGGCGCGAGGTGCTTTGCGAACTCCGCATTGACCGCCCGGTAGAAGGCGAGGTCCTCGGCTTGGAAGCGAACGCGGTCCGGCATGTCGTGCAGCAGCGGCCACAGCGTGCCGTTGGCGAAGCCGTTCAGATGGCCCTCGTAGTGGGCAGCAGTCAGATCGACGCCGACGAAGTTGAGCGCGCGCCCGATGCCGCCCGCAGACATCGCGTACGGAGTGCAACGGTCCGAGAGGCGTCCGCTCCAGCCGAACCAGAGAACGCGCTCGTCCTCGACGCCGGCGATGCCGACGGCGGCAGGGCTGGCGGTCGAGACCAGCGGGACCCGATTTGAGACGATGACGAGTCTGTCAGCCATTCGATCCCCCGTGCGCCCGGTGCGTCGATGATGCGCCGCCCGGATGTCGGTTCCGCAGAAGACGAGTGCCGGAACCACTGCATGTTGTACGAGAACGTGGCCTGACCCGGCCGTGACCAAGCGGAAACAAGCTTAGGACCCGCAGTAGCACGCCGATATCGGGAGGAGTCCCGAGAGCTTCGCTGGAATTTATGGAGAAGCCGGGCGTTTTATGCCCAATTTGGGCGCGCGGCTATCGAAGTTGCGCAGATCTGCGCAAATTGCAGGCGTCTGTGGATTATTCTTCCGGCGAGACGAGCCCGTGCCGGATCGCGTAGCGCACCAGGCCCGCGAGATCGTGGATGTCGAGCCGCTCCATCAGGCTCGCGCGATGCGATTCGATCGTCTTCACGCTCGCGTCGAGAAGCTGGGCGATTTCCTTGCTCGATTTCCCCTCGGCGATCAGCTGCAGGATCTCGCGCTGGCGCGGCGTTAGCTGCTCGAGCGAGCTCGTCTTGACCTCGGCCCGGTTGAGATACGCGTCGATGACGTGCTTGGAGATCGCGGGGCTCAGGAAAATCTCGCCGCGCGCGACCGACGCGATCGCGAGCTCGAGCTCGTTGGGCGGCGAGCCTTTCAGCACGTATCCGGACGCACCCGCCCGCAGCGCCTGCAGCACGTAGCTTTCATTCGTATGCATCGACAGCACGATCACCCGGACCTGCGGGAACTCCTTGACGATCCGGCGCGTCGCCTCGAGCCCGTTGAGCCCGGGCATCGAAATGTCCATCAGCACCAGATCCGGGCGTTGCTGCGTCACGAGCTCGAGCGCCTCGCGGCCGTTGCTCGCCTCGGCGATCACCTCGACGTCGGGAAAGTCGTCGATCAACGACCGCAGGCTGGCACGGACGAGCCAGTGATCCTCGGTCAGCAGCAAACGCACGCGCGCCATGTCACACCCGAGAGCTCAGGATCAGAACCGCTGTCGCCCGTGATGCGGAATTCCCCACCCTGATACCCCTCACAGTCGGCAAGCCTGTCGATCTAGTGGAACGATCCCCCACGTGATCGGATCGCGCCCAGTCGGCTTGTCTGGCTGAGGCGAATCAGGTCCGGCGCCCCCACGCCGCATTGAAGATCAGAAAAGCATAGTCTTACGGGAATGGCTAGCCCTCCGGGTAACTCGGAGCTGTGCGGCATATCTGTCGCATTCCATACATTCCCGGGCACTTCTCAGGGTTTCACCTGATAAGCATGGGACGGGCCCGTGACTATTATGGTCCGCTCCCTGGGGGTGGATACCCAGCCCTGAGGTCAGAGCGGCGTTGGGGCAGGTGCACATGCTTGACGATCCATACGAGCCTCGAGCCGGAGGGGGGTGCCGCGCAGAGGGTGCCCCGTCCGCAACACCGGCGCCGGACTGGGTCGATCCGGCACGGGTGATCCGGGCCAATATCCTCCTGGTCGACGACGAGCCGACGAATCTCTCTGCGCTCACCGGGATGCTCGAGCCCCTGGGGCAGAACATCGTCTCGGTCCCGTCCGGCGCCGATGCTTTGCGCCGGCTGCTCGACGACGAGTTCGCCATCATCCTCGTCGATGCGCAGATGCCGGACATGGATGGATATGAGCTGCTGGCCCGGATCCGGCAACGCGATCGCACGCGCGATCTGCCGGTCATCTTCATCAGCGCGTCCAGCACCGGCGACAAGGACATCTCCCGGGCCTACGCGATGGGCGCCGTCGACTACGTGTTCAAGCCCGTGGACCCCGTCGTCTTGCGGGCCAAGGTGTCGGTCTTCGTCGAGCTCTACAAGAGGACGGAGGCGGTGCGCCGCCACGAGCGCGCCCTGCGCCAGATCGAAGAGCGGCAGGCGCTGATCATCCGCTCGCTGCCGATCGCGTTGTACACGGCGGACCTGAACGGAGGCTTCGACGGACCGCGGTTCCTGAGCCAAGGCATTGCGGCCGCCGTCGGCTTCGAGCCCTCCGAATTCGTGCGCGATCCGACGCTGTGGCCTGCGCGCATCCATCCCGCCGATCGCGAGCACGTCCTCTCCCACGTCGCTTCGATCGCGACATCGGGGTCGATGTCGATCGAATACCGGTGGCGTTGCGGCGACGGCTCGGAAAAGGTGTTCCTGGACCAGGCGGTGCTTATCCGGGACGAGGCGGGCCGGCCGTGCGAGGTTCTCGGCACCTGCCTTGACGTGACCTACCGCCGTCAGCTCGAGCAGCAGCTCGCGCACTCGCAGAAGATGGAAGCGATCGGCCAGCTCACCGGCGGCATCGCGCACGACTTCAACAACATGTTGAGCGTGATCATCTGGAACCTGGACGTCGTGACGCGTTCGCTCAAAGGCACGGGCAAGCTGCACGAGCGCTCCCAGATGGCGCTGAACGGCGCGCTCAATTGCGCCGAGCTGATCCGGCAGCTTCTCGCCTTCGCGCGCCACCAGCCGCGCCAGCCCAAGGTGATCCAGATCTCAGAGCTGGTGCCGCGCATGGCCAAGATGCTGAGCCCGGTGCTCGGCGAGCGGATCAAGGTCGGGGTCAGCCTGGTCGACGGCATATGGCCCGTCTTCGCCGATCCGGCCCAGGTCGAATCCATCCTGCTCAATCTCGCCATCAACTCGCGCGATGCGATGCCCGACGGCGGCACCTTGATCATCGAGTGCGCGAATATCCATCACGACAGCCCCGATCTCGATCCCGCACCGGGGGAGTACGTGACCCTGTCGGTGAGCGACACCGGCGTGGGAATGCCGCAGGAGGTGCTCGACCGCGCGTTTGAGCCGTTCTTCACGACCAAGGAATCTGGAAAGGGCAGCGGGCTCGGCCTGAGCATGGTCTACGGCTTCGCCAAGCAGTCGGGTGGGCATGTGACCATCGACAGCAAGGTCGGTCTCGGCACCACGGTCCGCATCTACCTGCCGCGCGCCGACGCCGCACACGCGGCCGCGGAGGCGGATTGGGACGCCGAGCCGGACCTGATCGAGGCCAGCCAGACGATCCTCGTGGTCGAGGACGACGATGACGTGCGCGCGGTCACCGTCGCCCGGCTGCAAGACCTGGGCTATACGGTGTTCGAGGCGGACGGAGCCACGCGCGCGCTTGAGATACTTCGCGGCACCGCTGCGATCGACCTTCTGTTCACGGATGTGGTGATGCCCGGCGGCATGAGCGGTCTCGAGCTTGCCCAGCAGGCGTGCGAAATGCGCCCCGGCGTGAAGGTGCTCTACGCCTCGGGCTATGCGTCCTCATTCCACGCCGCCCGCCACGTGAACGGCGAACTGCTGCAAAAGCCCTATGGGGATCGAGACCTGCGTGCCGCCCTCAGCCGCGTGTTCGGGGGGACCGCCACCGGCGCCGGAGAGTTGCCGCGCGCCGCCTCCGGGATCATCTGAGGGCCTCGCCCGGTCCCAGGCCCAAAACGCGAGACCGTTAACGACGGCGCAGGATCGCCGCAATCGCCGCGTGTAGTGATCGGCGGTCGATCACACCGGGCGAAGCCGCCCTCTGCCGGATGCGGCGGGGTGGTGCCGTGGGATGGGGGAAGTCCATGATCCTTCAGGGAAATCTTCGGCGCGTGTGCGAGCATGCCGGGCGCGCGCAGCGGGTATTGGCGGTCGGTGCCGCCGACGGCCTGCTGCATGCCGCGACGCACGTCATCGACGGCGGTCCCTACGAGGCGGCGGGCAGCCCTGTTGATCCGCACAACCGCCGCCGCTCCTTGCCGGCGACGTGGATCGAAGCCGACATCTGCGTCACCCCCTGGCCCTATCCGGACAAGTATTTCGATTTTTCCTTCTGCTCGCACGTGCTGGAGGACGTGCGCGATCCGCTGGCAGTGCTGCGCGAGATCAGCCGCGTATCGCGCGCCGGCTACGTCGAGACGCCGAGCCGTGCGCGGGAAAGCTTCGTTGCCGCGAGCCATCCACGGCTATCCGCCTGGCTGGGGAGGATGCCCATGGTCGGCTTTCCCAATCACCGGTGGTACGTGGAAAATGTCGAGGGGCAGTTCCGTTTCCTCGCCAAGACGGCCGAGACGACCGCCTCGCCGGATTATGTGCTCTCGCGGCGCGAGCTCGGCCGCGATCTGACGGAGGACGAGAGTGGGCTTGGCGTGTTCTGGAGCAACCGCATCGACGGCCGCGAGATCGCGGTCTCGAACCCGCGCGAGCTCGGCTACGAAATGCGCGGTTTCAAGCAGCGGATCCTGTACCGGCTGCGCTCGTCCGACCGGCGCTTCGAGCATCTCGACGACGCGCGCGCTGCATAAGATCTGCTTCCCGGGCCCCTCTCTCGAAAGACGCGGCTGATTGGCCTATGCTGCCCGCCGCGTCGGCGGGGGAGGGAGCACGCATGGCCGATAAGAGCAGCGGGAACATTGTCGTCAGCCTTGGGACCGCAACCCCGGGCGGCGGCTTTCCCCTCTATGGCGCCGCGGTGATCGACGCCCTGCGCGAGGTCGATCCGTCGCTTACGATCGAGCCGCGAAATACCAAGGGAAGCACCGAGAACGTGCCCTTGCTCGAGGCTGGGCGGCTCGATCTGGCGCTCGTCCAGGGTGAGGTCGCCTACGAGGCGTTGTCGGGAATCGGCCGTCCGCCCGCCGAACTCAAGATCCTGGCCGCCATGTATTCGACCGCGGGGATGTTCGTGGTGCGCGCCGACAGTCCAGCGCGCGCGATCGGCGATCTTCGCGGAAAGCCCGTGGCGTTCGGTGCCGCCGGTTCGGGCCTGGTGATTCTCGCGCGATATGTGCTCGACGGCCTCGGGCTCGACCGGGATGCGGATTTCAAAGCCGTGTATCTCGAGAAGGCCGGCGATGGGTCGGCGATGGTCCTGGACGGGCGCGTCGCGGCGCTATGGGGCGGCGGCATCGGCTGGCCTGGATTCGCCACCGTGGCTGCAAGCCCGGGCGGCGCCAGGTTCATCGCGCCGGACGCCGCTGAGTCGGCGCGTATTCGCGCGAAGCATGCATTTCTCAAGCCGCTGACCGTCGCCGCGGGCAGCTATCCGGGGCAGGCGACGCCGATCTCATCGGTAGGCTCGTGGAGCTTCATTCTTGTCAGGCCGAGCCTGGCCGACGAGACCGCATATCGCCTGGCCCGCGCCCTGCACACCGGCGAGGCGGCGCTCGCCCGGCGGCTCGATCAGGCGCGCGAAACCACCGCCGCGAACACCGTCGCGGCCGCGCCGCACCCCGACCTCATCCATCCGGGCGTGCGGCGCTATCTGCGCGAGATCGGCGCGCTCTAATAGTGGGAGTGGCGGTTTTCGCTGTGGGCAATCCACGCCAATGCCAGCGCGAACACCACGAAGCCCGCGATCGCGAGCGCGAGATACGCCGTTTCACCGTCCGACATGCAAACCCTCCTGGCTGAATAGGGCCAGGATGGCCGATGCGGCAGGTGCGATTCTTTGACGCAGATCAAATCTGCGGCGTCAGAAATCAACCGAGCTCGAACGAGGTCAGGCCGAAGACGCCGCGCAGCGGGATGTTGGGTGCGGGGCCGGTATACATCCGCGCGGTCTCGAAGACCGGCTTCAGGCCGTGCTGCTCGGCGAGGCGCACGGCCGGGAGATTCGGCTCGGGCACATCGATCGACAGGGCGGCACTGCCGGCCTTGGCGGCGAGGGCCGCGAACAGGGCTTCGGCCGTCGCTTCGTCGTCGGCGAACAGGGGACCGATCTTGAAGCCGCTGCGGCACGGCCGGATGACGCCGTACCCCGCGATTCGTCCGTCGCGGATCCAGGCGCGTGCCGTCGTCCCCGGCCGCGTGATCCAGAGGTGGAGGAAGGTCGGCCGCGGGGCGGGGAAGTGGCGCCGGTCGTACGCCTCGAGATCGGAAAACAGCACCCCGGTCATCGGCACGAGATGCCCGTCCGTCCGAGCTGCGGGCGGGTTATGGGGGGCCGTCCCCGTGTAGCGGATGTTGCGCCAGGCCAGGATGAAGCCCGACTTGGTGTAATTGCGCTGCTGGCCGATCACGCCGTCCAGCCCGACCTTGTAGCCGGCCAGGCGCCGCAGGCCGGCCCGCCAGGTCTTCAGGCCATAGCCGCGGCCGCGGAATTCGGGCTGGACGATGTAGAAGCCGAGAAAGGCGAAGTTCTCGGGGTAAGTCACCACCGAGATGGAGGAGATCGGCGTCCCGGCGCGTTCGCCGAGCAGAAAGCCGTCGGGGTCAGCGGCGTGGAAGCACTCGCCGTCGTGCCGGCCGGGATTCCAGCCCTCGTTTGCCGCCCAGTCGAGGACGATCTTCATCTCCTCGCGCGCCAAAACGCGGATGCTGAGATCGGCCGGGGCCCCTGTCTGCGCGCCTTCGTAGGGCATCTGCATTCGCTCGCCATGCCCGCCCCGGTCGTCATCATCGACCGGTTTGCTGGGCTGGCGAGAAAATAGCAGAAGCGCGGTGCCCCTCACCAGCCCGCGCGAAACGAAGCCCGGCGCCGCGGCAGCGGCACCGGGCCACGCTTACGACGGCAGAAGGCCGGCTAGGTCGGCCAGGACCAGGCGGGGACGGGGGCCGGCCGCTCGCCCGGTTGGGCTGCGACGGACCGGGCCGGCTCGCCGCCGTGGCGGCGGACGGATGGGCGCTGCAGGGCGCGCCGCGCCCGCGGCTGGCGGTACATGTCGAGCGGGACGGTGTATTGGAGGCGGCCGCGGATTTGGGCGCGCGCCTCGCGCAGCAGGGCTCCGACCCTTGCCTCCGGCAGGCCGGTGATGGTCGCGGTCTCGGCCACCGAGAAACCCTCCATCGACACGAGGAGCAGGATCTGACGGCACAGCGGCGGAATCTGCACCAGCCCCTCGCAGAGGACCAGATCCTCTGGCGCCGGCTCGACGTCGGCCGACGGGTATTCGCGATCGACCATGTGCCACATCGCGTGGAAGAGCTTGAAGAGCTCGACGCGGATATCGCCGGTGCCGGACAGGCGGTCGGGCTCGACCGCGAGGACCGACAGACACGCCACGACGTAGGAGTCGCCGCGCGTACGCGAGCCGGTCAGGGCATGCGCGTGACGGCGGAGATGCGGCAGCCAGCGGACGATCTGGTGGGAGATTGGCTTCATCTGAGTCTCCTCTTCGCGGTGTGACGAGAACACCCTCATGGAGCGAAAGCCTACGCCCACAACGCGCGAACACGAGGCGAGAATTTCAGAATTTTTCTGTGACAATGCTGAGGCCACCAGACAGGCGGCTGATCTGCAACGAGAATTTTTGCCGCGCCGGTGGGACGCGCGGGAGCCCGTCTCACTCCGGCTGTTCGCGCGTGGTGAGAAAGCGGAGCTTCGGCCAGTGCTCCTTGGTGTAGTTGAGCTCCCAGTCGTTGCGCGCGAGGAATACCGGGGCGCCATCGCGATCTTCGGCGAGGCTGCCGCGGCTGGCTTCGATGAAGCGCTTGATTTCCGCCGGGTCGTCGCAGGCGATCCAGCGCGCGGTCGCGTAGGGCGCCGGCTCGAACCCGGCCTTCACGTCGTATTCGGTGGCGATCCGCGAGGCCAGCACCTCGAGCTGCAGCTCGCCGACCACGCCCACGATCCAGTTGGCGCCGATCATGGGCTTGAACAGCTGGGTCACACCTTCCTCGGCCAGGTCCTCGAGCGCCTTGCGCAGGTGTTTCACGCGCATCGGATCGGCGATCTGGACGCGGCGCAGGATTTCCGGGGCGAAGCTCGGGATGCCGGTGAAGCGCAGAGCCTCGCCCTCGGTAAGCGCGTCGCCGATGCGCAAGGTGCCGTGGTTCGGGATGCCGATGATGTCGCCGGGCCACGCCTCCTCGGCGAGCTCGCGCTCGCGGGCCAGAAAGAACACCGGATTGTTGACGCTGATCGCCTTGCCAGTGCGCACGTGGTGCAGCTTCATGCCGCGCTTGAAGCGCCCCGAGCACAGCCGCAGGAAGGCGATGCGGTCGCGGTGGTTCGGATCCATGTTCGCCTGGATCTTGAATACGAAGCCGGTGACCTTGGGCTCGGAGGGTGAGACGGCGCGCGGCTTGGCCGGCTGCGAGACGGGCGGCGGCGCGTCGCGGCCGAGGCCGTCGAGCAGCTCGCGGACGCCGAAATTCTTGAGCGCGCTGCCGAAATAGACCGGCGTCAGGTGGCCGCCGCGATAGGCCTCGAGATCGAAGGCCGGGCAGGCGGCGCGCACCAGCTCGACTTCCTCGCGCAGCTTGGCGAGCGCTTGCTCAGGCAGGTGCTGGGCCAGGAGAGGGTCATCGAGGCCCTTGCAGGGAAGAGTCTCGGCCAAACGGTCGCCGCGGCCCGGATCGAACAGCAGAAGCTGATCGCGCAGCAGGTCGTAGCACCCCTTGAAGTCCGCACCCATGCCGATCGGCCAAGTCACCGGTGCGGTGTCGAGCGCGAGCGAGGAGGCGATCTCGTCCAGAAGCTCGAACGGCGAGCGCGCCTCGCGGTCGAGCTTGTTGACGAAGGTGGCAATCGGCACGTCGCGCAGGCGGCAGACCTCGAACAATTTGCGGGTCTGCGCCTCGATGCCCTTGGCGGCGTCGATGACCATGACCGCGGAATCGACCGCGGTCAGCGTGCGGTAGGTGTCCTCGCTGAAATCCTGGTGACCTGGCGTGTCGAGGAGGTTGAAGGTGAGGCCGCCGTACTCGAACGTCATCACCGAGGCCGTGACCGAGATGCCACGCGCCTGCTCGATCGCCATCCAGTCCGAGCGCGCGCGCCGGCGCTCGCCGCGCGCCTTGACCATCCCCGCCTCCTGCACGGCACCGCCGAACAGCAAGAGCTTCTCGGTCAACGTCGTCTTGCCGGCGTCGGGGTGCGAGATGATGGCGAAGGTGCGGCGGCGCTCGGCCGGCGTGACGGTCGGGAGGGGCTGGGTATCGGGCATCGTTCCGGGGAAGGTGAGTCTGCTGGCTATTATATAGGGACTCGCGGCCGCGGCGTCAGGCGGCGCTGTTCTCTTCGAGCGCCTGCTGGGCCTCCAGCCACGCCGCTTCGGCCGCGGCCAGTTGCGCCGCCACGTAGCCGCGCTGGCGCGTGAGCTCTGCCAACCGCGCCGGGTTGCCATAGGTCTCGGGGGCGGCGAGGGCCGCATCGAGCGTCGCCTGCTCGGCGGCCAGCCGGTTCATCTCTTCTTCCGCCTTGCGTGCCCGGCGCCGCAGAGCCCCCAGCGCCGGCCTTTGCTCGGGGGCGGCGGGTGCCGTGACGGGCCGTGGCGTCGTACGCTCCGGCGCCGCCTGCCCCCGGCGCTGGGACAAGGTTTGACGCTGATAGTCCTCGAGGTCGCCGTCGAACTGCGAGACCCGGCCGCCGGCCACGAGCCACAGACGGTCGGCGGTCAGCTCGATCAGGTGCCGGTCGTGGCTGATCAGGACCACCGCTCCGCCGTAGTCGTTGAGCGCCTCGACCAGCGCCTCGCGTGCCTGGATGTCCAGGTGGTTGGTGGGCTCGTCGAGCACCAGCAAGGCGGGTGCATCGAAGGTGATGAACGCGAAGTTCAGCCGCGCGCGCTCGCCGCCCGAGAGATCTCCGATCTTCACGTCGGCCTTCTCCTGGCTGAACCCGAAGCGCCCCAGGCGGGCACGCACCTCGCCCGGTGTCGCCTTCGGCATCAGGCGGCTCATCGCGAGGAAGGGGCTGGCGCCTGCGTCCATGTCCTCGATCTGGTGCTGGGCGAAGAAGCCGCAGGTGAGCTTCGGGGCGCGGCGAACCGCCCCATCCATCGCCTGGAGGCGGCCGACCAGGAGCTTGGCGAAGGTGGACTTGCCGTTGCCGTTCGCGCCCAAGAGCGCGATCCGGTCGTCCGGGTCGAGACGCATGTCGAGGCCGCGCAGGATCGGCTTGCCGGGCTCGTAGCCGACGCTCGCGTGATCGAGCGTCAGAAGCGGCGGCCGCAGGTCTTTCGGCTCCGGGAACTGGAAGACGACCGTCGTATCCTCGCGGGGTATCGCCACGGGAGCCAGCTTCGCCAGCGCCTTGAGGCGGCTTTGCGCCTGGCGCGCCTTGGTCGCCTTGGCGCGGAAGCGGTCGACGAACGCCTGGATGTGCTTCCTCTGCGCGTCGACCCGCGCCGCTTCGGCGGCCAGATGCAGGCGCTTTTCCTCCCGGAGCTGCTCGAAGCGGTCGTAATTACCGCCGTACAGCGTCAGGCGGCGCTCGTCGAGATGCAGGGTATGGGTGACGCAGGAGTTGAGGATGTTGCGGTCGTGGCTGACCAGGATGAGGGCGTTCGGCCAGCTCTGCAGGTAGGTCTCGAGCCACAGGGTGGCCTCGAGGTCGAGGTGGTTGGTCGGCTCGTCGAGGAGCAGGAGGTCCGGCTGCGAGAACAACACGGCCGCGAGCGCGACGCGCATCCGCCAGCCGCCCGAGTAGGACGACAAGGGCCGGTTCTGCATCGCCTCATCGAAGCCGAGGCCGGCGAGGACGGTCGCCGCGCGCGCCGGGGCTGCATGGGCGTCGATGTCATTGAGCCGCTCGTAGATCTCGGCGATGCGATGCGCATCGCTCGCGTGCTCGGCCTCCACGAGCAGGGCCGCGCGTTCGGTGTCGGCGGCCAGCACCGCTTCGAGCGGCGTCGTGTCGCCGCCCGGGGCTTCCTGCGCCACGCACCCGACGCGCCAGCGCTTGGGCGTCTCGATGGTGCCCGAATCCGCGTGGATCTCGCCCAGGATCAGGGCGAGCAGGGTCGACTTCCCGGCACCGTTGCGGCCGACGAGGCCGACGCGGCGCCCCGCCGGGACCTGGGCCGAGGCATTCTCGAGCAAGGTCCGGCCGCCGATGCGGTAGGTGATGTCCTGCAAGGTCAGCATGGCGGCGTGCTGGTAACACAGGCGCGCCGGGAATGCGACCGGCGCGGCGTCAGCCCTAAGGCTTCTGGCGGCGGCACCACTCGCGCCAGGCGAAGCGGAACACCGCCTCGACGCTGCGGCAATAGCCGGCATGATCGAACAGCGGCGACGCCTGCATGCGCGCCCGCAAGCTCGCGCGCAGCGTCTGCAGGCCCGGCAGGTCGGCCGCAGCCGCGGCCGCAACGGCGACATAGGCGGCCTTGTCCGCGATTGCGAAGGGCCGCAGGCCTACCGCCGCCAGCATCGACAGCGCCTGCCGTCCGACGAACCGCGGGCCGACCAGGCTGATCACCGGCACGCCCATCCACAGCGCCTCGAGCGCGCTGTTGCCGCAGCCGTATGGGAAGGTATCCAGGACGATGTCGACGTCGTTGTAGGACTTCATGTGGTCGCCGAAATCCGGCTGCGGCTTGGAAAGCGCTACCCGGTCGGGCGGCAGGCCGGCCTCGGCGACCGTCCTGGTCCACTGCCCCATGACGTCCGCATCGGCGAGCGCCGTCGCCTTGATTCGGAGCCGCGATCTGGGGACCGCCTCTAATACGTCGCGCCAGCATCGCAGAACGGCCGGATTGACCTTCCACAGGTTCGTCATCGAGGCGAACGTGACAAAGCCGTTGCGCGCCGCGGGCAGGGGGGCGACCGGCCCGTGGTCGTTGAAGGTATCGAACGAGAAGTTCCACGGGATGTGGACGATGTCTTCGATGGAGCCCTCGCTGGCTTTCGACGGCACGGTCAGCGCATCGGTGATCCAGAAATCCGCGTCGCGATAGCCGGTCGTCATCACGTGGTGAAAGCACAGCTGGACCGGGGCGGCGCGGTACCGCAAGACGCGCGTCCGCGGTCCTTCGGAGCCCCGGCCGAGCGCGCTCACCAGCACGTCGATGCGGTCCCCCCGGATGGCGTCGGCGGTTTCGCGATCATCCCAAAACCGGGTGTCGCGACAGCCCGCGAAGAACCGGACGAGGGGTGCCTGCTGAGGGTGCGCGTAGTCCACATCTCCGTAGACGAACACTTCCGTCTGCCGCTTGTCGTGATGCAGCGCGATCGGGGCGAAGAAATAGAGCGCGTTGTGGTTGGTGCGCAGGCTCGACGACAGGAACCCGACGCGCAACGGCCGGTCCGGATCGGGCGGGTTGGGGAAGGCCGGGTCGAGGCCGGGCAGGCGGTCGCCGTGGCGGGCCGTGAAATCCGCAACCAGTGCGTCCAGGTCCGCCTCGCTCATGTCGGGCGACATCAGCGCGTGGAACAGCAGCGAATCGTAATTCTCTTCCGAGGGGTCGAGGGCCACGGCCCGGCGCAGCGAGGCGAGGCCGCCCGCGAGCTTGCCCTGCCATATCTCGGCCTCGCCGAGCCGCCGCCACAGACGGCCGTTGCCAGGGTCCGCCGTGGAGGCCACGCGCAGGAGCTGCTCGGCCGCCGAGCCCATGCCCAAGGCACGCGCCACCAGCGCCGAGCCTTCGAGGGCGCGGATGTCGTTTGGCCGGGCCGTCAGGATGGCGTTGTAGTGGGCGACCGCGTCCGTATAACGCTGCTCGGCGAGGGCGCGGCCGGCCGCGCGGAGGAGCGAGTCGTCGTCCATGCCAAAAGTCTGACCCAATCGGTGTCCCCGTGCCATACCCGGTCCGCGAGCCGCCCGCCGGGCGGGTCTCGTGACCTGGATCACAGAACGAGGCTCGAAACCGCGCTAAAAGCCCGGAATATGTGGCTCTTTCATCCCTGCCAGGGGTCGGCTATCGTGGAGACAACAGCGCAGCGAGTGAGGTGTTGATGGAACAGAGTATGTACAAATACGTCCTCAAGTACTCGCCGCGCGAGACCGCGACGTTGATCGTGCTCACCCTTCTGTCGCTGCCGATCTACTACGTCACCCTCGACATTCCCAAGAACGTCTTCAACCAGGGCATTCTCGCCAAGGGAATCAAGTTTCCATATACGCTGTTCGGGTACGAGCTCAACCAGGTCGAGTATCTCTTCTGGCTGTGCTTCCTGTTCTTCCTGTCGGTGTTGGTGAACGGCGGGCTCAAGCAATACATCAACACGTACAAAGGCCGGCTTGGCGAGCGCCTGCTGCGGCGGCTGCGCTACGAGCTGGTCTCGCGCATCATGCGCTTTCCGCTGCCGCATTTCCGCAAAGTCTCGGCCGGCGAGCTGATTCCGATGATCACCGCCGAGGTCGAGCCGCTCGGCGGTTATTTCGGCGACTGCTTCGCCCAGCCGCTGATCCAGATCGGCACGCTCGGGACGATCGTCGCCTTCCTGTTCATCCAGAACCCCATCGTCGGCATCGCCGCCATCTCGCTGTACCCCATCCAGGGCTACATCATCCCGAAGATGCAGCGGCGCGTGAACCAGCTTGGGAAGGAACGCGTGCGCTCGATGCGCAAGGTCTCCGAGCGCATCGGCGAGGCGGTCGCCGGCGCTGGCGAGATCCATGCCAACGGCACGACGAATTACGAGCGCGCCGACTTCGCCGAGCGGCTCGGCCGCGTGTTCCAGATCCGCTTCGACATCTACCTCCGGAAGGGGCAGGTCAAGTTTCTCAACAACTTCCTCAACCAGATGGCGCCGCTTCTGTTCTATTCGATCGGCGGCTACCTGGTGATCAAAGGCCAGCTCTCGGCCGGCGCCCTCGCGGCCGCCCTGACCGCGAACAAGGACATGTCGGCGCCGTGGAAGGAACTGCTCGACTATTACCAGTCGACCCAGGACTCACGGATCAAATACGAGCAGGTGACCGAGCAGTTCCGCCCCGAGAACATGTTCCCCGAGGCGCTGCAGGAGCCGTTGACCGAACCGCCGCCGCGGCTCGAGGGCGATATCGTCGCCTCCAACCTGTCCGTCCTCGAGGATGGAGCACTCAAGCTTCTCGACAGCGTCACCTTGACGATCCCGCATGCCGAGAAGGTGGCGATCGTCGGTCGCGTCGGCGGCGGCAAGGAGGCGTTCGCCATGGCGCTGGCCCGCCTGTATCTGCCAAGCGGCGGCAAGCTCATGTATGGCGACAAGGATGCGTCCACCTTGTCCGAGGCGGTCATCGGTGCCCGTGTCGGCTATGCCGGCCAGAGCGCCTATCTGTTCTCGGCCAGCGTGCGCGACAACCTCACCTACGGGTTGCGCCAGCGCGTGGTCTCACCCCGCGACGGGCGCGATGCAAAGGCCGAGGCGGCGCGGCGCCGGTTTCTTGCGGAGGCCCGGCGCGCCGGCAATCTCGACCTTGACGCAGAAGCCGACTGGCTCGACCTGGCGACGGCCGGCATCAAGGACAAGACGGAGTTGACCCAGCGCATGACCGAGGTGCTCAAGGCCGTCGACATGGAGGAGGACGTCTTCCAGCTCGGCCTGCGCGGCACGATCGACGCCAAGGCGCGGGCGGATGTCGCCGAGCGCGTGCTCGCGGCCCGCCGCGCGCTGGTGACGCGCCTGTCCGATCCGAAGGCCGATTCGGACCTCAAGACCCTGATCGAGCCGTTCCATCCCGACCAGTACAACACCAATGCGACGGTGGCGGAGAACCTCTTGTTCGGCACGCCGCTCGATCCCTCGTTCGAGACCGACCGGCTGGCCGAGAACCCCGCGATCCTGGCCGTGCTCGACCGTGTCGGCCTCACCGAGGAGCTGGTCAAGGTCGGCCGCCAGCTCGCCGAGACCATGGTCGAGCTGTTCGCCGACCTGCCTCCGGGCCACGAATTCTTCGAGCAATTCAGCTTCATTTCCTACGAGGACCTGCCGGAGTTCAAAGAACTTCTGCAGCGCACCGGCCGCCCCGGGGCTGTGATCGAGGCCGCGGACCGCATCCGGCTCATGAGCCTGCCGTTCAAGCTCATCCAGACCCGGCACCGCCTCGACCTGCTCGACGACCACCTCAAGCAGCGCATCCTCGAAGCGCGCAAGGCGCTGCGGGAGAGCGATGATCCGCGGGTCAAGGCCGGGATCGATTTCTTCCATCCCGACACCTACAACGCGACGGCGAGCATCCAGGACAACATCCTGTTCGGCAAGATCGCGTACGGCCAGGCCAAGGCCACCCAGCGCGTGGGCGCCTTGATCGAAGGGGTGGTCAAGGAACTCGATCTGCGGACCACGGTCATCGAGATCGGGCTCGACTTCCAGGTGGGCGTCGCCGGCGCGCGCTTGGCGCCGCCGCAGCGGCAGAAGCTCGCGATCGCACGCTGCCTCTTGAAGCGGCCGGACATCCTGATCGTGAACGAGGCGACCGCCATCCTCGACGCGCAGAGCCAGAACCGGATCATGGAGGGTGTGTTCCAGGAGATCGAAGGGCGCACGCTCGTCTGGGTGCTGCACAATCCCACGCATGCCGGGAAGTTCGATCGGGTGCTGGTCGTCGACGGCGGCAAGATCGCCGAAGCCGGGCCGGTTGCCGAGCTCGAGCGTCCGGGCACGCATTTTTCCGACTTGCTCGCGGCCGCGGCGTAGGCGTCGCGGCCTAGAGGAGACGTCCGATGTCGATGAAGGAAGAAGTCGAGGTCCTGCGCAACGTCCCGCTGTTCGCCAAGCTGGAGCCGGCGAAGCTGAAGCTGCTCGCCTTCACGAGCGAGCGGCTGACCTACGAGCCCGGGCAGGCATTTTTCCAGCAGGGCGATCCGGGCGATTCCGCCTTCATCATCCTCGACGGCGAGGCGGAGGTCATGATCGACACGCCCAAAGGACCGGTGCGAGTGGCCAATCTTGGGCGCAACGAGATCGTCGGCGAGATCGCGGTCCTCTGCGAGGTGCCGCGCACAGCCACGGTCCTCGCCAAGGGCAAGACAGTGACCCTGAAAATCAGCCGCGAAACGTTCTTCCGCCTGATCACCGAATTTCCGCAGATGTCGATCGAGATCATGCGCGAGCTCGGCCGGCGCATCGAGAAAACCAACGGCCAGCTCCGCGATGCGCTCGCCAAGCTGCGGGTCCAATGACCGGGCCTGGCGGCGGCTGTCTGCAATTTTAGCGATTGTTTCCTCTCATCCTTTCTTAACCAATGGCGGCTAGGGTGGCGGCCTCCAACGAGGCCCGTCCAATGAGCCCCCCGCCCCAGAAGCCGGTTTTCTCCGCCGAATTGCATCTTGGCCGCGTCAACGGCCACAGCCACGTCCGCAGCAACGGCCATGCGCCGGCCGCACCGGCGGCGGGAGTGGACGAGCTCACGGCCGAGGTCAAGCGCTTGGCCGACCGCATCGACCGGCTGACCAACGCCGGTGCCGTCATCACCAGCGTCAGCGGCGAGCCGATCCCTGTCACCGCGGCCGACCAGGCGGCGTTCGACAAGGTGCGCCATGAGGTCGAGGCCATCGCCGCACGCATCACGCTTACCAAGCAGGAGATCGCGACCCTCAAGCATCCGCTCGCCCAGGACGACAAGCTGTCCTCGGCGTCGATGGAGCTGAGTGCCGTCGTGCGGTCCACGGAAGAGGCGACGCAGGCCATCATGCAGGTGGCCGAGCATCTGGACGAACTCGCGCGCGAAGTCACCTCGCTGGTCTCCGATTCGTATGTCGTCTCGCGCCTCAACGAAATGAGCGAGCACGTCACCAAGCTGTTCGAGGCGTGCTCGTTCCAGGATTTGACCGGTCAGCGCATCACGAAAGTGGTCAAGACGATCGACTTCATCGAAGAGCGCATCGAGACGATGCAGGTCATCTGGGGCCGCAAGGACATCGAGAAGATGCCGGTGCCCGAGACCGACCTCCACAAGAAAGACGACGGGCTGGTGCTGCACGGGCCGAGCGACGCGGCCGGCGGCGCCATCAGCCAGGACGAAGTCGACAAACTGTTCTCTTAAGGGCTGTCGTGGGGCGCCAGTCGCGGGGGTCCGCTATGGGCATATGCGGACCCCCGCGGCCTTCCTGTCCTTGACGCGGCGCTGGCCGATGGGCTCAATCGGCCCCCATGAAGGTTCCGAGCTGGATTCGAGCGCGCGGTGCGGCGGCGGGAATCGCATGTGCCGCACTGGCGTTGACGTGGGTCGCCACCCCGGCGCAGTCGCAGACCGGCGGCTCGCTCAACATCTACAACTGGAACGACTACATCAACGACGAGACCTTGCGCCGGTTCGAGGCCGAGACCGGCATCAAGATCCGCTACGACCTCTACGACGCGAACGAGACGCTCGACGCCAAGCTGCGCGCGGGACACAGCGGCTATGATCTCGTGGTGCCCACCGCTTCGCCGTTCCTGGCGCTGCAGGTGAAGGCGAACCTGTTCCTCCCGCTGGACAAGGCCAAGCTCAAGAACTACGGCAATCTCGACGCGCAGCTGATGCAGCAGCTGACGACCGACGATCCCGGAAACCGGCACGCGGTGCCCTGGATGTGGGGCACGCTCGGCATCGGCTACAACTCGGCGCAAATCGCGAAGCTCATGGCTGATGCTCCCGTGAACAGCCTCAAGATGCTGTTCGATCCGGCGGTCGTCGCGAAGTTCAAGGGCTGCGGGGTGGTGATCCTGGATTCGCCGACCGACGTCTTCCCGGCCGTGCTGAGCTATCTGGGCCGGGCGCCCGACAGCAAGAAGAAGGAAGATCTCGACGCCGCCACCGACGCGCTGATGAAGGTCCGCCCGTTCGTACGAAAATTCCATTCCTCCGAGTACATCAACGACCTGGCCAACGGCGATGCCTGCCTCGCGTTCGGATTTTCGGGGGACATCAAACAGGCGGCCAAGCGCGCCGTGGAAGCGCACAAGGACTACAAGGTGGTCTATGCGATCCCGCAGGAAGGCAGCCAGGTGTGGATCGATACCTGGGCCATTCCAGCCGATGCCGAGCACGCGGACGCCGCCGAGCGGTTCCTCGACTTCGTGCTGCGTCCCGATATCGCCGCCCTCAACAGCAACAAGATCGGCTATGCGAACGGGGTGCCGGCCTCGCGTGCGCTGATCGATCCGGCGATCCGCGACGACCCGACGATCTATCCGCCCGAGGATGTGCGCCAGCGCCTCTATACCATCTCGCCCCCCGATCGCGCGTACGAACGGCTGCGGACGCGCGCCTGGACGCGCGTGACCACCGGCTACTGAGACCACCGCCCCACCCGCGTGTCCGATCCGGCATGTCCGATAAGCTGATCCGAGTCGAAGGTGTGTCGAAGCTGTTCGGCCGGACCGCGGCGGTGGCCGATGTCAGCGTCGAGATCGGGGCCGGGGAGTTCTTTGCCCTCTTGGGCGCCTCGGGCTGCGGCAAGACGACGCTCCTGCGGATGATCGCGGGGCTCGAGACACCGAATTCCGGGCGCATCCTGATCGACGGCGTCGACATGGCCGGCGCGCCGCCGTGGCAGCGGCCGGTCAACACCGTCTTCCAGTCATACGCGCTGTTTCCGCACATGACGGTCGCCGGCAATATCGCCTTCGGCCTCAAGCAGGACGGTTTGCCGGCCGCCGAGATCAAGTCCCGCGTCGCCGAGATGCTCGATCTCGTCCAGCTCTCCGGCTATGGCGACCGCAAGCCGGCGCAGCTCTCGGGCGGCCAGCGCCAGCGCGTGGCGCTGGCGCGCAGTCTCGCCAAGCGGCCCAAGGCTCTCCTGCTCGACGAGCCGCTCGCCGCCCTCGACCGCAAGCTGCGCGACCAGATGCAGGTCGAGCTCGCGGCCCTGCAGCGCCGACTCGGCATCTCGTTCATCTTCGTCACCCACGACCAGGACGAAGCGATGGCGCTGGCGCAGCGCATCGCCGTCATGCGCGACGGCCGCATCGAGCAGATCGGCGCGCCGCGCGAGGTGTACGAAAAGCCGGCCACGCGCTTCGTGGCGGATTTCCTGGGCCGGGCCAACGTGATCGGCGGGCGGGTCGCCGGCCGCGACGGCGCTTTCCTGCGCATCGACACGGGCCATGACGGGCTGGTCCTGCGCGCGCTCTCGCCGCTCGACGTCGCCGCCGGCACCGAGGCCTGGATCGCCGTGCGTCCGGAGAACATCACCTTCGAGGAGTGCGGCCATGCCAACCGCGCCGACGCGGTGGTGTGCGCCGCGGCCTATGTCGGCGGCGAATCGCGCTACGAGCTGGCGGTCGCGGGCGGCTTGATCGTACGCGCGACCCTGCCCAATCGCGCGGGCGATGCGGCACCGCATCCGCCGCTCGGCGCCGCGGTGCGCCTGTCATGGCCGGCCGAGGCCGGCATCCTGCTTCTGCAATGACGGCACCGTCGGGCTTCCGCAGCACGGTGATCACGGCGCCCATGGCCTGGCTCGCCGCCTTCTTCCTGCTGCCGTTCGTCATCGTGCTGGCGATCAGCCTCGTGCCGGCGACGGACGGCCAGCCGCCGTTTGCCTCGCCGCTCGATCCGGCCAATCTCACGCTCGACGGCTACCGGCTTCTGGCAGGCGACGGCCTGTATGCGATCGCATTCCTCAATTCGGTCCGTATCGCCGCCACGTCCACCCTGGTGGCGTTGCTGATCGGCTACCCGATGGCCTACGCAATCGCGCGCGCACCGGAGGCCTGGCGCGGACCACTCCTGCTGCTCGTGATCCTGCCGTTCTGGACGTCGTTCCTGATCCGCGTCTATGCGTGGATGGTCCTTCTGCGGCCGACCGGCCTGATCAATTCGGCGCTGCTGGCGCTCGGCGTGATCCATGAGCCGTTGCCGCTCATCGCCAACGAATTCGCCGTCCATCTCGGCATCGTCTATTCGTATCTGCCGTTCATGGTGCTGCCGCTGTACGCCGCCCTCGAGCGGCTCGATCCGAGCCTGCTCGAGGCGGCGTTCGATCTCGGCTGCCGGCCGGCGCGCGCGTTCTGGCGCGTCACCGTGCCGCTCTCCGCCCCGGGCATCGCGGCGGGATGCCTTCTGGTGTTCATCCCGGCGGTCGGCGAGTTCGTGATCCCGGACCTGCTCGGCGGCCCGAGCACGCCGATGATCGGCCGCGTGCTGTGGACCGAGTTCTTCGCCAACCGGGACTGGCCGACCGCTGCGGCGGTCGCGGTGACGCTGCTCGTAGTCCTGGTGGGGCCGATCGTGATCTTTCAGGCGCTCGAGCGGCGCTCGACGGAGGAGGCATGACGCCCCGGCGCTCCTGGCTGCTCCTGGTCTGGCTCTGCTTCGGCTTTGCGTTCCTCTACGTGCCGATCGCGCTCCTCATCCTCTATTCGTTCAACGATTCGCGGCTGGTCACCGTCTGGGGCGGGTTCTCGACGCGCTGGTATGTCGGGCTTGCGCACGATGCGCGCATCCAGGAGGCGGCCCGTCTGAGCCTCGCTGTCGCGGCCGGCAGCGCCACGCTCGCCACCGTCTTCGGCGGTCTGGCGGGCTTGGCGATCGGGCGCTTCGGCCGGTTCCGGCTGCGCCTCCCGATGACGGCGATGCTCGCCGCACCCCTGGTCATGCCGGAGGTGATCACCGGCCTGTCGCTGCTGCTGCTGTTCGTGTCGCTGAATCAGGCGATCGGGTGGCCCGGCCAGCGCGGCTTCACCACCATCGTGATCGCGCATGCGACGTTCGGCATCGCCTACGTCGCGGTGATCGTCCAGGCGCGGCTCAGGCTGCTCGATCCGGCGGTCGAGGAGGCGGCGGCCGATCTGGGCGCCACCCCGCTGCGCACGTTCCTTGCGGTGACACTGCCCATGTTGGCGCCGGCGCTCATGGCCGGCTGGCTGCTGGCGTTCACGCTCTCGCTCGATGACCTGGTGATCGCGAGCTTCACCTCCGGCCCGGGGGCCACCACCTTGCCGATGGTCATCTATTCGAGCGTTCGGCTGGGCGTGTCACCCGAGGTCAATGCGCTGGCCTCGCTGTTCGTGGCCGCGGCGGCTATCCTGGTCGGGCTGGCGGCCCGAATTTTCCGCCCGCGCGCGCTTGCTGGCTGAGTGAACATCTCTTTACGTTTGGCGCGGTAAGCTGGGCCGGTTCGGAGGGGGCTTCGTGGTCAGTACCAGCGCACGGCAAATCTTCCTGTCGACCTTGACCGCCCGGCGCGAAGATCGCCGGCGGGCGGCCATTGTCGTCCTGCTGTCGGCGCTCTTCTTCGTGCCGATGGCACCCTTTGCCGCCGTGCTGCTGCCCCCTGTCTTTGCGTTCATCCCGATCTACGAATCGGCGCTGGTTCTCTGCGATCTCATCACCGCGGTCCTGCTCCTCGGCCAGGTCAATATCCTGCGCTCGCGGGCGCTGCTCATCCTCGCCGGCGGCTACCTGTTCACGGCTCTGATGGCAGCAGCACACATGCTGACCTTCCCCGGCTTGTTCGCGCCGTCCGGTCTGCTCGGGGCGGGACAGCAGAGCACGGCGTGGCTTTACATGTTCTGGCACGCCGGATTTCCAGTGGCCGTGATCGCGTACGCGCTGCTCAAAGACGACGCAGGCACATTGATCGTGCGGCCGCAATACGCGATGGCGCTGACCGGTGTTGCCGTGGCCGCCGGGGTCTGCGCCCTGACCTGGCTAGCGACCGGCGGCGAGGATCACCTTCCGGTGATCATGAGCGGCAACTTCCACACGCCGGCGATGACGTTCGTCGTGTCGTCGGTGTGGGCTGTGAGCCCGATAGCGTTGGCCGTCCTCTGGCGGCGGCGGCCGCATTCGGTCCTCGACATGTGGCTCATGGTCGTGCTGTGCGCGTGGCTGTTCGATGTCGCGCTGAGTGCCGTGTTCAGCGCCGGTCGGTTCGACGTCGGCTTTTATTTCGGCCGCATCTACGGCCTGTTGGCGGCGAGCTTCGTGCTCCTGGTCCTTCTGCTCGAGACCGGTGCGCTCTACGTGCGGCTCGCCCGGTCGATGGAGGCCGAGCGCGAGCAGAGGGAGCGTCGGCTCCAAGAGGCGCAGACGCTTCTCATTCATGTTTCACGGGTGAGTGAGCTCAGCCTGATGGTGCCGGAACTCGCCCACGAAGTGAACCAGCCGCTGACCGCGATCGGCAATTATGTCGACGCGACGCGCGCCTTCATTCGCGAGGGCGAAACTGCCAAGGCTGAATCCGTGTTGCAAAAGGCGGCCGAGCAGGTCGGCCGCGCCAGTCAGATCCTGCGGCGCCTGCGAAACTATGTCCGCCGCCGCGATGCGGAGATGCGCCCCGAACGGCTCGCCGAGGTCGTGGAGGAAGCGGTGGCGCTCGCATTCATCGACAGCAGTAGCCGCGGCGTGAAGGCGGAGATCCGCATCGATCCGCGCGTCTCGACCGTGCTGATCGACAAGGTGCAGATCCAGCAGGTACTGCTGAACCTGATCCGGAACGCCTTCGAGGCCATGTCCGCGAGCTCGCGCCGCATCGTGACCGTGTCGGCCGTCATGGCGGAATCGGGTGGGGTTGAAATCAGCGTGGCCGATACCGGCCGCGGCCTCACGCAGGACGTGCGCGCGAACCTGTTCGAGCCGTTCGTCACCACGAAATCGAGCGGCATGGGGATCGGGCTGTCGATCTCCCGCTCGATCGTCGAATCGCACGGCGGCATGTTGCGCGCGGACGACAATCCGGAGGGTGGAACCGTGTTCCGGTTCAGCGTGGCCGCCGACCGACCGGCGGACAGCGCGCCGGTCGTTTCGGCTGCCTGACTCCAAGCGAATCGCGCAGCCTCAAACGATCAGGTCGACGAACCAGCCGGTGATCCGCTGCGGGGTCCGCATCACGCTGCTGACGTTGTCGACGAAAGCCTGGCTGGCCTGGTCGGCGGCCGTCGCATCGAAGCTGCCACCGGCGGTCTGCGCCAGGACGGCGACGTTCTGTGTCGGCGGTACCGAATGCACCGCGAGGTCGCTCGCCGCTGGCACGTCGCCAGGCAGTTGGAACACCGGTCCCCGGCGCCATGCATTCGTCCGGCGCTCGTGCGACCTGCGCGCGCCGCCACTCGTCTCGATCGGATGAACGGGCGTCATTTCTCACTCCGTTCCCCGACAGCGGTCTAAATCTAGTCAGGGGCGGCCTGTCTGCGGGCGACAAATGCCGGACATAGCTGTGACATTGCTGTGGTGCGATCGGTCACGTTGAAGGGCTTGCGCGCGGTACTGCGCCGCGCTTAGCTGAGGCAACACGAACAGGCGGCGGGGAGGAAACTTCGATGAACGGCGTGAGCATCCGCGGGCTTCGCGCGGCCTGCATCGGATTGGCCCTCGCAACCCTGCTGGCCTGTCCGGCCGAGGCCACGGACGTGCCGCAATTCCAGGTCGATCCATCGTGGCCGAAGCCGCTTCCCAACAACTGGATCATCGGCCAGGTCGGAGGTATCGCCGTCGACCCGCAGGATCACGTGTGGATCATCCATCGCCCACGCCTCCTCACGGCGAGCGAGGCGGGTGCCGTGCAGAAGCCGCAGCGCTCGAAATGCTGCGTGCCGGCGCCGCCGGTGATCGAATTCGATTCCGACGGCAACGTGCTGCGGGCGTGGGGTGGTCCTGCCGCGGGCTACGACTGGCCCCAGCGCGAGCACGGGATCTACATCGACCCGAAGGGATTCGTTTGGATCGGCGGCAATCTCGACGGCGACGGCGCGATCCTGAAGTTCACCCAGAACGGGAAATTCGTCATGCAGATCGGCCATGCCGGGCCGACGAAGGGCAGCAACGATCCGACGCAGCTCGACAAGCCCGCGGATTTCAGCGTCGACGCCGCCGCCAACGAGATCTTCGTGGCCGACGGCTATGGCAACCGGCGCGTGATCGTGTTCGATGCCGACACCGGCGCCTACAAGCGCCACTGGGGCGCCTACGGCCACCGGCCGGATGACGCGAAAACGCCGGCCTACGACCCGAATGCGCCGATCGCCCAGCAGTTCGGCAACCCTGTTCATTGCGTGCGGCTCGCCAATGACGGGCTGCTCTATGTCTGCGACCGCACCAACGACCGCGTGCAGGTGTTCCATAAGGACGGCACGTTCGTGACCGAATGGTTCTACGAGAAGGGAACCCTCGGCGCCGGATCGATGTGGGACCTCGGGTTGTGGCCCGATGCGAAGCAGACCTGGCTGCTCAACGCCGACGGCGAGAACAACGAGGTGCGGATCCTGCGGCGTTCGGACGGGGCGGTGGTCGGCACGTTCGGCCGGCAAGGCCGATGGGCCGGCCAGTTTCACTGGGTGCACAATATCCGGGTGGATTCGAAGGGGAACGTCTATACCGGCGAGGTCGACAACGGCGAGCGGGTCCAGAAATTCCGCCCGCTCAACGGCCAGCCGTAGCCGTCTCATTCAATCCTTGGGATTCCCGCGCGACAGCACTCAGCGCCCGGTCGCGGTCAGGGCGAGGTGGTGACCGCTTCCGCGCCGGGGCGCTACATCGTCTTGAGCGCCTGACGGTAATAGGACAGGTCGAGGTATTTCGCGGGCGACGGCGGCTTGCCGCCCCAGTCGCCATGCATCTCGGCGCGCAGCTTGAGCACGTTGCGGAAGCCCTGCATGTCGAGCCGGGCGTCCTTGGCGAAGCCGGACTTCGGATCGGCCGCGATCGCATAGGCGGCACCGGCGATGTCCGGGCTGACCTTCAGGCTCTCGCCCAGCAGTGCGACCGACTTGTCCTTGTTGGCCGGGTCGAGGACCCAGCGCAGCCCGTCGACATAGGCCCGGATGTAGCGCTCGATCGCGTCGCGGTGTGCAGGCGCCCAGGCGCGCAGCGCGAACGCCGCCGATCCCTGATAGGCGCCGAGGGTCGCGACTGCCGATGCCATCCGCTTTATGCCCTGCTGCTCGGCCACGATCGAGAAGGGCGGGTTCATCATGGCGGCAGCACCGTGCGCCGGGTCCTCGCGCATCGTCTTGAGCCGCAGCGGAGTGCCGCCGACCGGGTTGACCGAGTACTGGCCCTGGGGCACGCCGTGCTTCTTCAGCATGGCGTAGAGCTGGAACGCATAGGCCGTGTCCACCGCATCGACCGCCACGGTCTTGCCGCGCAGATCGGCATAGGACTTGATCTGCGGGGTCACGTAGAGATTGTTGAAGCCGTTGTCGCCGCCCATCAGCACCACGACGTCGACCTTCGCCATCTCGGCCATGGCGACCGCGTTGTCGACTGCGCTGTGGGCGATCTGGTAGCGGCCCTGGGCCAGGCCGTCGCGCAACTCCTGCGAGTTCGGCGTCGGCTTGACCTCGACCTCGACGCCGCGCTTGGCGAAGTAGCCATTGGCCTGGGCGGCGAGCAGCGGCAGGTTCTGCAATCCCGGGAAGACGATGATTGTGATCTTGTCGGCGGCCGCTGCAGGATGCGTGCACGCCAGCGCAGCCGCCGCCAGCAACGCTGCAACGTACCCGCGAAATCGATATGTCATTGTCCTCCCCCCGAATGTGCTGTTGTCACGGGTCGACATGATGGGCCCGCCCGTCCGTGACTTTAAGACGCGGCCTCTTCTCCGTCGACATCACAATCGTGCGAACCCTTTTTGCTCGCGGCAGATGTCCTGACCCAGAAAGGTCGCAATATGGTTGGCGCCGTCCCGCGTATCTTTGGGCCATGATCCTTGGCGGTTCTGCGGGGCCGAACCACATCCTTCGCCAGAGAGCGTGGCCATGCGGATGGCGGCCATTGTGACGGCGCGCGCGTACACCTGGATCGCCTGCGGCTTGCTGGCCGTGGGGGGCTTGGTCGGGTGCGACACGGCCATGTACCCGGTCGGCAACGACGGGACCGGCCTGCCGGCCAACTCCGGTGTGGAGCGCAGCCTCTCCGGCGTTACCATGAAGACCTTCACGGCCCCGCTCGGCACGGTCGGGACCGCGGCCCTCCAATCCTTGAACTACATGGATATCGGCCTGACGGAAGTCCGCAAAGACGTACAGACATGGGATATCGCCGCCGCCGCCGGCAGCCGGATGGTCGACATTCATCTCGAGGCCATCAGCCCGAAAACCACGTTGATGCGCGTCACGGTCGACCAGGGAAATACGTTCTTCAAGGATGGCGCCACGGCGACCGAGATCGTGCTGCAGACGGCGGATGCGCTTCACGAACGCTTGAATTTGGGCCAAATTCCACAGACGGCAGCGGAACCGGCGCCGGCGCGGCCCCGCGACCGGGCTGCCAAGTCCGCCCGCGGGCTCTAACTGGCACGAATCATGATTGGGTCGTGAATAGCCCTATGATTGTCACCATCGTCTCGAATTTGTCGTTGGTTGCGGGTCGTGCCGCTCCCATCTGCCGAAAACGGCCAGGAATACGGAGAGCCTCCATGATCGTGAAATGGACAGTGCCCGCGGCGGCAGGGTTCCTTCTCATGGCCTGCGGGACTGTTCCGCCCTCTCCCCAGGAGCCGCCCGTCGTGTCCAGCGGTGCCGAGCAGGCGGTCCCACACGGCATCGCCCGGGTGTTCGCGGCCAATGTCGGTGACGTGAGGTCGGCGGTGCTGCGGTCTCTGATGAGCATGGATATGAAAGTCGTCGCCGATTCCAAGACGACCCAGGGGTGGCGGATCATGGCCTTGGCGGACGAGCGGATGATCCTGATCCAGCTCGAAAGCGTCACTCCGACGGTCACCCGCATGCGGGTGATCGTCGATCGCAGCGCTGGCTGGGACGACAAGGGAATCGACGTCGTCCTTCGGGCGCTCGATGCGCTCGCTCCCGGTGCCGAGATGCGCCCCGCGTAGCTACGCGGCCGCCTCGATGTGCTCGGGCCGCACGCCGAGCCCGAGCAGGCGGGCAGGGATACGGCGCAGCACCGGGTACCGTGCCAAGAGGCGCAAGGGGAGCGGCGGCGCGGTGTCATCGTCGCCCGGCCCACGCTCCAGCACTGACGAGATGACCCTGTTCTGAATCGTCAGCTGCAAGCGCTGCGTGACGCGTGTCGGAAATTCCCGGCGCAGCTGCACGTGGTGGAGGAGCTCGTCGGTCACTCTCCGCTCGCGCAGGGGGCGGGCGAGGATATTGGCGGCCGCCACCGCATCCTGCACCGCAAGGTTGATGCCGGTCCCGCCGATCGGCGACATCGCATGCGCCGCATCGCCGATGCACAGCAGTCCAGGCCGATGCCAACGGCGCAACCTGTCGACCGTCACGGTCAGCAGCTTGAGGTCGTCCCAGCCGCGGATTTCACCCGTGCGGCCGGCGATCACGGGTGCCATTCGGGCCAGGGCCTCGCGCACTGCCTGGATGCCGGTTTGCTGCAGCCGATCGATCGAGCCCTTCGGAATCACGTATCCGCACTGCCAGGTATCGCCGCGGTCGATGAGCACGAGGATATGGCCCGAGCGGAAGATGCCGAGCGGCTCGCGCGGATCATCCGGATGGCGGGACAGGAGGAACCACAGCACGTCCATAGGCGCGCCGAGCTCATCCACGGCAAGACCCGCGGCGCGCCGGACGGTGGAGTGGCGTCCGTCCGCGCCGATCACGAGATCGGCGCGGATTTCAACGTCACCCTCGGGGCCCGTCGCACGCACGCCGGCTATGCGACCATCCTGTTCGATGAGACCCGTCGTTTCCAGTCGCCGGTGCAGAGAAAAGCCCGGAAGTAAGGCTGCTTGCTTGGCGATGAAATCCAGAAAGTCCCATTGCGGCATGAACACGATGAAGCGGCACTGCGTCGGCAGATGCGAAAAATCGGCGATTTCGATCGTCTCGCGGCCGACCTGGCCGCGCAGGGCATGGGCTTCCTGATGCGGTAGCTTGAGGAACTCGCCCAAGAGACCGAGCTCGTGCATGAGTTCGAGCGTCGACGGATGGATCGTGTCGCCGCGGAAGTCGCGCAGGAAGTCGCCATGCTTTTCCAGGACCGCGACCTCGACCCCGGCGCGCGCCAAGAGAAACCCGGCCATCATTCCGGCCGGCCCGCCTCCGACGATGCAGCAGGTTGTCGAAAGCCTCTGGTCCATGTCCGACCTCCATCGCGGGGCAGCCGTTCGGACAGCCAAAGCAATATATAAGCGTCCCCCCGCCGGCGGACAGGTCTCGATGAGTTATTGCGCCGGGTGGATAGTCCGTAGCGCGCGGCGGACCAGGACCGCGCCCTGCTCGGTACGGCCGCTCCGGCACAGGGCCACGGCTCGCGCGACTCGCCGGCGGCACGATGGCCGCTCAAGCCAGCGGCAGTTTGCCGAGCAAAGCGGCAGCGGCGATGCGCGTCAGCTCTGGAATATGCCGACGAGTTCCGTCTCGTCCAGCCTGTGGCTGCGTGCCGCGTTGAGCACGTCCTCGGCGTTGGCGGTCGGCGGCAGGTCGAGGCTCGGGACATCGAGGGCAATCAGCCGGAAGTGATAATGATGCGGTCCATGCCCCTTCGGCGGCTGCGGGCCATCGTAGCGCGGATAGCCGAAATCGTTGACCCCGTAGCCAAGGTGATCCGCCTTGGTGCTCGACAGGCCCTCGCGGAGTGCTGTCTGCGTCGGCTTGATGTTGTAGACGGCCCAGTGGCGGAACGTCCCGGACGGCGCGTCGGGATCTTCGATCACCAGGGCGAGGCTGCGGGTGTCCTTCGGCACGTCGCGCCACTGCAGCGGCGGCGATAGATTCTCCCCATCGCGGGTATATTTGGGCGGAATGCGGCCGCCGCTTTCGAAGGCCGGGCTGATGATCGAAAAGGACATGGTCCGCTCCCGTCGCAGAGGTGGCGAAGAGAGAACGGCCGGGTATGGCCGCAGTTCCGCGGGTCACCGGATCAGAGCGTGAAGCCCAGGCCGGTGCGGATCATGTTGGCGCCGGTGACCACGACGGTCAGCAGGACCGCGAGGCGGAAGCGATCGGCGTTCAACAGGTTGCGCAGCCGCTGGCCGACCAGCATGCCGCCATAGACGGGGATGATCCCCAGGGCCGAGACGAGCAGGTCGCCCGCGCTCGCGGTCCCGTGCGCGGCACCGCTGATCATCAGGAGCGCGCCCGCGGTCGTGTAAAGAATCGAGATGCCCTTGACGAACACGTTCGGCGGAAGGTTGAGCCCGACGACGAACAAGGTCAGGACCGGGCCGAACAAGGTCGACATGCCGCCGATGAGGCCCGCGGCGAGACCGACCGGGGGGCCGAGCCAGCGCTCGAGCGCCGGCGGGATCACGAGGCGCGGCTGCAATAGGCCGATGGTCCCGAAGGTCACCGTGAAGGCGCCGACCGCGAGCAACAGGACCCGCGGATCGAGGGCCGCGAGCAGCGCCGTGCCGAAATAGGTCCCGATCGCGAGCGGGATCTGGATGGGCAGAAACCGGCGCAGGATCGCGAGCGTGTCCGGCCCCTCGACCGCCTGCACGAGGTTGCTCAGCATGATCGGCACGGCCAGCAGATTGACCGCGGTCTGCACGTCCACGGCCAGCATCAGGAGCGGCAGGCCGACCAACGGCAGGCCGATGCTGATCAGCCCTTTGACTGTGCCGCCCGCGGCGAGGGCCAGAGTGCAGGCGAGGATGGTGGGCAGGGCGGCGGCGGACAGCATGAGGGCGGTCCTTATACCGCGCCCATCGTGCTAAGGCATCGAAATTGACCGGCTTTTCTGCGGGTGATCTACTGGCGCCATGAACTCGTTGAACGTGCCGAAATTCTCCGACCTCGTCCGCCCCGACCGCGTCCATCGCGCGCTCTACACCGACCCGATGCTGTTCGAGCTCGAGATGGACCGGCTGTTCGGCCGCGCCTGGCTCGTGCTCGGCCATGAAAGCCAGGTCAAGGCGCCGGGCGACTTCTTCACCACGCGGATGGCGCGCCAGCCGGTGCTCGTGACGCGCGACGACGGCGGTGCGATCCGGGTGCTGGTCAACCGCTGTCCGCATCGGGGGGCGGTCGTCTGCACCGAGGAGCGCGGCCACACGCCGCATTTCCAGTGCGGCTATCACGGCTGGACGTTCGCGTGCGACGGGGCGCTCAAGCACGTGCCGATGGCGAATGCCTATCCCGAGGACCCGCGCGGCCTGGGTCTCAAGCTGGCGCCGGTGCCCCGCGTCGCCGTCTATCGCGGGTTCATCTTTGGCAGCCTGGCCTCGACCGGCCCCGAGCTGCTCGACTTCCTCGGCTATATGCGCACCTCGTTCGACGACATGATCGATCGCGCGCCTGACGGCGAGATCGAGGTGGCCGGCGGCGTGTTCAAGCACGCATATGACGGCAACTGGAAGCTGATGCTGGAGAACCACAACGACACGTATCACCCCGCGCACGTCCATGCGTCGTCGATCTACGCAGCCAAGGAGCAGCCGGACGACACGCCGACAACGGGTGCGGGCGAGATCGCGGTCCGCCAGATGCGCCAGAACGGCGTGCCGCCGGACGTGTGGGACGGGCTCGGCCTGTGGACGGCGGCGTACGGCCACAGCCTGATGGGCGACTATCACGACGACAAGCGCCTCGTCGCGGCGCTCAAGGATCCGACTTTCGCCCAGTATCGATCCGCCCTCGAACGGCGCCACGGGGCGAAGCGCACCGATGAGATCCTCGGTGTCGCGCGCTTCAATACCGTCGTCTACCCGAACTGCACGTTCATGAGCCAGTTCCGTCAGCTGCGCATTTTGCACCCGGTCGCGGTCGACCGGACGGTCGTCTACACGTATTCGTTCCGCCTCAAAGGAGCACCGCCCCAGATGTTCCGCGATACGGTCGCGTTCGCCAACGTGGTGAATGGCACCGGCTCGCCGGTGCTCACCGACGACCTCGAGCTCTACGCACGCGTGCAGCAGGGCCTGCTGACCCAGGCCAATGACTGGGTCTATCTCGGCCGCGGCTTCGGCGGCGACGTGCCCGATCGCGACAAGACGAGCCGCGGCAGCCTCGGCACCAGCGAGATCCACATCCGCAACCAGTTCGCGGCCTGGGCGCAGTACATGGCGCAGGCCCAGTGATGGCAACCGCACCCGACCTGCGCGAGATCGAGCAGTTCCTCCATCTCGAGGCGCGGCTTCTTGATGAGAACCGCTACGACGAGTGGCTCGACCTCTACACCGACACGGCGACGTACTGGGTGCCGCTCGAGCGCGGACAGAAGGACCCCTACGAGACCTCGTCGCTGATCTTCGACGACCGCAAGCTGATGGAAGCGCGAGTGCGGCAGTTCCACCATCCGCGCCGCCACGCGCAGACGCCGGCGTCGCGCACCTGCCACATGCTGGGGCACATTGAGCCTCTGGACGGCGATTCCGGGGATGCGATCCGCGTGCGCTCGAACTTCATTCTGGTCGAGTTCCGGGCCGACCGGCAGTTCATCTACGGCGGCGCCTGCGAGCACCGGCTGGTGCGTGCAGGCGCGGGCTACAAGATCGCCGCGAAGCGGATAGATCTCATCAATTCCGAGGGCGTTCTCGACGGCATCTCAATCTTGCTCTGAGATGGGGGAAAGGCAGAAGGGTCATGCGCGACATACCAATCGGTACCAAGGGCGAGTTCACGCTCGTCGTGAAGCCTGAGCACCTCGCCGACCGCTTCAAGGACACGATGCTGCCGCCGGTGCTCGCGACCCCCGTGATGATCATGATCATGGAGAACGCAGCGCTCAACGCCATCAAGCCGTATTTCGACAAGGGCGAGACCGCGGTCGGCTCGCGGGTCGACGTCATCCACCTCGCCGCCACGCCGGCCGGCCGCAAGGTGAAGGGCAAGGCCGAGGTGGTCCGGGTCGACGGGCGGCGTATCGAGTTCAAGGTCCGCGCCACCGATGCGGGCGAGGAGATCGGGATCGGCACGCATGAGCGCATGGTCATCGACATCGCCAAATTCAGCGACCGGCTGGCGAAGAAATACGGTGCCTCGAACTAACCGCTTGGTCAGGACCGCCGCCGCCTAAGATCGGCCGATCAAGGCCGACAGGGAGCCCGTCATGGCAGGCCGGTTCGAAGGTCATTGCTGGAAAGACGTCGTCTCGCCGGACGTCCTCGAGATCTACAGCCGCTATGATCTGCCGCGCCCGCGCCCGCTCGCGATCGAGCGCGGGGCCGGGGTCGTGCGCATCGTCACCACATCTGGAACCTGATCGAGGAGGACGTGCGTGAGTCCGTCCTCCACGAGAACGCCTGACATCCGAAGAAAAACGGCGCACATGCATCCGCGTGTGCGCCAAGAAGTGGTTCAGCAGGTAGACCGCGCGGGGTGGGTCACCCGAACGCGCGGATGTGCATTCGCCCGCGAGCGCTTAGGGTTGGCGTGGTGGCTAAACGCGAGCGGGCCAGTGTTAATGTCCGAACCGTGCGACCATGGTCGTCGCCCCCAACACGTGGCCGTTGAGGGCCGCCGCGAGCTCGTCCTTGGTCATCCCGGCCTGCAACGTCCCGGGTGCGATGTCGCTGGCGACCAGCGTGATGACGTAGGGATGCGGCTTGTCGCCGAACGGCGGGCAGGGGCCGAAATAGGTCGTCAGGCCGGGCGTGTTCTTGCCGCCCTTGAAGTCGTTCGACGGCTGGCTGGCTTCACCTTCCTTCAGCGATGTCTTGGAGGCCGGGATGTCGTAGGCGACCCAGTGCACGACGCCGGCGCCGCCGCGCCCGGCGGGGTCGAACATGATGATCGCAAAGCTCTTGGTGTTCGCGGGGGCGTTCGTCCAGTTGAGCGGCGGCGAGACGTTGTCGCCGACGCAGTTCTTGTTCTGGTCGTTCTTGCCCGCGTATTTCTTCTTGAGCATCCCGAAGTCGCGCAGCGCGGGCGACGAGATGTTGAACACCTTCTTGGCGGCAGCGCTCGCTTGCGAGGCCGGCAACAGGCAGGCAGCGGCGACGGCGCCGGCCAGCACGACAAAAGATGCGCGATACGACATGATCTTAGGTCCTCCCCGGATTTTGAATTGTGGTGGTTGAGCGGAGGCGCTCAGCCTACCAGCTTTCCGCGAACCGGGGCTAGTCGGCGGCGCCCGGCGCCGGTGTCGCGCCGGCGAGCCACGCCTCGGCGGCGGCGCGCCCGCGGTCGCGCAAGCTCTGGATGAAGCGCCAGTCGTTGTTGTACTTGGCCAGCATTCCGGGGCTGTCCTCGCTCAGCTCGATCGTGTCGATCGCACGGCCGTCCTCGAGATCGCGCCATACGCTTGCGTTGGCACGGATCTGACCGAGCCGTGCCGCGATGTCGCGTGCGTTGCGCGGGATGCCGCGCCGGCGGCTCGGGTTCACCAGCACGAGCAGCAGCCGCGCGCGCCCGAGGAACTGCCGCAGCGGCACGATCGGCGGGTTCACCGTATAGCCGCCGTCCCAGTAGCTGCGGCCCTCGATCTCAACCGCCTGGAACAAATGCGGCAGGCAGGCCGAGGCGAGCACAGTGTCGAGCTGCAGCTCGGCGTTGGTGAAGATGCGCGGCCGCCCGGTCTCGACCTCGGTTGCCGAGACGAAGATCGGCGGCGCCTCGGCCCGCCGCAGCCGCTCGAAGTCGGTGAGCTCGGCCAGGATCGCGCGCAGCGGGTTGTGATTGAGCGGATTGAAATCGTACGGCGACACGAGGGCCGAGGCCATTTCCAGCGCCACGCTGGGATCGAACAACGCCCCCGGAGGGCTGCGCCATATCGACGGCAAGGCGCCGACGCGATGCCAGAAATGGTCGAGCGCTTCTTTGGCTCCGTCGCGCCCGCCGCGCATCCAGCCCGAGGCCAGGACCACCGCGTTCGCCGCACCCGCCGAGGCGCCGCTCAGGGCGTCGGGATGGAAGTCCGCGAGCTCGAGCAGCCGGTCGAGTACGCCCCAGGTGAAGGCGCCCAGGGCACCGCCGCCCTGGAGGGCGAGGGCGAAGCGGCCGTGTCGCCGGGCCACGGGCTCGGTGCGGCGCGCGATCGCGAGGGCGAAGCGGTGGACGGCGGCGGCAGCCTGGCTGAGAGGAGCCGGCCAGGTAAAGGAAGGCGTTTCTGCAACGCACAACGATTCATGCTGCATTGCACAAAGGTGGGATGTTTGGCCGCAGCGCGCAAGTTAAAATTAAAAAACGCGAGACGTGCCAGTTATTTAGGCAAGAGGCCGGTGGCCGGGGCGAGGGCGTCCTTGAGGCCCGGGGTACACACGAGCACCCTGTTTCCCTGCTTCAAACCGTCATCGGCCAGGAAATCGAGCGCCCACCCGCCGGCCTCTTCGACCATCACCAGTCCGGCGAGTACGTCCCATGGCTGCATGTGCAATTCGCAATAGCCGTCCGACCGGCCAGCCGCGACATAGGCGAGTCCCAGGGCTCCCGAACCGCCGCGGCGGAAGCCGGCGCCGGTGGCGGTCACGCGTTGGAGCAGAGCCAGGTGATCGGTCATCGGCCGGCGCGCCGACCATCCGACTTCGATCATCGCCTGGCGGATATCGGTCGTGGCGCTCACGCGCATTGGATGCCCGTTCACGCTCGCGCCCCCGCCGCGCCGGGCCGCGAACAATTCACCCGACATCGGCGCATAGATGGCGCCCACCACCGGCCGTCCATCGCGCACGAACGCGATCGAGACACAGAAATGCGCGACACCGCGCGCAAAGTTGGCGGTGCCGTCGATCGGATCGATAACCCAGGTCGCCGCACTGTAGCGGCCGCCGCCTTCCTCGCCCACGCAGGTGTCGCCCGGAAAAGCTTCGGCGAGCCGCCCCGTGACCAGCCGTTCGATGGCGCCGTCGGCCTCGGTGAGGACGTCCTGGTGGCCCTTCAGCTGAAACGTTCCGGCTTCGCGGGTTTCGAAGAACCGGCGTGCCACGTCGCCGGCCTCGCGCGCGATGGCGCACGCGGCGAGATATCGGATGTCGAGCTCGTGATCTGTCATGGGCCCATTTGATCCTGCCGGGGTGCCGCCGTCGAGTTACAATATGGAGCCCGGCCCGCGTGGGGATCCCGCTTTGGCGATACGCCGCAAGCTCAACATCCAGCAGCTGGTCACGTTGTCCGAGGTGTATTGGGACGACGCGGCCAAGCTCGCCGAGATCCTCGAGGAGCTGCGGTCGCGTCTCGAGCCCGAGGCCGAGGCGCTGTTTCGGACGGTCAGCGGGCGCATCCATCTGCTGAAGACGAATCCGGCCGCGGCCCGGGAACAGCCGCCACCCACGCAGCAGGCGCAGGCAGAAGAGGGGGCAGCGTCCGCGGCAGGCCCGACACAGCCGCGGCGGCGCGCGCCGCTTGCGATCATCGGCGCGGGTGTCGCCGTGGCTGCGGTGGCGGCCTGGTTTCTGTGGCCGCGCGCAGCATTGCCGCCGCCGCCACCGAGTTCCTCACCGGGACCCGAGGTGGCGCTGGGCGGCCTTCCGGCGGAGGAGACGCCCAAGTCATCCGCCGCCGAGGAGATCACTCCTCGGTCGGGTTCGCCGCGGCGGGCCGCGCTGGACCGGCCCGACATGCCGGTGCGATCCGAGGGGGGCGGCGGGGGCGGTACAGGCGGCGGAGGAGGGGGAGGCATCGCCGGGTTCGATGGGTCCGCCGCTCATCGCCCGCTGGCAAAGCCGCGTGCCGCGGACAAGGAAACGCCCGATCCTGCCGACAAGACCGAGCAGGATTTTACGAAGGAGACCGGCGAGCTCGCCGCCGCGGAAACACGGTCCGCGCGCGAGCCGCCCCATGCTGCCGCGAGGGCGCAGACATCGGCGGCGGCCGCGGCCGGCGGGTCAGGCGCCGGAAAGGCAGAAGCGGGTGTCGCGATCGACGAGGCCCAGCTGGCTTGCTATCGCACCGATAGCCGCCCCGACAGTTGCGGACCACCGGCAGGAGCCGGCAACGCGCCGCCACCCGAAAGCCCGGCACCGTCGGACCGCGATGAGCCGGCGTCGGCGGCGGCCGGGGCGGGCAGCGGAGGTGGTGGAGCTTCCTCGTCGCCGTCACCGCCGGCCGGGGCCGCATCGCGTGTCGGCTCGCCGTCGAGATCGCCGCCCGCCCGTCCCGCCGCGACCGCGTCGTCGTCCGGCGGCGGTGGAGCGGGCTCCGCGGGCTCAGGCGGTGCGGGCGGATCGCCGCCCGCTGACAGTACCTCAGGGACTGCGGCAGGGATTGCGGCGAGCCCCGCGCAGACGCCGAGGCGGCCGGCGCCGACGGATCCAGATCCCGCGACGGCCGCGGCCGCACAACTGCCGAATTGCCCGCCGGCACCGGAGGCCGGCCGGGTCGTCTTCATCCTCGACGGATCGGTGAGTATGGGTCTGCCGCTCGACGTCGACGGAGAGCTCGAGGACGCCCTCGACGAGGGCATCCGGCGTCACGATCCGAAAGCACGGCAGGAGTATCGGGCATTGCTCGCCGAACCAGGGCCCAAGCGCATCACCCGCGCGCGCGAAGCGTTTGCGGCGGCGGCCGCCGATCTGCCGCCCAAGGTCGAGCTTGGCTTGCTCGTGTTCCAGGAATGCCGCGACATCCGCAAGATCGGCGTCTTCGATGCGGCGCGGCGCCGCAAGGCCGTCGACTACATCCGGGCACTGGTCCCGCACGGCCGCACGCCGATCGCCGACAGCCTCCGCCGGGCGGCGGAGATGCTCGGCCGGGGCGCGTCCTCGATCGTCCTGCTGACCGACGGACGGGAGTTCTGCGGCGGCGATCCGTGCGCGGCCGCGGCGGAGATCAAGGCCGCCCACCCGCAAACGCCTGTCTCTATCGTCGACATCACCGGGCAGGCCAAGGCGGAGTGCGTGGCCGAGATCACCGGCGGCCGCAGCTATAAGCCGGAGGCCGCCGATGATCTCGCGCGCGTGGTGAGTGCGGCCTTCCGCGGCGCCGATCCGCTGTGCTCTGCCGAGGGCGACCCTGACCCGCAACGTGGAGCAGCGGCGCGCCCTTGAGGAGGCTCAGCTCAGCGGCAGCATGCAGTGGGTCTTGTAGCCGGGCCGCTCGGAAAGCCGTGCATAGTATTTTTCGAGATGCGGCATCTTCGGCCGCTCGATCGGCAGCGCGTACCAGCGATGCACCATGCTGGCGGGCGGGATGTCGCCCGCGGTCAGCGTCTTGCCGGCGACGAAGTCGCGGTCGGCGAGGCGCGCGTCCAGCATGGTCAACGCTTCGATCGAGGCCTTGCGGCTCGCTTCGGCCGCGGCCATGTCGCGCTTGTCGGCCGGGGTACGGATGAGCTGCCAGAACACCGGGGTCATGGCGGGGGCGAGCACCGAGAGCTGCCAGTCCATCCAGCGCTCGCCGTCGGCGCGCGTCTTGGGATCTTCTGGCCACAGGGTGCCGCGGCCGTGCTTGGCCGCGAGATAGCGGACGATCGTGTTCGACTCCCACAACGTGAAGCCGTCGTCGTCGATCGTCGGCACGCGGGCGTTGGGATTCATCGCGAGGTACCAAGCCTCGCGCGTCTTGCCGAAGCTGCCGCCGATGTCCTCGCGGGTGAACGGGATGTTCATCTCCACGCAGGCCCACAGGACCTTCATCACGTTCACCGACGTATTGCGGCCGTAGATTTTGAGCATAGTGTTCCTCGTGTCGTTCAGCGCGCTGCGGTTGGGGCTTTGTACGGATGAACCTCGCGCCAGTGGCGCGCGATATCGACCCGGCGGCAGATCCACACGTGCTCGTGCCTCTGCACATGATCGAGAAACCGGGCCAGGCCCGCAAGGCGTCCGGGGCGGCCGGCCAGGCGCATGTGCAAGCCGATCGACATCATCTTGGGTGCCGTCTCGCCTTCGCGGTAGAGCGTATCGAACGCATCGCGCAGATAGGTGAAAAAGTCCTCGGCCTGGTTGAACCCCTGCGCCGTGCCGAACTTCATGTCGTTGTTGTCGAGCGTGTAGGGGATGACGAGATGGCCCTTGCCGTCGACCGTGACCCAGTACGGCAGGTCGTCGTTGTAGGCGTCGGAATCGTAGAGAAAGCCGCCGTCTTCGACCACGAGGCGGCGCGTGTTGCTGCTGATTCGGCCGGTGTACCAGCCGAGCGGCCGCATGCCCGCGACGCGCGTGATCGCGTCGATGGCGAGGCCCATGTGCCGCCGCTCTTCCGCCACGCTCATCGACTGGTAGTCGATCCAGCGCCAGCCGTGGCTCGCGATCTCATGCCCGGCCTCGACCATGGCACGCGCCGCCTCCGGATGCCGTGCCAAGGCCATGGCCACGGCATAGCTCGTGAAGTGCAGCTTGCGCTCGGCGAACAGCCGCATGATGCGCCAGAAGCCCGCGCGCGAGCCGTATTCGTAGACGGACTCCACCACCTCGTCCCGCTTGCCGACCCGCGGCACGAGCCCGACCACCTCGTGCAGGTAGACCTCGGAGGTCCTGTCGCCGTGCAGGATCGAGGTTTCCCCGCCCTCCTCGTAGTTGAGGACGAACGAGAGGGCCACGCGCGCATTCCCCGGCCAGCGCGGGTGCGGTGGATGCGCCCCGTAGCCGATCAGGTCGCGCGGATACGTCCGTACCGGTTTGCCTCGTTTCGCTGCCACCGCCCCCTCCCAGCTATCAGCTCGCCACGTCCCGCGCGAGGCGCAGCAGCATCGTATCGCCCCCGGGTGCCGCCAGCAGCGACAGGCCGACCGGCGCTCCGTCGACGGTCCCGGCCGGGATCGTGATCTGCGGCAGCCCGGCGAGGCCGGCCGCGCAACACAGCGCGTGCGCGTGATAGCGCGCCTCTTCGATGACCGCGGGCGGCGATGATTTGAGCGGGGCCGGGCCGGGCGAGGTCGGCTGCACGAGGACCGTGCCGTCGGCGAGCAGTTCGGTCAGGTGCCGGGTGATCGCGGTGCGCCGCGGCTTTGCCGCCGCCGCATCCGCATCGGTGATGCGCGAGGCAATGGCGAACCGCTGTGCCACGTCGGCACCGAAGCGCGGTTTTTTTGTTTCGATCCATCCGCCATGGATCTGCCACGCCTCGCGAGCCATGAGGGTGCGGAAATCCTGGGCCCATTCCTCGAGCGAGCCGGGGCACATGCGGGCTTTCTCCATGCGCCCGATGCGGCTTGCGATCTTCTCGGCCAGCGGCGTGATCGCGGCGACCGTGGCCGGCTCGCCGTGCGCGAACGCGTCCTCCGCCCACAGCAGCCGCCGCGCGGCGGGGGGTGCCGCGGTTTCGCGTAACAGCACCCGTCCGGCGCGTTCGAACAACTCGGCGTCCCGGGTGAAATGGCCCACCGTATCGAAGCTCGGCGACAGCGGCACCACGCCGTCGAGCGGGATACGCCCATGCGTCGGGCGCAGGCCGTAGATGCCGCAGTAGCTCCCCGGGATGCGAACCGAGCCGCCGGTGTCGGAGCCGAGGGCCAGCTCGGCCGCACCCCCGGCCACGGCCGAGGCCGAGCCGCAGGACGACCCACCCGGCACCCGGTCGGGCGCTGCCGGATTTTTGGGCATGCCGTAATGGATGTTGTCGCCGGACATTCCGAGCGCCATCTCGACCGTGATCGTGCGCCCGACGACCACGGCACCCGCGTCGAGCAGCGCCTGCACCGCCCAGGCGTTGCGGGTCGCCGGCTTCTGCTCGGCCAGATAATCGAGGTTGCCGGCGCCGGTGCGCTGGCCGCTGATATCGTAGAGGTCCTTGACCGCCAGGGTCACGCCCTTGAGGGGTCCTGCGGATGCTCCCTGGATACGGATCTCGCTGCCTGGGACGAAGGCACCGAGCGCGTCGCGGCTGGAAACGTCGTTCATCATGTCACTCCCGTCCCGCCTACGATGGCGCCCGCCGCGCCCGGCTGCAAGCTCTTGTGTCCGCTCGCACGCTCGACCTATGTTCGCGTATGACCGTCGATCAGCTCCTCTCCACCCCGCTCAAAGTCGTCAACATCGGGCTCGCCGGCTTCGCCGACGACCTCCGCCGCCACAACGTGCCGGTCGTGCAGGTCGACTGGTCGCCACCCGCCAAGGGCGATCCGAAGCTGGCGGCGCTCGTGGCCAAGTTGAACGCCGACGAGCGCGTCGATGCCGCCAACCGCGAAGCCCTCGCCCGCATGCTCAAGGCCGATCTCGTGGCGGTCGACGTGCGGCCGGCGCGCGAGGTCGTGCCGCGCCTCAAGGAACGCATGGTGCTGCACGCAGGACCCCCGGTGCCGTGGGAGCGCATGTGCGGCCCGCTGCGCGCGGCGGTGCAGGGCGCCTGCGTGCTCGAAGGTTGGGCGCCGGACCTCGCCGCGGCCGAGAAGCTCGTGCTGTCGGGCGGCATCCAGTTCGGCCAGAATCACGACCACGACGCTGTGGGGCCGATGGCCGGCATCACCACGGTCAGCATGCCGGTGTTCGTGGTCGAGAACCGCGCCTTCGGCAACCGTGCCTATGTCACCATCAACGAGGGCATGGGCAAGGTCATGCGCTACGGCGCCAACGACGCCGAGGTGCTGACGCGGCTGCGCTGGTTCATCGACAAGCTCGGCCCTGCACTGGGTGCCGCCTTGCGCCAGTCGGGCGGCCTGGCGCTCAAGCCGATCGTCGCGCGCGGTTTGTCGATGGGCGACGAGAACCACATGCGCAACCAGGCGTGCTCGGCCTTGTTCCTGCGCGCGATCGCGCCGCTGCTCGCGCGCGTCGTCTCCGACCAGGCCGAACTCGCGAAGATGTTCGAGTTCCTCGGCAACAACGAGATGTTCTTTCTCAACGTCGCTATGGCGATGGGCAAGGCGATCACCGATCCCGCGCGCGGGATCGAAGCCTCCTCCGTGGTGACGACGATGGCGCGCAACGGCACCGAGTTCGGCATCCGCGTGTCGGGGACGGGCCCCGAATGGTTCGCGGCCCCCTCGGAGCAGCCGC
The DNA here is from genome assembly GCA_035506575.1 of Alphaproteobacteria bacterium. GTDB lineage: Bacteria > Pseudomonadota > Alphaproteobacteria > CACIAM-22H2 > CACIAM-22H2 > DATJPD01. The sequence goes on from DATJPD010000174.1 coordinate 104,416, forward strand.
GCGGCGTGTACTTCCCGGGCTACACGGCGAAGGACGCCAATCCCGACATCGGCGATTCGGCGATCGTGGAGACGATCGGCCTCGGCGGCTTCGCCATGGCCACGGCGCCGGCCGTGGTCTCGGCGGTCGGCGGCACCGTCGGCGATGCGCTCAACTACACCCGTGCCATGTACGACATCACGGTCGGGCGCAGCCCCGACTGGACGATGCCGGCGCTCGATTTTGCCGGGGTGCCGGTGGGCATCGACATCCGCAAGGTGGTCGAAACCGGCATCCGGCCGACCATCAACACCGGCATCGCGCACCGTCTGCCCGGGATCGGACAGGTGGGGGCGGGCATCGTCAATCCGCCGTTCTCGATCTTCGAGCGGGCGCTTGCCGCGCTTGCGGCCAAGCTGGGGATCGGCGCATGACCCAGGTGGTGAACCGGGTCCGGCGCGGGCTCTATCTCGATTCTTTGGCGCTGATGCGCATTTCGCAGGCGCTGTCCTCGCAGCCCGGCGTCGAGACCGTGTCGCTGATGATCGGCACGCCGGCCAACCGGCAGATCCTGGACGAGGCGGGCATCCTGACCGCTGCCGGCCGCGAGGCCGGGGCCAACGACCTGATCATCGCGGTCAAGGCCGAGAGCGAGGCGGCGGCGAACGCGGCCCTCGCGGCCGCCGAGCAGCGCCTCGACCAGCCGCAGGCGACCGGCGGCGGCAGCGAACGCCGGCCGCACACGATCGAGGCGGCGTCCGCGATGCTGGGCGGCGCCAATCTCGCGATCATCTCCGTGCCCGGCGCGTTCGCCGCGAACGAGGCGCGCAAGGCGCTGGGGCGAGGCCTGCACGTGCTGCTGTTCAGCGACAACGTGTCCGTCGAGGACGAGCGGGGCCTGAAGCTCGAGGCGCAGAAGCGCAACCTGCTGCTGATGGGGCCGGATTGCGGCACGGCGTGGGTGGGCGGCGTGCCTCTGGCGTTCGCCAACCAGGTGGCGCGCGGGCCGGTCGGGCTCGTGTCGGCGTCCGGCACGGGCTTGCAGGAAGTCGCGTGCCTGATTGCGCGCGCGGGCAGCGGCATTTCGCACGCGATCGGCACCGGCGGGCGCGATCTGTCCGAGAAGGTCGGTGCCATCACCACGTTGATGGCGATCGACGCGCTGGACCGCGATCCTGCCACCAAGCACATCGTGCTGATCTCGAAGCCGCCGGCGCAAGCCGTGGCGGCCAAGGTGCTGGAGCGGGTGGCGCGGAGCCAGAAGCCGTTCACGATCTGCTTCCTGGGTGCCGGCGACCAGCGCCTGCCCAAGAACGGGCGCGCGGTCGCAACCCTGGCCGCGGCGGCGGCGAGTGCGGTCGGCAAGCCGGCGGATGTGCGCATGGACATCTCCGCCATGGTTCGGCTGGTCGACAAGGAGCTCGACGCGAAGCGGCGCTGGATCCGCGGCCTCTATTCCGGTGGCACCCTGTGCGCCGAGGCGGAGATCGTGCTGCGGGACGCAGGAGAAGCGTTCTGGTCGAATGCGCCGGTGCCGGGTGCGGCGGCGGCGAAGCCCGCCGAGGGCCACGTGCTGATCGACTACGGCGCCGACGAATACACGGTCGGCCGGCCGCATCCGATGATCGATCCCGCACAACGCAACCAGGCGCTGCGCGCGGCACTCGGCGATCCGTCGGTGGCGGTCGCGCTGATCGACGTCGTGCTCGGCTATGGCGCGCATGAGGATCCGGCAGGCGCCGTTGCGGCCGTCGCGGCAGAGGTCGCCGCTCCGCGTCCGGCGATCGTCGCATCGGTCGTCGGCACCGATGGCGATCCGCAGAACCGCAGCGCTCAGATCGGCAAGCTCGAGAAGGCCGGCATCCTCGTCGCCGCCTCCAACGCGCAGGCCGCCGAGCTCGCGGTCGCGATCGCGCGCCGCCGGATCTAGCCGAGACCTTCCAGCGCCGCGGCGGCCCCCGCGAGCGCATCCCAGCCCGAGCTGTGGCCGATGCGGTCGAGGCGGCGCAGGCCGTCGGCGGCTCCGGCCGCGTCGCCGCCTGCGAGCGCGGCCAGCGTGTCGTGCAAGGCGGCCGCCCCTTCGCCATCCGCGGCGGCTTCGAGATGGGCGAGCGAAATCGAGCTCGTCAGCGCCACGGCGAGCGGCAGGACGTGAGACGCCAGCCAGTCCGCGGCCTTCGGGCGGCCAAACGCGCGCAAGGCGATCATCGCACCGCCCAGCGCATCGTCGCCGGCCGGCGTGAGGCCGGGTCCGAGCCCGATCAGGGCCGTGATCTCTCGGGGCAGCTCGCCGCCCGGGGTCGCCATCAACTCCGTAAGGACGGAAAGCCCACGGCGCGCGCGGGCGTTGATCGGATCGCTGTCCGCAGTCTGGGCGAGACCGCGCGGCGGCACGGTCGCGGTTGCGCCATCGAGGCTCGCAACCGCGCGGCGCAGCCCCTCCGCCGTCGGTATCGCGAACGGCCGCGGGCGCCACGGCACGGTGTCGCTGACGTCGAGGACGACCCGGTCGCCGACGGCAAGGCGGGCCGCCGTGAAATCGTCCGTGCCGACGAGTGCGTTGAGCGGCCCAAGGCCGAGCGTTTCGCCGCCGATGCAGGCGAGCTGCCCGTCGGGAGCGCAGACATAGGCGCTGCGGTCGAAGCGCGCGATCACGCGGACGCTGTTGCCGCGAGCGGCCAGGCGCTGCGCCTGCCGCCCGGCCGTGAGCACGGCAAGGCGCGCGGTCTCGACGGTCGGCCGGTCAGCCGTGGTCGGGGACGACATGTGTGCCGCTCTCGCCGCGCAAGGCGGGCAGCGCCTCGTTCAGATGCCCGATGACGACGCGCTTGCCGCCCAATTCGAGGAAATGGATCGCGGCATCCACTTTCGGCCCCATGCTGCCGGGCGGAAAGTGCCCCTCGGCCCGCAGCGCCTTGAGCTCGGACAGCGTCACGCGGTCGAGGGCGCGCTGGTTCGGCTCGCCATAGTGGATCGCGACCCGCGACACGGCGGTGAGGATCATCATGTCGTCGATGCCGAGCACGCGCGCCATATGGGCCGAGGTGAGATCCTTGTCGATCACGGCCTCGATGCCGTGCCGCGTGCCGTCGGTCGTGCGCACGACGGGGATGCCGCCGCCGCCGCCGGCGATGACGACGGCACCTTGCTTGGCCAGCGCCCGGATGAGGGAGATGTCGACGATGTGCTTTGGCTTCGGCGAGGGGACGACGTGGCGCCAGCCGCGGCCTTTTTCTTCGCGCATCTCCCAGCCGAGCTCGGCGGCGATCGCGGCCGCCTCCGTGGCGTCGTAGTGGGGGCCGATGGGTTTGGTGGGGTTGGCGAACGCCGGATCGTTCGGATCGACCTCGACCTGGGTCAAGAGGCAGACCACGTGCCGCGGATTGCCGTCTTCGCGCAGCGCGTTTTCGAGCGCCTGCATCAACAGGTAGGCGATTCCGCCCTGGCTGTGCGCCACGCAGATGTCGAGCGACATCGGCGCCACGCGGTGCCGCGCGACCGCCATGCGCAGATGGATCTTGCCGACCACCGGGCCGTTGCCGTGCGTGATCACCAGCTCGGTGCCGAGTTCCATGATCGGCCGCAGCGCGCGGCCGGTCGCCTGCGCGATCCCGAGCTGCTCCTCGGGCGTGCCGCGGATGTTGTCGGGATGGATCGCGTTGCCGCCGATCGCGATCAGAAGGCGCTGCGGCACCGTGCGGCCGTCGACCATGAAACTCCGTCGCGCGTAAAATGACGAGATGCAGCCTAGCCGGTTCGCCGCCTGGCCGCGAGGCCTGCGGATGTACGCAGCCCCTGACTCGCGGACTCGGGGCACGACCCTCGACAGCCAGCGGGTTTGTTGAGCAGCGCCAATTCTTCGTGTGCGGCAGCGCAAAAAATTATCCACATATCCACAACGCGCTAGGGGAAGAATGTCGCGCATTGTCAGGATGAGAGACTCTTTTTTAAGGAATATTGACGCAGGCTAGGATGATCCGTCGGGGTTGCGGAACGCACTCCCAGCACCTGAACGGCAACCTTGACCCGGTAAGTGAAGTCGGCATCATCTCTGCAAGCATGCGGTGCTCTCGCCAAGAGGGGCGGACGAAGAGCAACTGGCAGCGTCTCACGGCAACAAGGCGGGGACGCGGCTTTCTGGGGTCGGGGACGGGGGGCGTTTGAAACGTATTTCAGCCTTTATTGCGCGAATTTTTCGGGAGCGGGAGCTCATCCTCCGCTCCGAGACCGGCGTCCGCTACCTGGTGCTGAGCCCGGCGCTCCAGAAATCGGTCGCTGCCGGCGCCCTGTTGGTGCTCGGCGTCGTCGTCTGGACGATCGCCGCGCGCGAGGAAGCCTGGCGCCTCGTCGACGCCAAGCGGCAGGAAGTGGCGCGCGCTGAGAGCGCCTATCGCGCCGCGATCGATACTCTGGGCACGGCCGTGGATACGGCGACTGAGAAAGGCCGCGCCGAAAGTGCCGCGGCCATGCTCAACCTGGTCGAGCAGAACGAGACCTTGCAGCAGCACCTCAAGGACGTTAGCGACCGCCTGGCCACCGCCGAAGGCGAGCGTGCCCGTGCCGCCGCCCAGCACGAGGAGCTGGTGGCGCGGATGCGTAAGCTCGACGAGCAGGTGCGCGCGATTGCCTCCCGCCACAGCGAGTTCAGCTCGCTGATGTCGACCCTGTCGAGCGGGCTCGACGACGCGATGGCGGAGCGCGGCCGGCTCGCCGTCGAGGCGGACCGCCTCGCCGCCGACCGCAACGCGGTCAACGCGGAGATGGCCGAACTCAGCCGCCAGCAGACCCAGATGCAGGCCAATCACGAAGCGACCATCGAGCGGTTGTCGCAGCGCACGCAGGCGGGCATCGACATGCTCAAGCGGCTGATCAGCCGGACCGGCCTCGATCCCGACAAGGTGTTGCCGACGAATGCCGATTCGGGCGGCATGGGCGGCCCGTTCGTGCCCATCCCGCCCGGGGCGGAGGACAAGACCAGGGCCAAGCTTGTCGGCCTCGGAAGCCAGATCGGCAAGCTCGCGCAGATGCGCAAGCTGCTGCATTCGCTGCCGGCCGGAGCACCGCTCGACAACTACAACCTGATGAGCCCGTTCGGCGTCCGGCGCGACCCGATCACCGGGCAGCTGGCGATGCACGCGGGCGTCGATCTGGCGGGCAGCTATCACGAGCCGGTGAAGGCGACCGGCCCGGGCGAGGTCAAAGTGGCGGGATGGTCCGGTGAGTACGGGAATATGGTCGAGATCGACCATGGCTATGGCCTGATGACGCGGTATGCACATCTGGCCCGGGTCCAGGTCAAGGTGGGGCAGAAGGTGGCCTATCACCAGGTGATCGGGATCATGGGAAGCACTGGCCGCAGCACCGGTCCTCACGTACACTACGAGGTGCTAAGCGACGGGAAAAATCTCAATCCCGCCAAATTCCTGGAGGCTGCTAGAGATGTTCCGAAGCAATAAATCGGGCGGTCGCGAGCAGACCAATGGCTTGGGGAGGCCAGGCATGCCGACCATCATCGGCGCGGATTTCCGCGTCAAGGGCGACATTTCGTGCGAGGGCGACATCCAGCTCGAAGGCACGGTCGATGGCAACATCAAGAGCGTGCGCCTGACGGTGGGCGAGACCGGCATCGTCAACGGTGACGTCAACGCCGAGGGCGTCCGCGTCCAGGGCAAGATCGTCGGGACGATCCGGGCCAAGTCGGTTGAGCTCGCCGGCACCGGCCACGTGACGGGTGACATCCTGCACGAGAGCCTGTCCGTCGAAAACGGCGCGTTCCTCAACGGCCATTGCCGCCGCATGAGCGATGAGGAGATCCAGCGCGATCAGCCGGCGGCGGCGACCAAGGACGACGCCAAGAAGGCCGACGCCCCGCTCACGCTGGTCTCGAACGCCGGCTGAGCCCCGAACGTCTTGCCAAACCCGCCCCCGCTTGAACAGGGGCGGGCGGCAACGTCGTTACATTAATTTCCGGTTCGCGGCCGGGGGCAGGAACTGCCGGTCGAAGACGTCTTTCGGCGCCAGCTTGCGCGGCAGGCCGAGCCCTTCGGTGACATAGCCGATCGCCTTTTCCAGGCGCGCGTCGTCGACGTCGCCCATGCCGTTCTTCTTCACCTCGTCGGTCAGCACGAAGTCGCGGATCGTCACCTTGAGCCGCTCGAGCTCGAGCTTCTCGTTGACCAGCGGGTCGGCCTTCTTGATCGACGCGATCGCGGCTTGCGGGTCCTTGATCGCGTCCTGCCAGCCGCGGATGGCGCCCTTCACGAACCCGGCCACCGCCTTGGGATTGCTCTTCAGGAATTCCGGGGAGGCCATGATCGCGTTCGAGTACAGGTCGAGCCCGTAGTCGCTGTACTTCATAATGTTCAGGCTGGATTCGGGCACGCCCAGCGTTTCCAGCGCGAACGTCGAGGTGAACGTGAATGACGAGATCGCGTCGGCCTCGCCGCGCGCCAGCATCGGCTCGCGCAGCTGCGGGGCCACGTTCGACCACGTCATCGACTTCGGATCGAAGCCGTTGATCTTGGCGAACATGTCGAACATGCGATAGCTCGCATCGAACGACGGTGCCGCCCCTTTCTTGCCGACGAGGGCCTTGGGCGTGCCGATGCCGGATTTCTTCAGCGTGATGATCGACATGGGTGCCTTGTTGTAGATCATCAGGACCGCGGGGAATTCCTTGCCGGGGTTCTTCGAATCGAACTCGATCAGCGAGTTGATGTCGCCGAAGCCGAGATCGTAGGTGCCGCTCGCGACCCGGTTGACCGTGTCGCCCGAGCCGCGGCCGACGTCGATCGCCGTCACGTTCACCCCCTCGGCGGCGTAGTAGCCGCGGTCGCGCGCTAGGAAGAACGGCGCTTGCGAGCCCTGGAGCGTGAAGTCGAGCGAGAACTTGGCGTTGGTCTGGGCCGCCGCGGGCCATGCCGCGAGTGCCGCGAAAACGCTTGCGGCCGCCAGGGCGGCGCGCGCGTGCAGTCTGATGCTCATGGAAAACCCCTTGTGAAATCCGCGGGCGAGTATCCGGGCAAACCCGCTGTCAGGCAAGCGTCGGGGCCAAGCCCCGTTGCCGCAACCCCGTCGGGCCGATAGGCTGCCGCCGTGAACAACCGGCTCACCATCGCGGAGCTGAACGCGCTCGATGCGGACGCGTTCGAAGCGCGGCTTGCGCATGTGTTCGAGCACGCGCCGTGGGTCGCAAGGCGCGCCGCCGGCCGCCGGCCCTTCGCCGACCGCGACGGTCTCCACCGGGCGATGGTGGCGGCGATCGACGCGGCGGACGAGGCCGAGCAGCTGGCGCTCCTGCGCGGCCATCCTGACCTCGCCGGCAAGGCCGCGGTCGCGGGCGATCTGACCGCGGATTCGAAGCGCGAGCAGCAGGGGGCGGGTCTCGACCGCCTGACGCGCGCGGAATACGAGCGCTTCCACGCGCTGAACAGCACCTACAAGGAGCGCTTCGGCTTTCCGTTCATCCTCGCGGTCAAGGGCAAGACAAAGGACGACATTCTGGCGGCGTTTGCCGCCCGTGCCGCCAACGAACGCGCGGTGGAGTTCCGTACCGCGCTCGACCAGGTCGGGCGCATCGCGGCGTTCCGCCTCGCCGATCTCGTCGCAGACTAAGCCCGGACGCAATCTCGCAGCTGTGCCACGTCGCGGCTGTTCGGGAACACCACGCGCTCGACCCCGTCCTGCGGCAGCTGCAGGTGCTCGACGAGGAGCGCCTTGAGCACGGCACGCAAATCCGTCGTCGGCGCCAGATCGCGGCCCTCGAAGAGCTGCGACGGGCCGAGCCCCGGCCAGTTCGCGATCACGCGCCCGCCCGCGATCCGCCCGCCGGCCAGGAAGGCCACCGTTCCCGTGCCGTGATCGGTCCCGTTGGTCCCGTTGATGGCCACGGTGCGGCCGAACTCGGTCACGACCGCGACGGCGGTCTGGCGCCATTCCGGCCCGAGACCGTCCTTGAGCGCCTCGAGGCCCTCGCCCAGGCCTTTCATCACGCCCGCCAGCCGGCCTGTCGCGGCACCCTGCCCGGCATGCGTATCCCAGCCGAGCATCTCGAGCACGGCCACGCGCGGCCCCGCGGGCGCGGCGAGCAGCTTGCCCACCGCCTGCGCCGCGGGCCGCAAGGCCACGATCGGCCGCGCGCCGCGGCCATAGGTCTTGGGGTCGTCCATGGACTCGCCCAGGACGTCGTCCGCCATCGCCTGCGCCTTGAGACCTTCCTTGAGGGCGGGGCCGAACACGGGATCGGCGGCATAGAGCTGCCCCAGCCGGTCGAAAAAATCGGGATCGGCGGGCGGCATGTCGTCCGGAGCCCACGAGGCGACCGGCGTCTTGCCGCGCAGCATCAGCGGCACCGACTGGCCGACCGCAAGGCCCGCGCGGGTCGTGTCCGCTCCGCTCGCACCCCCGAGCAGACCGAGCGCGCGGTTGAGCCAGCCGTCGTGCAGTCCGTGCGGCGTGTCGGCACCGCTTTCGAGCAGATCCTGGCCGTCGAAATGCGAGCGCGACCGGTACGGTGTCGCCACCGCATGCACGACGGCAAGCTCGTGCGCCTGATACATCGCCTGCAACGGGGCCAGCGCCGGGTGGAGCCCGAAGCGGCCGTCAAGGCCGAGCATGCCGTCCTCGGCATTGGGATCGGGCAGCGCCAGCCCGCCGCGCAAGGACCGGTAATCCGGATCGGCATAAGGCGGCACGGCCGCCAGGCCGTCGAGCGCGCCGCGTAGAATGACCACCACAAACCGCCGGTCGGTCGGCGCCCGCGCCAAGGCCACGGGAACGCCGGCGAGCGAGGTGGCGGCCATCAGGCCGGCACCGAGCGCGAACATCTTCCGCCGCGACAGCATGCCTACCTCCTCTGGAATTCCGCGCTCGCCAGCACGAGCCCCATCGCATCCGCGCGCGAGGGGGCCCGTGCCACCGCCTGGGCCGTGGCATGTGCCGCGACCGGCGCGATCGTCGCCTCGAACAGCCGGTCGGGATCGTGGCCGGGGGCCATGCGCCCGGCAAGAGCCATCGCCCAGTCGGCGCGCCGGAGCACGGATTCGGGGCTGATCCAGTCGGCGGCCGTGTCCGGCCATCCGGCCGGGGAGGGCGCGTTGAACGGCGCCTGTCCGAGGCCGCGCACCGCGTTGATCATCATCTTGGCGTGGCCGTCATCGCCGGACTGCGGTGCGAAGTCCGTGGCGCGCAGGGCTGCCACGACGAACTCGTTGGGCGTCTTGACCTTGGCCAGCGGGTTTGCCCACGCCTCGGGTTGCTCGATGAGCGCGTGGCTGACCGCCCCGAGATTCCCGGCGGTGTCGCGGAAGACGCGCGCCAGCCGCTCCACCGCCGCTTGCGGCGGCGTGTCGGAGATGAAATGGCGTGCGAGCTTGGTCGCGACATGGCGCGCGGTCGCGGGATGGCGGGTCAGGGCCTGGAACGCGGTCTCCGCCTCCAGCGCATCGTCGTCGCGATACACGACGCCCAGCAACGTCTTCGGCCCGGGCTCGTGGATCTGCGGAAAGAAGCGGAACTGGCCGGCATCGGGAAAGCGCGGCGGCGTCACGGTCCAGCCGGTCAGGATCTTCGCGAGCTCCCGCACGTCGGTCTGCGTGTATCCGCCGTCGACCCCCAGCGTGTGCAGCTCCAGCATCTCGCGCGCCAGGTTTTCGTTGAGGCCGCGGTGCTGGCGCAGCCCGGCGGGCGAGGCCGGCCCGAAGGACTGCCCGTTGTCGAGGTAGACCAGCATCGCCGGATGGCGCGCGACGGCCAGCAGCATGTCCGAGAAGCGCCCGGTGACATAGGGCCGGATCGCCTCGCGCTCGAACGCGCCGGCGGTGCCGAACAGCGGCGGCCGCTGCACCGACACCGTGAAATGATTGGACCAGAACGCGACCAGGCGTTCGCGGAACGGCGCGGCACTGGTCACCTGAACCGCCAGGCGCGCCGACGCCTCCTGCCTGTAGGTCTCGCGGAAGGACTCCCGGATGAGCTTCTGCGCTCCGGGATCGCCGCGGTCGCGGCGGGCCCGCAGGAGGTCCCCCATGCGCTCCGCACCGCCTGGCAGGCCCGCGAACTGCGGCGGCAGCGCGGCGGCGGCGGGGTCGATCTGCCGCTTCAACCATCCCTTCGGATCGGCGGCGGCCCGGTCGAGCTCGCCCGGCCGCGGGCCGAGCCCGAAGCGATGAACAGCTACGAATGCGTCGCGGGTGCTCATCGGCGGCCCCGGTGGTCGTCAGTGACAGCCGACGTATTACACGCGCTACTGGGGCGGGGGCCTGCGCGGCGGCGGATTCACCATCTGCCGGCGTGCGTCGACCGGCAGATCGCCGGCCGCGTCGAGCAGGGCCGCCTGCAGGCTCTGCCGGAACCTGGTCTCGCGCTCCTGGAGGTCCGCCATGGCGGTGGTGGTCGCGTTGCGGTCAAAATTTTCCGCCGACAGGCTCTCCCGCACCTTGCCGCGCGCCTCGCGCAGCGCAAGGCCGCTGGCCACGATGTCCTGCCGGTGCTTGTCCATGGCGGCGAGGAAGACGGCGCGGTACTGCGGCGCCAGGCCGTCGGCAATGCGGTCGATCATCGGCGGCAGCGCGCGGTCGCCGGGTCGCCAGGCGGATTGCTGCTGTGCTGCGGGCCCGAGCGGCGGGGGCGGCGGCCCGACCATCCGCCGGCCGACGAACATGCCGGCGAGGAAGACGTTGACCGCCAGCGACGCCGTCAGCGCGATGGCGATCCATTTGTTGCTCACCATACCGAGTCATCCGCCGCAGAGAGCGAGGCCACGGCATCGATACTGTCGCGGCTGGTCGCTGCCGTGCCGTTGAGGTCCGTCCACCCGACGACGAACCCGACGATCGCAGCCGCGGCAAGGGCGGCGAGGTTCGGCCAGCCGAAGCCGAAGACCGGGCGCCTCGACCATGCGGCTCGTGCGGCGCCGCGGCGGTTCGGCGCCCGCGTGATCTGGGCTGCGAGGGCCGCGGGATCGACGGTCACGGTCGGCCGCAGCGGCGCCCGGTCGAGCATCGCGTCGAGCACCCCGGCGTCCTGCGCATACGCTCGCGCCTCGGCCGAATTGGCGAGCAGCAGAAGGGCGGCGGCGCGTTCGTCGGCCGGCCAGCGCGCAGGCTCGGCCCCGTAGGCGTCGATGAGCGATCGGAGACGGTCGAAGGCGATCATGGGGTTTGCTCTTACGAATGACGCTTGGAGGAAGATGGAGCTGTTTCGGGTGCGAGGTCGGCGAGGCTGACACGCAGCGTGCGGCGCGCCCGCACCAGCAGCGATTCGAGAGCGCCCACGCTGATGTCGAGGATCTCGGCGGCCTCGAGATTGCTGCGGCCGTCCCAGTGGCAGAGCGTCAACGCCGCGCGCTGCCGCTCGGGCAGGGTGCCCAGCGCGGCGAGGACGCGGGCGCTGGTCTCGCGCTGGGCCGTGACTTCCAGCCCGCCGGGCTCGTTCGCCGCGACCTCGGCCGCCGCCTCGAGCGGGGCCATCTGCGGCCGCCGCCGGCGATCGATGCACAAATTCACCAGGACGCGCGTGAACCAGGTCGTGAACTGCGCGCCAGCGGTCGCTTGGCTCTCCCAGTCGGGGGATTTGATCCAGGTCCTCAAGAACGCTTCCTGCACGATTTCCTCCGCATCGCTCCGGCTTCCGGTGATCCGGATGGCCAGCGCGGTCGCTCGCGGCAGATGCCGGGCCACGAGGGCGGCGAAGGCGGCATTATCTCCCCGCCCCGCGCGGCGCATCAACTCGTCGTCGGATCCGTCGCGCATCGCCTTCTGATGTAATCCACGCGTAAGCCGCGGGAGTCCTGCGGCGGGAACTTGCATCGTCAATATGAGAACGCCTGGCCGTTCTGTCATATGCCGGCCGTCACTGGATCCGGCAGACGAGGCTAACTATCTGAAAAAACGGTCAATAATTCGAGGGAGGGGTAGGTCTCCGCGGACACGGCCCACAACGGGCAACGCGCGACTCGGGCGCGCGGGCTATCATCGGCCGCGCGTTCGAGCGTCTTGGCGATGAGGTAGGGAATGTTCTTCGGCTTGCGGCTGATCGGCCGCGTGATCGGGTTTGCAGTCAAAGCCGTGGTGTTCGTGGCGGCGATCGGTGTGGTGGCGGGTGCCGTCGCCTATGCGCTGTTCGACGGCGAGCAATACAAGCAGCGCGTGAGCAAGCGCGTGCTCGATCTGACCGGGCGCGCCATGACCGTCAACGGCAAGGCCGAGCTCGATCTTACCTTGCCGCCGCGCATCGTCCTCAACGACGTGCGGGTAAAGAACGCGCGCTGGGGATCGCGGCCGGACATGGCCCGCATCCGGCGCGTGGAAATCCAGCTCAATCCGCTGAAGGCGATCTCCGGCGGCGATTCCGTCGCCCAGATTCGCCTCGATGGCGCGGACGTGATGCTGGAGACCAACGCTCAGGGCATCGGCAACTGGGAGCTGGGCGGCTTCGCGGCCGGCGGCTCCATTGGTGCTCTGGGGGCCCTCAGCGCGTTCGGCCTCCTCGGCGGCTCTTCATCACCGCCGCCGGTGATCGTCTCGAACCCGACCATCACCTTCCGCGATGACAGGACCGGACGGCAGCAGACCGCGTCGCTGGGCGGCAGCAGCGTCGAAGTCACCGGTGGGGGCGCCGCGGTTGCCGGCGGAGGTGGTGCTGCCGGAGGTGCGGTGGCGGGAGGGACTGCGGGAGGCATCGGCGGGCTCGCGTCGCTGCCTGGCGGTGCCGCCGGGTTCGCGCCGGAGGCGGCGTTCGCCGGCGGCTCGGAGAGCAGCCATGTCCTGGCGGCGGCAGGGTCGGATGACACGAACCCCTGCGACGGCTCGCAGCGCCAGCCGCCGCAGTCCCAGCAAGCGGCGAAGCCGCGCTAGGATTCAGGCACCGGAACCAGCTCATACCCCTTCGAGCGCATGCAGAAGCTGCGCAGTTCGCTGACGTTCGCATAGGGCGTATAGGCGAACTGCGGCGCCGGATCGACCACCCGCTGGCCGTTGGGCAGGGTGTAGACGTGCGGGAACGCGGGGTATGGCTGGCTCGAGATGTAGCGGTCGGCTTCCTGGAACGCGGCGTGGTCGCACGCGGCGAGGTCGGCCTCCGTCCGCGTGGTGCCGTAGAGCGGGTGCTGCCATTGCAGGGGTGTGCAGCCGCCCAGTGCCGCGGCGGCGAGACAGCAGGCGGCGAGTGCGCGCATGCTGTGACCAACGCCGATGGCGGGCCGCCGTTCCCCTAGTCCAGCTTCCCGCCCGGGATCACCCCGAACGAGGGCGCTTTGGGATCGGTCGCCGGCTTGCTGTTGTCGCGCACGAACTGGATGGCGCCTTTGAAGGCGGAGCCTTTGGGCCCGTCTTGTTCCTCCTTCGACATGGCGTTGAGGAACAGCTCGAACCGTTCGACCGCCTTGTCGGGAGCCACGAGGCCGCTTTCGAGCAGCAGGCTCAGGATCGCAAGGTCCAGCCGGAACATGCTGATCCGGTAGTCGGCTTGCGTGCGGGTGTAAGCCTCGATGAGCTTCGGAATCGTCTCCATCGACGGGATGCTGTTCAGGAGCGTCCCGGCTGGGTTGTTCGGCTGGTCGGTCATGACGTCACTCCCACGGCATCAGCGACACGTGGATCACGTCCTTCGCACCTTCGCCGCCCACGGACTTGATGGCGATGTCGACGTCCTTGAGCCCGAACTTGTGCGTGGTGATCAGGTCGAGCGGGAAGCGCTTGGAGGCGAGCTGCTGCAGAGCCAGCTCGCACGCCTTGTAGCTGTGGCCGCGCGCGCACCGGATGTTGATGTACTTCACCGTCACGCGCGCGAGCGGGAAGTTCGGAAAGTCGGTCAGTTCGCCTTGGACCACGAGCGTGCCCGCCTTGCGCTTCAGCGCCTCGATGCCGAGCAGCACCGGCATGGTCCCCGCACCCGCCGTGCAGTCGAGCACGACGTCGACACCCTTGCCGCCGGTGATCTCCTTGATGCGCGCCAGCGGATCTTCGCGGCTGACGTCGATCGTATGGTCGGCGCCCAGTTTCTTGGCGACCTCGAGTCTCGCGGCATCCTTGGCGGTCCCGGTGACGATGATCAGCGAGGCGCCCGCCTGCTTGCACACCACCGTCTGCGAGAGCCCCTGCTGGCCCGGCCCCTGGATGAGGACCGTCGAGTTGTAGCCGACCCCGCCATCCATCAGCGACCATTCGACGCCGTTGGCCATCGGCGTCACGATGCCCGCGAGCTCCGGCGTCACACCCTTCGGCACGTGGTGCAGCACGGCGTTCCACGGCAGATAGACGTACTGCGCGAAGCCGCCCCACAAATGCGGCGCCCGCTCGGCCGAGGTGTAGCCGTAGCGGATGGCATCGGGGTTGTAGCGCCAGTCCGTGTTTTCGCAGTGGCGGTATTGGCCGAGATGGCACCACTCGCACTTGCCGCAGCTCACGTAATGCTCGACGAAGACGAGGTCGCCTTCCTTGAACCCCTTGCGGCGCGTGAACTCGCGGCCCGCCTTGACGATCGTGCCGATATTCTCGTGGCCCATGATGACCGGGGCCGCCGACGGCGGGTGCTTGTAGAGCTTGACGTCGGTGCCGCAGATGCCGGCGACCTCCATCTTCATCAGCGCCGCATCCTCGGGGATGTCCGGCATCGGGTAGTCGCGGAACTCGGTCTTGCTCGGGCCGGTGCGCACCGCCGCGAGTACTTTTTCGGCCACGCGTTCCTCCACTTAGAACGGTCGAAAAGATGATGGCGCACTCTAGGCCCGATGGGTGCGAAGGGGAATATGCTGCAAAGCCGCTTGCCTGGCCGCCGCGAGGCGGCGAAGGTGATGCAGCCGAGCCTTTGATATGCCCCGACCGGTCCTCAGGAGCCTCGATCACGGCGATGCGCTGCGGCGCGTCCGCGAGTGGACGCGCACGCGGTTCGGCCTGTCCCACGATGCCATGATCCTGGTCAGCGAGCGCGACGGCACCGTCCCGGGCGGCCCTGCGGTCGAGACCGTCGTCGGCTTCTGGACGGATCGGGAGACGCGCCATCATTTCCGGATCTTCAAGCCGGTGGCGGAGATCGTTCCGGACGATCTGCCCTTTGCCTGGCTCAAGGACGCGCTGGCGGTCTCGCCGGATTGGCAGTGCGAGTGCTGCTGATCGGTAAAACAAGGTCGCTCGTGCATTCGCACGAGCGACGAGAAGTGGAAGGGCTTGGCAGGGCGATCGCTGTGAGTCACCCGCGAGCGCGGATGCGCTCGCGCCGGCGAGCAACCTGGGTTGGCGGGCGGCAGGTTGCGAGCCGGTCCGCTATAAGCTCTTGATCTCGACCTTCCGGAACTTCACAACGCCCTTGCTGCCCGGCACACCCTTGCCGTATTGCAGCGCGATGTGCCCGGATTTGTGCTCGGCGTTGACGGCGTCGGCCACCGTCTTCACGCCGTTGATGGTGACCGTGAAGTGGTCGCCGCGCGCGACGATGTCGTAGGTGTTCCATTTGCCGCCGGCCTTGACCACCGTATCGGACTTGGCCACTCCGACGATGGCGCCCGTGGCGTAGGTGGGGTCGGGCCGCTGGTCGAAGATGTTCACCTCGTAGGCGGTCTTGCCGGTGACGCTCTTGGGGTCCTCGCAGCGGATGAAGATGCCGCTGTTCGCGTCGTCGCTCACCCAGAACTCGGCGTGAATCTCGAAATTCGTATACGTGTCCTTCGACACCAGGAAGCCTTCACCGTTGTCCGCGACCACGGCACCGTCGGCGACCTTCCAGTTCGCGTCGCCGATCGGCGTCCAATGGTCGAGGTTCTTGCCGTCGAACAGGGCCACCCAGCCATTGCTCTGGGCGGGCGAGGGGGACGAGGGTGCTACGGCGCCAAGGCCAAGCAGGACCAGTGCGAGTGCAAGCGCAGACCGGCGGGTCATGGTTGGGTTCCTCCCGATTGTCGAATTTGCCTTATTGTTTCGCAAGATAGCAGAAGCCCCGGCGAAAGCACAGGTCGGCCCGGCGGGCCGCCGGGGCGGACGCCGTAATTCACCGTTCTTTAAGGCTAGCCCGCAATAGTGGGCCGCCGGGGCACGTCGTGCCTGAGCAGACGATCGAAGAGGGGCGCCCGTGAGTCGCGTCGGCCCGTTCCGCGCGCAGACCCATATCATCTTGTGGACGCTGGCCTGCATTCTGCCGATGCTGGGCGGAGCTCTGTTCGCGACATGGCGCTTGGCGGAGGCGCAGCAGGACTCCGACCGGCGGCAGATCCTGCAGACCGCGCACGTCCTGTCGGCGGCGATCGATCTCAAGCTGGAAAAAGGCCTCGCAGCACTTGCAGCACTCGGCACCTCGCCGGCTCTGGCCGGCGGCGACTTCGCGGCGTTCTACGTCCAATGCACCGGAGTGGCCGCCCAGCACGACGCCGTCATCGTGGTGGTGGACGAGTCCGGCAACGAGCTCGTCAACACCGCCGTGGCCTTCGGTACACAGCTCCGTCCGCTCACCTACAAAGGCCGGGCGTTGCAGGCGTTGACCGAGGGGCGGCCGCAGGTTTCGGGACTCTTCCGCAGCACGACGCTCGATGCCCTGCAGGTTGCTTCGTACATGCCTGTGTCGATGCCCGGCGGCCGGCGCTTCGTCCTGATCATGTCGTTCGGCGTCGGTGAGTTCAGCCGCATCCTCGCCGCGCAGCACACGCCGGAGACGTGGACATTGTCGATCGCCGACCGCGACGGGCGGATCCTCGGGCGCAGCCACGCCCTCGACAGGTTCGCCGGAACCCCGATCGGCTCGAATCTCCGCGCGCAGATCGCAAAAGCATCGCAGGGCACCTACATCGGCACCAACCGCGAGGCGACGGAGGTGCTCGCGGCGTTTGCCACCTCTGCCCTGTCGGGCTGGTCGGTCATCGTCGGCATCCCGCTGTCGGAGATCAACGCGCCGTTGGTCAAATCCGTCTCGCTGACCGTCGCCGTCACCTTGCTTCTGCTCGCGGTCGCGCTGGTCGCTGCGGGTCTGATCGGCCGCCGGTTTGTGCGGCTGCTGCACGGGCTGCGGGCCGCGGCGATGAATGCGGCGCGCGGCGAGGCGCCGGCCCCCATCCGTTCGACGATCGCCGAGGTGAATGCTCTGGCGGACTCGCTTGCCGAAGCCGCCGCCGTCGCCGACCGGAGGTCGCGCGAGCTGGCACAGCAGACCGCCACCTTGACCATGCTGGTCGAGAACCTGCCGATCGCCGTCAGCCTCGTCGGACCGGACAACCGCTACCTGGCCTTCAATCAGCTGTTCCTGGAGCAGATGGACCTCTCGCCCGGCGAGCTCAAACTCGGCGATCCGGTCGAGAAGTTCGTCCGCCATCTCGCCGCCTGCGGCGACTACGGCGCGGGCGACGTCGAGACCCTGGTGCGCCAGCGGTTCGCCCGTATGACGGCCCGCAAGCCCGAGCAGTTCGAGGCGACCCGGCCCAACGGCCGCATCCTCGACGTCCGCATCACGCCGCTGCCGGACGGCGGCTTCATCTCGACGCGCGTCGACGTCACCGAACGCCGGCGCCGCGAGATCGAGATCGAGCAGGCGCGCGAGCGGCTCGAGCGCCACGCCGCCGAGCTCACGGTGGCGCGGCAGCAGGCGGACCGCGCGCGCGCGGCCGCCGACGCGGCGAACACGGCCAAGTCGCTGTTCCTCGCCAACATGAGCCACGAGCTGCGCACGCCGCTCAACGCGATCCTCGGCTTCTCCGAGATCATCGGGAGCGCCCGGTTCGGTCCCGGCGACATCCGGTACCAGCAATACGGGCACGACATCCATGTCTCGGGTCAGCACCTGCTGCGGCTCATCAACGACCTTCTGGATCAGTCGCGGATCGAGATCGGACAGCTCGGATTGCGCGAGGACGAATTCGACCTCGCCGAGCTGATCGATGAGTGCCGGCAGGTCGTGGCGGCGCGCGCCGAGGACGGCCGCGTGGCGTTGACCGGCGCGGTGGCTCCGGCGCTGCCTCCGGTGCGCGCCGACCGCGCCCGCCTCAAGCAGGTCCTGCTCAACCTTCTGTCGAACGCGATCAAGTTCACGCCCGAGGGCGGCCAGGTGCGCATCACCGCCCGTCCGGCCGCGGACGGCGGCCTGGCCATCGCGGTCGCCGACAGCGGCATCGGCATGCGCACCGAGGACATCCCGACCGCCTTCGAGCCGTTTCGCCAGGTCGATAATTCGCTGACGCGTCACTACGACGGTGCCGGCCTCGGCCTGTCGCTCGCCAAGGGCCTCACCGAGCTGCACGGCGGCCGGCTCGATATCCAGAGCGCGGTCGGCAAGGGCACCCTGGCCACCGTGTGGCTTCCGCCCGCCCGCCTCGTGGTCGAGGCCGCGCCCAAAATCGCCGCGGCGGGCGACTAACTGCCCAAAATCAGGTCAGACCTGCGTTCCTAAGGCCGCCGGTCACGATCTGGCGACCGGCCCGACGGCACATTCCTTGGCATTGGCTTTGCTTTGATGAGGCCATGGCCAAGGAGGCAGTCATGTCGAGAGCATCGATCCGCGCGGTGTGCCTCATCGCGTCCCTGCTGGGCTCGCTCGCCTGGGCGGCTCCCGCGAGCGCGGGCGGCACCTTGCGCATCGCCATGACCGCGTCGGACATCCCGACCACGACCGGCATGCCCAACAACGGCTTCGAAGGAATGCGCTTCCTCGGATATCCGATCTTCGAGGCGCTGACCTTGTGGGACCTCACGCGGACCGACCAGCTCGCCGGCTTGCGGCCCGGCCTCGCCGAAAGCTGGGAGCAGGCGAGCGACGACAAGAAGACGTGGATCTTCCACCTGCGTCGCGGCGTGAAGTTTCACGACGGCACCGAGTTCAACGCCGACGCCGTGGTGTGGAATCTCGACCGTTACTTCAAGAACGACAGCCCGCAATTCGAGCCGCTCGCCGCCGGCATGAGCCGCGCGCGCGTCCCGATCATGGGCAGCTACAAGAAGCTCGACGCCTTCACGGTCGCGATCACCACGACAAAGCCCGCCTCCTACTTCCCCTATATGGCGGTGTATCTCCTGATGACCTCGCCCGCGTCGTTCGAGGCGGGTGCGCATGACTGGGCTAAGGTCGCGGCCTTGCCCGCCGCCGGCACGGGCCCGTTCAAGATCGCCAAATTCGTGCCCCGCGAGTCCGTGGAGCTGGCCGCAAATCCCGCCTACTGGGACCAGGCGCACAAGGCGAAGCTCGACCGCGTGCTGCTGCTGCCGATCCCCGAGGCGAACACGCGGATGGCGGCGCTGCGCTCGGGGCAGGTGGACTGGATCGAGGTGCCGCCGCCCGACGGAATTTCGGCTCTCAAGGCCGCGGGCTTCAACGTCGTCACCGGTTCGTATCCGCATGTGTGGCCGTGGTTCTACAACATGGCCGCCCCCGGCAGTCCGCTCGCCGACGTGCGCGTGCGCCAGGCGCTCAACTACTGCATCGACCGCGACGGCCTCGTATCGCTGCTCAACGGTACGGCCGAACCTGCGGTCGGCTGGCTCAAGGCGAGCGATCCGAATTTCGGCAGCCCGGCGAACCGCTACGGCTTCGATCCGAAGAAGGGCAAGGCGTTGCTCCAGGAGGCCGGCTACTCGGCCGCCAAGCCGCTGTCGTTCAAGGTCATGATCTCGGCGTCGGGCTCGGGGCAGATGCTGCCGCTGCCGATGAACGAGTTCCTGCAGGAGAACCTCAAGCAGGCGTGCGATGTCGATGTCGCGTTCGAGGTGGTGGAGTGGCAGAACCTGCTGACCGCCGCCCGCTTTGCACCCGACAACCCGCAGCTCAAGGGCTCCATGGCCCTCAACATCAGCTCTCCGTCCTCCGACGTCGGCCTCATGGCGCGCTATTTCCTGGAATCGAGCTTCTCGCCGAACGGCTTCAACTTCGAGCACTGGAAGGACCCGGAATTCGAGGCGGCCATGACCGCTCTCTCCGAGGCCACCGATGCGGGGGTCATCCAGGCGGCGACGCGCAAGGCGCACGAGCGGCTCGTCGACAATCCGCCATGGCTCTACATCGTTCACGACCTGAACCCGCGCGCCATGAGCAAGTCCGTCCAAGGCTTTGTCTCGCCGCAATCGTGGTTCGTGGACCTGACCCTCGTGAGCATGCAGTAGCGGCATCGGCAGGAGAACACGACATGGATCGGCGCAGTTTCGTTCGTTCGGCGGCAGCGGCCAGCCTCGCTCCCTGGGTCTTGCGGAGCGTGCCCGCGTCCGCGGCCGAGACCGTGCTGCGCATCGGCATGACCGCGTCCGACATCCCGCTCACGACCGGCCAGGCCGACAACGGCGGCGAGGGGATGCGCTTCATCGGGCTTACGATCTACGACGCGCTGGTGAACTGGGACCTCACGTCGGCGGACAAGCCCTCCGACCTGATCCCCGGGCTGGCCGTGAGCTGGACGGTCGACGCGGCGGACAAGACCAAGTGGACCTTCCAGTTGCGCGAGGGCGTGAAGTACCACGACGGGTCCGGCTTCACCGCCGCGGACGTGGTGTGGAACCTCGACAAGCTGCTCAAGAACGACGCGCCGCAGTTCGATCCCAAGCAGTCGGCGCAGGGCCGCTCGCGTATTCCCACGGTCGCGAGCTATCGCGCCGCCGGCGTCTACACGCTCGAGATCACGACGAAGGAGCCGGATGCGTTCCTGCCTTACGAGCTCGCCTGGATCCCGATGTCGAGCCCGGCGCAGTGGGAGGCGCTCGGCCGCAGCTGGGACAAGTTCGCAAGCCAGCCCTCGGGCACCGGCCCGTGGCGCCTCACCGGCTTCACGCCGCGCGAGCGCGCCGAGCTGTCGCGCTTCGATGGCCATTGGGACAAGACCCGCGTGCCGAAGCTCGACAAGCTGGTCCTCATCCCGATGCCCGAAGCGACCACCCGCATCGCGGCGTTGCGCTCGGGCCAGGTGGACTGGATCGAGGCGCCGTCGCCGGACGCGGTGCCCGGCCTGAAATCCGCCGGCTTCGCGATCGTCACCAACGCCTATCCGCACAACTGGACGTACCATCTGAGCCGCGTCGAGGGCTCGCCGTGGAACGATATCCGCATCCGCAAGGCCGCCAACCTCGCGATCGACCGCGAGGGCCTGAAGCAGCTCCTGTCCGGCATGATGATCGCGGCCGAGGGCTTCATGCCGCCCGGCCATCAATGGTTCGGCAGCCCGGCCTTCAAGGTCAGATACGACCCGGCGGAAGCGAAGAAGCTCCTGGCCGAGGCCGGGTACGGCCCCGCCAAACCCGTGTCGACCAAGATCCTGATCTCGTCCTCCGGCTCGGGCCAGATGCAGCCGCTGCCGATGAACGAATTCGTGCAGCAGAACCTCGCGGAAGTCGGCATCAAGGTCGAATTCGAAGTCGTCGAGTGGAACACGCTCATCAACATCTGGCGGGCCGGTGCCAGGAGCGACACGGCGCACGGTGCGACGGGCATGAACTACAGCTACTTCATCCAGGATCCCTTCACCGCCTTCATCCGCCACGTAGACAGCAAGCTTGTCCCGCCGGCCGGCACGAACTGGGGCTTCTACGCGGATCCCGAGATGGACGCGCTGCTGCAGCAGGCGAAGACGACCTTCGACGCCAAGGCCCAGACCGAGGTGCTGCGGCGCATCCACGAGAAATACGTGAACGACGCGCTGTTCATCATGATCGCGCACGACGTCAACCCGCGCGCCATGAGCGCCAAGGTCAAAGGCTTCGTCCAGGCGCAGAACTGGTTCCAGAACTTCTCCTCGATCGAGATGACGTAACACTCTTCCCCCTCCCCCCTTGCGGGGGAGGGTGGGGTGGGGGGCCGCGTTACAAATGTTTCTCTATCTGATCAAGCGGCTGCTCTACGTGATCCCGGTGGCGCTCTCGGTCAGCGTCGTGTGCTTTGCCCTCGTCCAGCTGGCGCCGGGCGATCCGCTGTCGGCCATCCTGCCCGCCGACGCGCCGGCCGATCTCATCGCGCAGATGAAGCGCGAATACGGCATGGACAAGCCCCTCCCGGTTCAATACGTGCTCTGGTTGCACAAGGTGGTGACAGGCGATCTCGGGACCTCGATCGCCACGGGCCGCAAGGTGCTGGACGAGGTCGAGGCCGCGATCGGCAACACCTTCGTGCTGGCCCTGGTCGCCTCGCTGATCGGCTTCTCGATCGGCGCCCTGCTCGGCGGGATCGCCGGCTATTACCAGGGCTCGGCGCTCGACCGCATCGCGACCACGCTCGCCATCGCCGGCGTGAGCGTGCCCTATTACTGGCTCGGGATGGTGCTGGTCATCCTGTTCTCGGTCGTTCTCAACTGGCTGCCGGCCATGGGCGCCGGACCGGGCGGCTCGGGCGCCTGGGCCTGGGACTGGGCGCATCTCCGTCACCTCGTGCTGCCGGCCGCCACCCTCTCGGTGGTGCCGATGGGCATCGTGACCCGCACCGTGCGCGCCGTGGTGGCCGACATCCTGAACCAGGAATTCGTGAGCGCCCTGCGCGCCAAAGGTCTGCGCGACCGCGGGGTGTTCGCGCATGTGGTGAAGAATGCCGCCCCCGCCTCGCTCGCCGTCGTGGGCCTGCAGCTGGGCTATCTGCTCGGCGGCTCGATCCTGGTCGAGACGGTGTTCTCCTGGCCGGGCACCGGGTTTCTCCTCAACAGCGCCATCTTCCAGCGCGATCTGCCGCTGCTCCAGGGCGTGATCCTGGTGCTGGCGATGTTCTTCGTGTTGCTCAATCTCCTGGTCGACGTGGTGCAGACCGCGATCGATCCCCGCATCCGGCGGACGTGACGTGACCGAGCTCGCCTTCGCGGTCAGCGATCCGGCGGCGCCGGCGCGCGCGCCGGCCCTCGCGGCCTCGCGCGGCTACTGGGCCACGGTGCTGCAGCGCCTGCGGCGTGACAAGCTCGCGGTCGTCTGCGCAACGATCCTTCTCTTGATCGTGCTCGCGGCGATCTTCGCCCCCTGGCTGGCGCCCGCCGATCCGTACAAGGCCAGCATGCTGCGCCGCCTGCTGCCGGTCGGCTCGCGCGGCTTTCCCCTCGGCACCGACGAGCTCGGCCGGGACATGGTGTCGCGGTTGATCTACGGCGGCCGGCTGTCCTTGTTCACCGGCTTCCTGCCGGTGGTCGCGGCCTTCGGGATCGGGACCACCCTGGGCGTGACCGCGGGCTATGCCGGCGGCCGCGTGAACATGGCGATCATGCGCTCGGTCGACGTGTTCTACGCCTTCCCCTCGGTGCTGCTGGCAGTCGCGATCTCGGGCGCCCTCGGCGCCGGCATCGTCAACAGTCTCGTGGCGCTCACCATCGTCTTCGTGCCGCCGATCACTCGCGTCGCCGAGAGCGTCACCACCAGCGTGCGCAGCCTCGACTTCGTGGACGCCGCGCGGGCGAGCGGGGCGGGGGCCTTCACCATCGTGCGCGTGCACGTGCTCGGCAACGTGCTGGGCCCGATCTTCGTCTATGCGACGTCGTTGATCAGCGTCAGCATGATCCTCGCCTCCGGCCTGTCGTTCCTCGGCCTCGGCACCCGGCCGCCGGAGCCCGAATGGGGGCTGATGCTCAACACCCTGCGCACCGCCATCTACATCAATCCGGCGGTGGCCGCGCTCCCGGGCGCCATGATCTTCGTGGTCTCGATTTGCGCCAATCTGGTGAGCGACGGCCTGCGCAGCGCCATGGACGTGAAGGTCTGAGATGCGGAAGTTCGGAAACCATGCCCCTCATCGTCATGGCCGGGTTTATCCCGGCCATCCACGTCGGCGCGCAACTCATGACTGCTCGTTCTTGCGGCCCGACGTGGATGCCCGGAACAAGTCCGGGCATGACGGAAATAAGGGTTGCGCGCCCTCTCTAAGTCTGAGGCTGGTCTGAGATGGCCGACGGCTCGGCCCTGCCGGGTGATGTCGACCGCGCCGGGGCGGCACAGCCGCGCCTCATCGTGCGGGGCCTGCGCAAATACTTCCCGATCCGGGGCGGACTGTTCAACCGGCGTGTGGCGACCGTGCAGGCGGTCGACGGCGTGTCGTTCGAGGTGGGCAAGGGCGAGACGCTCGGCATCGTCGGCGAATCCGGCTGCGGCAAATCGACCACGGCGCGCCTGATCATCCGCCTCATCGCACCCGACGAAGGCGAGACCATCCTCGACGGCGAGCCGGTGGGCACCTCCGACGGCATCGGCATCCAGGAGATGCGCCGGCACGTCCAGATGGTGTTCCAGGACTCCTACGCCTCGCTCAATCCGCGCCTCACCATCGAGGATTCGATCGCCTTCGCGCCGCGCGTCCATGGCCTGAGTGCCGCCA
>DATJPD010000175.1:0-14463 GCA_035506575.1 Alphaproteobacteria bacterium
CTCCGGCTGTTTCTCTGGTGCTGTCGGACTTAGAGCACGGAGACAGCCATGGATAAGGATCGCATCGAGGGGGCCGGCCACGAGGCCAAGGGCAAGATCAAGGAAGTCGCGGGCAAGGTGACCGGCGACAAGAAGACCGAGGCCGAAGGCACGGCCGAAAAGGTCGGCGGCAAGGTCGAGAATACGGTCGGCGGAATCCGCGACAAGATCGAAGAGTCGAAGCACTAAGAAACGTGGGAGGGTGAGGGGCAAGCCCCCTCACCCGTCCGGGATTGCAGTGAGGGATACGCCTGTTGGTGGTTGCAAACCCAATGGCAGGTCTACAGTCCCAGACGCGCGCCGATCCAGTACGAGAACCGAATACCGAACCAGAAGAGAGCGCCCAAAAGCCACATTCTTAAAGCCATCGTCCAGCGATCAGGTCGATCGGCCCAAACCGCCACAATGATGCCGCCGACCACGAGCATCACCCCCAACCCGCTAAACAGCCAGTACGCGACGGTTTTCCAGGTGCGCATGAAATATCAGTACCACACGTCCTAGCTCCGCTTTCCGGTGCGCGTTTTCGATCTAAATGGGTCGGCTTCGGGCGCGATCCGCCTTAGCTTAGCGCGCGGCCGCCAGCAGCAGCAAAAGCCCGCCGACGATCGCGACGTTGTTGAGGAGCGCCAGGCGCGAGAAGTTGCGCTTCATCGGATCGTCCATCTGCCAGAAGCGGTGATAGATAGCGCTCGCCAGCACCGTAAAGACGATGAGGCCCATGACGCCGAGATGGGCGTGCCAGTCCGCCAGGACGAGCGCGCAGCTCGCGAACTGCAGCGCGATGCCGGCCCAGAAGACAAAGGCCGGATACGGAGTTTTGAAGCGCGCCGCGCGCTCGATGTGATCGGCGATGCGCGCCCGTGTGAGGTTCATCAGCCCGGCCACGACGAAAAACCCCACGATCAGCAGCCGGCCGGCCAGCTCAAGTCCCCCGCCCCCGTTCATTCCACACCCTCGTTGATCAATTTGGAATGAACCTGTCATTGCAAGCGAAGCGAAGCAATCCAGGATTCTGGATCGCGTCGTCGCTTGCGCTCCTCGCGATGACGGTAATTCGACCGAGCCTCAGTCCAAATTCACGAGGCCCGAGGGGATGGAGGAGCTGCGCAGCAGGACCTTGCGCGCCTCCCACTGGCTGCCCTCCTCGAGGGTTTCGAGGAACTGCACTTCGCCCGCGGCCAGGAGCGCCATCGGCAGCCCGTCGCGATAGAGCACGCGGTTGCCGGTGAGGGCCGCAAGCTTCGGTCCGGGTGTCAGGATGCCCACGAGATTGAGCGGGTCGGCGCCGGAGAGCGAGATCCACGCGTTCGACGGAGGTTTGCGGCGCAGCTCGCGCAGCATGCCGACGGCGTCGGGCAAGGCGAACTGCTCGCCGGAGAATCCCGCGACAAAACGCCCGCCCCGGATCTCGCCGCGTGCCTCGAGACGGCGGTAGACGCGCAACAGATCGCGCCACGGCGGCAGCCACTCGGCCTCGCGCTCCAGCACCCGCCAGAACACCACGCCGTAGCGGCGCAGCAGGGTGCGCGCGAGATGTTCGATCGCCTCTCCCTCCGCCTGTTTGGTCGTTTGCGCATCGGCCGTGGCCGGCCGCACGCGGCGGGCCAACGCCCAGCGTCCGGCGTCCTCCATCCCGAAGGCAATCGGCCGCCGGCGCCGCCGCAAACCCCCCAGCGGCCGCCGCCGGTCCGAGGGAACAAGCAAGGCGCGCAGGCCGCTGAAACTGTCCGACGTCACGAGCCCGTGCGCCACCAGCTCGGCCAGCGCCTCCTCGATCTGAGGGCGCAACAGGCCGCTGCCCTCGGCCAGCTCGTCGAAGAACGAGGCGCCGTGCTCGCGGATGAAATCGAGGAGGCGCTGCGCCCGCGAGCCCGGCTGGCTCTCCTCGTCGGTCGTCGACAGCAACGTCCAGGACTGCGCGTTGCGCCGCGGCATGAAGGTGATCGGCGTCGAGCGCACGGGGCCGGCGCCGCGCTCGGAGCCGTTGGCCCGGGCGCTGCGGCGGCGCAGCCGCGCCCAGGCGATGCGCCCGGCGAGGCAGAGATCGTCGAGCCAGCCGGGCTCGTAGCCGGCCACACGAGCCGGCAGGATCTCGGTCTCCCAGGCGCCCGCCGCCGCCTCGAAGCCTTCGAGCTGGCTCAGCACCGCTTCGACTGCGTCGGGGCCTTCCATGCGCGCGTCCGCGGTCACGCGCTGCCAGTTGAGCAGGAACCGCAGGAAGTCGCGCGCCGAGACCGGCTCGATCTCGGCCCGCAGGCGCTTGATCGTGTAACTGTGGATGCGCGCGAGCAGGCGGCGGTCGCACCATTCGTCTTCGGGCGCGCCTGGCGTGAAACGCCCGCGCATGGCGAAGCCTTCGCTCTGCAGGCTCATCAAGGCGGGCGCCACCTCGTCGGCCGAAAGGCCGATCGGTGCCGCGAGTGCCGCTTGCGTCACCGGGCCGAGCCCTTCGAGCCTGCCGCGCACGATCTCGACCATCGCCTCCTCGGGCGACGGCGCGCGCGCCGCACTCGCGGGCGCCTCGATCGGCGGATCGAGCTTTGCCTCGGGCCACAAGAGCTGGAACTGCGGCAGGCGCTCGGCCGTGATCCACACGGTGCTCCGCGGCAGGTGGAGTCGCGCGATGCGCTTCTCCGCCGCCAGCTCGGCAAGCCAGCCGCCCCAGGCGGGCGCGTCCTCGGCCTCCTCCCGCGACATGAAGCCGAGCCAGACCAGGGAATCGTGCAGCTCGTCGGCATTGGCCGGCTCGGGCCAGGCCTCGATGCGGACGCGCTGGATCGCCTCCGGGTCGAGACGGCCGAGATCGGCGGCCTCTTCGGGCGACAGCCAGCGCCGGCCCATGACCGCCTGTGTCCGCCGTTCTTCAAGAGGAGCGTCGTCGAGGAACGCATAAGGCCGGGCCGACAAGACCTCGAGCGCCAGCGGCGACGGCTCGGTCAGATCGCGCGTCACCACGTGCACGTCGCCTGCCTCGAGGCGCTTCAGCAGGCGTTCGAGCCCGTCGATGTCCATGGCCTCGGTCAGGCAGTCGGAGATCGTCTGGCGCACCAGCGGGTGGTCGGGGATCTCGCGCTCCCCCACCAGGTTCTCGGCGCACGCGATCTGGTCGGGAAACACGGCCCCCAGCAGGTCCTCGGCCTCCATGCGCGCGAATTGCGGCGGCACCTTCTTGCCGCCGCGGAAGCGCGGCAGCGCCAGGGACACGCCGGCCACCCAGCGCCAGCGCGTCTGGAACATCGGCGCATCGAGCAGCGCCTGGGTCAGCACCTCGCGCACGCTCGCCGAATGCAGATAACGCTGCACGTCCTCGAGGTCGAAGCTGTGGGCGGCGGTCAGCGAGAGCACGATGTTGTCCTCGGTCGCCGCCGCCTGCAGCTCGAAATTGAACTTGCGGCAGAAGCGCTTGCGCAAGGAGAGGCCCCAGGCGCGGTTGAGCCGGCTGCCATAGGGCGAATGCAGGACGAGCTGCATGCCGCCGGCCTCGTCGAAGAAGCGCTCGAACACGAGCGTGTCCTGCGTCGGCAGGGTGCCGAGGGCGGCCCGGCCCGAGGTCAGATAGTCGACCAGCTCCTTGGCCGCGAGCTCGGACACGCCGACCTCGCTCACGAGCCAGTGCTGCGCCGTCTCGCCGCCCGGATCCTTATCGAGATGCTCGCCGATCAGCTGGCGCAGCCGCGAGACGGAGACCGACAGCTCATCGCTGCGGCCCGGCGCCTCGCCGAGCCAGAACGGAATGGTCGGCGGCTGGCCGTGCGCGTCCTCGACCCGGACCACGCCGCGCTCGACCCGGATGATGCGGTAGGAGTGGTTGCCGAGCTGGAAGATGTCGCCCGCGAGGCTTTCGACCGCGAAGTCCTCGTTCACGGTGCCGATCATCTGGTTCTCGGGCTCGAGCTGCACCCGGTAATCGGCGTTGTCCGGGATCGTGCCGCCCGAGGTCAGCGCAGTGAGCCGCGCGCCGCGCCGGCCGCGCAGGTCATGGTTGACCGCGTCGTGGTGCACGAGGGCCCCGCGCCGACCGCGCCTAGTGCTGAAGCCCTCGGCCAGCATGGAGACCGCGGCGTCAAAATCGGCGCGCGGCAGGTCGCGATACGGCCAGGCGCGACGGATCAGCGCGAAGAGGTCGTCCTCGGCCCATTCGCGCGCCGCCGTCTCGGCCACGATCTGCTGCGCCAGCACGTCGAGCGGGCGTTCGGGGATCTCGAGCGTGTCGAGCTCGCCGCGGCGCACGCTGTCGAGCAGGGCCGTGCATTCGACCAGCTCGTCGCGCGACAGCGGGAACAGCCGGCCCTTGGGCGTGCCGTCGACCGCGTGGCCGGAGCGTCCGACCCGCTGCACGAAGCTCGCGATCGAGCGCGGGGACCCGATCTGGCAAACCAGCTCGACCTCGCCGATGTCGATGCCGAGCTCGAGCGAGGCGGTCGCCACCAGCGCCTTGAGCTTGCCGTGCTTGAGGCGTTGCTCGGCGTCGAGCCGGTGTTCCTTGGCCATGCTGCCGTGGTGCGCGGTGATGGCCGTCTCGCCGATGCGGTCGGAAAGCTGGCGCGTCAGCCGCTCGGCAAGGCGCCGCGTATTGACGAAGATGAGAGTTGTCCGGTGCTCCTCGATGAGCCGGACCAGGCGCTCGTAGATCTGCTCCCAGACCTCGTGCGACATGACTGCTTCGAGCGGGGACGGCGGCAGTTCGATCGCGAGGTCGCGGGCCCGTTTGTGGCCGGTGTCGATGACCGTGCATGGCTCGGCCTGCCCGCCGTCCGCACCGGCGCCGACCAGGAAGCGCGCCACGTCCTCGATCGGCTTCTGCGTCGCCGACAATCCCACGCGCAGCAGGTGCCGCGGAGCGCAGAGTGCCGCCAAGCGCTCGAGCGAGATCGCGAGATGCACGCCGCGCTTGTTCGGGGCCAGCGCATGGATCTCATCGACGATGACCGTGCGCGTGGTCTTCAGCATCGCCCGGCCGGACTCCGAGCCGAGCAGGATGTAGAGCGACTCCGGCGTGGTGACGACGATGTGCGGCGGCCGCTTGCGCATGCGGTCGCGCTCGCCGGGCGGCGTGTCGCCGGTGCGCACCCAGGTGCGGATCTCGATCTCGGGCAGGCCCTGCGCGCGCAGCGCCTCGGAAATCCCGGCCAGCGGCACCTGCAGGTTCTTCTGGATGTCGTTCGACAGCGCCTTGAGCGGCGACACGTAGACGATTTGGGTCTCGTTGGCGAGGGTCCCGGCGAGCGCCTGGCGCACCAGCGAGTCGATCGCGGCCAGGAAGGCGGCCAGGGTCTTGCCCGACCCGGTCGGGGCCGCGATCAGGGTGTGCTGGCCCGCCTGGATCGCCGGCCAGGCCTGCAGCTGGGCGCCGGTCGGGGCGGCAAAGGCCCGCTTGAACCAGGCGGAAACGGCGGGATGAAAGAGGGTGTCGAGGCTCACGTGCGTCGGGTCCTGAGGCGCCCGACGATAGCGCAGATGGCCACGTGAACAAAACAGGAATATCGCGGCCACGGCACGCGCCGCGCCAGGCCAGGCGCTACTCGATCATGGACAGGGCCGCACCGCGGTCGTTGGGCGACAGCTTGAGGAACAGGGTGCGGGCTTTCTTGACGTCCCGTTCGGCGCCGCTTTCGGCGGCGGCTTTGAGAGCCACCGTGCAGGCGTGATCCGGCCCGCAGATGAACGCGAGCGCCTTGGCCAGTTTGGCGATGGCGGCTTGATCGAACTTGAGATCACTCATCGGGACTCTGCCTTTGTTTTTCGGGTGGGCTGTCGGGAGTCTACTCGCAATCAGGCGGACCCGGAGATTTCATCCTTGAACAGGGCCCGTAGCTCCGCGCGCACCACCTTGCCGCTGGAATTGCGCGGCAACACCGGGGGAAACACGATCCGGTCCGGCACCTTGTAGGCGGCCAGCCGCTCGCGCGCGTAGGCCTGCACGGCGGCAGAGTCGAGCTTGCGGCCCTCGCGCAGCACCACCGCCGCAGCAACCGATTCGCCAAGCTCCGCGTGGGCCAGGCCGCACACGCACACCTCGGCGATCGCGGGATGCGCGCTCAGCACGCTCTCGATCTCGGCGGGATAGATGTTCACCCCGCCGCGGATGATCACGTCCTTGATCCGGCCGACCAGCTGCACGTGCCCCGACGGCAGGAGGCGCGCGAGGTCGCCCGGGTAAAGCCACCCCTCGGCGTCGCCGGTGAGGAGCTCGCCCTCGCCGCTGACGTGCCGCCGCGACACGCCCGGCCCGCGGTAGCGCAAGCGGCCGGATTCGCCGGCCGGCAGCGCGCGGCCGGCCTCGTCGACGATCTCGATCTCGACCCGGAACGCAGGCCGGCCGACCGTCTGCGGAAACGCGAGCTGCTCGTGCGGCGCCAGCACCGAGATGCCCCCGCCCTCGCTCGTGCCGTAGTAATCGACCAGCCCGGGGGTCAGCCGCTCGATCACCTGGCGGCGCTCTTGCGGCTCGATCGCCGCCCCGCTGGTGACGAGACGGCGCACGGTCGGCAGCGCCAGGCCGGGCTCGCGCCACGCTTCCAGCAACCGGCGGATCTGCGTCGGCACCAGGAACAGGATCGTGGCACGATGCTCGCGCGCCGTGGCGATGATCTCGAGCGGGCCTGCCGGTGGCGGCTGGAAGATCACGGCCCCGCCCGCCGCCACGAAGCTCATCGCAAACGACCGGCCGGCGCCGAAATAGAGCGGCGTCGCCAGCAGGAAGCGGTCGTCGCCGTTGAAGCCGATGCCAGCCCACTGGCCGATCCAGCGCTCGTAAAGCTCGCGATGCGATACGAGCGAGCCGCTGGGCCGGCCAGTGGTCCCGGAGGAGAGCGACAGCACGACCGGGAGAGTCTCGTCGTCGACCGGCGGCGACGGCGGCGGGGCGCTGTCCTTCCACGACGGATCGAACGGCAGCGCCGGCAGATCGGCCGCCGCCGGATCGCCCGGCTCGACCACCACGCGGCGGCAGCCGAAGGCACGCACCACGGCCGCCTTCTCCGGCAGCCGCCAGCGGCAGTCGATTGGGATGATCACGGCCCCCAGCCAGGCGACGGCGTAGTGCAGCAGCAGGTGGTCCGGCGTGTCGGCGAGGGCCAGGCCCACGCGGTCGCCGGCCACGATGCCCTCCTGCGCCAGGCGGCCGGCATAGGCAGCCATCAGCCGTGCGACCGCCGCATGGTTCAGCGTTTGCGCAGGTGCCACAATCGCCGGATAATCCGGCCGGCCTTTGGCGTGGCTCAGAAGGATCGACGCCAGGTTCATCGCGCCACGCTCATCGCCCAGGAGCTCCATGTCCCGCACCATCCGCGCCATCGATGCCGTCGTGAATCTCTGGACGCCGGACGCGCTCTCCCACCGGCCCGGCTGGGGCCCGGGATTTTTCGTCGGCAAGATGAAGGTCGACGAAGGGCTGATGCGCGGCCTGTCGCTCGCCGAGATCATCGAGCGGATGGACAAGGCCGGGACCGAACGCGCCTTCCTGGTCGCCTCCAAATCGGGGCGGCCCGGCCTGCCCGGCTGCTATCACCTGCCCTATGAGCTGGTCGCGCGCGCGGTCGAGCGCCATCCGGACCGGTTCTACGGCCTGGCCGGCGTGGACCCGTACCAAGGCATGGCCGGAATCCGGGCGCTCGAGAGTGCGGTGCGCGACGACGGCTTCATCGGCGCCCATTGCTATCCGCACTGGTTCGATCTCGCACCCGACCATGCCAGATACTATCCGTTCTACGCGAAGTGCGTCGAACTCGGCGTGCCCTATCAGCTCCAGGTCGGCCAGTCGATGATCTACGCGCCCGAGCACCGGACGCGCAGCGTGGGCCAGCCGATCACCCTCGACGGCGTGGCCTGCGACTTCCCCGAGCTGAAGCTGGTCGGCATCCATGTCGGCATCCCGTGGCACGACGAGATGATCGCCATGGCCTGGAAGCACCCGAACGTCTTCATCGGCTCGGACGCGCACAGCCCGCGCTACTGGCCCGAGAGCTTCGTGCGCTATCTCAACTCCTACGGCCAGGACAAGGTGATCTTCGGCACGGATTTCCCGGTGCTCG
The DNA here is from genome assembly GCA_035506575.1 of Alphaproteobacteria bacterium. Taxonomy (GTDB): domain Bacteria; phylum Pseudomonadota; class Alphaproteobacteria; order CACIAM-22H2; family CACIAM-22H2; genus DATJPD01. The sequence goes on from DATJPD010000175.1 coordinate 8,076, forward strand.
ATTTCGAGCGCACGCGCGCCGAGATCGAGGCGTTGAACCTCAAGCCCGAGGTGATGCGGAAATTCCTGCGCGACAACGTAATCCGCATCTATGGGCTGAAGCTTTAAGCCCCATGTCGTCATGGCCGGGCCGGCCGCTGCGGCCGAGTCCCGGCCATCTACGTCGGGCAGCATGCACGCGGCCCGACGTGGATGCCCGGGACAAGCCCGGGCATGACGTGTTCGCTCGTTAGTCAGCGTCTGTCAGCGGCTCGCCCTTGAGCGCCGCTGCGGCGGCACTCTGCGGCAGCACGTGCGCGAAGCCGAACTTCATGGCGGCCAGGGACGCGGCATGGCGCGGCGCGTCGAAATCGCCGCACGCGTCCTCGATCACCACCACCTCGTAGTCGCGCTGGGCCAGGTCGCGCACGGTGGTCTCCACGCACATCGAGGTGGTGACCCCGCCGACGACGACCCGGTCGATCCGGCCCTGGCGAAGGATGTCCTCGAGCTTCGTGCCGTACATCGAGGAATGGCGCGGCTTGTCGACGATGAGATCGTCCGGTTGGGCCGCGACCAGCGAGCACAGCTCGACATCCGGCGTGCCGGCGCGCAAGCCCCCGACTTTCATGATGCCGGGCCTGAGGCGCGTGATCATGCCGCCATCCGAGTAATCCGGTTTCAGCATCATGCGCGTCCACGCGACCGGCACGCCCGATGCCCGCGCCTGGACCGCCAGCGCCTGGCAGTGCCGGGCCGCCGCGCGCATGGTCTCGATCGGACGGCCTTGGCTCGCCATCGAGCCGTCCGGCTCGCAGAAGGCGCGCTGCAGGTCGATCAGCAGCAAGAGGGACCGCACCGGCCCCATTCTTCAGCCAAAGGCCGCGCGCCGCACGCGGTCGTCGTAGAAGTCCCGCTTGTCGAGGGCCGGGATGATCTTCGCCTTGACCATCAGGTCGTAGGCCGAGGCCCAGTGCGCGGGGGCGGAGGCGAGCTTGTCGCGGTAGGACGGACGGTAGGTCTGTTCGAGATCGTATTTGAGGACGGCGACGCCCTTGTCCGGCCGCTTCGCCTCGACCACGTCGTATTTCGTCGTCATCGAGTCCACGACCGGCGCCAGATCCTTTGCCTCGAGCATCGCCCCCATGGCGGCGTGCACGCCGCGCAGGAACCTGGCCAGCAGCTCGGGGCTCTTCTCCACGTTCTCGCGGCTGGTGATGTAGACCTGGCCAGGACAGGGCGCCGCCTCGTCGGTCGACCACGCGGCGATCGGCTCCTTGTCGACCTTGAGCTGGTAGACCGTGTCGGTCGTGGCGATGTAGCCGGCGATGCGGCCCTGCTTCACGAACTCGAACGCGGTCGGCGCGTTGCCGACCGGCTGGCGCTGCACATCGCCGGCCGGGACGCCCGAGGCGGCCAGCATCATGTCGAGCAGGTTCTCGGTGGCGCCGCCGGAGGAAACCACGCCGATGGTCTTGCCGGCAAGGTCGTGCACCGAGCGCAGGGGCTTGTCGGCATGGCTGATCACGAAGAAGATGTCGCGCTGCACGATCTCGCCGATGGCGACCAGCGAGGGCTCCTTGGCGTACGCCTTGATGTGGTCCGTGCCGCCGGTGCGCGACAGCAGGACGTTGCCGGCCATCACCTGCTGCACCGACATGGCCGAGCCGCGGCCGCCCTGGATCTCGACGTCCAGGCCCTCGCGCCGGAAGAAGCCGCCGGTGTCGGCGTACATCGCCTCGCCGAAGTCGATGAGGAAGCCGAACGGGGTGAGGTAGCGGACCTTGGCCGGCGCCTGGGCCAGGGCCCGCGAGCCTGCTCCGGCCGCCATCGCCAGCGCCGCCGCGCTGCCGGCGAGGAATGCGCGGCGGCCGGACATCAGCGCAACCATCGGCCGGCTCACTTCATCGGAATGAAGCGGTTGGTGTAGAAGTCGGCCGGCTTGAACTCGGGCTTGACCATGTTGACCTCCTTCATCGCCTTGAGCGCGCTCTCCCAGTCGCTCTCCGCCTGCCAGCCGAGCGGCTTGCCCTTGGTGGCCGGCGTGTCGAACAGCGGCATGTAGAGCGCCAGCTGCCCCGCGATGATCTTGCGATCGAGCCGGGCGCCGGCGCGCTCGGCGAGCACGGCGTCGATCGCCTCGTCCTTGTGGCCGGCGAAGATGTAATTCCAGGTCTTCTGCTGAACGGCGACGAACTTGCCGATCATGTCCTGGCGCGAGTCGAGCTCGTTCTTGCGCACCACGAGGCCGTAGCCCGGCACGTTGAGGCCGACCGAGGAGAACAGGATGCCCTTGGACGGCCGCTTGTCGGCGACGATCGGCGCGAAATACGCCACCGTGGACAAGGCGCCATCGACGCCGCCCGAAGCATACGCCGCCACGAGCGCCGAGGTGTCGAGATTGACGATCGTGAAGTCCGATCGCGACACGCCACCGGCCTTGAAGAACGCGTCGGCGAACGCCGCGGTGGCGCTGCCGGCCGGTATGGCCAGTTTCTTGCCTTTCAGCTGCTTGAGCGTGGTCCAGCCGGAATCGGCCGGAACCATCATGCCGTTGTCGCCGGCGCGGACGAATCCCATGACCGAGATCACCGGCACGCCGTTAGAAATAGCGGGCGCCATGGCCGCGAGCTGGGCGAAGCCGATGTCGAGCTGGCCCGCCGCCACCTGCTGGATAGTCGTCGCCGAGCCTTTGCCGTCAAGGATCTCGACGTCGAGGCCGGCCTCGTCGAACCAGCCCTTGTGCTTGGCGAGGAACAGCCCGGCATGCATGCCGTGCGGCACGAAATCGGTCGCGATGACGACTTTGGTCTTGTCGGCCGCCCGTGCTCCGCCGCCCATGACCAAAGCCAGCAGCAGCAGCGCCGCCCCGATGCCGCGCAACGTTCCCGCGATCCGCATGTGAACCTCCCCGGTTGACCGTTTGGTCAGTCAACCCCGGGGCGGCGAAAGAATCAACATCTCCTTGTGCGGGGGCCCTTATCCGGCCAAGCGCTCATTCGGCGGGAACCGCGCGCGCGGCTCCGGCCTCGTCTCTGTCCAGAACCGACTTCTCCGGATCGAGCCAGAACGCCCACACGCCGGCGCCGATGACGAGCAAGGCCGCGGCCACGACAAAGGGCGCCACCCAGGAGCCGTACTCGACCAGAACGCCGAAGACGACCGGGGAGAGCGCGCCGCCGATATTGCCGGCCATGTTCATCATGCCCGAGACCGTGCCCGAGTACTTGCCGCCGACATGCATCGGCACGGCCCAGGACGGGCCGATGGTGCACTCGAGGAAGAACATCGAGGCGGTGAGGCAGTAGATGGCCGTCATGGCGTCCTCGGTGATCGCCGCCGGTACGATGCAGACGGCACAGCCGAGCAGGCCGGTGATGGCCACGATGCGCGGCGCCCATTTGGGATTGGGGAGCCTGACCGACAGCCAGTCGGTGGCAAGCCCGCCGACCGTGTCGCCGACCACGCCCGCCCACAGCGGCAGCGAGGCGAAGATACCGACCTTGATCAAGGTGAAGTGCCGGAACTCGACGAGGTAGGACGGCAGCCAGCTCAGGAAGATCCACAGGCAATAGACATACGTGAAGTACGCGCACATCACCGCCCACATGTTGGGCGAGCGCAGCAAGGTTCCCCACGGCACGTTGGCGGTGCTCTCGATCTCGGCCGGCTTCGGGTTGCCGCGCGCATCCAGGCCGCGGATGTAGCCGAGCTCCTCCCGGGTCACGAGCGCGTGCTCCTCGGGCATGTTGCGATAGGCAACATACCAAAGCACGGCCCACACCAGGCCGGCGATGCCGCAGATGTAGAACACCCAGTGCCAGCCGAGCGTGGTCATGATGGCGACCACGAGCGGCGGGGCGATCGCCGCCCCCAGACGGCTGGCGCTGTGCGAGAGCCCCTGGCACAGGCCCCGCTCCTGCCTGGGATACCAGAGCTGCATCGCGCGCGTCGCGACCGGGAACGCGCCGGCCTCGCCGATGCCGAACAGGAAACGGACGAGCGTGAAGGAGAGAGCGCTGGTCGCAAACGAGGTGACCGCGGTCATCACCGACCAGTAGCCGACGATGACGGTGAGCACGCGCCGCGGCCCGAAGCGGTCGCCCATCCAGCCGCCCGGCACCTGGAAGGCCGCGTAGCTCCACAGGAAAGCGCTGAAGATCACGCCCATCGTGACCTTGTTGAAGTTGAATTCCTTGGCGATCACCGGCGCCACGGTCGAGATGTTCACCCGGTCGAGATAGGTGATCAGGTACATCAGGCAGATGAGGAACATGATGAACCAGCGCCCCATGCCGGAGCGGCCGGCTCTTACCGGGTGATCTGCCATGCTGCGTCTCCCTCGCCTATTTTCTTCGTCGAAGCCGTGATGCCGGGTGAATTTAGCCGAGGCGCTGCCGCTTTGTCTTCAGGAAGCTTTCGGCCGGGCCGCCGTTGAGCCGGCCGGAACACCCCTGTATACACGCCCTGATGCCCTCCGCTGCACGCGCGCAGTTTCCGCCCGATTGGGCGGCCATCGAGTCGATTCGCGAAAGCAATTTCGCCGCGACCATGGACCTCGTCTGCCGCGGCCACGCGCGGACGCGCGGCCTGCTGGCCGCAAGCCGCCTCACACGCGCCGACTTCCGCGGGCTTTCCGACCTGCAGCGTCTTCCGGTCACCACCAAGCGCGATTACGCGGACGCGCCCGAGTCGTGCCGGCTGCGTCTCGATGATCTGCCCGAGGAGATGCGGACGGTCTGGGACGTCATGTACACGACCGGCTCGTCGAGCGGACAGCCCACCCCGTTCGTGTCCACGACGTTCGACTTCTACAACATCCTGCTGCTGCAGCGGCGGATGCTGGAGATCCGCGGCGTCGGTGCCGAGGACGTGATCGCCAATCTGTTTCCGCTGACGCCGCGGCCGCACGGCGCGTTCATCCGCGTGCTGCACGCCGCCGCGGCCATGAACATTCCCGTCGTCTCCGCACTCCCCGGCAATCCGTCGCCTTACGCCACCTTGGGTAACGAGCTCGACGCGGTCGTGGACGTGCTCGCGCGGTCCTCGCCCACGATTTTGTGGGGTGTGCCGAGCTACATGCGCCGGGTGCTCGCGCGCGCCGGCGAGCGCGGCCTCGGGCTCGAGCGGGTGCGGCTCGTGTTCGTCACCGGCGAAGGCATCTCCGAGCCGGGGCGCGAGGAGCTTCTGCGGCTCTTACGCGGGCTGGGGGCGGCGGCCCCGGCGGTCAGCGTCTCCTACGGCATGACCGAGATCCAGGGCGGGCTCGTCGAGTGCCGGGCCGGCACCGGATATCACAACCCGGTGCCGGAGCAGTTCTATTTCGAGATCGTGGACCCCGAGACGCACCAACCCGTCCCGGACGGCAAGCCCGGGCTCATCCTTCTGACGCATCTCAACCGGCGCGGCACGGTGCTGCTGCGCTACGCGATCGGCGACATCACCGTGCGCGACAGCACCCCCTGCCCCGCCTGCGGCCGGTCCACCGACCGGTTCGTGGCCGCCCCCTATCGCGCCGACGATCTGGTGAAGATCAAGGGCACCCTGGTCAACCCGATGCTCGCCATCGCCGCGGTCGAGGGTCATCCCGACATCGCCGAGTTCCAGCTCGTGGTGGAGAAAAGCGATCCCGCCGCGGCGCTGTCGCTCGACGTGCTGCGGCTGCGCGTCGCGGCGCGCGCCGGAGGCGATGCGCTCAAGGCGCAGCTCGCCGAACGCATCAAGCAGGCGGTCGGGGTCACTCCGGTCGTGGAGATCGTCAGCGCGTCGGCGCTCGAGACCGGAGGCTGGAAGGCGAAACGGTTCCTCGATCTCAGGACGCGCGCCTGACGCCCATGTAGAGGCGGGTCACGCGCTCGTCGCCGATGAGTGCCGCGGCGCGGTCCTCGAGCGCGATCCGCCCGAGCTCGAGCACGTAGCCGCGATCAGCCGTCTCCAGCGCCTTGCGCACGTTCTGCTCGACCACGAGCACGCTCTTGCCCTGCTCCTTCAACGTGCGCACCGCGTCGAACACGATGCGGACCATCTGCGGGGCGAGGCCGATCGAGGGTTCGTCGAGCAGGATGATCTTGGGATCCATGAGCAGCGTCCGGGCGATCTCGAGCACCCGCTGCTCGCCGCCGCTCATGGTGCCGGCGAGCTGCTTGCCGCGCGCCGCGAGCTGCGGGAACAGCCGCAGCACCGCCTCGAGGCGCGAGCGATACAGCCCCGCATCGTCGATCAGATAGGCGCCCATGCGCAGGTTCTCGGCGATCGTCAGCTGCGGAAATACGCTGTGGTCCTGGGGCACATAGGCGAGCCCGGCCGCCAGAAGCTCGCGCGCGCGCAAGGCCGTCACGTCCCGGCCGGCGAGCGCGATCGTGCCGCTGCGCGCCGGTGCCACGTTGAACAACGCCTTGAGCAGGGTCGAC
>DATJPD010000176.1:0-3846 GCA_035506575.1 Alphaproteobacteria bacterium
CGTTGTGCAACGGCAAGGCGCGGGCGCGGCAGGTGGAGCGGATTTACCGGGCGCTGTGGCGCCGGTGGTGTAAAGGCGGATGAGCAGCGCGCTCGAAGAAGCGATTGCGCACCATCGCGCCGGCCGGCTCGAGGCCGCGGAACTCTGCTATCGCCAGGCCCGCGAGGCGGCGCCTCACAACGCGTTGATTGCCGGGCTGCTGGGCGATGTGCTGCAAGCCTTGGGGAAGGACCCGGACGCCGAGACCGCCTATCGCGGCGCGTTGCGCCTCGATCCGAGCCTCGCCGTCGTCCACATGAACCTGGGCCTGATCTTGCGTCGTCAACGCCGTTTGGGGGAGGCGCTTGCCGCGCTTGAGACGGCGTCTCGTCGCGCCCCCACGCTGCCGGAGGTGCAGCTCAATCTTGGCCTCGTCCAGTACGAGTCGGGACATGCCGACGCGGCCATCGCCGCCTATCGCGCCGCTTTGGCACTTCGCCCGGACTATGCCGAGGTATATCTCAATCTCGGGGCTGCCTATCACCGTCAGAGGGACTATGGGGAAGCGAAGGCCGCCTACCGGGCGGCGCTGAAGATCCAGCCCGGCTATGCGGAAGCGCATTACAGCCTCGGGGTAACGTTCTACGACGAAGGTGATCTCGACGGCGCCGCGGCGTCCTATCGGCGTGCGCTGGCCCTGGCGCCGGATCACGAAGGCTGCCGCAACAACCTTGCCTTCGTGCTGCAGGTTCTCGGTCGAGGCGCTGAGGCCGTGGAACTCTATCGCCGCGGCGTCGCGGCGGGTCCCCATCCGGCGACCACGGCGCGGTATCTCTCTCTCACCTCGCTCTACGACCCGGGTACCGACCTCGATGCGCGCTATCGCGACCAGCGGAAGGCGGAGGACAGGTTCGCCCGGCCGCTCTACCGGGCGGTCCATCATGAGAACGTGGCCGACACGCGGCGCCGGTTGCGCATCGGCTATCTGTCGTCGGACTTCCGGGATCACCCGGTGGGCCGCAATATCGAGCCGCTTTTGTCGGCCCGGGATCGCGCCGGGTTCGAGGTCTTCGCCTATGCCGATGTCGCCACGCCGGACCGGATGACCGAGCGCTTCCAGGCCATGGTCGACACGTGGCGCCCGATCGCAGGGCTCTCGGACGAGGAAGTGGCGGCGAAGATCCGGGCTGACCGGGTCGACATACTCGTGGTGCTGGCGGCGCATTTCGACCGCAACCGGCCGCTCGTGTGTGCGTATCGTCCGGCGCCGGTTCAAATCAGTTTTCACGATCTGCTGACGTCCGGCCTCGAGGCGGTCGATTATTTCATCGGCGATCGCACGGTCCTTCAGAGGAGGCCTCGCGAACAGTTCACCGAACGCATCATCCGCTTGCCGAGCATCTACGCGCATGCGCCACTGACCAACGTGCCGCTGACAGCGCCGCCGAGTGCGGCCTCGGGGAAGGTGACCTTCGGGAGCTTCAACAATCCCGCCAAGATCAACGACCAGGTTCTGGCGCTGTGGGCAAAGGTCCTCACGGCGGTTCCTGGATCGCGGCTGCTCCTGAAGTTCCGCAACTGGTATCTCGTGCCCAGCCTTCAGGAGCGCATCAGCGTCACGTTGTGCGGTCTCGGCGTTGGCCCGTCGCAGATCCAGTTCGACGGGGCGCCCGATCTCACCGCGAGCCATCTGGCCCGTTATGGCGGCGTCGACATAGCACTCGATACGTTTCCATTCTCCGGCTCGACCACGACGTTCGAGGCGCTGTGGATGGGGGTGCCGGTGGTGACGCTGGCGGGAGAGACGGTCGCCTCGCGCTGGTCGTCGTCCATCTTGCGCGTGCTGGGCCTCGACGAGCTGACCGCCGAAACGCCCGACGCCTACGTCGCCGCCGCTTCGGCGCTGGCCAGGGATGGGCCACGTCTGGCTGCATTGCGGGCCGCGCTGCGCGACCGGATTTGCCGCTCGCCGCTTGTCGACGCGCGACTGCGCGCCCGTCAGATAGAACGGGTATACCGGGCCATCTGGCGCCGCTGGTGCGCGTGCGCGGGCGGGAAAATCTGAGCGGCCATGGCAGCGCGCGACACGCAGGCGGCGATCCGGGAATTCAAACGGGGCAACGCATGCGCCACGACCGGTGACGTGGCGGCGGGCATCCGGCATTACCGGCTGGCGATCGCGGCCGATCCCGAGTTCGCGCCGGCGCATGTGACGCTCGGGGCCGCGCTGCAAACCCTTGGGCAGTTGCAGGATGCACAAAACGCGTTTGAACGCGGCGTGGCGTTGGATCCAAAGCGCGCCGAAGCGCATTACGGCCTGGCCAACGTCCATTTGGCGCTCGGGCGCCTCGATGAGGCTGTGCAGCAATATCAGAGGGCACTCGAACTACGGCCGGAATTTCCCGAGGCGCTTCTGCATCTCGGCGTCGCGCTGGCGCGGCGGCGGCAATTCGATCTGGCGGCAAGCGCGTTCCGGCTTGCGCTGTCATTCAAGCCCGATCTGGCCGAGGCCCATGGCAATCTGGGCTCGGCGTTGCGCAGCATGGGGCAGTTCGATGCAGCGGAAGCGAGCTTCCGGGCGGCGCTGACCCTCAAGCCAGGCCTCGTGGATGCGCAGACGAATCTCGGCCTGCTTCTGTTCGATCAGGGACGCATCGGCGAGGCGATTTCCATTTACGACCGGGCCATCGACGCCAGCCCCGGCCATGTGGCGGCGTGGCGCAACCGGATTGCCGCGGTGCTGTACGATCCCCGGCGCGACGAGGCCGATCATCAGGAGATGCTGCGCCGGTTTGAGGCGCGGTTCGCGCAACCCCTTCAGACGCGATATGCGGCGCCCGGGCGGGACCGCGACCCGGACCGCCCGCTGCGCATCGGTTACGTGTCGTCCGACTTCGTCGACCACCCGATCGCGCGCAATCTCGAGCCGGTGCTGGCGAACCGTGATCGGCGACGATACGAACTGCTCTGCTACGCCGAAACGCCGCAGCCCGACTGGATGACCGGTCGTCTTCGCGATCTGGCTGACCTGTGGCGAGACACCACCGGGCTGACCGACGACGACGTGGCGGCGCAGATCCGGGACGACCGCATCGACGTCCTGGTATGTCTCGCAAGCCGGCTCGACAAGGGGCGGCCGTTGTTGGCGGCGTATCGGCCGGCACCGGTGCGGGTGAGCTTCCACGATCCGGGCACGAGCGGTCTTTCGGCGATGGAGTACCTGATCGCCGACCGAGTGTTGGTGCCGCGCAAGACGGAGGAGCGGTTCAGCGAGCGGGTGGTGGCCCTGCCGAGCTTCTATATTCATGCGCCGTTAGGAGGACCTGAGATACAAGCGTTGCCGGCGGTCGCGCGGGGACATGTGACGTTCGGGTCGTTCAACAATCCGGCGAAGATGAACGACGAGGTGCTGAAGCTGTGGGGCGAGGTGCTGCGCGCGGTTCCGGGCGCCCGCCTCAAGCTCAAATGCAAGAACTGGTTCATGAATTCATCGCTGAAGCAGCGCTTTTTGGGAGCGCTCGGCGTGCTGCCAGACCGCGTCGAATTCGACACGGTCGATCGCTCGCTGCACGATCATCTCGGCCTCTACAACGACGTCGACATCGCGCTCGATCCGTTTCCGTTCACGGGATCGACGACGACGTTCGAGGCGTTGTGGATGGGAGTGCCGGTGGTGAGCCTGGCCGGGGCGGCGATGGCTGGGCGGTGGAGCGCGTCGATCTTGCGCACACTCAAGCTGGAGGAGCTGGTGGCGGGGAGCCGGGAGGAGTACGTGCGGATCGCGGCCGGCCTGGCGGGTGACCTGACGCGGCTATCGGCGTTCAGGGCCGGGTTGCGGGCCCGGGTGACCGGCTCGCCGTTGTGCAA
>DATJPD010000177.1:0-76590 GCA_035506575.1 Alphaproteobacteria bacterium
GCCGAGACCGATCTCGAGCACCGGCCCCGGCAGAGAGCGGATCGCCTGGATCGCCCAGTCAAGACATGCGCGCTGCGCCTGCAGGCGTCGGATGAAGCTGTCCAGCCGGCTCACGTCAGAAGTCTAACGAAGCCCGCTCCGGCTGCCTATGGCGGGGGCGTATCTCAGCGATCGCCGACGTCGATCGGCACGTCCACCGGTCCTGCGAACGCAAACACCAAGGTCAACGGAAACGAGGTTCCTTTGACCAGCGGCTGCGTCAGCCCGTGCAGCTCGACGTGGACGCGGCCGGGACGCATCGTCACCGGCCGACGCGGCCGCACCTCGATATAGGATACCTGCTCGACCACGCCTTCGCGCTGGTCCTCTTCGACGAAATTCGCAGAGCGGGCGAGCGGCGTTCGCACGCCGAGCAGGCGCTCGCTGTCGAAGCCTTTGTTCTCGATGATCATGTAGACCTTGGCGACGCTGGTGCCCGGCGCCGTCGGCGGGGTCCACGCGTCGGTCACGGACAGTGTTCCCCAATAAAACGAGCGCGCGTATGCCGGTGATGCGGTGACCGCAGCACCTGCCGCGAGTAGCGCCGACTGCACCACCTGCCGGCGGCTGAGCTCCATGGCGCGTCCTCCATGTCCTTCCGGCAGCTGGCGATTCGGGTTCTCCCGCCGTGTCTGCCCGCAAATTCCGAAAGACTGTTACAGATTATATAGGTACCGCCCGGCGACCTGCAAATATGCGGCGTCATAAAACGCTCATCGGCCTCGGAATTTGCCTGAAAACGATAGCGGCTCAGCAGGTTGCAACAGTGGCCCGAGCGCCAAGCAAGAGCCCGGCCGGATGTCAAGAAATCTTGCCTTTTGACCACTTTTCCAGGTGTGTCATAGTCCGCCACCGCAACAGGGGCGAAAGCCGGCAACCGAGGGAGACAACCCTTGGCTAACCATCACGAGGCGCGAGGAAGTCGGTCGGGGGGCGGCCCGCGCGTACTGATCTACAGCCACGACACGATGGGGCTCGGCCATTTGCGCCGCTGCCGCGCCATTGCGCACGCGCTCGTCGAGCGCGACAAGGATCTGTCCGTCCTGATCCTGTCCGGGTCGCCGATCATCGGCAGCTTCGATTTCAAGGCGCGCGTCGATTTCGTGCGCATGCCGGGCGTGATCAAGCTCCGGAACGGCGAGTACACCTCGCTCAATCTGCACATCGACATCACCGAGACGCTGAAGATCCGCGCCTCGATCATCCGCCACACCGCCGAGGCGTTTAAGCCCGACCTGTTCCTCGTCGACAAGGAGCCGCTCGGCCTGCGCGGCGAGGTCGCCGACACGCTGCATTTCCTCAAAGCGAGGGGCGTCCCGCTGGTGCTGGGTTTGCGCGACGTCATGGACGACCCGGTCCTGCTCGAGCCCGAATGGCGGCGCAAGAAAGCGCTGCCGGCCCTGCGCGACTATTACGACGATATCTGGGTCTACGGGCTGCCGCAGATGTGCGATCCGCTGGCCGGCCTGTCGCTGCCCCGCCACGTGCAGCGCAAGATCAGCTTCACCGGTTATCTGCGGCGGTTCGAGCCGCCGAGCGTGGCGCGCAGCTCGTTCCCCGCGATGCCCGCGACGCCCTACGTCCTGGTGACCACCGGCGGCGGCGGCGACGGCGAGGCGCTGATCGACTGGGTCCTGCGCGGCTATGAATACGACCGCGACTTGCCGTGCCGGGCGCTCCTGGTGCTCGGACCGTTCATGCAGCCCGACCTGCAGTCGGAATTCCTGCGCCGGGCCGCCAGCCTGCCGAACGTCGAGGCGATCACCTTCGATGCCCATCTCGAACAGCTGATGGCCCGGGCCGCCGGCGTGGTGGCGATGGGCGGCTACAACACGTTTTGCGAGATCCTATCCTTCGATCAGCGCGCCATCATCGTGCCGCGCACCGCCCCCCGCCTCGAGCAGTTCATCCGGGCGCGCCAGGCGCAGGAATTCGGGCTGTGCGGCATGCTGGTCGACGACGGCACGCGCGATGCGGCACAGATGGCGGCGGCCCTGCGCCACCTGCCCAACCAGCGCCGGCCCTCGGAGGTCGTCGTCCCTGGGTTGCTGGACGGAATGGACAACGTGAATCGTCTGGCCCGCCGCTGGCTCGACCGCCCCGAGGCCGAGCGGAAGCCCGCGGCCGCCCGGCGGCTGACCGTCGTGTCCGGCCAGCGGGCCGCTGGCGGGCGCTGATCGCCGCCCCACCTTTCCCGGCCTGAATGCGGCTGGACCTTGCCGGCCATAGGCTATAAAGGCCGATCATGGCCGACAGCCTTCCCTACCGCGACCCGCCCGATCCTGACCCGGCTGGCCTGCCGACCATCGGCGTCATCCTGAAGGGCTGGCCGCGGCTCTCCGAAACCTTTATCGCGCAAGAGCTGCATGCGCTTGAACAGCGCGGGTTTCGCCTACGTCTGTATTCGCTGCGCCACCCCACCGACCGCTCGACCCACGCGGTGAGCCGGGCGGTCCGAGCACCGGTCATGTACCTGCCGGAATATCTCTATCAGGAACCTCGGCGCGTCTGGCGCGGCTGGCGCGCCGCACGCCGCCTGCCCGGCTATCCCGCAGCCCTCCGCACCTGGTGGCGCGACCTGAGGCGCGACCGCACGCCCAACCGCATCCGGCGCTTCGGCCAGGCTCTGGTCCTGGCCGCAGAGCTGCCGTCCGATGTCGGCCATCTGCACGCGCATTTCGTGCACACGCCCGCGTCGGTCGCCCGCTACACCGCGCTCCTGCGCGGATTGCGCTGGAGCGTCTCGGCGCACGCCAAGGACATCTGGACGACACCGGACTGGGAAAAAGCGGAAAAGCTCGCGGAAGCGAGCTGGGCGGTCACCTGCAGTGCTGCGGGCCGCGATCATCTCGCGGCACTCGCCGCCGGCCGGCGGATCGATCTCGTCCATCACGGCGTCGATGGTACGCGATTTCCGCCGGCGCCGGCGCGAACGGAGCGCACGGGGCAGGACCCGGCGCAACCCGTCGTGCTGCTGTCGGTCGGCCGCGCGGTTCCTAAGAAAGGCTTCGCCGATCTCCTCGCCGCCCTCGCCCGGCTGCCGCGGGATCTCCACTGGCGGTTCGTCCATGTGGGGGGCGGGCCTTTGCTGGGCGATCTCAAATCGCTGGCCGTGAAGCTGGGCCTCGCCGCGCGTGTCGAATGGCAAGGGGCGCGGAGCGAGGACGACGTGCGCCGCGCCTATCGCGCGGCGGACCTGTTCACGCTTGCGAGCCGGGTGATGCCGGATGGCGACCGCGACGGGATCCCCAACGTGGTGGCCGAGGCAATGAGTCAAAGCCTGCCGGTCGTCGCCACGACCGCGGGATCCATTCCCGAACTCGTGGCGCACGGGCGCACGGGTCTGCTCGTGCCGCCCGGCGATCCCGAGGCCCTGGCGCAGGCACTGGCGCAGTTGATCCGCGATCCGCGGCGGCGTCAGACGCTGGGTGCCGCGGGTGCGGCGCAGATCAGAGAGGAATTTCTCGCCGAGCGCGGCTTTGATCGCATCGCCGGCCTGCTCGCGGACACGATCGGATGCGCCTCGCCTTCTATGCCCCGCTGAAGCCGCCGGACCACCCGGTGCCGTCCGGCGATCGGCGCGTCGCCCAGCAGATCGTGGCCGCCCTCGCCGATTCGGGCCACGACGTGGAGATCGCCGGACGGCTGCGCAGCTTCGACGGCAGCGGCGATCTCTCGCGCCAGACCAAGCTGGCCGGCCTCGCCGCACGGCTCGCCGGCCGCTACGTGCATCGCATCTACGGCCGTCCGTATGCGCAACGGCCCGAGGCCTGGATCACCTACCACCTGTACTACAAGGCCCCGGACTGGATCGGCCCGCGCGTGACGGCCACGCTCGACATCCCTTATGTCGTGATCGAAGCATCGGTCGCCGACAAACGCGCCGGCGGCCCTTGGAGTCTCGGGCATCAGGCCACGATCGCGGCCCTCACCCGTGCCGCGGCCGTCATCTCGCTCAATCCCGCCGACGAGCCTGGGATCGCGCCACACGTGAGCGCCCCGACCCGCCTGCACCGGGTGAAACCGTTCCTCGACACCCGGCCCTATGCCGCCGCGGCGCGTGCGCGCAGCATCCACCGCGCGGGGATTGCCAGGCGGTACGGGCTCGATCCGGACCGGCCATGGTTCCTGGCTGTCGCCATGATGCGGCCCGGGGACAAGCTCGAATCCTACAAGGTCCTGGGCGAAAGCCTGGGCCGGCTGACGGCGCATCCCTGGTCGCTGCTCGTCGTGGGCGACGGGCCGGCCCGCGCGGAGGTGCGCGCGGCTCTGGCGCCGCTCGGCGAGCGAGTGGTATTCGCCGGGCCGCTGACCGATACGGAGCTGCAGCCCACCTACGCAGCGGCCGACATCTACGTATGGCCGGCGGTCAACGAGGCCTTCGGCATGGCGATCCTTGAAGCGCAGGCCGCCGGGCTGCCGGTCGTGGCCGGGGACTTCGGCGGCGTGGGCGAAATCGTGGCGCACGGGCGGACCGGCGCTTTGGTCCAGCCGCGCGACAGCGCAGCCCTCGCGGCGGCGATCGAGCCGCTCCTCGCCGATCCGGGGCTGCGGCAGCGCTGGTCGCAAAACGCCCTCGCCAAGGTCGCGGTCGAGCACGACCGCGCGGTCGCCGCGCGCGCCTTGACCCACGTGCTGTCGCAGCTGCCGCACGCCATGGTCCGCGCGTGACCACGCTCGCCCTCCTGCGTCACGCGCCCACCGAATGGAACGCCGCACGCCGGCTGCAGGGGCGCGCCGATATCCCGATTTCGGCCGGGAGCCGCAGCGAGTTGCAGCGGCGCCGGCTTCCCCGGATGGTCTCGGGCTTTCATGTCTTGTCGTCACCGCTCACGCGCTGCCTCGAGACCGCCTCGCTGCTGCGCCTCATCCCCGAGGTCGAGCCGCGTCTCACCGAGATGGACTGGGGCGCCTATGAGGGCCACACGCTCGCCGATCTGCAGCGCACATTCAGCTTCGACCTGCTCGCGAACGAGGCGCGCGGCCTCGACTTCCGGCCTCCGGACGGCGAGAGCCCACGCGACGTTCAGAACCGCATCGATCCTCTCCTGGCCGAGTTGGCGGCCGCCCGGCGTCCGACCCTGGCCGTGACGCACCGCGGCGTCATTCGCGCCGTCTACGCGCGCGCGGTCGGCTGGGACATGAAAAGCGACCCTCCGCACGAGCTCGACCTCTATGCGCTGCACATCTTCCGGCTGGCACCCGGCGGTGCTCCGAGCCTCGAGCAGATGAACCTGCCGCTGGAGCTGCAGTGACCGGCCGGATCCTGATCCATGTGCAGCACCTGCTCGGCACGGGTCATTTGCGCCGCGCTGCCGCGATCGGTGCCGCCCTGGCGGAGTCCGGCTTCGAGGTGGAGATCGCCTCGGGCGGGCCGCCGATCAGCAATCTCGGCACCGGGCGCGCGCGGCTCCTGCAGCTGCCGCCGCTGCGCACCGCCGATCTTTCGTTCCAGAACCTGATCGACGAACACGGCCGGCCCGTCGATGACACGTGGCGAGCCGCACGCCGCGACATGCTGCTGCAGCGCCTGGCTGCGTTCCGGCCCGATGTCCTGATCACCGAGCTGTTTCCGTTCGGCCGGCGGGCGCTGGAGTTCGAGCTGCTGCCGCTGCTCGAGACGGCAACCGCCGCAAGGCCACGCCCGTTGATCGTGTGTTCGCTGCGCGACGTGCTCGTCGCACCTTCCGATCCGGCAAAATCGGCCAGGGCAATCGCTCGCGCACGCAGCTGGTACGACCGCATCCTGGTGCACGGCGATCCGTCGCTGATCGATCTTCCGGCCAGCTATCCCACGGCGCGCGAGGTTGGCGAGCGCCTCGTCTATACCGGCTACATCGCCTCCGACCCCGGCCCCGACGCACCCGCCGGGCACGGCGAGGGCGAGGTCATCGTGTCGGCGGGCGGAGCCCGCGTCGGCACGCGCGTGTTCGAAGCCGCCGCCGCCGCGCGCGCGGCCGGGGCTGCACCGGGACTCACATGGCGCTTCCTGCTGGGGTCCGACCTGCCCCACGACGCACGCCAGCGGTTCCTGTCGCAAACCGGTGCCGGCATGATCGTCGAGCCGGCTCGCGCCGATTTCCAAGCCCTGCTGCGGCGCTGCAACATTTCTGTTTCGCAGGCCGGATACAACACCGTGATGGATCTCGTGGCCGCAGGGACACGCGCCGTGGTCATTCCGTTTGCCGGCGGGGGCGAGACCGAGCAGGCGCAGCGGGCCCACGCGCTTGCGGCGAGGGGCTGGGTCGAGGTGGTTCCCGAGGAGCGCCTCGAACCTCGGCATCTCGCCGCCGCGATCGAGCGAGCGCTGACGCAAGCGCCCCCGCAGCGCCGCCTCGACTGCGATGGCGCGCGCGAGACCGCCCGCTGCCTCAAGCGGCTGCTCGATGCGCGAGTGCACGCGTGAGCACCTGGGACGACCTCGACCGCGAACTGGACACATGGGCCGCAACCGGCCGCGTGGCGGAATTGTGGTGGCGCGACGATGACGCCGCCGCCCCCGCCCCGGCGCTGGAGCAGCTTCTGGCCGCACAGCGCGGCGGCGGCGTGCCGCTGATGCTTGCCGTGATTCCCGCCAAGGCCACCGAAAGTCTCGTGCGACGGCTGGCCGGCGAGCCTGATGTCGTCGTGGTCCAACATGGCTGGGCCCATCTCAACCATGCCCGGCCGGGACGCTCCAAGGCCGAGCTAGGCCCGGACCGGCCGCCCTCGTTCGTCCTCGGCGAACTGGCGCGCGGCCAGATCCGCCTCAGCGGCCTGTTCGGACCCGCGTGGCTCAAGGTCCTGGTGCCTCCGTACAACCGCATCGCGAAAGGGGTCATCAGTGGGCTCGCCGGAGCCGGGTACGAGGGCCTGTCGGCCGACCGGCCACGCCCGGCGGCCACGGTTCATGGGACAATTCAGGTCAACGTCCATATCGACATCATGGACTGGACCGCGCGCGCGTTTCTCGGCGACGGACCCTGCCTTGACCAGGCGCTGGCGCATCTGGCGGCGAAGCGCGCGGGCCGGGCCGACCCGGAAGAGCCCACGGGTCTGTTGACCCATCACCTGGCCCACGACGAGCTGGCGTGGCCCTTTATCGAGCGCTTCATCACCGCGACGAAGGCCCACCCGGCGGTGCGATGGCGCCACCCGGTCGACCTTTTTCGTCCTAAGATGGCCGCCAGATCATGAGCGATCTGCGCTATCCCCTCGCTGCGCTTCGCGGCGACTATTTCCGGGCCGCCCTGGGTGCGACCTTGTCCCTGACCCCGGCCCTGGCGGTCCCCCTGGCCTCGCCGGTGGACTACCTGCTGCTCCCCGCGGCTGCCTTGTTCCTGATCTTCGGCCTGCGCACCTGGCAGCGCCAGCAGTCGCGCGTAGTCATTGATCGGCAAGGCATATCGCTTTTTCGGACGGGGCAGGTTAGCTTCCCCTGGCGGAGCATCCGCGCGGTCCGTTTGAGCTATTTTTCGACGCGCGCCGATCGTAGGGAGGGATGGATGCAGCTGACGCTGACGGGAGAAGACCCACAGCGGAGCCGGGCTCTGCGCAAGATTCGCATCGATTCCTCGCTGGACGGGTTCGAGCAGGTGGCGCGTTGCGCCGCGGCCGCGGCCCGGATGAACGATGTCGCGGTCAGCGCCGCGACCCGCGCCAATTTCGAAGCACTCGGCATCGACATGTCGGACGCTGCCGCCGATCCGACCACCGAGGTGGCGCATGCCACGGTGGTCGCGCAGGAGACCAGATGACCGATCTGCTCTCCGTCCGCAATCTCGCGATCGAGTTCCGCATCCACGATACGGTGGTGCGCGCGGTGAACGGCGTGAGCTTCCGCATCCGCCCGGGATCGACCGTGGCGCTGGTCGGCGAGTCGGGCTCCGGTAAATCCGTCATCAGCCAGGCGATCATGGGCATCCTTCCGCGCGCGGGTCACATCGCCAGCGGCGAGATCCTGTTTGCCGACCCCAAGCAGGCGGCGGTCACCGATATCGCGGCACTCGACCCGGACGGCGAGCGGATGCGCAAGATCCGCGGCGGGCGGATCTCGATCATCTTCCAGGAACCGATGACCTCGCTGTCGCCGCTGCACACGATCGGCGACCAGATCTGCGAGGCACTGCACCTTCACCGCCCGGTGGACAGGAATGAGGGGCGGGACATCGCCGCCGACATGCTGAACCGTGTCGGCTTCAAGGATCCGACGAAGGCCCTGTCGACCTATCCCTTCGAGCTGTCGGGCGGCCTGCGGCAGCGCGCGATGATCGCCATGGCGCTGGTCTGCCGGCCGGCGTTGCTCATCGCCGATGAACCGACGACGGCCCTCGACGTCACCATCCAGGCGCAGATCCTGAAGCTCCTGTCCGATCTCCAGCAGGAGCTCGGGATGGCGATCCTGATGATCACCCATGACCTCGGCGTGGTCGCCAACATGGCCGAAGAGGTCGTGGTCATGTACCACGGCAAGATCATGGAAGCCGGGACGCGCGACGACGTGTTCCGCGACCCGCATCACCCGTATCTCAAGGCGCTCCTGCATGCCGTCCCGCGCTTCAACATGGCGCCCGGCGAGCGCCTGGTGCCCTTGCGCGAGATCAAATATGCGCCGGAGGCGCTGTCGCATTTGCGCGTCCCCTGGCCGGAGGGCGGCGATGCCGCGGGGCCGCTGCTGTCGATCCGTCACGTGAGCAAGCGCTTCTCGATCCGGAAATCGGGCTGGCTCAAGGGCAAATCCTCGACCACGGTGCTCGCGGTCGACGACGTGAGCTTCGATGTCCGGCGCGGCGAATGCGTCGGCCTGGTCGGCGAATCCGGCTGCGGCAAAACGACGCTCTCGAAGCTCATGATGCGTGCGATCACGGCCGATACGGGCGAAGTGCTGTTCAACGACCGCGGCCGCATGCGCAACGTGTTCGATCTTTCGTCGGATGAGCTGATCGCCTTCCGCCGCAAGGTACAGTTCGTGTTCCAGGACCCGTTCAGCTCGCTGAATCCGCGCATGACGGTGTTCGACATCATCAGCGAGCCGCTGGTCATTCACCGCATCGGCACCGCGGAAAGCCGGGCCGAGACGGTGCGGGAGATGATGCGCCTGGTGGGCCTCGACGTGCGTTTTCTCAACCGCTATCCGCACAGCTTCTCCGGGGGGCAGCGGCAGCGGATCGGCATCGCGCGTGCGCTGGCGCTGCAGCCGGAGCTGCTGCTGCTC
Organism: Alphaproteobacteria bacterium; assembly: GCA_035506575.1. Lineage (GTDB taxonomy): Bacteria > Pseudomonadota > Alphaproteobacteria > CACIAM-22H2 > CACIAM-22H2 > DATJPD01. Next base: position 9,233 of record DATJPD010000177.1, read on the forward strand.
GATGAGCCGGTGTCAGCCCTCGACGTCTCGATCCAGGCGCAGATCCTCAATTTCCTCAAGGATCTGAAAAAGCAGCTCGGCCTGACCTACATCTTCGTTTCTCATAACCTGGCCGTCGTCGACTACATCGCCGACCGCATCGCCGTCATGTGTGCGGGACGCCTGGTCGAGATGGCGCCGCGCGAGATCCTGTTCCGGCAGCCGATCCATCCCTATACGCGGGCGCTGCTGGCCGCGGTTCCGGAGCCCGATCCGGACCGGCGCCTCGACCTCACGATGCTCATGGAAGGCCGCGCCTCGATCCCCGCAGCCTGGCCGCAACCCTTCACGCTCGATGGGATCGGCAAGGCGGCGTTCATCGACATGGGCGACGGCCACTTCGTCCGCGCCGCGGAGGGCGCATCGAAACACGACCTGATGCGCATCACCGAGAGGGTACCGGCATGATACGCGCCGCCTCCCTCTGGGCCTGCGTGCTGGTCCTGCTCGCCACGCCGGCCCTGGCACAGCGGCCGCCGCTGCGCGAGACGCCGATGCTCGCGGCGGAGGTGGATGCGGGCAAGCTGCCGCGGGTCAGCGACCGGCTACCGAAAGACCCGCTGGTCAGCACGTTCGCTGTCCCAGGGGCGGTCATCGGGCGGCACGGCGGCGATCTGCATATCCTGATGGCCCGTCCGCAGGACGTCCGGATGCTGGTCGTCTACGGCTATTCGCGTCTGGTGGGGTACGACACGAATTTCGACCTTCGCCCCGACATCCTGCAATCGGTCGACAACGACCATGACCGCGTGTTCACCCTCCACCTGCGGGAGGGCCATCGCTGGTCGGATGGCGCGCCCTTCACGGCGGAAGACTTCCGTTACTGGTGGGAGGACGTCGCCAACAACAAGCGCCTCGCGCCCTTCGGCATCCCGAAGGTCCTGACGGTCGACGGCAAGGCGCCCAAGTTCGAGGTGCTCGATCCGCTGACCGTCCGCTACATCTGGGATGAACCGAACCCGTACTTCCTGCCCGCGCTTGCCGGCGCCGATCCGCTCTACATCTACATGCCGGCGCATTATTTGAGACGCTTTCACGAGCGCTACACCGATCCCAAGACGCTGACGGCCGAGATCAAGGCCGCCGGCGCCAGAAACTGGGCACAGCTCCACACGATGCTTGGCCACATGGCCAAGAACGACAATCCGGACCTGCCGACGCTCGAGCCCTGGGTCCTGAAGAACAAGCCGCCGGCGGACCGGTTCGTCTTCGTCCGCAACCCCTATTTCCACCGCATCGACGCCGAGGGCCGCCAGCTTCCCTATATTGACCGCGTGATCGCCGGCATCGTCGATTCGCGGATCCTGCCGGCGAAAACCGGCGCCGGCGACAGCGACCTGCAGGCGCGCGGCCTCAGCTTCGCGAACTACACGTTCCTGCGCCAAGCGAGCAAGCGCAACAATTTCGATGTCGACCTGTGGAGCACCACGCGCGGTTCGCAGCTGGCGCTCTACCCCAACCTCAACGTGAGCGACCCGGTCTGGCGGAAACTGAACCGCGACGTGCGGTTCCGGCGGGCCTTGTCACTGGCGGTCAACCGGCACGAGATCAACCAGGTGACCTATTTCGGCCTTGCGGTGGAAGGCGGCAACACCGTTCTGCCGCAAAGCCCGCTCTACCGGCCCCAATACCGGGAGGCGTGGTCGCAGTTCGATCTCAAACAAGCGAACGAGCTGCTCGACGACATCGGGCTCACCAAGCGCGACAGCGACGGCGTCCGGCTCCTGCCCGACGGACGGCCCGTGGAGATCGTCATCGAAACCGCCGGCGAGGACACCGAGCAGACCGATGTTCTACAACTGATCCACGACAGCTGGCTGCAGGCCGGCATCAAGCTGTTCATCAAGCCGTCGCAGCGCGAAGTGTTCCGCGACCGCGTCTTCTCCGGCGATGCCACGATGTCGATCTGGCCGGGCCTGGAGAACGCGCTGGTGACGGCCAACATGGCGCCGGACGAGTTTGCGCCCACGGCGCAGGATCAGCTCCAGTGGCCGAAATGGGGCGAGTACTTCGAGACCAGCGGCAAGAGCGGCGAGAAGCCCGACGATCCCAAGGCCGAAGAGCTGCTGCAGCTGCACACCGAGTGGCGGAAGGCGGACTCGCTCGACGAGCGGCGGGAGATCTGGCGCAAGATGATCGAGATCAACGCCGAACAGGTGTACTCGATCGGCACCGTCGCCGACGTGAAGCAGCCGGTGGTCGTTTCCCGGCGCTTGCGCAACGTGCCCGAGCACGGGATCTACAATTTCGAGCCCGGCGCCTTTTTCGGGATCTATCACCCGGACACGTTCTGGTTCGACCAGCCCGGCACCACAGCCGCCGCACAGTGACCCGCGCATGCTGAGCTACATCGCCCGCCGCGTTCTGATCATGGTGCCGACGCTGATCGCGATCAGCGCCATCGTCTTCATCATCATCCAGCTGCCGCCGGGCGACTATCTCAGCACGATGATGAACGAGATGCAGAGCCAGGGCGAGCACGTCGACCCGGCGAAGATCGAATTCCTGCGCCAGCAATACGGACTCGACCAGCCGCCGATCATCCAGTACTTCCGCTGGGTGCTGGGCCTGCTGCAAGGCGACATGGGCTGGTCGTTCGAATACAACGTGCCGGTATCGACGCTGATCGGGCAGCGCCTGTTCCTTTCGTTCCTGGTGGCCTTCACCACGCTGCTGTTCACCTACGTCGTGGCGTTCCCGATCGGTGTTTATTCCGCGACCCACCAGTACTCGTGGGGTGACTACTCCCTCACGTTTGTGGGATTCATCGGCATCGCGACACCCAGCTTCCTTCTCGCCCTGGTCCTTCTGTACTTCGCGAATGTGTATTTCGGCCTGTCGATCGGCGGCCTGATGGACGACCATTATCTGGGCCAGCCGATGTCGTGGGGGAAGTTCGTATCCGTGCTCGAGCACCTGTGGATTCCGGTGGTTGTGCTCGGGACCTCCAGCACCGCGGAAATGATCCGGCTGCTGCGGGCGAACCTGCTGGACGAGCTGCAGAAGCAGTACGTGGTGACCGGCCGCGCCAAAGGCCTGCCCGCTGGGCGACTGCTGGTCAAATACCCGCTGCGCATGGCGCTCAACCCGTTCATCGCCGATATCGGCTCTATCCTGCCGCACCTCATCTCCGGCTCGGCGATCGTGTCGGTCGTCCTGTCGCTGCCGACCAACGGCCCGATGCTGCTGCGGGCGCTGCAAAGCCAGGACATGTATCTGGCGGGCTCGTTCGTCATGCTCGAGGCCGTGCTGGTCGTGGTCGGCGTATTCGTCTCAGATCTGGCGCTGGCCGCACTCGACCCGCGGATCCGCCTGCAGGGCGGAGCCACGCGATGAACGACCACGCCACCTCGATGGCCGCGTCCCCGGACCGCCTGCCGCATTATGTCAGCGACGCTCCGTTCGACCGGCGCGCCGCGGAGCGCCTGTCGCCCGAGCTCGAGAAGTATTATCGCGCCTCGCAGTGGCGGATGATGTGGTGGAAGCTGAAACGGCACCGCGTGGCCGTCGCGTGCGGCATCGTCCTGCTGGTGATGTACGCCTCGATCTTCGTCAGCGAAATGATCGCTCCCTACAGCCTCTACACCCGCAACACCGATTTCATCTACGCGCCGCCGCAGATGGTGCACCTGTTCGACAACGGCCGCTTCGTCGGTCCGTTCGTCTATGGGCTCGACTACCGGCTGGACATGGACAACCTGAAGCGCGTGTATACGCCCGACCCCGCGAAGGTCGAACCCTTGCGGTTCTTCTGCCTGGGCGATGCGTACAACTGGTGGGGCCTCGTGCCCGGCCGGTTCCATCTGTTCTGCCCGGCCGAGGGCGGCACGGTCTTCCTGCTCGGAACCGACCGGCTGGGCCGCGACATGTTCTCGCGCCTCGCCTACGGCGCCAGGATTTCGCTGACGATCGGCTTGATCGGTATTTCCTTGAGCTTCGTCGTCGGCATCACCTTGGGTGGAATCGCCGGCTATTACGGCGGCTGGCCCGACCATCTCGTCCAGCGTTCGATCGAGGTCCTGCAGTCGTTTCCCAAGCTGCCGCTGTGGATGGCGCTGTCGGCGGCGCTGCCGGTGTCGTGGAGCCCGCTTTACGTCTATTTCGGCATCACGATCATCCTCGGGCTCCTGACCTGGACGGGCCTGGCGCGCGCGGTGCGCTCGAAGCTCCTGTCGCTGCGCGAAGAAGATTTCTGCACGGCGGCGATCCTCATGGGTGCGAAGCCGAAGCGCATCATCGGCCGCCATCTGCTGCCCAGCTTCATGAGCCACCTCATCGCGTCGGCGACCCTGCACATCCCGCAGATGATCCTGGGCGAGACCGCCCTCTCGTTCCTCGGTCTCGGCCTCAGACCTCCGATCACCTCCTGGGGCGTGCTGCTCACCGAAGCCCAGAACATCAACGTGGTGGCGCTCTATCCGTGGCTGATGCTGCCGGTCATCCCGGTCATCATCACGGTGCTCGCGTTCAACTTCCTGGGCGACGGCCTGCGCGACGCGGCCGATCCGTACAAGTAGGCGCTACAGCCGCTCCATCCACAGGCTGGACTCGAACGCGCCCGCCGCCAGCGGCAGGCGCACAAGCCCGCTGGCAGTGACGGCGTCGCGCATGCGCGTCGCCACCCATCGCGAGGACCACACCGGGCGCCAACGCCCGGCACCGAGAAGAACTGCGACCGCGTTCTGCTCGTTGTAGCCGCGCCATGCCCATTCGTCCGGATACGCATCGGGCAGGAAGACATCGTGGAAATGGACGATCACGCCCGCCGCGAGGCGCGGCAGGATGCGGTTGAGGATGGTGTCGACATCGGTTCCGGGCATCAGCACGTGGCTCGAGTCGACGAACAGAAGGTCGCCTGGGCCCAAGGTGCCGAACCGGTCGAGATCGACCGCCTGCAACGGCGCCTGCAGCCATTCGAGGTTCAATCCCGCGATCGGAGCGCGCGGCGCGGGGTCGATCGCCACCAGCCGGGTCGATAGCCCGCCATCGCGGATCGCGCGCGCCATGAACCGGGTCGAATGCCCCGATCCGATCTCGATGATCGCGGACGGCCGGCGCTCGCGGACGAACGCGTACGCCATGGCGGCATCGAGCCGCGGGAACCAGTCCTGATCGATTCGCGGCTCCGGCGCCGGGCCGCGCAGACCGGCGAGAAGCTCCGCATGGCGGGCCATTGCGGCCAGAAGGTCGCGAAATTCCGGCACCGCGCCGCCGAACATCGCTTCGAACGCGGGATAGTGCGCCGGCCCCTGTGTGCCGGCGTAACGCTGCGGGATGAAATAGCCGCGCCGCTGCCCGAGGAGCGTCGCGGCACCCAGCAGCCAGCGGCGCCACACGCCGCGTGCGGAGGTCACGGCGGCTACGGCGAGAGTATCAATCCCTCGCGCGCCACGATGGTACCGGGCCGGGCCTTGTCGGCTTCGGCAGCCACCTTGTCCATGAATGCGTCGTCATGCGAGGGATCGTGGTGGAATATGACAAGCCGTCCGACTTTCGCCCGCGTGCACAGGCGCACGCCTTCCTGCCAGCTCGAATGGCCCCAGCCGATGAAGTTGGGAAACTCCTGGTCGGTGTAGGTGGAGTCGTAGATCACGAGGTCGGCGCCGTCGATCAGCGCCAGGATGCTCGTGTCGGGCTGGTCCGGCTTGTGTTCGGTGTCGGTGACATAGCAGATGGACTTGCCCGCGTACTCGATGCGATAGGCCGTGGCGCGGTTCGGATGGTTGAGCGGTGCCGTGCGCAGCTGGATTCCCGGCACCGGAACCAGGGTCTGGCCGCAATCGAAGTCGTTGAACGAAATCTCCGCGCCGAAAATGCTGATGGGCACGGGAAAGAGCGGCTCCATCATCATCTCGGACAGGACCTGCTTCAGCGTGTAGTCGGGTTTCAGGTGGCCCGCCCAGAAGCGCAGCTTGTTGGTGCGCTTGTAGGCCGAGCTGAAAAACGGCAGCCCCTGGATGTGGTCGACATGCGTATGGGTAAAGTAGACGTCGGCATCCACGGTCCCGAGCCGGTCGAGATGTGCGCCGAGCGGCCGTATGCCCGTGCCGGCGTCGAAAATCAGGAGACGGTCACCGCACCGAACCTCGAGGCACGACGTGTTGCCGCCATAGCGGGCCGTCGTGGCGCCGGGCGTCGGGATCGAGCCGCGCACTCCCCAAAACCGGACGAAGAAATTGCTTGCCGTCTCCACCCTAATCCTCCGAGGGGCTCACCCTAGTCCATTCAAGGGCATGGGCCCATCCCCCCGAACCGCCCCCAGCGTACCGGCTGCAGGTGGAGGGCGGGGTGTGACGGCCGTCACAGGGCGCAAGACGACCCGGATTACGAAAGGTTAAGACGATAGCCCCCTGGCGCCGTGATGAGGATCTCGGCGCGCGCCGGATCCCGTTCGATCTTCTGCCGCAGGCGATAGACGTGGGTCTCGAGAGTATGCGTGTTGACGCCGGCGTTGTATCCCCAAACCTCGCCGAGCAGGGTCTCGCGCGACACCGGTTTGTCGCCAGCGCGATAGAGGAACCGCAGGATGGCCACTTCCTTTTCGGTGAGCCGCACCTTCTTTCGCGACCCGTTTTCGACCAGAACCTTGGCGGTCGGATGGAAGCTGAAAGGCCCGATGGTGAACACCGCATCGGTCGACGCCTCGTGGCTGCGCAGCTGCGCATGCAGACGGGCCACTAGGACGCCGAGGCGGAACGGCTTGGTCACGTAATCGTTGGCGCCGGCATCGAGGCCTGTGATGGTGTCGGTCTCGCCGGCGGCGGCGGTCAGCATGATGATGGGCATGCTCGCGCCGTGCTCGCGCATCTGCCGGCAGATGTCGCGGCCGTCGATATCGGGCAGCCCCACGTCGAGGAGAACGGCGTCAAAGCGGCCGGAGCGTACCACCTCGAGCGCGGCTGTACCCGAGCCGACCTGTACGGTCTCGAACTCCGGCGTCAGCTGTTCGGCCAACGACTGGCGCAAGGTGGCGTCGTCATCGACCAGCAAGATCCGTTTTTGGGCTGCCATCTGGCGCTTTTACCATGCCGCCGGCAGCCGTCCCAAGTCGGCAAAGGGCAGGGCAGGTCGGAAAATCTTGCCGGGGCGGCCAAAAATTCCGAATCAAGCCGCTGATTTTCAATGGAAAATCGTGGTCTGCCGTTTGCTTATTGAGGAGCAAATGGCAAGCGTCACAAGCATTGCCGCACCCGGACCCGCGGCCGTGAGCACAGCCGCGCCGGCGTCGGCTGGCATAATCGACATCGGTGATCCGACCAAGATGCCGGATCACAGCGTGTCGTTTTCGGACGTTTTGTCTACGCTCAATCCGCTGCAGTACATCCCGATCATCGGGAGCGTCTACCGGGCGATCACAGGCGATGCGGCACCGCAGGCCGCACAGGTCCTGGGGGGTGCCCTGCTGGGCGGCCCGCTGGGGCTGATCGCATCGGCGGCCAGCGCCATCGTCGAGCAATCGACCGGCAAGGACGCCGGCCAGCACGTCATCGCCATGCTCTTGCCGCAAGGCGATGCGCCGCCGGCGACCCCGCAAAACCAGCGCTATGCAGCGGACACGTCTGCAGCGTCGACGCCTGTCGCCGCCGCACCGGCTGACACGGCGCCCGCGCACCGCACCGCGGACGCAACCCCAGCCCCCGCTTCCGCCGGCGTCGCAACGGCGCCCGACGTGGCCTCATCACCGGCCCAACCGCAGCCGGCAGCAGCACCGGCGGGCACACTCGCCGCGGCGCCGCCCGCGATGTCGCCCCCGGCAGCGGCCGCGATCGGCACGGCAGCACCCGGCCCCGCGAAGCCGGCCGGTGCGGGCTACACGCTCGCCGATTACCGGAATTTTGCCGGAAGCGGAATGCCGCCGCCGCCGAACGGCAACGTCCAGCGCACGGCCCTGGTCCCGCTTCAGACGACGATCCCGCTGCCAAGCGACGTCTCGCGGACGCCCGTGGTACCCGTCGCCGTGCAGACTCCCAGCAACGTCGCACCCGCCCCCGCCGCAACGCCCGCGGTCCAGCCTCAGGATACCTGGGTCTCCCAAGCTATGATGCACGGTCTCGACCGCTATCGGGAGATGATGCGGCAGCAGGAACAGCAGCAGCCAGGAACGTAGGCCGCGTCACGGCCTTGCAGCAGGTGGGGGCGCAGCGGGTCTTGCCGGCGGGTCGCGGCGTCTCTCATCTGCTATAACTCGGCGAATCGCCCCGAGTGAGGCTCGCAAATCGCCGCCCCTTCCATGCCGCACCCCGCCTCGCCGACCGCAACCGCCGCGGAGGCGCTATTTCAGCAGGGCATCGAGGCGCACCGCGCCGGCCGCCTCGATGACGCCGAGCGCCTGTATCGCCAGACTCTCGCGATCGACGCCGGCCACGCGCCGGCACTCGTCCATCTCGGTCTGATCGCACAGGCCCACCGATCACTCGATGCGGCAGAGGCGCTGCTGAAGCGCGCTCTCGACCTGCAGCCGCGTCTGGCGGAAGCGCATTTCCATCTCGGGAATCTGTATCGCGCCTGCGGGCAAACGGCAGACGCCGAGCGCTGCTACAGGGCCGCGATCGACTGTGCCCCCTTGTATCTGGAGGCGCACAACAATCTCGGTTATGCGCTGGTCCAGATGGGACGCGCCGAAGACGCGGCGGAGTGCTTCCGGCGCGCGCTCGCAATCGACCCCGATTACGAAGGGGCGCTGACGAATCTTGGCAATCTCCTGCGCGAGCAGGGCAACGCTGACGACGCACTCGCCTATTTGCAGGCGGCCGCGACGTTGAAGCCGACCTCCGCGCCCGCTCAGAACAACCTCGGCAACGCGTACAAGGATCTCGGGCGACTGGATGAGGCGATCGCGAGCTACCGACGCGCCGTCGAGCTTGCCCCGAAGTCGGCCGAGCTGCACAGCAATCTCGGAATCGTCCTGCAGAAGCTCGGCGACATCCCGGGCGCCATCGTCAGTTTCCGGCACGCGCTGCACCTGCGCCCGAACTCGGCGAACGCCTACCGCAATCTTCTTTCCGCCATGCTGTTCGACCCGGAGACCTCGCCCGCGGCGCTGTTCGCGGAGCATCGGCGCTTCGGAGCGCTGTTTTCGCGCCCACGCCACGAGACCGGCTGGAGTATCTCGCGTGATCCGGAGCGGCGGCTGCGCGTAGGCTTCGTGTCGTCCGATTTCCACGACCATCCGGTGGCCCGCAACCTGATGCCCGTCTTGCATCACCTGGACCGGTCGGCATTCGAGGTCTTTCTCTATTCGGCGAATCCCGCGAGCGACGCCCTCACCGCCCAGATCCGCTCCATGGCCGATGGGTGGCGACAGATCGCCGGCGAGCCCGACGAGGCCGCCGCCGCCCGCATCCGGGCCGACGGCATAGACATCCTGGTTTTGCTGGCCGGCCGCTTTGACCGCAACCGGCCGCTGATTGCCACCTATCGGCCGGCTCCCGTTCAGGTGAGCTTCCACGATCCCGCGACGAGCGGCCTCGATTCGATCGATTATCTGCTGAGCGACCGTTTTCTGACGCCGCGGGACACGACCGAGCAGTTCGTCGAACGGGTGTTCTGCCTGCCGCATTTTTACGTGCATCCCCCGCTCACGTCGGCGCCGCCCGCCGAGGCGCCGGCGTTTCGCAGGAACGGATATGTGACGTTCGGCTCCTGCAACAAGCCGTCCAAGCTCAATGACGAAGTCTTGCGGATTTGGGCGGAGCTGCTGCGCCGGGTTCCGGACTCGCGACTGCTCCTCAAATACCGGAATCAGTTCGTATCGCCGGCGGTCCGGGAGCGCGTCATGGCGGCGATGCGCGCGGCCGGCGTCGACCTGGGGCGCGTCCTGATGCAAGGCGAGAGCGAAAGCTTCGCGCGCCATTTGCGGTCCTACAACGCCATCGACGTCGCCCTGGACCCGTTTCCGTTCACGGGCTCGACGACGAGCTTCGAGGCGCTGTGGATGGGGGTGCCGGTCGTCACTCTCGCCGGAGAGGTCATGGCCGCGCGATGGACGGCGGCCATGCTGCACGCGCTCGATCTCGACGAACTGGTGGCGCACAGCCCCGATGAGTATATCGGCCTGGCCGCGCGGATGGCCGGCGACTCCTCTTCGCTGGAGCGGCTGCGTTCGAGCTTGCGCGCCCGCGTCGAAGCATCGCCGCTGTGCGATGGAGCCGGTCGCGCCCGCCAGATCGGCCGTTTCCTGCGCGCCGCGTGGCGGCGCTGGTGCCGCGGCTGATGGACCAGGTCGTCCAGCAGGCGCAGCGCCTGATCGCGGCCGGCCGGCGGACCGAGGCCATCGGCGCCCTGGTCGGCGGGCTCGCAGAGCGGCGCGGCGGGGCCGATGCCGCGCGGTGGCTGGCGCGACTGCTGGGGGCTTATCGGCTCGAACCGTCGCCCACAGTCGAGGCCGCGATCCGGGTGGCCAGCGAGTTCGAGGAGGTCGACCTGCAGCCGCTGGTGCGCTCGGTGGTCGATTGTTTGCTGGCGAAGCCGCAATGGAAGCCGTTGACAGCGGCGAGCGATGACGATCTCCGCCGGCGCATCGCCACGTGCCTGGACGCGGGAGGGATCGCACCGTTCGACGATCCTCTCCTGCGAAAGATCCTGGTGCGCGGGGTCTGCCACGATGTGCCGCTCGAGCGCATCCTGCTGGCACTCCGGGCCAGCCTCGCGAGCCGCGCGCCCGAGACGCTTCCCTCCGGCTGGCAGGACGTGGCGCACGGGTTGGCCTGTCAGGCCGCGAACAACGAATATGCCTGGCCGGCCGAGCCGGCGGAGGAGCATGCGGTCGAGCGGCTGGTCGAGCGGATCGCCGGTGCTGCTTCGCCCGACGATTCGGACGTCCTGCGGGCGGCCATGTATCGCGCGCCCGCGACCCTCCCCGGATTCCCTCTTTGGCGGTCTCGCCTGACCAGTCCCGCGGTGCGCGCTGTCCTTGCCGCGACGGAGGGAGACAGCGGAACCCCCAGCCAGTCCATCCGCAAGCTGGGTCGTGCGCAGGGCAGCGGATCGCAGCGCGTGCAGACGCAGTACGAAGAAAGCCCTTATCCGCGATGGCTCGCCCTCAACCCGCCGCTGGCGGGAGAGCGGCGCGCGCGGCTACTGGCGCGCTGTCTGCCCGCCGATCGCGCGCGGTTCGAGGGCCCGATCGATGTCCTGATCGCGGGCTGCGGCACCGGCCGCCAGGCGATCACCGCCGCCTTGGGTTACGGCCAGCCGCTCCGCCTCACCGCGGTCGACTTGAGTGCCGCCAGTCTCGCCTACGCCGCGCGCATGGCGCGCCGCTATGGCACCGTGCCCATAGAGTTCGTGCAGCTCGATCTGCTGGACGCCGACCGGCTGGACCGCGACTTCGACGTCATCGAGGCGATCGGGGTCCTCCATCACCTGGCCGATCCCATGGCCGGCTGGCGCGCCTTGGCCCGGCGCCTGAAGCCCGGCGGGCTGATGAATGTGGCACTCTACAGCGAACGCGGCCGGCAGGACGTCGTGGCCGCGCGGCGCGCCATCGCAGCGCTTGCCATCGAGCCCACGCCCGAGGGGATACGGCGGCTCCGGCGGCTCGTTCTCGATGCGCCCGCCGACGCACAGGACTGGCGGACAACCGTCCGGCGCTTTACGGACTTCTTCACCCTGAGTGGCTGCCGCGACCTTCTGTTCAACGTGCTGGAGCACCGGTTCACGCCGCTGGCCGTCCACTCGATGCTAGCCGAGCTCGGCCTCGAGCTCGTGAGCGTCGACGTGCCGGCGGCCACCTTGGCCAGATATCGCGCCCGTTTTTCCGGGGATCCGGCGGGACTGGACCTGCGACTGTGGGATCAATTCGAGGTCGACAACCCAACCCTTTTTTCAGGCATGATCGGGCTTTGGTGCCGCAACCGCACGTCGTCGAGCGAAAGGACCTAGCCCCGTATGTCGGATCTGCAGGACAGGCTGGCACGCGCGGTGTCGCAGATCGGGGCCGGGCAGCTCGGCGAAGCGGAGGCCCTGTTCCGCGACGTGCTTCGAGAGGAGCCGTCGAATGCGGATGCGCTGCACTTCCTCGGGGTCATTCTGGGGCAGCGCGGCGAAACGGCCGCCGCGATCGACAGCATCCGGCGGGCGGTCGAGCTCCGGCCCAACGCGCCCGCCTTCCACAACAACCTCGGCAAGGCGCTGGAAAGCGCCGGCGACCTGACGGGCGCCGTTCGAAGCTATCGCCGCGCCGTGGAGCTGGCTCCTGCCTATGCTGGCGCATCGTTCAATCTCGGCACCGCCCTCATGGCGCGCGGCGACGTCAAAGGGGCCGAGGAGTCGCTGCGGCACGTGCTCGCGATCGAACCGCAGCACCGGGGCGCGCGCCGCAACCTCGCTGCCACGCTGATGCGGCAAGGCCGCTGCCATGAGGGCGTGGGTCTGCTCGACGGCCTGGCGGCCGAACCTCCGGCCGATGTGGAGCTTTACCGCACGTTCATCACGGCCATCCTGTACGACCCCGAGCTGGACGAAGACGCCAAGTTCGCCGTGCATCGGCGCTTCGAAGCCGCATGCGCCTCACCGCATTACGGCGTGGCCGAGCCGTTTCGGAACAGCCCCGATCCGGGGCGCAGGATCCGCATCGGCTGGCTGTCGTCGGATTTCCGCGATCATCCGCTCGCTTGGAATCTCATGCCGATCTTCGGCGGCCTCGATCGGGGCCGCTTCGCCATGACCTGCTACGCGGACGTGATCTCGCCGGACGAAACGACGGCGTGGTTCCGCGAGCGCGCCGACGGCTGGCACGACATCAAAGGCATCACCGATCGCAGCGTGGCGGCCCTTGTTCGAGACGATGTCATTGATGTGCTGGTGATCCTGGGAGGCCGCTTCGATCGCAACCGGCCGCTCGTCGCGGCCTTCCGGCCGGCACCCGTCCAGGTGAGTCTGTTCGATGCCGCCACCAGCGGCATGACAACTGTCGATTACCTGATCTCCGACTGGGACATGGTGCCGGCCAAGCCTCGGGAGCGCTTCACCGAGCGGGTGCTTCACTTGCCAAGCTTCTACGTCCACCCGCAGATCGAGGACGCGCCGGATGTGGTCCCGCGGCCGATTTCACCCCGCGGCGAAGTCACGTTTGCGAGCTTCAATAATCCGAGCAAGCTCAACGACCGCGTGCTCCAGCTGTGGGCCCGCATCCTGCGGGCGGTCCCGAACTCCCGGCTGCTGCTAAAATACTCCAATGATGTTTTGCCTATTCGGCCGCGCCTCGAAGGGCTGCTGGCCGCCGAATCCATCGGTCGTGAGCGGCTGCACATCGCCGGGCGCGACGAGCGTCGCACCAGCCACCTGGCAGCTTATGCCGAGGTCGACGTGGCACTCGACCCGTTTCCATTCAATGGATCGACCGCCACATTCGAAGCGCTGTGGATGGGCGTCCCGGTCGTGACCCTCGAAGGATCGAGCGTCATGTCGCGCTGGGCCGCATCGCTGCTCCGCCATGCCGGGTACGGCGATCTCGTCGCCCGCTCGCTCGACGACTACGTGGCGCTCGCAGCACGGCTGGCCTCCGATCCGGCTTACCTCGCGCGGACCAGCGCTGCCCTGCGCGAGCGGGTGCGGCAGTCTTCGTTATGTGACGGACCGCGCGCGGCGCGGTACTTCGGCCGGGCGATGCGGGCGGTCTGGCGCCGATGGTGTGCTGCGCAAGCGGCGGCGCGGCCGTCCTGAGCGACCATGGCGGATGTGCAGAAAAGCCTCGAGCTTGGGCTCGCGCACCAGCGGGCCGGCCGGCTTGCCGATGCCGAAGCGCTCTACCGGCAGGTCCTGCGGGAGCAGCCGGACAACGCCGACGCGCTGCATTTCCTGGGCGTCGTTTTCGCCCAGCGCGGCGATCCCGCGGCTGCGGTCGACACGCTTCGGCAGGCGGTGGCGCTCCGGCCGGACGCTCCCGCCTTCCACGGCAACCTGGGCAAGGCTCTTGCGGAGACGGGGAACTTCGACGGAGCGGTTGCGAGCCTGCGCCGGGCGCTCGAGCTGGCACCCGGCTATCGCGTGGCGCTGCTGCGGCTCGGAGACGTGCTGGCGCGCGCCGGCCGGCCGAACGACGCCGTCGCACTGTATCAGGCGGCTTTGCGCGAATCGCCCGGCGACGCGGAGGTCGTGTCCGCCCTCGGGGGAGTTCTGCGCGAGCTCGGACGCCATGCGGAGGCGGCCGAGCTGCTGTCGCCGATCATCGATCGATATCCGGAATACCCGCAGCTGGCCAACGACCTGGCCGTGAGTCTGCAGGCGCTCGAACGGTACGACGAAGCGGTCGCCGTCTGGAAGGCGCTCATCGAGCGCTCGCCGCAGTACTACCTCTCCTACCTCAATCTGGCGAGCGAGTACGCGAACGATGGCGACCGGGACCAGGCGATGGCGACCTACAGCGCAGCGCTGCGCGTCCGGCCGGAGCCCGCGGTCGAGCTGCGCCGGGCCGTCACGGTGTCGCCGCTGCCGGCCTCGAACGCCGAAATCCGCGCCACCCGCGACGAGATGATGGGCAGGCTCCAGGCGCTCCTGGCGAGGCCGCCGGTCATCGAAGATCCTTTGGGCCAGGTCAACCTCACGTCGTTTTTCCTTGCCTATCACGGGATGGACGATCGGCCGTTGAACGAGGCGATCGCGCAGCTCTATCTCAAGTCGTGCCTGTCGCTGGCGTACGTGGCACCGCATTGCCGGGGCGGCGCGAGGCGCGCAAGCCGGCGGCTGCGGGTCGGCCTCGTGTCCACGTACTTTCACGGCCATACGATTGGCCAGCTCAATCGCGGTCTGGTCGAGACGATCGACCGCACGCGGATCGAGCTGTTCGTGTTCTATACGCCCTTTCTGTCGCCGCGGCCGGCGCAGGATCCGGTACGCGACGCGTTCCTCGCAAGCCCGGAGCACGCGATCGCCCTGCCCTTCGACCTGCCCCAGGCGCGCGAGATAATCGCAGCGGCGGAGCTGGACGTTCTCTATTACACGGATGTCGGGATGGCGGCCTTCACCTACTACCTGGCGTTCTCGCGCCTAGCTCGGGTGCAATGCGTCGCGTGGGGCCATCCGGATACGACCGGCATCCCGACCCTGGACTATTTCGCATCCTGCGGCGCCATGGAGCCGGCCGGCGGCGAGCGTCATTATTCCGAACGCCTGGCACGCCTGCCGGGCACCACGCTGTTCTATCACCGGCCCGAGGCGCCATCGGCCATCACCCGCGAGCGCCTGGGTCTGCCGGCGGGGAGGCTTTATGTGTGTCCGCAAAGCCTGTTCAAATTTCATCCCGATTTCGACGCTGCTCTGATCGACATCTTGCATCGCGACCGCGACGGGTGGCTGATCCTGGTGGATCAGCACCGACCAAGATATCGCGAGAGACTGCAGCGGCGGCTTTCGGCGTCGGGCGGCGACGATGTCATCGGACGGATCAGGTACCTGCCGGCGCTGCCGCGCGCCGAGTTCATCGGGCTGATGCGCGCCGCCGACGTGATGCTCGATCCGTTCCACTTCAGCGGCGGGAATACCAGCCTCGAAGCCCTGTCGGTGGGGACGCCGATCGTGACCTGGCCCGGTGAATTCATGCGGGGCCGCCATACCTTCGGGTTCTATCGCCTGATGGGCATCGAAGACTGCGTGGTGCCCGATCAGGCCGCTTATGCCGAGACGGCGGTGGAGATCGCGGCAGCTCCCGGGCGGCGGACCGAGCTCGCTCAATCAATTGCCGACAAAAGCGCTGTGCTGTTTGAGGATAAAGCCTCGATTCGGGCACTCGAGAACTGGTTGATCCGTGTCGCCGGCTGACATCGCTGGGAAGAGACGGCCATGAACGCGCTGTCTATCGCCTTCGCCGACTTCGGATCGCTTCCGTACGACGTGGAGACGCCCCTGGCGCGGCCGATCGCCGGGTCCGAATCGGCGCTGTGCTATCTGGCGGTCGAGCTCGCGCGGCGCGGACACCGGGTCGTGATCCTCAACAACGCGCCAGCCCATCGCATCGTGTCGGGCGTGGAGATGCTGCCCCGCAAGTCGATCCCGGACGATTATCTCCGCCAAACGGGATTCGATGCGCTTGTGGTGTTGAATGGTCCGGCGGAGGCCTGCGTGCTGCGTGATGAATTGCCGTCGCGCACCGTGCTTGCCATGTGGACCGGGCATGACTGCGACATCGCGGCGATCGCCGATCTGGCGAGGCCGGAGATCTGCCGCGGGTGGCAAAAGATCGTTTGCGTTTCGGAGTGGCACCGCCGGCGCTATCTCGACGTATTCCGCGCGGATCCGAAGCAGGTCGAGGTGCGGCGCAATGCGATCGGCCCCCGGTTCGAGTCGTTGTTCGCTGATGCCGCGGATCTGCGCCGGCGCAAGCTGCGGCCGTGGCGACTGGCCTATACCAGTACGCCGTTCCGGGGCTTGGACGTGCTGCTGGACGTCTTTCCGCAGCTCTCCGGTGACTGCGGCCTCGCGATCTACTCCAGCATGCGCATCTATGGCCTCGAGCGCGAGGATGCGAGGTTTGCCGCGCTTTACGACCAGGCGCGCCAGACGCCGAGGGTGTCTTACGTGGGCTCGGTGCCTCAGCCGGAGCTGGCGAGGGTGCTGACCGAGGTTTCGATCCTCAGTTATCCGAACACCTATCCCGAAACCAGCTGTATCGCCGTGATGGAGGCGCTCGCCGCGGGCGCTCTGGTGGTGACCAGCGACTTGGGCGCTCTGCCCGAGACGACGATGGGGCTGGCCGAGCTCGTTCCCAATCACCAGGCCGTCGGGCTCCAGGAGTTCCGTCGGCGTTACTTGCTGCGGCTCCAGTCGGCACTCGATGCGATCGATGCAGATCCACAACATGCCGCCGAGCGCTCGTACGCGCAGACCCAGACGATGAACGCCGGGCATACCTGGCGGGTGCGGGCCGCGGAGTGGGAGGCGATGATCGCGGCCTGGCGCGCCGGGCGCAGCTAGCGCGGAGCGGCGGCCCGCGCCCCGAAGATCGCCGTTCCGACGCGCACGCTCGTGGCGCCCTCTGCGATCGCGATCTCGAAGTCGCCGCTCATCCCCATGCTGAGGCGCTGCAGGCCCGCCCGCTGCGCCAGTTGGCGCAGCATCGCAAAATGCGGGGCAGGCGGTGCGTCGACCGGCGGGATGCACATCAGCCCTTCGATCCGCAGGCGGTAGCGGCTCCGGCACTCGTCCACGAATTCGAGAGCCTGCTGCGGGAGCACGCCGGCCTTCTGCGGCTCCTCGCCGGTATTGACCTGGACGAAGCACGGGAGGGGCCGCGCGAGCCTCTCCATAGCGGCGGCCAAGGCGGCGGCGAGCTTCGGCCGGTCGACCGTTTCGATCAGGTCGAACAGTCGGACCGCGTCGCTCGCCTTGTTGGTCTGCAGGGGGCCGATCAGATGCAGCCGCAGGCCCGGAAATTGGCCGCGGAGCGAGGGAAACTTGCGCTCGGCCTCCTGGACGCGGTTTTCGCCGAACACCGCCTGGCCGGCCAATAGCGCGTCCCGGACGGCGTCGGCGTCGTGCGTCTTAGACACCGCGACGAGCTCGATCCCGGCTGGATCCCGTCCGGCGGCCAGCGCAGCGGCGGTGATCCGGGCGCGGACGGCGGCAAGATTATCGGCAATCGCGGCCATGCCCCATCATCGGCAGCGGCCGGGCCGGCCACAAGAGGATGCACAAGAAAAAAGGGGCGGCCGAAGCCGCCCCTTTCGGGTAGTCGCCTCTGATACGGAGATCAGAAGTTCAAGAGCAGACCGGTCATCAGGCCGGTTGCGTTGTTCTTGTCCACACCGCTGGTGCTGGCGTTGCCCCTGACGTTGAAGTGGAACACCGAGGCCTCCACGTTCACGCCCGGCCCAAGCTGATACCGACCCGTGACGGCACCGCCCTCGACTCGGTCGGAGCCGTTGTTGTTTCCGGCGGTGGTCAGACCTTTGTTGTGGCCATTGAAGTAGTCGATGCCGACGACAGCCGGACCGAAGGTGTAGGTCAGGCCGAGATCGTACGACGAGCCGTTGAGCAGCTGACCCGTGGCACCCGTCCAGCCCGCGCCCGACATCGCCGTCGCAGCACCGGTCTGACCGGCACTGACCGCCGCGTAGTCCTTCTGCTTCAGGTACGAGCCACCGACCCGGAAGCCGGCGTAGCCGACCTGCGCGCCAGCCAGATAGCCCTGCGGATCGCTCAGCGTACCGTTGCTGATCGCACCGGTGCTGTCCGGCTTCGAGAAGCGGGCATAACCGGCCGACGCCGCGATGTCGATCGCGCCGAACGCCCGGGTGAAGTTCAAGCCCGCGGTGAAGCCGCTGTGGTAGGTGTTCGAGTTGTAGCGAACGCCACCGATGCCGCCACGGTCCTGAGTGATCTCAGGAACGTACGACAGACCGATCTGGAAGCCCTCGAAACGCGGAGTGAAGTACGAGATCTTCTCCGAGTCGTTGTCGCCCATACGCGGCAGGGTCGTGTTGATTGGAGTATCGAGGATGCTCGAGCCCGACGGGTTGGCGACGAGGTTGCTGGTGAACGACTGCACACCAGCGGTCGCGATGCCCAGGGCCGCGTCCGGAGCATGGATGCTCATCTTGTAGGCCGAGTTGTCAGTCGAACCGATTTCGATTCGGCCAAACGCGCCTTCGATGATGCCGAACGATTCGTCGATCTGGTCGCTCTCGGTGTTGGCTTCGAGTTCGACGCGCAGGGCGACCGAGATGCCGTTCGCCAGCGTCGTCTTGCCCTGGAACCAGATTTCAGAGTCGTTATTGACCTGCACCGGGGTCGGCTTGGCGGTAACGCCCGTCGACCCAGAACCCATCGTGCGGTCCTTCTGGTCGGTGTACGACAGGAATTGATACATGTAGCCGCCGACCGTGATCTGAATCGGCGACGACGCCGGGGCCGTCTGAGCGCTCGCTGCTCCCGCCGTGGCCACCAAGCCGGCCGCGACGAGCGCGCTCGTGGACAGTAGTTGTTTCTTCATAAGGTGCCCTCTCCAGTTTGTTTTGCGCAGCCTCGCGGCTGAATCTTTCTAGCCTTACGGCTGGTCCCCCGCCTGCTTGGCTAGACCGGTGCGTTTATTTCATGCAGCTTTGTTGGGCGTCAAACGGTTTTCCGTAAAACTGTGTTGAAAATGGTAATCTGTGGCGGCAAAGACACACCCCGCCAAGCCGCAGATCAGGATTACATGTGGCTTATAACTATTTGTTATCGCATGATATTCGTTACGATAAAGCTGCGCTTTTTGGGTTAGTAATTAAATTTCGTTAGGCTCGGGCGCGCCGGAACGGGCCATTCGGCGCCACGCTTGCCGGCCCGAATACGAAAAAGTTATAGTGATTTAGCGGATCGGGCCGCGGGTTCAGCGGGTCGCGGCGCGATCAGTTACAGAGAGACAGAGACTACAGAGACTAAGGGCCTGCCGGCCTGAATCGCCGGCGACTTTGGGGAAGCGAGATGAGCGAAATTCGGGCCTCTTCTATGGGCCGGGCGATAGTTCGGCTGTTGGCGGCTGCGGCGCTCGTGGCGGCGACCGCGTGCAGCAGCGACAACACGCAGTACACGTATCCCGAGAAGACCGGCAAAAGCGGAGGGGCCAGCACCTACAGCCCGACGGGACAGAAAAACGACAGCGTGTTCGGCGCCGACGGTCTCAACCTGTTCGGCAGCGGCAAGAAGGAGGATCCGGGCGGCGGTGGCATCGGGGTCAACAGCTATCTCTGGCGGGCCTCGCTCGATTCCATCGCGTTCATGCCTCTCGCGTCCGCCGACCCGTTCGGCGGAGTGATCATTACCGACTGGTACACGCCGCCCGAGACGCCCAACGAGCGGTTCAAGCTCAACATCTACATCCTGGGCCGGCAGCTGCGGGCCGATGGAGTGAAGGCAGCGGTGTTCCGGCAACGGCGGGACGATACCGGCGCGTGGATCGACGCCGCGGTGGAGACCAAGACCGCGGTCGATCTGGAGAACGTGATCTTGACGCGCGCCCGTCAGCTGCGCATCGACAACGAGCGGCCGCAGTAACGCTTCGGGCAATCCACGCGGCTCCACCCGCACAGTCGCGGCCCGGGCCGCGCGCGCAGTTGCGCGCCGCCGGCACCAGGCTAGACGGAACCATAGGAACGCAAGACCATGCCGGGCGACATCGAAGTCTTCGATAACGCCGTGCCGCCGCAGCTGGTCGAAACGCTGGATGAGATCGTGCGCATGCCGATCTGGAAGCACGGCGTCAAATCCTCGCCCGACGATCCGCTGAGCTTCTGGTTCGCTCCGTTCGCCGACAGCGAGCCGGCCCTGGAGAAGTTTTCGCCCGAGCTGTTTGCGTTGTGGCTATGCGCCAAGCGGTTGCTGAAGGGCGAGCACCGGATCGAGCTCGCCTACGCCAACGGCCAGACCTACGGGCAATCCGGCGAGATCCACACCGACACCAACGAGCCGGGCCGCAAGACGGTCGTCTTCTATTGCAATCGCGTGTGGCAGCCCAACTGGCACGGCGAGACACTCTTCTATACGCCCGATCACGGGGACGTCATTCGGGCGGTGCTGCCCAAACCCGGCCGCATCGTGATCTTCGATTCCGACATCCCGCATGCCGGCCGCGACCCCAGCCGTCTGTGCCCGCTGATTCGCGTGACGATCACGTTCAAGCTGCAACCGGCCTGGGTGCCGGTCATCAGTCCGCCGGCGACCGTCGCAGTGCCCTGACCTCAGCCGCGACCGCCGGAGCGGCACCATCGTTGCCACACGGCGCGCAGCGCGCGCTCGAAGTAGCGCACCGTCCGCTGTTCGTCGCATATGGACGAATGCAGTACCCGTTCGCGCAAGCCGGCACGCAGCGCCGATAGGCGGGCGGGATCGCGGGCGAGCCGCGCCGCGATCCCGACATACTCATCGGCGCTGTGCGCGATCAGCTCCTCCAGCTTCACCGCGTGGAGCATCGAGGCGGTCCACCGGCCCATGAAGGTCGAGCCAGCCAGGGAGACGACGGGCACGCCCATCCACAGCGCCTCGAACGTGGTCGTCGACCCGGTAAAGGGGAAGGGGTCCAGGGCGATATCGGTCTCGTTGTAGAGGCTCAAATGATCACCGAACACCCGCTGAACCGGATCGAACTCGACGCGCTGCGCCGCCGGCCCGAGCGCCTCGACCACGCGGGCCCGCAGCCGCTCGCTCGCATATTTGCGCTGGAATTTGAGGAACAGGCGCGCCTCGGGCAGGCGCTCGAGGATGCGCCGCCACAGTGCCAGAACCGGCTTGCCGATCTTCAGCGGATTGTTGAAGCACGCAAAGGTCACGTGCCCGGCCGAAATTTGGGGCAGCGGTCCAACCTCCGGCCCGCCGGCGATCGGCCGGTGGAGGTAGAAATTCGGCAGGCAGAGCGGGCGCTCCGAAAAATATTCCGATGCGGAGCGTGGGACCATGAACCGGTTGGCGATGAAATAGTCCATGTCGGCCAGGCCGCTGGTCGCGGCGTCGAACAGGCTGACCTGCACGGGCGCCGGCCGCCAGGCCGCCACCTGCGGCCGATTATTGTCGAACCGCCCGCCGACATAGATCATCACATCGATGGCATCGGCCCGGATCTGTGCCGCGACCTCCGCATCGCTCGACCCGATGGTCGACCGCCACGCATCGGCGCGCTTGCGAAACCAGTCGGTCATCTCGTCGGCGTTCTCGACTTCGGCATAGCAGATGAACTCGAACTGCGTGGTGTCACGAGCGGCGAACAGCGGCTCGAGGTTTCGCCCCACCGGATGCTGATAGAGATCGGAGGACAGCCAGCCGACGCGCAAGCGCCGCTCCGGGTCGCGATCGTTCGCGGGCGGCGGCAGCTTCTGTTCCACCCGCGTCGCCATCGCCACTGCGAACGAAAGATGCTCAGCCTTCCGGTCGGCGTCGCTGAGCTCGGAAGCGTACAGCATAGTCCGGATGAGATTGCGCCGGACGGCAACGTCTTGCGGATCCAGTTCAATCGCCCGCCGATATTGCCGGATTGCTTCGCCGTGCTGCCCCGACTCGTCGAGCGCCCGGCCCAGCCGCAACGCGGCCGTTGAATCCCGCGGTGCCAGCGCAACCGCCCGTCGGCCACGGCACTCCGCCGCATCGAGATCGCCGCGGATGAGCGCCAGGGCGGCGAGGTCGCTATGGGCGGCCACATGTTCGGGCTGCAGCGCCAGCACCCGCCGATACGCCTCCTCGGACTCCGCGTAACGGCGGAGGTTCATGAGCGTGGCGGCCAGCCGGCCTTGCGCCTCGACATGCTCGGGTCGCAGGGCGGCCGCCCGGCGGTAGTGGTCCGCGGCCTCCGCGGTCTGGCCGTTCGCCGCCAGCATCGCGCCGAGATTGAACTCCGCCTCGGCATAGTCGGGCTTCGCGGCAACCGCGCGCGTCACGAGCCCGATCGCCTCTTCAGCGCGCCCGCCGGCGAAGCGGATCGCCCCCAGAAGATGCAGGGCACGCGCATCCTCTGGGCTGCGCGCGAGGATCGCTTGGCAGAGCGCCTCGGCCTCGGCGCTGCGCCCGTTGCGGTGAAGCGCCACGGCCTGGTCGAACTCTCCCCCGGTCACGGCTGCTCTGCCCTGCACCAGTGGCGCCACATCCCCCGGAGCGCCCGCTCGAAATGACGCGCAAAACGCTGGCCATCACACAAGGGGGAGGTCGAAACCCGCCCACGCAAACTCGTCCGCAGTTCCACCAGTCGCTGCGGATCGCTCGCCAGACGCAGCGCGATCTCCACGTATTGCTCCGGTGTCTGCGCGATCAGCTCCTCGAGCTTCAGCGCTCGCAGCATCGAAGCGCTCCACCGCGCCATCATCGTTTCGCCGAGAAGGGTCACCACCGGCACGCCCATCCACAACGCTTCGAATGTCGTCGTCGACCCGTTGAACGGGAACGGATCAAGCGCGATGTCGACCTGGCGATAGAGATCCAGATGGTCCTTCAGCGGCCGACTCTCGACGTCGAACTCGACGCGCGTCATCAACTCGGACCCCAGTTCGTCACGCAGCCGGCTGAGGATGCTGGCGTCGGCGTAGGCCTCGTGAAAGCGAAGCAACAGCCGCGCATCCGGCCGGCGACGCAGCATTTTCGACCACAGCGCGAGCGTCTGCGAACTGAGCTTGGCCGGGTTGTTGAAGCTCCCGAAGGTCGGGCATCCGCTCGCCTGGCACGGCGGCATCGCCACGGCCGGCGAGTCGGCCACGGGCGGCTGAATGCTGAAAAGATGCGGCAGGCGAACCACGCGCTCCGTGAACCGTTCCGCCGCTCGCCGCGGCACCAGCACCGGATCGGCGATCAGGTAGTCCATCTCCGACAGGCCGCTCGTCGCTGCGTCATAGAGACTGACCTGTACCGGCGCTGCGCGCCACGCCGCTACCTGCGGCCGATTGTCGTCAAACCGCCCAGCGAGATAGATCATCACGTCGATGCGGTCGGCACGGATCTGACCGGCCACCGCGTCATCGTCGAGACGGACGACCGACCGCCAGGCATCGGCGTGCTGGCGAAACCAGTCGGTCAGATGGTTCGGCTGCTGCACGTGGGCATAACCCACGAACTCGAATTTGGCGCGATCGATGTGGCGAAACAGCCGTTCGAGGTTCCGCGCGACCGGATGCCAATGAAAATCGGAAGACAGCCAGCCCACGCGGAGCCGTCGCACGGGATCGCGGTCGTTCGGCAGAGACGGCAAACGCCGCCTGACCCGGGACGCCAACGCGCGACCATTTTCAAGCGAGTAGGCGAAACGCTCGTCCAGAGACAGATCGGCAACATAGGGCAAAGTGGCCATGAGCACGCGGCGAGGACCGAGTAGTTCGGGCGAGCGCTCGACCGCCTGTCGGACCATCGTCGCAGCAGAAGCTGCCTTTCCCTGGGCCAGCAGGATGAGCGACAGCTCCTCGAGGACCCGCGCGTCGTCCGGAAACAGCGACATGGCCCGGCGAGCCAGCTCTTCGGCCTCCACGAGCCGGAAGTTTTCGCGCAACGCCGTGATCAGCGGTTTGATCACCTCGGCCGAGTCCGGCGCCAGCGCCAGCCCGCGCCGATACTCCGCGATCGCCGCATTGCCGTCGCCTTGCTGGCGAAGCGCGTCTCCGAGCCACACGCGGGCGAGTGCGAAATTCGGCGCCAGGGCCACCGCGCGGCGGCTGAGCTCGACGGCGCGCGCGGCATGGCCGCCTGTGAGCATCAGGGCCGCGAGATCCATCAGAGCCGGCGGATCCTCCGGCCGCAGGACGAGCAGGCGCTCGAACGCACGTTCGGCCGCCTCGTACCGGCCAAGGTTCATCAGCGTGGCGGCGAGCCGGGCCTGGGCCTCGACGTGGTCGGGACGCAGTGCGGCCGCCCGGCCGAAATGATCCGCCGCCTCGGCCGGCCGGCCGGCGGCGGTCAGCATTGCACCGAGGTTGAACTCGGCATCGGCGTAGTCCGGCCTCGCCGCAATCGCCCGCTCCACCAGGCCGATCGCCTCGGCCGTCCTGCCGCCTGAGAAACGGATGGCGCCGAGGAGATGCAGGGCGCGCGCCTGTGCGGGCTGTTGCGCGAGGATCTGCTCGCACAGCGCCTCCGCCTCGGCGCTGCGCCCGGCGCGGTGAAGCTCGATGGCGCGCGAGAGTGGCGCCGCCGGATCGTCGGTCACAACGTCGCGGCGGTGCCTGCGCCCGTCATGTCTCTAGCCCCAATCATGTCTCGAGCCAGAGCCGCAAGAGGTTCTTGCGAACCTTGTCGAGCGCGTTGAGCGCCGGCTTTACCGCCTGCTGGCCGCCGGTTTCGATCATCTGGCTGGCGACCGCGAGATCGAGCAGGACCTCGCGCCGCGAGGGATCGCGGATCATGCTTTGCAGCCACGTAATGATGGCGAGCCGCTCGCCCCGCGTCACCGGCTTCACTTCGTGGAAGCTATAAGTCGGATAGACGACCATGTGGCCCGGAGGAAGCTTGAACTGCGATAGCCCGTAGCTGCTCTTGATGAGCAGCTCGCCGCCATCGTACTCGGACGGATCGTTCATGAACAAGGTGAGCGAGCAGTCAACGCGGATCGGGTCGTCGGCGTCGCCCATGATCGCGTTGTCGACGTGATCGCCGTAGTACATGCCGGGCTTGTAGAGGTTGAACCGCGGCGGAATGATCTTGAGCGGGGCCGCGACCGTCTTGAAGATCGAATTGCGGTTGAGCGCCGCCAGGATCGTGCGCTGGATATCGGCCATGCGGTCGGACTTGCGGTCCGTCTGCAGATTCTTCTTGGCCTCCTTGGCACGCCCGCCGGCGGTCAGCCCGCCTTCGACGAAATCCTCAGGCTGCAGTTGATCGCGGATCTGCTTGATTTCCGCAGGACTCAAGATATCGGGAATGACGACCAGCATGAACGGCGGCTCCGTGGGAGAATGCGCTAATGTCGGCGCCGCGCGCGCCGTGGTCAAGCGTCGAGCGGCGCGGGCGGCACGCCGCGAACGCGGCGCTGCCACATTTTCTCGTAGAGTGATTCTAAGTCGCGAACCGAACGGTCGGTGTCGAAAAACGGCGCCGTCGCGCGGTTCGCCCGCAGCCGCGCGCGCACGCTGGCCAGCCGCTCGGGATTCCGCGCGAGATCGAGACTGAGGCGCCGATACTCGTCCAGATCTCGCACGATCAGCTCGGGCACGCCCGCGGCCTGCACCAGACTTGGGCCGACCCGCGCCGGAAAGGTGTCCCCCAGGATCGTGACCAGCGGCACGCCGGCCCACAGGGCGTCGCTTCCGGTCGTGTGCGCGCCATAGGTTCCGGTATCGAAGTGAATGTCGGCCAGGGCAAGACGGCCCAGATGTTCCGATTTCGCTCGCCGCCCTGCGAACACCAGGCGCGCGGGATCGATCCCGTGCGCCGACGCCGCGAGGCGCAGATTGGCCTGCATCGTCGGCGACTCGCCGAACAACCACAGCACGGAGTTCGGGACCTCGCGCAGAATCTCCATCCACAGGCCGAAGATCTCGCGCTCGATCTTCTCGCTCACGCAGAAGCACGCGAAGACGAAGGCGGCGTCCGGCAGTCCCTCGGCGGTGCGCGGCGGGGTCGCTCCGATCGCCTGGTCCCGGTTGTTGATCTGGTAGCAATGGGACACGCGGGCAACCGTCTCGAGATAGTCGGCGGCATGCTCGGGCGGTGTGACGACCGGATCGCCGATGATGTAATCGTAGAGCCGGGCGCTCAGCGTGCCCGCGAAATTGAGGTACGACACCTGCACGGGTGCGGGCCGAAACGCGAGGATCCCCGGCCGCATGAACTGGTTGAATCCCGAAATGTCGACCAGGATGTCGACTCCGTCGGCGTAGATGCGGCGCGCCGCGTCGACGTCGGTGAGATCGCTGAGATCGGCCACCGCATCGCACCCCTCGCGCAGGATCCCGGCGCCGACGGCGTCGGGCGGCTTCACCGGGTAAGCGGTGACCCGCACGCGACGCCGGTCGTGGCGGCGATACATGCCGGTCGTGAGCTGCAGGATGGGGTGATCATGGAAGTCCCCGGAGATGTATCCGATGGACAGGACCGGCTTGGCGGCCGGCTGAAACGTGAAGCCAAGAGTCGATGCCAGCGGTGCCGCCGCGTCTTCGTAGGCGCGCGATGCCATCTCGGCGATCGCCTTGCGCTCGCGGCGGCTGGTCGGAAGACGAAGCGAGAACCACGGCGTGATGGCACACGGCCGGCCGGCCACGGCCTTGTCGATCTCGGCGCGCAGCATCGGCATGGCGCGATCGAGGCGGTCCCAGTCGCATACGGCCTGCGAGAGCTGCGCCAGAAGAACGGCGGCCCGTACATGATCGGGCTTGAGCCGGCACGCCGTCTCCAGGGCGGCGATCGCCATCTCGAGCTTCTTGGCGTGCATGTACGTGACGCCCAGATTGAAATGGGCGTCGAACGAGTTGGGATCGGTCGCCAGCGCGCGCTCGAACTGCTCGACGGCACCGGTCGCGTCGCCCGCCTGGCGGAGGACCAGACCGATATTGACCAGCGGTGCGGCCAGCTTCGGATTCGCGGCATGGACCTGGCGCCATAGCTCGATCGCCTCGGCCCCGCGGCCTGTCTTGCTCAGCAAGACGGCGACACTGTTGAGCAGCGCCGGCTCGTTCGGGAACGCAGCGAGAAGCCGGTGATAGTAGGGCTCCGCCTCGGCGAAGCGGTTGCGGCGCGACAGGAACTCGGCCAGCGCGAACGTCGTCGTGCCGTCGGCCGGGTCGGTCGCGAGCGCCTCGCGCAGGCTGCGCTCCGCAGCGGCATAATCGCCGCGGTTTTCCGCGTCACGGGCGGCCCGGCGGAGAGCGCCGCTATCGGGACCGGGCGGGCTCATTCCGGCTCGCCGGCCCTATATCGCTTGGTCGAACAGGCCGAGCTGCCGCGCCGCATCCTCGAATTGCGCGACGAGCGCCGGCGTCTCCTTGACCACCGCGAAGGAGCACGACCGGCACGGAGCGTCCTTGGGACCGAAGCGCAACAGCCGGCGCCGCCACGCGGCCATCGCAGCACCGCACCAGACATCGAAGATCGAGCCGTCCGGTCCGATCTGACCCACCTTGTAGGCGCGATGCTCCGGATTGTCGGTGCGGATGTTGCAGCACGGGACGACGGTGCCGTCCATCTCGATGTGCATCTCGTTGAACACGACCAGGCAGGGAGAACGGCGCTGGTAGGTCGACAGGCTCTCCACGCTCCCGCCGCGATCCCAGCTCTGGATCTGCCCGGCCTCGCCGATCGGATTCTCGAAATTCTTGCCGCGATAGTACACGTGCAGGCCGCCTTTGTGGGTGACCCGCGCAAGCCGATAATCCGGCTCTTCGACCATCATCTCGTAGGGCAGGCCGAGGGCTTCCAGGCGCGCGCGGAACCGCTGCGCCATGAGAGCCGGATCGTATTTCTGCGTGTCGCCGAGATAGACGGTCGCCAAGAGCTCGCGCAATCCCGCCGCGTGCAAATCGTCCAGGTAGTCGGCCGTGAGATAGTCGCCGTTGGTGTAGATCTTCGTGTGCGCCCGCGGCAGGCGCTGCGCGCATTCCTTGATGCGGCCCAGAATGTACTCGCGGTCGGCCAGGGGCTCGTTGTAGCGGTGGAAGCAGATCCGACCCGCGTAATCGATCGACGCGAGGTCGGCCATGATCCTGCCGTACAGCGCGTCCGACATGGTGCCCTTCAGCCCGCGGCGGTCGAACAGCGCGTTGGGGCAGAACGAGCAGGCGCGGTTGCAGAACTCCGAGACCTCCATCTCGATGTTGGCGACCGACATCTTGAACAGGTCGCGCTCGTGCCCGTGCGCGGCCGCGAAATGCAGGGAATTCAAGGTGATGTCGAACCGCGTCTTCATGATGCCCGGGCCCAGGTCGAGGGCCCGAATGTACCCTAATTTTTGTGCGCGCGGCACCACTCCCGCCAGGCCTGGCGCAGCGCCGTCTCGAGCTCGCGCGTGACCAGGGCGGCATCGCACACGGACGAGCCGGCGATCCGCGCCCGCAGCGCGCCACGCAGTTCGCGCAGGCGCTCGCGATCGGCGGCCAATCGCGCCGCGATCTCGACGTACCGGGCCGGCGTGTCCGCGACCAGCTCCGGCAATCCGACACGGGTGAGGAGACTCACGCCGACCCGGCTCATATGAGTGTCGCCGGCAAGGGCGATGACGGGGACGCCCATCCACAACGCCTCGCAGGTCGTGGTCGTGCCGTTGTAGGGAAACGGATCGAGAGCGATATCGACCCGATCGTAAGCGGCGAGATGGCGGCGCGGATCGTCGATGAAGCTGATGAGGTCGACGCGCGCTGCAGGCACACCGCGCCGCTCGAAGCCGTGGCGATATTCCGCCACGGTCGAGGGCAGGCTGAAGCCGCGATGCTTGAGACACAGCCGTGCGTCCGGGACGGCCGTCAGCAGCTCGGCCCACACATCAAGCGTCTTCTCGCGGATCTTCGCCGCATGGTTGAAGCAGCCGAAGGTGACGTAGCCTTTGGCGTCCGCCGGCAGGGGGGCGACCGCCGGCATGTCGTCGATGGGCTGATAGCAGTTGAACCCGGTCGGCAGCCGCAGCAGCCTCTCGCTGTACTGGTCGTCGGTCAGGCCGGGAGGGTCCGCCAGCGGATCGGTGATCCGCCAGTCGATCTGCGGCAAGCCGGTCGTCGCGGGGTAGCCGAGCCATGTCGCCTGGACGGGCGCCGGTTTGCGCGCGAACGTCAGGAGGCGGCCGCCGACCGTGTGCCCCGCCAGGTCGATGAGGATGTCGATCCCGTCAGCCCGTATTGCAGAGGCGAGGGACTCGTCGCTCATCCCGGTGGTGTCGCGCCAGTGATCCGCACTCTCGACCAGCCGGCGCAGCCGCTCCGTCACCGCATCGGGCGCCTTCACCTCGGCGTAGCAAAACACCTCGACCGTGCTGCGGTCATGCGCCGCGAGCACCGGAGCGATGAAATTTGCCACCGGGTGATGGAAGAAATCCGGCGAGACGTAGCCGACGCGCAGGCGCCGGTCGGGATCGCGCGAATTCGCGTGACCCACCGCAGGCGGCAGCACGAGGCCGTTCGCCCAGGCGGTCGCCGCGGCGAGCGGCGCTTTCGCATCCTCGCTGACATAGAGCAATCCCATGAGGCCGCAATCGGCGGCGACCGCGAGCGCTGGGTCGAGCTCGCGCGCCCGGGTGATATGGACGAACGCTTCGTCGAGCTTGCCGATCGTCAGCAACGCACCGCCGAATCCCAGGTGAAAGCGCGCATCGTCGGGCCGCAAGGTGACGGCACGCTGATAGGCCTGAAGTGCTGATTCGACCAGCCCCTGTTCGTCCAGGATGTTGGCCAGGTTGTTCCATAGCTCCGCCGTGTCCTTCGCCTCGGGGCCGGCCTGCGACAGGGCGCGCTCGAAGAAGGCGCGCGCCTCGGCGGCGCGGCCTTGCTTGTGCAAGAGGACGCCGAGGTTGTTCCACGGCTTGAGGTAGAACGGGTTCGCCTCGATGGAGCGCCGCCACGCCGCTTCCGCCGCCTTGGCCTCGCCCCGCCGGTCGTAGGCAATGCCGAGATTGTAGTGCGCCTCGGTCAAGTGAGGATCGAGAGCGACGGCGCGTTTCAGCGCTGCGACCGCGGCGTCGATCGCACCCGCGCGAATCTGCGCCGTACCCAAATAGCCCTGCACCTCCGCAACATTCGGCGCCAACTGCGCCGCCTGCTGAAATGCCTGCAACGCGGCTTGCGGATCGCCCCGCTGCAGCCGCGCGATTCCGAGGTTGACCCACGCCTCGAGATATTTGGGATTGAGGCCGGCGGCCCTTGCGAAATCTGCCTCGGCGGCTGGTACGTCGCCCGCGGCGCGGTAAGCGACGCCTCGCGCCTGGTAGAACTCGGGCACGGACGGGGCTGCCTCGATTGCCCGCGTGATCGCCGCGATCGCCTCCGCGTGCCGCCCCTGCTGGTGCGCGAGTACGCCCGACAGGTGCAAGGCGTCGGGATTTTTTGCGTCGGCGGCGAGCGCCTGGGCATAGAGGGCGGCGGCGGCCTCGAGCTGCCCTGCCCGGTGAAGCTTGACCGCCTCCTGCAGTGCGCCAGCGCCCGGGCGGCGCATTTCAGCTGGCGGCATGGAAGACTCGCACCCTCATGGTCCGGCAGGCGGCACCGTTGGGCACGGTGGCCGTCCTGTCAAGGACCGTGCTTGCGCGCGCCGGGGCCGGCGGCCAGTATCCGCGCACAAGGATGGCGGAAACGCGAGGAAGACTGGGGCACATGCGGCTGCATATTGGAGGTGACGTACGCAAGGAGGGGTGGACGGTCCTCAATGTCCAGCCGGGGCCGCATGTCGACATGGTCGGGTCCTGCACCGATCTTTCGATGATCGCCGACGGCGCGGCCGAAGAGGTCTACGCGTCGCATGTGCTGGAACATCTCGATTATGCGCGAGAGCTGCCCAAGGCGCTGGCCGAAATCTTCCGCGTGCTGCGGCCGGGCGGCTGGGCCTTGATCGCGGTCCCCGATTTCGAGCTGCTGTGCCGGATGTTTCTTCATCCCCAGGCCCGGCCGATCGACCGCTGGGAGATCATGCGCCGTATCTTCGGCGGACAGGCCGATCCGTTCGACCTTCATAAGGTCGGGCTGTGGGACGGATATCTCGCCGGGCTCCTGGAGGGTGCCGGCTTCGTCGACATCCACCGCGTGGAGTCGTTCAACCTGTTCGACGACGGCAGCAAGGCGACCTACGGGGGCGTGCCGATCAGCCTCAATGTCCAGGCGCGCAAACCCGGCTAGCCGGAGCACACCGGCGCGCGGGACCCGTTGGCAGACCGGCAAATATCCCGTAAAGCAAGGCCCGAACCGACGGTATGACGGGTATGGCGCGCTACAATTTCAAGGAAACCGAGGCGAAGTGGCAGGCGGCGTGGGCCGACCACCGCGTCTTCGCGGCCGCGGCCGATCCGGCGCGGCCCAAGTACTACGTGCTCGAGATGTTCCCCTATCCCTCGGGCCGCATCCACATGGGCCACGTGCGCAACTACACCCTCGGCGACGTGGTCGCGCGTCACCGCCGGGCGCTCGGGTTCAACGTGCTGCATCCGATGGGATGGGATGCGTTTGGGCTGCCAGCCGAGAACGCGGCGCGGGACTCGAAAATCCATCCCGCGACCTGGACCTATGACAACATCGCCAACATGCGCGCCGAGCTCAGGCGCATGGGCCTGTCGCTGGACTGGGAACGCGAGATCGCGACCTGCCATCCCGGTTATTACGGGCACCAGCAGCGGCTGTTCCTCGAATTCCTCGCCGCGGGCCTCGTCTACCGCAAGGAGGCCTTCGTCAACTGGGATCCGGTCGACCAGACCGTGCTCGCCAACGAGCAGGTAATCGACGGCAAGGGCTGGCGCTCGGGGGCGCCGGTCGAAAAGCGCAAGCTCTCGCAATGGTTCCTCAAGATCACCGCGTATGCCGAGGAGCTGCTCGACGCGCTGAAGACGCTCGACCGCTGGCCGGAAAAGGTGCGGCTGATGCAGGAGAACTGGATCGGCCGCTCCTCAGGGGCCGAGGTCCGGTTCAAGATTCAGGGCCGGCCTGAGCCGCTCACCATCTTCACCACCCGGCCGGATACGCTGTTCGGCGCCTCGTTCCTCGCGATCTCGCCCGACCACGCCCTGGCCGATGAGCTCGCGAAGGCCGATCCGAAGCTCAAGGCCTTCATCGCCGAATGCCGCGCCCGCGGCACGTCCGAGGCGGCGATCGAGGCCGCCGAGAAGCTCGGCTACGATACCGGCCTCAAGGCGGCGCATCCGTTCCTTACCGGCAAGACCCTGCCAGTCTATGTCGCGAACTTCGTGCTGATCGACTATGGCTCGGGTGCCATCTTCGGCTGCCCGGCGCACGACCAGCGCGACCTCGACTTCGCGCGCAAGTACAAGCTGCCGGTCATCCCCGTGGTCTGCCCGCCCGGCGAGGATGCGGCGACGTTCAAGGTCGGCGACGTCGCCTATACCGAGAACGGCACGATCATTAACTCCGAATTCCTGAACGGCCTCGACGTCGAGACCGCCAAGCAGGAGGTGGGCAAGCGCCTCGGGGCGATCGGCACCGGCCATCCCACGACCGTGTGGCGGCTGCGCGACTGGCTGGTGTCGCGCCAGCGCTACTGGGGCTGCCCCATACCGGTCATTCATTGCGAAGCGTGCGGGATCGTGCCGGTGCCGTTCAAGGATCTACCGGTGCGGCTGCCGGACGATGTCACGTTCGAGCGGCCGGGCAACCCGCTCGACCACCATCCGACATGGAAGCACGTGAACTGCCCGGCCTGCGGCAAGCCGGCGCGGCGCGAGACGGATACGTTCGACACGTTCGTCGATTCGTCCTGGTACTTCGCGCGCTATTGCTCGCCGCGCGCCGATCAGCCGGTGATCAAGGCCGAGGGCGACTACTGGCTCGCAGTCGATCAGTACATCGGCGGCGTCGAGCACGCGATCCTGCACCTGCTCTACTCGCGCTTTTTCATGCGCGCGATGAAGAAGACCGGCCACGTCAGTATCGACGAGCCCTTCGCCGGGCTGTTCACGCAGGGCATGGTCTGTCACGAATCCTATCGCAGCAACGACGGCCGCTGGCTCTACCCGGAAGACGTGACCAAGCGGGACGACGGCACGGCGGTCGAGACGGCGACCGGGCAGCTTGTGGCGATCGGCCGCCGCGAGGTCATGTCGAAGTCGAAGAAGAACGTCGTGGCACCGGCCGCGATCATCGACACCTACGGCGCCGACACCGCGCGGCTGTTCATGCTGTCGGACTCCCCGCCGGAGCGGGACCTCGAATGGACCGAGGCCGGGGTGGATGGTGCCTGGCGCTATATCAACCGGCTGTGGCGGCTGGTGGACGAGCCGAAGGTTGCGCTGCCGGCCGCGAGCGAGCCCAAACCGGCCAAGCTGTCGCCGGCCGCGGAAGCCGTATGGCGCGGCGCGCACAAGACGATCGCCGCCGTGTCCGAGAGCTTGGCCGAGTTCCGCTTCAACGTCGCGGTGGCGCAGATCCGCACCTTGACCAACGACCTCGAGGCGCTCGACGGCAAAGGGCCGGGCGAGGCCTGGGCGCTGCGCCAAGGCCTCGACACCGCCGTGCGGCTCATCGGGCCGATGATCCCGCACATCGCCGAGGAGTTGTGGCACAAGCTCGGGCATACGGAGATGCTGTGCAACGAGCCCTGGCCGAAGGCCGATCCGGCCCTGCTCGTCGACGAGACCGTTACCGTGGCCGTCCAGGTGAACGGCAAGCTCCGCGCCACCGTCGCGCTGCCGCGCGATGCCAGCGAGGCTCAGGCGCGCGAGGTGGCACTCGCGCAGCCGAACGTGACGACCGCCATGGGCGGCAAGCCGCCGCGCAAGGTGATCGTCGTTCCCAACCGCATCATCAACATCGTCGTGTGACGCGCAGGACCTCGGGCCTTGGGCCGCCGCGCGCAGATTTCGCTTTGAAGAACGCCCCGGTTCGCGACCACGCGCATATCATCGGAGGAGCGGCGCATCACGCCGCGGCCGGCAGCTTGACCAGGATCAAGCCCATCCGCCACAGCGAGCGGAAATACTCGCGTGCGAATTGCTCCGCCTCGTCGGCGCTGCCCGGCAGGCCTCCAGATCTGGCTGCGGCCAGGATGTTCTGGATCGAGCGGCGGCCGTCGACCTCGTTGAGCAGCCGCGCTTGCGAGGGAGAGATGACTGTCTCCAGCCCCTGCCGGGTCAGTCGTGCGGGCCCGCCCTGTCCGTCCGGCTGACGGACGAAGACACCGGCGCGGCGGACCGGCACGTAGGCGAGCGCCCGGGGCCCGGCAAAATCGATCCGGTACTGCTCGGGCGGGCGGTCCGGCCGACAGGCCACGAAGAAATGACCCGGATTGCAGTGGAAGAGGTCGGTGGCCGCCCACATCTCGCGTTCGGGCAAGTTCGCGAGCGCCGCGAACAACGGATGATCCCTGCGCAGGCATCCGTCGGGATGGTAGTACGCGTTCTCGACCCAGCCCTGGAACACCAGCCCCGCATCCTCGACGAAACGCAGGCAGTCCTCAACCGTATAGCTGCGCTCGCGCGCATTCAGGAAGAGATCGACGAGCCCGGCATCGAAATCCCTGTCGGCGCCGACGTTGATCACGCGCATCGGATGTTCGGGCGCCAGCGCCCCGAGCGTCTGCTTGATCACCGCGAGCGAGGCGTCATCCTGCGCGAGGCCGATGCGGCGGAACAGCGACTGCAGAATCTCGAGCCCTACCCGCCCGTAGCGGCCATAGAGATAGACGGCGATCGCACCGTCGCGGCGCAGGCAGGTCGCGAGCGTCTTCATCCCGCCGAGCGGATCGGCCATGTGGTGCAGCACGCCGGTCGACAGGATCAGATCGAACTCGCGCCCCAACGCCGGCACGTCCTCGATCGGCAGCCTCAGAAGCTCAAGGTTGTCGAGTGAATGCTTGTCGCGCAGATAGCGCTCATGCGACAGGGACGGCTCGCTCACGTCGATGCCGAGGACCCGGGCATTCCGGTTGTTGTAGGCGATGTCCGCCGCCTGGTTGCTGCCGCAGCCGGCGACCAGGATCTCCAGCGGCTGCGGATAATCGCGATCCGGCCAGAACAGCCGGTGCACCAACGCCGGATCGCACACATCGCGCCGGGCGCGGCAATGGACCTCGAGATCGCGAGTTGGGCGGGGATAGATCCACCGCCCGTATTGCTGCGCGATCGCGTCGTCGAGGGGTGACACGGCACCCTGCGGCGCCGAAGCGTCAGCGCTTATGTTCGGACTGGATGGCATCGCCCCCTGACGCGCCGGAAAGACCGGCGGACGATGCTAACCAAATGCGACCCTGCGTGAATGCCAACTAAAGTCGGTGGTGCGTGTCAGGATTGTAAGCTTAGCCCGGTTACGCCGGCCGGGTGTGCCGCCACCAGCCCGAGCTGCTCTGCCGCGGCCTGGATGCGCGCGACCGCGGCGGGGGTCTCGAGCTGAACGCGGTACGTGCAGGTCGAGCATGGCGGTTCCTTGTCGCCAAACAGGAAGAGGCTCCGACGCCATGCCGCCATCGTCGCATTCGACCAGATATCGAAGATGCTGCCGTCGCGGCCGATGACCCCGACCAGATAGTCACGATGCGCGGGGTTGTCGCCGCGGATGTTGCAGCACGGAACGATCGTCCCGTCGCATTCGATCTGCAGCTCCGAAAAGACGGTGAAACAGGGCGAGCGCCGCCGGAACGGCGTCTTCGTCGCGATGGTGCCCGCGCGATCGTGCTTCAGCGGAATGCCGTTGATCACGGGCGGGTCATCGAGATTGCGGCCGCGGACGATGACCGACATTCCGGGCTTGTAGGCGACCCGCGCGACGATAGCCGCCGGTTCATCCTGCACCAGCCGGTACGGGTGACCGAGGTCGTCCAGACGCGCCAGGACGCGTGCGCGCATCAGCTCCGGATCGTAGGCCTGCTGTTCACCGAGATAGACGCCAATCACCAGGACCCGGAGGCCCGCCGCGTAGAGTTCGTCGAGATAATCAGGGCTGAGATAATCGCCGTTCGAATACACGACCGTCTGCGCGTTCGGCAGCGCGTCGCGGCAGCGCCGAAGCCGTGCGAGGAAAAAATCTCGTTCCGCGAGCGGCTCGCAATAGCGGGCAAAGCAGAAGGTCCCGCTGTAGTCGATCGACGCGAGGTCGCCGAGCACCTGGTCGTAAATCGCATCGTCCATGTGGTGCTTGACCGAACGCCGGTCGAGGAACGAGTTCGGGCAGAAAGGGCAGACACGGTTGCAGTATGACGTCACCTCGATCTCGATCTTGGCGACCGAGCTCTTGAAAATCTGCCGCCCGTGAGGATGGCCCCCCGAGAAATGATACGGGCTGATCTGTAGGTCGAGACTCGTGCTCATCGGTGGCGGATCCACGTCTGCGGAGCAGAGCCGACGAGGCGGACCAATTTGCGCGCCGGTGCGGCGCGAGCGCATCGCCGACTCGCTATGAATCGGGCCTCGCGATGCTATCGGGAGGAGCGTGTGCTCGAACGCTATCTTGAGCGCATCATCCGAAAGGAGATGACAAAAAGAGGAACCGTTGGCCGAACGTCGGTACGGCCTGTCAGGTTTTGTAAGCTAAGGGATATCCGGGAACTGTGACGTGTCGTTCGTGAACAGTTCGGCAATCGACTGTCCGATCAGCTCGCGGAAGTTCGGATCGTCCGGCCCGCTCACGGCCGGACCGCGGCTCACCACTTCCGTCACCAGGCGGTTGCCGTAGCAGTAATCGGCCACGAGCGCGCTGCCGGCCGTGGCTGACTGCACCTGATTCGGGTTCTGGCACAGGTTCTGATTGCCGACCGGCGGTGCGCCGAATCCGATGACGACCGTGTAGCCGTTCCAGTCCGGGGGCGTGCCGAGCGCAAATCGATATTGGCCCCCCGTGTAGCGCGCGCGAAGCGCATCGACGACCGCCTGGGCCGGAACGGGGCTGTTGCGGACCACGACGGCATTGGTCCCGTTCTGGGCAATGCTTTGGACATAGGTCCCGGCTGAATACGTGGCAGCACCCTTCGAGCGCACCGTGGTGATCCCGCCACCGCATGCCGACAGCGCGACAGCCCCGGCAAGACAGACCAGCGTGGCTCCTGCTTTGTGCATCCAAACCTCCGGTGCGCGACACGTTCATTACAGCACTAGGGTGGCCACCTTGCCTAGGCGCGGGACATGGGCAGCCGGGAGGGGGAATATTGTGGTCGGCTGAATGGGGCATTACTGTTGCCACCAGGAGCGCCGGCGATCGTCGTCGGTGGAGAGGGAGATCGAGATGCGCAACCTGAAGTTTGGAGTATTGGGGCTCGGGCTGATGGCCGCGGCTTTGGGGCTGGCGCCTGGGGCGCAGGCCCAGGAGAAGATCGTGATTGCTGTTGCGGGCCCGATCACGGGACAGTATGCGGCGTTCGGCGAACAGATGCGGCGGGGGGCCGCGAGGGCGGTTGCCGACATCAATGCCAAGGGCGGGGTTATGGGCAAGCAGCTGCAGCTGGAGGTAGGGGACGATGCCTGCGATCCCAAGCAGGCGGTGGCGGTTGCGAACCAGCTGGCCTCGAAGGGGGTGGTGTTCGTGGCCGGGCATTACTGCTCGGGCTCCTCGATCCCGGCGTCTGAGGTGTATGCGGACGAGGGGATCCTGCAGATCTCGCCGGCCTCGACCAACCCGGTGCTGACCGACCGCGGGGACAAGTTCAAGAACGTGTTCCGGGTGTGCGGGCGCGACGACCAGCAGGGCGTTGTGGCGGGGGATTGGATCGCCGCCCATTACAAGGGCAAGAAGGTGGCGGTGGTCGACGACAAGTCGCAATACGGCAAGGGGTTGGCGGACTTTGCGCGCCAGGAGCTTCAGAAGAAGGGCATGAACGTGGTGCTGACGGAGTCGGTGAATGCGGGCGACAAGGACTTCACGGCGTTGATCAGCAAGATGAAGCAAGCGGGCGTGGACGTGATCTACTACGGCGGCTACCACACCGAGGCGGGGCTTCTGGTGCGCCAGGCGCGCGACCAGGGGCTGAAGGCGACGTTGGCCTCGGGCGACGCGCTGGTGACGACGGAGTTCTGGTCGATCTCCGGGCCGGCGGGGCAGGGGACGCTGATGACCTTCGATGCCGATCCGCGCAAGAACCCGGTGGCGGCGCCGATCGTGGCCGAGTTCAAGAAGGATGGCTACGACCCGGAAGGCTATACGCTCTACACCTACGCGGCGGTGCAGATCTTCGCCAAGGCGGCGACGCAGGCGAAATCGACCAAGCTGAGCGCCCTCCTGCCGGTGCTGCACCAGACGCAGTTCGAGACGGTTCTGGGACCGATCGCCTTCAACGCCAAGGGCGACGTGACCACGCCGGCCTACAAGGTCTACGCCTGGAAAGACGGCAAATACGACTACGCGAACTGACCCGCGAACCTGACAAGCCTGACACGGCCCGGCTCCCCAGCCGGGCCGTTTTCTTTTCGCAGCATGTCTAAGTGCCTGGAAATACGGATTGATTCAAAAGTTGTACGACTTTCGTTGATAGACGCTGGTTCTGCGGTTAAGGTCCCGGGACTCTGCACGGGACGCCGCCGCTTTGTCGTTTCTGGCTTTTCCTCCCGAGATCGCGCGCAAGCTTCAGGACGCCGTCGCTCATCACCGGGGCGGCGACATCGATGCGGCGATCGCGCTCTACACCGAGATTCTCGACGTTGAGCCGGAGCACACGCAAACGCTCCAGCTGCTTGGCCAGGCGCGCCTCAGGCGGCGCGACATCGAGGCCGCGGAGGAATGTTTCCAGCGCATCCTCGCGCGCCAGCCGGAAAACCTGCGGGCCCGGGAATGGCTGGGCGAGGCGCAACACCGCCGCGGCGACCTCGACTCCGCCGCCGCGACCTACGCCGCCTGCCTCACCGGCCGCGACGGCGACCGGGCGATCGAGGACAAGCTCGCCGCGATTGCATATGCGCGCGAGCACCTGCAGACGCGGGCCGGCTTCCGCTTGCGCGCCGAGCTGCTCGAATATGCGTTGCGCCAGGCTCCCGCGGACGGGCTAATGCTCGAGCTGGGCGTGGCCAGCGGCGTGACGCTGCGCTTCCTCGCCACGCTGACGCGCGGCCCGGTTTACGGCTTCGACAGCTTTGCGGGCCTGCCCGACGACTGGCAGCCGAGCTACCCGGCTGGCGCGTTCGCCCAGACGAAGCTGCCATCCAGCCTGCCGCCCAATGCGCATCTCGTGATCGGGCTCTTCGCCGACACGCTGCCGGCGTTCCGCGCGGCCCATCCCGAGCCGATCAGGTTCCTGCATGTCGATTGCGACCTCTACGCATCGACCAAGGTCGTTTTCGATACGCTGGGCGACCGGCTCATGCCCGGCGGGGTGATCGTTTTCGACGAATACTTGGCCTATCCGGGCTGGCGCGAACACGAGTATCGCGCGTTTCAGGAATTCATCGCGCACACGGGGCGGACGTTCGAGTATGTCGGCTGGATTCCGGGCGGTATGCAGGTGGCCGTTAAGGTCGGCTAGTTCCCGTGGCCTGACGCAAGCCTTTGAAAGGCTTCGCAACTTTTTCCTGACAGCCCTAGGTCTTACGCCCTTGGTTGATGAACAGCTGCTCCCCGGTTAAGGTCGTGAATGACGTCGGCGCAACGATGACGCCGCATGTATTTCGCGCCGACCCAGCCGGCTACAGCCTTGCTTCACGACGCTTCCATCGCCCCGACCTCGCGCACCGCTTCATCCTCCGGAGGGTACCTCCGCGCGGCGGCCGAGCAAGCCTTCGCCGAGGCGGTGCGCCAGCATCGCGCCGGCAATCCGGCCGAAGCGTTCCGGCTCGCGGCGCACGCGGCCGATCTCGATCCGACATTCTCCGAGGCGAGCCTCGAGCTGGCGCGGCTGCTGACGGCCGCACGGCGTTTCGACGATGCGGAACGTGTTCTGCGGCGCGCGCTGGATGCCGTTCCGCGCCATTTCGGCCTGGCGCTGAACCTTGGCGTGCTCCTCTGTCAGACCAGCCGGACCGCCGAGGGACTTCAATGGCTGCAGCGGGCCTGCGACATCCAGCCGGATTCGGCCATGGCGCATTACAACCTCGCGAATGCGCTGAAGGCGTTGGGCCGCCTGGATGATGCCGCCGCGAGCTACGGCGCCGCCCTCGCCCGCGATCCGAATCTGGCGGGGGCCTACGGCAATCTCGGCAACACCCTGGCCGAGCTCGGGCGGCCCCTCGAGGCAGCCGCCGCGCACCAGAAGGCAACCGAGCTGCGCCGCGATCCGGCGCGGCCGCCGCTTCCGGGCGATGAGTTCGCCGCGCGCACGAGTGCGGGCAAGCTTCGGCACGACATCGAGCAGATCGAATACCTCCTCGCGCGGGGCGCGATCGGCGCCGAGTACGGACGCGTGCTTGCGGAATACCGGGCCGTCGCCGCGGCATTGCCGACGCCTGCGGCCGGCACGCATATCGTCGACCTGCCGGCGCCGTTGCGGGACCGCATGGCTGGCACCTACAACCGGCTCTGGCACAAATACGAACCGCGAGCACTGGCCGGCGGCGCGCTCAACCCGTCCCTCGACCGTTCGGCCATCGAGGCCGATTACATCCGCAACCAGCCCGGGATCACGCATGTCGACGCGTTCCTGCGGCCCGAAGCATTGGCCGAGCTGCGCCGGTTCTGTCTCGAATCGACCGTGTGGTTCCAGTTCAAGTACGCGAACGGCTATCTGGGCGCGTACTGGGAGGCCGGCTTCTGGTGTCCGCTCCTGGAGCAGGTGTCCGAAGAGCTGCGTCTGGCATTGCCGGGGATTTTCCGGCACCACAAGCTGCGCAAGTGCTGGGCGTTCAAATACGACAGCCGCCTGTCCGGGATTCCGATGCACGCCGATTTCGCGGCGGTGAACGTCAATTTCTGGATCACCCCGGACCAGGCGAATCTCGACTCCGGGAGCGGCGGCCTCGTGGTGTGGGACAAGGAAGCGCCGGCCGACTGGGATTTCGCGGACTACAACGCCAACGAGGCGGCGATGCGGAATTTCCTTGCCCGCAACGGCGCGCGGCCGGTGCGTATCCCGCACCGCCAGAACCGGATGGTGATCTTCAACTCGGACCTCTTCCACGAAACCGACCGCATCAAATTCGCCGAGGGCTACGAGAGCCGCCGGATCAACATCACGCTTCTCTACGGCGCGCGCGGCCCGTAGCGGTCGCGCCCGCGGCTAGATCCCGAGATAGCGCTGCTTCAGGCTCGAATCGGCCTGCAAGGCGGCCGACGTGCCCGACCACACGACCTTGCCCTTCTCGATGATGTAGTGCCGGTCGGCGATGCGCGACAGCGCGTCGATGTTCTTGTCGATGACCAGGATCGACTGGCCGCGCGCCTTCAGCCGCTTCAGCACGTCCCAGATCTCGTGCCGGACCAGCGGCGCCAGCCCCTCGGTCGCCTCGTCCAGGACGAGGAGGCGCGGATTGGTCATCAGCGCCCGCCCGATTGCCAGCATCTGCTGCTCGCCGCCCGAGAGGAGGACGCCGGAGCTGTCGAGGCGCGCGCGCAACGCGGGAAACAGCGCCAGCACTTCCGGCAACGTCCAGGGATTCGACTCGCTGCGACGATTGCCGGCGGTGGCGATGAGGTTCTCTCGGACCGTCAGGTTGGGAAAGACGTGGCGGCCTTCGGGCACCAGGCCCAGGCCGTGCTGCGCCACCCGGTATGCCGGCAGGCCATGGATGGCCGCCCCCTCGAAACGGACCTCGCCGCGCAGCGCCGGAAGTATGCCCATCACCGTCGAGATCGTGGTCGTCTTGCCCATGCCGTTGCGGCCGAGCAGTGTCACGACTTCGCCCGCGGCGACCTTGAAGCTGACGCCGAACAGGACCTGGCTCTGGTCGTAGCCCGCTTCGAGGTCGACGACGTCGAGCATCATTCCGCCTCGTCGCCGAGATAGGCGTGGCGCACCTGGTCGTTGGCGCGGATCTGCGCGGGTGTTCCGGTGGCGATCGCCTTTCCGTAGACCAGCACGGTCAGCCGGTCGGCGAGGGAGAACACCGCGTCCATGTCGTGCTCGATCAAGAGGATCGTGAGCCTGCCTTTGAGCCCGCTCAAGATCTGCACCATACGCTTGGAGTCCTCGGGTGCCATGCCGGCCAAAGGCTCGTCGAGCAGCACCAGGCGCGGGCGCGCAGCGAGGACCATCGCGATCTCGAGCGTCCGCTTCTCGCTATGCGACAACGTGCCGGCGGGCACGCCGGCGCGCGCGGCAAGGCCAAGCTCGCCCAGGAGGGTTTCGGCCGGCCGGCGCAGCCCCGCATCGCGCCGCGCGTCGGCCCAGAAGCGAAAGCTGTGGCCCGCGTGCCGCTGCACCGCGAGCGCCACGTTGTCGAGCACCGAGAACTCGGGGAAGATGCTCGTCACCTGGAACGAGCGCGCCAACCCGCGCGCCACGCGGTCGGGGGTGGCAAGGGCCGTGATGTCCTCGCCCGCGAACAGGATTTGTCCGCCACTGGGGGCAATTTCCCCGGCGAGCTGGCCGATCAACGTCGTCTTGCCAGCGCCGTTGGGCCCGATGACCGCGTGCAGCTCGCCCGTCTCGATCGCGAGCGACACGTCGTCGGTCGCCACCAGCCCGCCGAAATGCTTCTGCAGGCCTCTGGTCTCCAGGAGCACGTCAGGCATTGGACTTCGCCGCCGCCCCGCCGCCGCGCCCGGAGAAGCCCATCAGTCCGCTCTTCGAGAACAGCACCACCAGCACGAGGAACGGCCCCAGGATCGCCTGCCAGTGCTCGGTGAACCCGGACAGCAGGCTTTCGAACAGGAGATAGACGATCGCCCCGA
The DNA here is from genome assembly GCA_035506575.1 of Alphaproteobacteria bacterium. Taxonomy (GTDB): domain Bacteria; phylum Pseudomonadota; class Alphaproteobacteria; order CACIAM-22H2; family CACIAM-22H2; genus DATJPD01. The sequence continues at coordinate 52,021 of DATJPD010000177.1, forward strand.
ACACCGGCCCAATGAGCGTGCCCATGCCGCCCAGGATGACCATCATCATGACCTCGCCCGAGCGCGTCCAATGCATGACGCTGGGCGACAGAAAGAGCGTCAGGTTGGCGAGCAGCGCCCCGGCGATGCCGGCGATGGCGCCCGAGATCACGAACGCGAGCAGCTTGTAGCGGAAGGTGCGGAAGCCGAGCGAGAGCATGCGCCGTTCGTTCGACTTGGCCCCGCGGATCACCATGCCGAACCGCGAGTTCACGAGGCGCCAGCCGAAACCCAGGCACAGCACGAGCCAGGCAAGCACGAAATAATAGAGCGTGGATGAATCGTCGAGGTCGAGGAGGCCCGCGAAGTCGCTGTGCTGCTGGATGTTGAGCCCGTTGTCGCCGCCGTACAGGTTGATGCTCTCGCCGAGGAAATAGATCATCTGGCCGAAGGCCAACGTGATCATGATGAAGTACACGCCGCTGGTGCGCAGCGACACCCACCCGACGAAGAGGGCGACCACGGCCGAGGCGAGGATCGCGACGCCGAACTGCAGGAACCCGTTGCCGAAGCCGTGATAGGCGAGGATGCCGACCGCGTACGAGCCGATGCCGAGATAGGCGGCGTGGCCGAAGCTGACGAGACCGCCGTAGCCGAGGATCAGGTCGAGGCTCACGGCGGCGATCGCGAAGATCATGATGCGCGTGAACATGTCGATATAGAAATCCTGGTCGAGCGCCAAGGCGATCGGCGGCAGCGCAGCCAGAGCTACCAAGGCGACCACGGCCACGACGCCTTTGCGCCCGATTTTCACCGGTTCTCCCGCGGGAACAGGCCTTGTGGCCGGAAGAACAGCACGGCCGCCATCAGGACGTAGATAAGCATCGAGGCCGTGGCGGGGCCGGCGCTGTCGGCGGCAAAGCCGGACATGACGAGTGCGAAGAGCTGGCGAAGGAATGCGCGGCCGATCGTGTCGACCACGCCGACCAGGACCGAGGCGATGAACGCGCCGCGGATCGAGCCGATGCCGCCGATCACGATGACGACGAAGGCGAGGATCAGGAGATCGTCGCCCATGCCCGATTCGACGGTGAATACCGGGCCGGCCAACGCACCCGACAGGGCCGCCAGCGCCGCCCCCACGCCGAACACCAAGGTATACAGCAGCGTGATGTTGACCCCGAGCGCGCCCACCATGGTGCGGTCGGACGCACCCGCGCGGATCAGCATGCCGATGCGGGTCTTCATCACCAGCAGGTAGATCAGGACCCCGACGACGAGCCCGGCTACGATGATGGCGAGCCGGTAGGTGGGATAAGGGGCACCCGGCAGGAGCTCGACCTGGCCCGCGAGGAAACCCGGCACCTGGGCGTAGAGTGCGGTCGCCCCCCAGATCATGCGCACGAGCTCGTTGAAGAACAGGATCAGGCCGAAGGTCGCCAGCACCTGGTCGAGGTGATCGCGGCGGTAGAGCCGCCGGAACACCACGACCTCGATCGCGATGCCCACCGCGGCCGTGCCGGCCAGGGCCGCGCCGATCCCCAGCAGGAACGAATGGGTGGCGTTGAAGGTCGCCGCCGCGATGTACGCGCCGACCATGTACAGCGACCCATGCGCGAGATTGACCAGGTTCATGACGCCGAAGATCAGCGTCAACCCGGCCGCCATGAGGAACAGCGTGATCCCGAACTGGACGCCGTTCAGGACCTGCTCTGCGACAGCGATCACGCGGCCGTCACCCGCACGGGGCGACGGCCGCCCTGGGCTTCCCGTCCGAGTGCCTTATTTGTACGGCTTCATGTGGCATTCGGAGGAGTACGCGTCCTTGTGGTTGGCGAACATCACGCCCTGGATCTTGCGGACGTATTGCCCGTCGCTGTCTTTGACGATCTTGAGGAGATAAAAGTTCTCGATCGGGAAGTGGTTCGTGTTGTAGGTGAACTTCCCGCGCACCGAGGGGAAGTCCGCCTTGTCGATGCGCGCGATCATGCCCTTCCTGTCCTTGAGGTTGCCCTTCACGGCCTTGACCGCGTCGTCGATCTGGAAGATCGCGTCGAACTGCTGTGCCGCGTAGTACGACGGGATGTAGTTGTACTTCTTGCGGAACGCCGCCACGAACTCCTTGTTGCGCGGATTGTCGAGGTCGGGCGACCAGAAGCTCGCTTCGTAATTGCCGTCCGCCGCGGCGCCGATAGCGGGGAGCGTCGTCTCGTCGACCGTGAAAGCGGAGTAGAGCGGGATTTTGCCGCGCAGCCCCGCCTGGTCGTACTGCTTGACGAACTGGATGCCCATGGCGCCGGGCAGGAAGATGAACAGCGTCTTGGGATTGGCCGAACGGAGCTGGCTGATCTCGACCTGGTAGTCGGTCTGGCCGGGCTTGGTGAACACCTCGGCTGCGACCTTGCCTTTGAAGTAGCGCTTGAAGCCGTTGACCATGTCCTTGCCCGCCGCATAGTCCGGCGCGATCAGGTACACGTCGTCCATTTTCTGGTCGTTCATGTACTTGCCCATCGCCTCGGGCGTCTGGTCGTTCTGCCAGGAGGCCGAGAAGTAGTTCGGCGCGCACATCGCACCCGCGAGTTCGTGCGGGCCGGCATTGGCGCCGATGAAGATGATGCCGGATTTGATGACCGGCTCGTAGGAAGCGAGCAGCACGTTCGACCAGATGAAGCCGGTCATGAAGTCGACCTTGTCGCGCTTCACCATCTGCTCGGCCACCTGGCGGCCGACATCGGGCTTGAATTGGTCGTCGCCGAAGACGATCTCGGCCGGCTTGCCGCCAATCTTGTTGCCGAGCATATCCATGGCGAGGTCGGCCGCGTCCTTCATGTGCTTGCCGATGACGCCCGCGGGGCCGCTCAAGGTCGTGACCAGGCCGATCTTCACCGCATTGTCGGCGGCCAGCGCCGGCGTCGCCAGGCAGCAAAGGGCCGCAAGCGCCGTCAAAATCCGTGCTTTCATCGATGCCTCCCCTGTTTGGACGTGCCCTTCGAAATTATTTTAAGTCTAAAATAATGTCCAGGGTGCGCCATCGGCACTATAATGCATACTCGCGGCGTTGCGATGCTTTAAAGAGCTGACCCGGACCCACGCTGGCGAGATCATGGCGCGACGCGAACAGCTTTCGAGAAAGCAGCAACAGGTCGAGGCCGGCGAGGCGGAGTTCCTGCGCAGCGTCGGCGAACGGATTCGCGAGGCGCGCTCCCGGCGCGGGATGTCCCGCCGCATCCTGGCGCGCGATTCCGCGGTGTCGGAACGCTATCTGGCTCAGCTCGAGGCCGGCCTGGGCAACATCTCGATCGCGCTTCTGCGCCAGATCGCGCACGCCATGGGCCTGCCCATCGGCGATCTCCTGCGCGAAGGGCCGGACCGCCCGGTCGAGCTGACACTGCTGATGCAGACGCTCGGCCGTCTGTCGCCGCAGGAGCTGTCGCAAGCGCGCAAGCTGCTCACCGCGCAATTCGGCTCGGCGGCCGAGAGCGGCCGCCACCACCGCGTGGCCCTCATCGGGCTGCGCGGAGCGGGCAAGTCGACGCTCGGCGCCAGGCTCGCCAGGGACCTGCGCATGCCGTTCATCGAGCTCGACCGCGAGATCGAACGCGAGGCCGGCGCCAAGCTGGGCGAGATCTTCGACCTCTATGGCCAGGCCGCCTATCGCCGCTACGAGCGGCGGGCCCTCGACAGCGTCATCGAGCGCTTCGAGCGCGCGGTCATCGCAACCGGCGGCAGCATCGTATCCGAAGCGGCGACGTTCGATCTGCTGCTGTCGGCCTGCTACACGATCTGGCTCACCGCCGACCCCGAGGAGCACATGGCCCGGGTCATCGCCCAAGGCGACTTCCGCCCGATGGCCGGCAACGAAGAGGCCATGGACGATCTCCGCCGCATCCTGATCGGGCGCAACAGCCTCTACAGCAAGGCCGATGCGACCGTGAACACGAGCGGCAAGAAGCCGGAACAGAGCTACAAGGAGCTGCGCGCGCTCGTGGGCGACTTGTCCCCCTCGTAGCGGTTACCAGCTCAGCGCCTGCGCCTTCGCCACGATCCGCTCGCGGTCCTCGGCCAGGAGATAGCCTTCCTTCTCGAGCGACGCGGCGGCACTCGTCATCCGCGCCACGTAATCCGCCTTGCCGCGATAGCGCTCCTCGAGCGACGGCCGTGTGTCGTGCGTCTGCAGGCGCGCGGCTTTCGTCTTCGCGAACGGAATATAAGAGCCGTCGAGATAGCACAGCTCGCCGACACCACCTGCGTCCTTGCTGCGCACGGCCCATCCGGTCGCGGTCGCCAGCGGCACCGTCACCTCGGGCAGACGCACGCCGCCGATCTCGTTTCCGTCTGCATCGACCTGCGGCACCAGCACCGCGTAGGCCTGGGCCGTCGTCTTCGGCAGCACGGTGTCGATGATGCCCTTGCCGAACTCGGGCCCGTAGTCGAAGCGCGGCTTGCCGTTCGGCGTCTTCGGGCGCTCGACCCCCGCGACCTGGAACTTCCAGTCCTTCATCACAACGAGCGAATGGTCGGCCAGGCGCGGATAGCGGCTCGGCGGCGGCTTGGTGCCGTCCTTCACCCAGCGGTCGAGCGCCAGCAGGAGCGCCCGCATCACCGGCCGGCGGTCGGTCGGGTTCCACGGCTCGGCGCATACCCCTGACGGCATAGTCGCGAGGTCGACGTGCTGCGTGCTCGCCATGTGATAGATGCGCACGTTGTCCGGGATCTTGCCGTCGTGCCGGCCGAGCCCGTCGGTGGTCACCAAAGATTCGCCGGACTGCCAGTATTCGATGCCGCTTTCGGTGTGGGTGATCTTCGGGCAATCGTGGCGCTGGCTGCAGCGCGCGAGGATGCCGTCGCTGCGGCCAGTGAACGGATCCTTCTGCGTCTCGTAGGCGAACGGGAAATCGGTGTTGGGGAAGTACTGGAACCCGTGCCCGATGTTCTGCATGCGCTCGGGCTGGGCGAAGCGGAAATCGAGGAACGACCGCCCGGCGCCGATATGCACGTTCATGCCCTCGAACACGGTCCGGCCGGATTCGTCCTCGTTGAACCCGCGATAGAGGAAGTCGCGAAGGTAGCGCCCGCTCTGCGAGGTGCCGTGCGCCAGAGCCCGCGTGAGCGCCGGACGGCCGCCGGCGGCGAGCGGATTGGCGGTGCCGGCATCGTCCGCCGCGGCGTGGCGCAGGAACGAGATCCAGTCGCGGGTGGCCGCGAGCCCGATGCCCGCCACCGGCGGATCCTGCGCCTCATAGACGAGCTGATAGATCCTGCCGATCGCGAACGGCGTGCCTGCCGGCAGCAGGCGGATCGTGTGCGCGTCCACGAACTCCCACTGGTTCGCCGCCAGCGCCTGCGGCGCGGCCGCGTTGCTGTCGCGCACGTAGAGCGTGGCCTTCTGCGCGGACGCCGCCACGGGAGTGAAGGAGAGCTTCGCCTGGGTGGTCTTGCTGTCGTTGAACAGGAACTCGTCCCACACCTTGCCGGTGATCGGCCCGGTCGCCCCGCGCGCCACCGGCACGGTGAGACGGAGGTTGTGATTGGCATCCGGCAGGTCGTAGAGCCACCCGCTCCACACGACCGTGAAGCCTGTGCGCATGAGGAACCCGTTGCCGGCGTCCTCGGCCGTGGTCGGGTCGTTGGTGCGCGGGCCGCTGTTGAACTGGAACAGCGCCTGCTTGTTGCCGCGGTTGTTGACGTCGTAGAGGAGTGCTCCGTTGCCGGCGGCCAGGTTCAGCGGCTTCAGGATGTAGAAGTCGGACGAATATTCGACCAGGCCCTTGGCGTTGCGCGGCGCCTTGTCGAGATCGACGATGCCGGCGTTGAGCGGGGCCGCGGGATCGAGCTCGCCGGTGAACCGGCCGACCAGCTTCTCGTAGGGCCCCACGGCGCCGAAGCTTTGGCCGCCGGCGAACGGCTCGTGGCGCGTGATCTCGATCTTGGTGACCCCCGCCTCCGCACCGTGCGCGAGCAACAGGCCTATGAGGCCGAGCGATAGGGCCTTACCGAGCATGAGCGCTTCCCCCCGAGTTCCGATGCTTTGAGGGAAGGCTAACGGTCACGCGGCCGAGGGGCAAGCTGGGGCGGCTCAGCCGGCCGCGAGATCCCGCCCGGTGCGGTCGCGATCGGCTCTGTGCATCACATCGTGATGACGCTCCGGATGACCTCGCCCCGCTTCAGCGCTGAGAACCCGTCGTTGATCTCGGCAAGCGCGATGCGCCGGCTGATGTAAGGGTCGAGCTGCAGCCGGCCGTCGAGATAGAGCCGGCCCAGGGCCGGGAAATCGACGGACGGCCGCGCGCCGCCGTAGCTCGAGCGCACGATGCGCTTCTCGCCCATCAACGAGCCCCAGCGGAACGCGACCTCGCGCTCGACGTTCACCTTGCCGAGCCACGCCACCTGCGCGCCAGGCCGCGCCACCTCGACCGAGAGGCGAAACGCCGCGTCCGTCCCGGCGGCCTCGATCACCACGTCGGCGCCGCGCCCGCCGGTGAGCCGTTTGACCTCGCGGACGGCGTCTTCTTGCTGCGGATCGATCGCATGGCTGGCCCCGAGCTTGACCGCGAGCTCGCGCTTGGCCGCCACCGGGTCGATCGCGACCACGGCACCGGCGCCCGCGATGCGCGCCCCCTGCACTGCGCTGAGGCCCACGCCGCCGCAGCCAAGCACGGCGACCGCCGCCCCCGGCGCGGGCCGCGTGACCTTGAGTGCCGCCCCGGCGCCGGTCATCACCCCGCAGCCGATCAGGCACGCGCGGTCGAATGGAATCTCGGCCGGAACCTTGATCGCGCTCTGCGCCGGCACGATGGCGTACTCGGCGAAGGACGCGAGATAGAACATGTGGTGGAGGGGGCGGCCGTCCAGCGACAGGCGCGGAACCCCATCGAAGGGCACCGCCTGCGGACCGAGCCCGAGGTAGGTCTCGCACAGGATCGGCTCGTCCTGGCTGCAGTAAAAGCAATGGCCGCAATGCGGGTTCCACGACAGGATCACGTGGTCGCCGGAGGCGAGGCCGGTCACCGCCGGGCCGACCGCCTCGACAGTGCCGGCCGCCTCATGGCCGAGGACGATCGGCAGCGGATAGGCGAGCTGCCCTTCGATGACCTCGAGATCGGTGTGGCAGAGGCTGGTGGCGCGGATGCGCACCGCCACGTCGTCCGGTGCGCGCAGGTCGGCCTCGACGCGCTCGATCGTCAGCGGCTTGTGGACTTGATGCAGGACCGCGGCGTTGAACTTCATTTTTTGGCCTCGCGCCGGGCGGGCGTCTCCGTGCTCCCGATTATATACTCAACCCGGCGGTTTGGTTCCGCGCACGGAGGTGTCATGAAGATTCCCGATTGCCCGTTCACCGTGACCGACTGGACGCGCGTGCCCGCGACCGAGCATCCGGGCACATCGGGCACGGCCCTGTGGCGCACCCTCGACATCGGCGACCTGCGCGTGCGCATGGTCGAATATTCGCCGGGTTATCTCGCCGATCACTGGTGCCAGCGCGGGCACATTCTCTACGTGCTGGAGGGCGAGCTCGAGACCGAGCTCGAAGGCGGCGACACGGTCACCTTACGCCCCGGCATGAGCTATGAGGTCTCCGACGGGCGCAGCTCGCACCGCTCGCGCACCAGGACGGGCGCCAAGCTGTTCATCGTCGATTGACCCGGCACATCCGCACGGTTGCGGCCGCGCGGAGGTGCCGTGCGTTGGTTAATTCGGGTTCGCGTTTTTTTAATCGTCGCCCCCTTAGGCTTCGGCCAATCGCAGGCCGCTCCGCTCCCGGTCCAGGCCAGGCGGAACGAACAAACGCGACGGAATGGCGACCCGGCAGTTTCAGATCATTTCCAGCAAGGATTTTCTGCCCGCGGGCGTGCACGACGACCTGTGGCAGTTCCTGGCGTATTGGCGCGCCAAGGCCGCGACCCGCCTGCCGCGCCGGCGCGAGATCGACCCGCTCGACATCGCACGGCTGCTGCCGCGCATCTGTCTGCTCGACGTCGAGCCGGCCGACTTCCGCTTCAGCCTGGTCGGCGAGGAGATCACCGCGCGTTACGGTCAGATCAGGGGCAAGAGTCTCGGCGAGCTGATGAGCGGGCCCGAGCTCACGCTCACGCTCGAGGAGCACCGGCTGTGCGTGACCACGCAGCTCCCGGTCTTCAGCCAGAACTCGATGCAGTCGGCGAGCCCCGGCGACCAGCACGTCTATCAGCGCCTGCTCACGCCGTTCGCGGCGGACGGCGACGTCGTGGCGTGCCTCGCCGGCGTCATCGTCTTCCGCGCGGAAAAGATGGCCTAGCGCCGGGATCCGGTCGCGGACACCCAGCACTGCGCGAACATGCCGCCGCTCGAGCGGCTCCAGGCGCGGAACGTCGTGGCGGAGGTCAAATCGCCCGCGCGCTCGAGTTGCAGCGCCAGATACTCGCCGATGAACGTGAGCGATGGATAGCACTCGTAGCGCGCCGCCATCGTCACGTCCGCGAACCCCGCGGCACCCAGAAAAGAGCCGAGCTTGCGGCCCACCCGAACGTCGCCGCCGTTCTTCGACTGCAGCGCCGTGTAGGCGTCGACCGCCGCGCTGAGGGCGGGCGACGGCGGCGCCAGAACGAAGCCGCCCCAGTCGGGACTGCACACGCCCGCGATACCGCCCGGCTTCAGCACGCGGCGGATCTCGCCGACCGCGCGTGCGGGGTCGGACAGATGCTCCATGAGCGCGTGGCTGAACACCCGGTCGAAGCTCGCATCGGCAAACGGCAGCGCATAGCAATCCGCCGTCCGGAACTCGACATTGGCAACGCCGCGCGCCCCGGCGGCGGCGCGCGCGTGGTCGATCTGGGTGGCGCCGAAATCAACGCCGATCACTTTGGCCGGCGCACACGCGGCGGCGATGCCGAGGGTGATCGAGCCCGGGCCGCAGCCGCAATCGAGCACGGTCAGGCCGGGGGCAAGATACGGAGCAAAGAATGCCCCATGCGAGTCGAGGGAGCGCGTCGCCATGAAGTCGGTCGCATTCTGCGAATGTCCGGGCGTGTAAACGTCGCTGGTCGACATCGGGGGTCTCCGGGCAGACCCGCGCCTAGCCTGCCGCCCTCTGCCGGCCCGCATCGGCCGCGGGCGAGCCATCGAGCCGCGCGCCCGTGTTGGTGTCGAAGAGGTGGACGTGCTCGGGCGCCACGCTCAAGGGCAGGGTCTCGCCCTCGGCCACCTGCGCGTTCCCGGGCAGCCGCACCGTGAACGTCTGGTTCTCGGGCGCCAAATGTCCGTGCACCACAGTGTCGGTGCCGAGCGCTTCGACGAGGTCGACCACGAGGCGGAACGCGCCCGCCTCGTCGGGTGCCACGTGCTCCGGGCGGATGCCGACCGTGACCGCCTGGCCATCCTCGCCGGGAATCGGCGCCGGCAGGTCGAGCCTGACCCCGCCCGGCAGGTCGAGGAAGCGGCTGGTGCTGCCGCGGCGTGCCGGCAGCATGTTCATGGCCGGCGAGCCGATGAAACCGGCGACGAACATCGTGGCCGGCCGCGCGTAGACCTCGAGCGGCGTGCCGACCTGCTCGGCGCGCCCGGCGTTCATCACCACGAGACGGTCGGCCAGGGTCATCGCTTCGACCTGGTCGTGGGTCACGTAGATCGAGGTGACGCCGAGGCTCGCGTGGAGCTTCTTGATCTCGATGCGCATCTGCACGCGCAGCTTGGCGTCGAGGTTGGACAACGGCTCATCGAACAGGAACACCGCCGGCTCGCGCACGATGGCGCGGCCCATGGCCACGCGCTGGCGCTGGCCGCCCGAGAGCTGGCGCGGCTTGCGCTCGAGGAGCTCGCCGAGCTGCAGGATGTCCGCGGCCTTGCGCACGCGAACCTCGATTTCGCTCTTGGCCATGCCGCGGATCTTCAGCCCGTAGGCCATGTTGTCGTGGACACTCATGTGCGGATAGAGCGCGTAGTTCTGGAACACCATCGCGATGTCGCGGTCCTTGGGCTCCAGCCGGTTCACCACGCGCTCGCCGATGCTGATCTCCCCGCCCGAGATCGTCTCGAGCCCGGCGACCATGCGCAGAAGCGTCGACTTGCCGCAGCCCGAGGGACCGACCACGACGATGAACTCGCCGTCGGTGATCGCGAGATCGACGCCGTGGATCGCCTGGTGGCCGGCGTAGGACTTGGTCACGCCGCGCAGCAGAACCCCGGCCATGTCAGCTCTCTCCGGATCGGATCATTTTTCGGTCTCCACGAGGCCTTTGACGAACCAGCGCTGCATGATGATCACCACTGCGACCGGAGGAATCATGGCCAGCAGGGCCGTCGCCATCACAAAGTTCCAGTTGGGGGCGACGTCGACCGTGTTCACGAGGCGCGAGATGCCCATGACGATGGTGTAGTAACTCTGCTTCGTGGTCACGAGCAGTGGCCAGAGATACTGGTTCCAGCCGTAGAGGAACTGGATGACGAACAGGGCAGCGATCGAGGTCCGCGACAACGGCAGCAGGATGTCGATGAAAAATCTTAGCGGCCCGGCCCCGTCGATGCGCGCCGCTTCGGCCAGCTCGTCGGGCACGCTGAGGAAGAACTGGCGGAACAGGAAAGTCGCGGTCGCCGAGGCGATCAAGGGAATGGTGAGCCCGGCATAGGAGTCGAGCAGGCCGAGATCGGCCACCACCTTGTAGGTCGGCAGGATGCGGACCTCGACCGGCAGCATCAAGGTGATGAAGATCAGCCAGAAACAAGTCCTGCGCAGCGGAAAATCGAAGTAGACGATCGCATATGCGGCAATGATCGAGATCGCGATCTTGCCGATGCAAATGATCAGCGCCATGACCACACTGTTGAACATCATCAGCGCCACCGGCGGCGAGCTCGACCCGCTGACGCCGCTGGTCAGGACCTCGGCGTAATTGGCGATGAAATGCCCGCCGGGCAGCAGCGGCGGAACGCCCCGGAGCAGGTCCTGCAAGGTGTGGGTCGAAGCGATCAGCGCCACGTAGATTGGAAACGCAACGATACCGACGCCGAGGAGCAACACCAGGTGCGAAAGGAACGTGACCCAGGGGCGGTTCTCGACCATCTCAGTAATGGACCTTGCGCTCGATGTAGCGGAACTGGGCCACGGTCAAGCCGATGACGATGACCATCAGCACCACCGACTGGGCCGCCGATCCGCCGAGATCGAGGGCGCGGAAGGAATCGCTGTAGACCTTGTAGACCAGGATGTTGGTCGCACCGGCCGGGCCGCCGCGGGTGATGATGTCGATCACGCCGAACGTGCTGAAGAACGCGTAGACGATGTTGATGGTCAGCAGGAAGAAGCCGGTCGGCGACAGCAGCGGGAAGACGATGGTCCAGAACCGCCGGCCGGGGCCGGCACCGTCGATCGCCGCCGCCTCTATCACCGAGCGCGGGATGGATTGCAGCCCGGCGAGGAAGAACACGAAATTGTAGCTGATCTGCGTCCAGGTGGCCGCGATCACCACGAGGATCATCGCGTGCGTCCCGTTGAGGAAGTAGTTCCAGTTCACGCCGCCGGCCTGCAGCACGCGCGAGATCACGCCGATCGTCGGATCGAACAGGAACATCCACAGAGCGCCCGCGGCCGCGGGGGCGACCGCGTATGGCCAGATCAACAGCGTCTTGTACGCGCTCGCCCCGTGGATCACCCGGTCGGCCATGACGGCCAGCAACAGCGACACGCCCAGCGCCAGCACGGCAACGGACAGGCTGAAGACGATCGTGACCTCGAGGCTGCCGAGATAGTTCGGGTCGGCGAAGATGCGCTGAAAATTTTTGAACCAGACGAAACGCGTCGACAGGCCGAACGCGTCTTCCTGGATGACCGACTGGCGGATCGCCTGCCCGGCCGGCCAGATGAAGAAGATGAGCGTCACCGCGAGCTGCGGCGCCAACAACAGGTAGGGCAGCAGCTTGTTGTGAAAGACGACGCGCTTGTTCATGCGGCCGCGAGACCGGCCGCAGCGCGGCCGGTCTCGCCTTCAGGCCTTACTCGTTCGCCTGCTGGAACTGGCGCAGCAGCGCGTTGCCGCGGCTCACGATGTCGTCGAGCGCCTGCTTGGCGGTCTTCTTGCCCGCCCACACGTTCTCGAGCTCCTCGTCCTCCACGTCGCGGATCTGCACGTAATTGCCGAGCCGCAGCCCCTTCGAGTTCGCGGTCGGCGGCTTGTTGGTGAGCTGCAGCACCGCCACGTCGCGGCCTGGGAATTTCTTGTAGAAGCCCTGCTCCTTGGTCAGCTCGTACGCCGCCGTGGTGATCGGCACATACCCGGTCGACTGATGCCAGTCGGCCTGCACCTCGGGTGAGGAGAGGAAGGTAAAGAACTTGGCCACGCCCTTGTAGTGGTCCTTGGGCTTGCCCTGCAGCACCCACAAGGTCGCGCCGCCGATGATCGAGTTCTGCGGCGCACCCTTCACGTCGGGCCAATAAGGCAGCTCGCTGATTCCGAAATTGACGCCCGCCTTGGCAAAGCCGCCGGCCGAGCCGGACGACGCGAGATACATCGGGCACTCGCCGCTGACGAATTTCGGGTCGGGCTTGCCCTCGCGGCCGCCGTACACGAACCGCTTGTCCTTGCCCCAGTCGGCGATCTGCTGGATGTGCTTCGCCTGCACCGGGCCGTTCAGCACCAGCTTGGTGCCGAGGCCGCCGAAGCCGTTCTCCTCGGTCGCGATCGGCAGGTTGTGCCAGGCGCTGAAATTCTCGAGGTTGATCCAGGTCTGCCACTGCACGGTCAAGCCGCACGCCGAGCCGGACGCGACCAGCTTCTTTGCCAACTCGCCGACCTCGGGCCAGGTCTTGGGCGGCTTTTCCGGGTCGAGTCCCGCCTTCTTGAACAGGTCCTTGTTCCAGTAGAAGACCGGGGTCGAACTGTTGAACGGCATCGACAGGAGCTTGCCGTCGGTCGTCGAATAGTAGCCGTACACCGGCCCGAGGAAGCTCTTCGGATCGAACTTCTCGCCGGTATCGGCCATCAGCTTCCACACCGGATAGACGGCCCCTTTGGCGGCCATCATCGTCGCGGTACCGACCTCGAACACCTGCACGATGTCGGGCTGCTGGCCGGCGCGGAACGCGGCGATGGCGCCGGTCATGGTCTCGGTATAGGTGCCCTTGAACACGGGCACGACCTTGTAGTCGCTCTGCGAGGCGTTGAACTTGGCGGTGATCTCGTTGACCTTGTCGCCGAGCTGGCCGCCCATGGCATGCCACCACTGGATCTCGATCGGATCGGCGAACGCCGAGATCGGAAGCGTGAACAGGGCGGCCGCAACTGCCGCTCGCAGGAACGTCGCGAATTTCATGTGCTCTCCCCCTCCTGGGCCCGCTTGGTGTGTAGGCCCGGCGTCCGAGCCTTACTAAGACGGGTTCGTGAAGCTTTTATGACGTGAGCTTATCACTCTGCCGTGTGCGACGCGACATCATCCACGCATCCAGGCTCTGGACCTCGGCCGCGGTCATCCGCAGGCCGAGCTTGGTGCGCCGCCACACGATGTCGGCCGCGGTCTCGGCCCATTCTTCGGCCATCAGGTAGGCGACCTCGGCTTCGCTGAGATCGGCACCGAACATCCGCCCGAGACCGGACGCCGCCCGGACGCCGCGCAGGAGCGTCCAGACGCGTGTCCCGTAGAGGCGCACGAGGCGTTGCACGTGCTCCGCGGAGAGGTAGGGGTGCCGCGCCTGAACTTCGGCGGCGAGGGCTGCGACACCGTCGACCGGCAGATCGCCGCCGGGAAGGGCGGAGTCCGTTCCCGGTGCACCGGCGGCGGCAGCCGGCAGGAATGGCGCAAGCTTGGTCATCGCGGCGTCGGCCAGGCGGCGGAAGGTCGTGATCTTGCCGCCGAACACGCTGAGCAGCGCCGGGGCATCCGGCGGCGCATCGAGCGCCAGGAGATAGTCGCGGGTCACGGCTTGCGCGCTCGCGGCACCGTCATCGTGCAGGGGGCGGACACCCGCATACGTCCACACGACGTCCGCCGGCGTCACGGTGCGCGTGAAATACGTGCTCGCCGTCCTGCACAGATACGCGACCTCCTCGTCGCTCGCCGCCGGCGAGGCGGGATCGCCGTCATAGTCGCGGTCGGTCGTGCCGAGCAGGGTGAAGTCGCGCTCGAACGGGATCGCGAACACGATACGGCCGTCGGGGTTCTGGAAGATGTAGCTCGAGTCGTGGTCGAACAGGCGCCGGGTGACGATGTGCGAGCCCTGGACAAGGCGGACATGCGCCGCAGCCGCCTGCCTCAAGCGGTCGGCCAGAACGCTCGCCACCCACGGCCCCGCGGCATTGACCAGGACGCGCGCCTGTACTGTCTGGCGGCTGCCCGCGTGCCGATCTTCGATCTCGAGCGACCACGCGCCCTGCTCGCGCCTGGCCGACACGGCACGCGTGCGCGTGCAGATGCGTGCGCCTCGCGCTGCCGCATCCTGCGCCAGTGCGACAACAAGTCTGGCATCGTCGACGCAGCAATCCGAATATTCGAAGCCGAGCGCGTAGCGGTCCTGCAGCGGCGCCCCGGCGGGCTCGTGGCGCAGCTTCAGCCTGCGGGTGCCCGGCAGGCGTTCGCGCCCGCCGAGATGGTCGTAGAGGAACAGGCCCAGCCGCAGCAGCCACGCCGGGCGCATGCCCGGGTGATGCGGCAGTACGAAGCGCATCGGCCGGATCAGGTGCGGCGCCATGCGCCACAGCACCTCGCGCTCGCGCAGGGATTCGCGCACGAGGCGGAACTCGCGATGCTCGAGATACCGCAGGCCGCCGTGAATCAGCTTGGTCGAGGCGGAGGACGTGGCGGAGGCGAGGTCGTCCTGCTCGCACACGAAGACCTTGTGGCCGGCGAGGGCCGCGGCGCGCGCAATGCCGCAGCCGTTGACTCCACCGCCGATCACCGCGAGGTCGAACACGGGTTGCGGTGCGCTCATGTGGATGAGGAGCGGACGCGGCGCACCGCATCCAGCCAGCCCGCGTAGAGCTGATCGCGCTGCTTCTTGCCGCCCTGCGGCTTGAACACGCGCTCGCGGCGCCAGCGCGCCGCAATCTCGGCCGTCGAGGCGAACAGGCCCGTACCCAGGCCGGCGAGGCACGCGGCCCCCCAGGCGGTCGTCTCGGTGACCACCGGCCGTTCGACCGGCACACCGAGCTGGTCGGCCAGGAACTGCATCACCCAGTCGTTGACCGCCATGCCGCCGTCGACGCGCAAGGCGGCCGGGCGTGCGCCGTCGGCCCGCATCGCCGCCATGAGATCGCGCGTCTGGTAGGCCACCGCCTCGAGGCCGGCGCGCACGATCTGCCTGATCCCCGCATCGCGCGTCAGGCCGATGAGCGCGCCGCGTGCGTCCGGGTCCCAGTGCGGCGCCCCCAGCCCCGCAAACGCCGGCACGAGATAGACGCCGCCGGTTCCATCGACGCCGCTCGCAATCGACCCGCTCTCGGCCGCGGTGCCGATCACCTTGAGCTGGTCGCGCAGCCACTGCACCGTCGCACCCGAGACGAAGATGCTGCCCTCGATGGCGAAGGTCGGCCGGCCGCCCAGGCGATACGCCAGGGTCGTGAGCAGCCGGTGGCGCGAGCGTACGCGCTTGGGCCCCGTGTTGAGCACGGCGAAGCAGCCGGTGCCGTAGGTGCTCTTGATCATGCCGGGCTTGAAGCAGGCCTGGCCGACAGTGGCCGCGTGCTGGTCGCCCGCCACGCCGGTGATCGGAACCGGATGACCGAGAAGGTCGGTGTCGCCGAACTCGTCCGCGCTGTCGCGCACCTCGGGCAGAATCGCGCGCGGGATGCGGAATTCCTCGAGCAGCTCGTCGTCCCAGTCCTGGCGATCGAGATTGAACAGCATGGTGCGCGAGGCATTCGTCGCATCGGTCACGTGCCGCCGCCCGCCGGTCAGCCGCCACAGGAGGAACGAGTCCACCGTGCCGAAGGCGAGGCGGCCCTGCTGGGCGGCCCGGCGCGCACCCGCCACGTGATCGAGCGTCCAGGCGATCTTGGAGGCGGAGAAATATGCATCGAACAGAAGGCCGGTGCGCCGGCCAAGCGCCGCGTCACCGATCCTGGCCTTCATGCGCCGGCACCAGTCGGCGGTGCGGCGGTCCTGCCACACGATCGCGTTGTGGATCGGCTTGCCCGAGGCGCGGTCCCACAGGACCGTCGTCTCGCGCTGGTTGGTGATGCCGATCGCCGCGATGTCGGCCGCGGTCAGCCGCGCCTGGTCGACGGCGCGCCGCATCACCTCCTGCGCGGCGCGCCAGATCTCCTCGGGGTCATGCTCGACCCAGCCGGGCTGCGGAAAGATCTGCGGCAGCTCGATCTGTGCCGTGCCGCGGGCGGCGCCGCCGGCGTCGAAGACGATGGCGCGCGTGCTGGTCGTGCCCTGATCGAGCGCCAGCAGATGTTGAGCCTTCTTCGGAGCCCCCGCCATGCGCGCTCTTTTGCACAGATGCCCGAAGATGTATAGGGCATGGCATGAAGATCGACCCCCGCGGCATCGCAGGGTTTCTGAAGCGGCCCGACCCGGCCGCGCGCGCCGTCCTGCTGTACGGGCCGGACGCCGGCCTGATCAAGGAGCGGGCGGAGCTCCTGGCGCGCACCGTGGTCGAGGACCCCCACGATCCGTTCCGGATCGTGGATCTTTCCGGCGATGCGATCGCGGCAGACCCGGCGCGGCTGGCCGACGAGGCCGCGGCGATCGCGATGACAGGCGGGCGGCGCGTGGTGCGCGTCCGCGATGCCGGCAACGAGAGCACGGTCGCGTTCGAGAGCTTTCTCGAGCATCCCATGGGCGATGCGCTCATTGTCGTCGAGGGCGGCGAGCTCGACGGGCGGTCGACCCTGCGAAAGCTGTTCGAAAAATCCGACAAGGCGGCGGCGCTGGCCTGCTATCGCGACGAGGGACGCGATCTCGCGGCCGTGGTGCGTGAGACCTTGCAGCGCGCCAAGGTCAAATGCGACGACGAGACTCTCGCCTGGCTCGTCGACCGGCTGGGCGGCGACCGGCTGGTCACCCGCGGCGAGATCGAGAAGCTGGCGCTCTATGTCGGCGAGGGGAACACGGCCACCCTGGCCGATGCGCGAGCCCTGGTCGGCGATTCGGCCGAGATCGGCTTCGACGACCTCGCCAACGCCGCCGCCAGCGGCGACGTGGCCGAGCTCGAACGCGCGCGCGCCAAGCTCGACGGCGAGGGCATCCCGGCGATCGCGCAGCTGCGCGCGGTGCAGCGGCATTTCACGCGCCTGCATCTCTGCGCCGGCATGATCGCCGGCGGCCGCGACGAGAAGGGTGCCATGATGGCGCTGCGCCCGCCGGTGTTCTGGAAGGAAGAGGCCGCGTTCCGCGCCCAGCTCAAGCGCTGGACCAGCGAACGGCTCGGCAAGGCGCTCGGCCGCATCCTCGATGCGGAGATTCAGTGCAAGTCGCCGGGGGCGGCATCGGAACTGGTCGCCGCGCGCTGCCTGATGGCGCTCGCGATGGGTGCTCGTTAGGAGCTAGCGCAGGGGCTGTGATTCGATCACCGGCGACGACCCCGGCGGCGGCGCCACGGGTGTCGATTCGGGTGCCGGCTGGAGTCCGGGTGCCGTGGACGCATTGGAGGGCGGCGGGACCGGGGCGGCGCTGGCCAGCATTTCACCTGTCTTCTGGACGACCGTGTTCGCCGTCGCCCCGTCGCGCAACAACCCGCTATAGGTCTTCACCTCCACGGTCATGCGCGTGGTGTTGTAGGTGAGGTTCTCGAGATCGATGTCGATCGTGCGGTCGTTGGCGGTGGCTACGATGTGGCGGCCCGAGGCCGTCGTCGTGTCGGCGTTGGTCCGCAGGTCCATCTGCGCCAGCGCCTGGTTGGTCGCCGTGCGCACCTGTTCGAGCGGTGCGGTGAACGTGCGGTCGGCGGTCTGCATCGCGTCGGCACCCGCCACACCCGCCGCGCCGCCAGCCCCGATCAGGGCGAGGGCGCAGCCATGCAGCACGGCAGCACAGGCGGCAACGAGCAGGACGCGCTTCATCGGATGAACCTCCTGCATCCCAATTTGAGCATCCGCCCCGTCCCCGGCGAGAGGAGCGGGGTGTGACAAATTAGGTCCGTGACGTGGGGCGGATCGGTATTTACGAAATTTTATCCGTTTTTGCCTAAAATTGTGACCTAAATCGAACCAAAGGCTTGATCCGGATGGCGATTCCGCCATTTGTACCCGGCACGCTCACCTACAACGGCGCCCGGGCTTCCCCCGAGGTGGCATCCGCCATTCAAAAGGCGAGTGCCAGCACCGGGGTGAATTTCGCCTACCTGGTGGCTCAGGCCGGCCAGGAATCGAGCTTTCAGCCGGACGCCAAAGCGGGCACCAGCAGCGCCCGCGGCCTCTACCAGTTTGTGAACTCCACGTGGCTCAAGCTCGTGCACGACAAGGGGGCGCAGTACGGTCTCGGCGATTACGCCTCGCAGATCGAGATGACCGACAGCGGCCCGAAAGTGGCCGACCCGATCGTGCGCCACCAGATCCTGGCGCTGCGCGAGGATCCGACCATCGCGGCATCCATGGCGGCCGAGTACGCGAAGGCGAACGGCGCCCAGCTGCAGCAGGACCTCGGCCGCGCGGTGAGCTCGACCGATCTCTACATGGCGCATTTCCTCGGGACGTCGGGCGCGGCGAAGTTCCTGTCGGCCCTCGATGCGACGCCGAACGCGCCGGCGGCGAGCCTCATGCCGGACGCCGCGGCCGCCAATCGCGGCGTCTTCTACGACAGCGACGGCACCCCGCGCACGGTGGCGCAGATCTACAATCACTTCGCGACCCGGTTCGGCGACACGGCGCGCCAGATCGCCCAGGGCGGCAGCAATTCGATTGCACCGTCCTTGTCGCCGTTCAGTCCCGCCGCCATCACGCGTGCGGCGATCTTCCAGGCGCTGGCCGGCCAGGAGCTGTCGCCAGTGACGATCCAGGCGCTGTTGCAGCTCAAAGTGCCCGAGGCGCTGACGCGCCAGGCCTCCCACGCCAAGTCGAGCTGACGCCCGGTTTCCGCGTCCGCCTCCGGTTACTGCCGCGGAACGACTTGACGCCGGCCGCGGTTTCGTCTGGATAGCACCCCGGAACGTGCAACCAGGAGGCCGTCGATGAAGCCTGTCCGGATTTTGGGCATGTCGGGAAGCCTGCGCAAAGCGTCGTACAACTCGGCGGCACTGCGCGCCGCGGCGGCGCTGGTGCCGGATGGCGCCTCGCTCGAGATCTTCGATCTCTCGCCGATCCCGCTCTACAACGACGACGTGCGCGCCGCCGGGTACCCGCCGGCGGTGCAGGACTTCCGCAGCAAGATCGAAGCCGCGGACGCCATCCTGTTCGTGACGCCCGAGTACAACTATTCGATGTCGGGCGTGCTCAAGAACGCGATCGACTGGGCGTCGCGGCCGCCGGGCCCGCCGCTCACGCGCAAGCCGGTCGGCATCATGGGTGCGACGATGGGCCTGTGGGGCACCACGCGCGCGCAGTATCACCTGCGCCAGGTCTGCGTGTTCCTCGATCTGTGGCCGATCAACAAGCCCGAGGTGCTGATCGCGCAGGCGCAGACCAAGTTCAACGACAAGGGCGAGCTGACCGACGAGGCGACGAAGAAGGTGATCCAGGAGCATCTCGTGAACCTGGTCGGCTGGACCCGCCGCATGCAGGCGCAGAGCTAGCTGACAGCTGATCGCGCCTACAGCCTCTCCTGCAAGAAGCGCAGCACGCGCGGGGCCACGAATCCCGAGTACGAGCTCGGCTGGTCGATCGGCTCCGAGGACCAGAAATGCGGCGCCCCCGGCACGGTCGTGGTGCGCACGAAGTAGCCCGCCTGCTTGAGGGCGTCCCGAAACGGCGCGGCCTGGGTCGCCGGATCGACGATGTCGTCCTCGGTCCCCCAGGCGAGATAGAACGCGGTCGCGTTCATGCGCGTGGTGACGTGGCTGAGAGGCGAAGCCTCGAAATAGATCTTGCGATCGTCGCAGAGGTGCTTGCCGAGGAACTTGGCCGTGATCGATTCGCGCGGGCGCGGCAGCAGGTCGTGGTTCCACTGCGCCGCCATGTCGTAAACGCCGTAGACCGACACGACCGTTTTGACACGCGTGCTCACGTTCGCATGCGCATCGTCGCGATAGCCGCCGGCGAACAGCTCGCTGTCGCCCGCAAGGGCGACGAGGGACGCAAGATGTCCGCCGGCTGAGTCGCCCTGCAGGCCGATGCGGTCGGGATCGAGGCCGAGCTCGCCCGCGCGTCCGCGCACGTACTGCACCGCGGCGCGCACATCGTGGACCGCCTGTGGATACGTCGCCTTGTCGGGCTTGGACAAGCGGTACTCGACCGCGAACAGCGCGATGCCGTTCTGCGCCAGGAAGGGCCCCCAATACTTGTAGAGAGACCGGTCGCCCTGCTGCCATCCGCCGCCGTGCACGCCGACGACCACCGGCGCCTTGTCGCGTTTGGGCATGTACAGGTCACCGACGAGCTTCACCCCGTCGTGCACCGCGAACTCGACCGACTGACGCACCGCGACTTCGTAGGTTTGGGCCATGACACCGTCCGCCAAATAAATGACGCGGCGACCCTAGCAGAAGAGCGGGCGCCATTTCGAGGGGCGGCGGAACGGTTTCGAAACGGCGGCGTTTGCCGACGGGGCGCTGCGGGGGACACCAAACGCTTGCGGGTGCAAATGACGACGGAAACGCCGGCACCATCGAATCCCGGGCCTGGGTGGACGTACCGGGGCGCGATCGGCGCCGTGATCGCCGCGGGTCTGGTCGTCGTCATCGGGGTCGCCGTGCCGCTGCAGATGGTTCCGCCCAAGAAGGAAGAAGCGGCGGCAGCGATCGCCCCGCCGCCGCCCCGGCGGCCGCCGGAATACGGTATCGCCTCATGGTACGGCGACCGCGAGGCCGGGTTGCGCACGGCCAGTGGCGAAGTGTTCCGGCCGGATCGGCTGACTGCGGCGCATCGCTGGCTGCCGCTCGGGACCAAGGTCAAGGTGACCCGCGTCGGGACCGCGCGCTCGACCATCGTCACCATCAACGACCGAGGACCTTATGTCGGCGGGCGGCTGATCGACCTGTCGCCGGCCGCGGCGCGGCAGCTGGCCATGGTGGACAAGGGCGTGGCCCGGGTGCGCGTCGACATCCTCGAGGTGCCGCACCACACGAGCGAGTCCCGGGACGCGAGGCGCGGCCGGAAGCATCCCAAGCGGAAGAGCGAAGAGCTGGCCAATCAGCCGGAGCCCGCAGCACCCGCGGCGGAGACGGCGGAAGCCGCCAAGCCCACGCCGGCCGAAACGGCACAACAATCGACGCCGATCGAGGCGAAGCCGGCTGCGGCCGAGCCCGCCAGCATCGACCACTTTCCGTGACCGCAAATCCTAGCGGTTGAGGCGCTCCAGGATGTCGTCGAGCTGATCGAGCGACTGATAGAAGATCTGGAACACGCCCGACGGGGCCCCCTTCTTGTGGAGGATCGAGACCTTCATCCCGAGGGCCGTGGCCACGCGGCGCTCGAGATCGAGGGTGTTCGCATCGCGCAGCACCTCGCCGCCCGCCTTGCCGTGCTTTTTCGCGCCGCGCAGCTTCACCTTGGCGGGCTTGGTGCCGCGCATCACCGCCTCGGCCTCGCGGACCGTGATGTGGCTGTCGGCCCATTGTGCCGCCAGCTCGGCCGCGTTGTGCGCACCGACCAGGAGGCGGCCGTGGCCGGCCGTGATCGCCCCGGTCTCGATCATCTGCTGCACGCGCTCGGGCAGCTCGAGCAGCCGGATCGCGTTGGCCACATACGGCCGGCTCTTGCCGAGCGCCTCGGCGATCTTTTCCTGCGTGTGGCCGAAATCGTCCATCAGCCGCCGATAGGCGCGCGCCTCTTCGATATCGCTCAGGTCGCTGCGCTGCAGATTCTCGACCAGCGCCGCCTCGAGCGACTGGCGGTCGTTGAGCTCGCGCACCACGGCTGGAATTTCATGCAGCTGCGCCAGCTGAGCCGCGCGCCAACGGCGCTCGCCTGCGATCAGCTCGTAGCCCTGCGGATTGCGCGGGTCCTTGCGCAGCAGCACCGGCTGCAGCACGCCCTGCTGCCGCACCGAGGCGACCAGCTCGTCCATCTCGTCCTTGGTGAAGTTGCGCCGCGGCTGGAAGGTGCCGGGACGGATGCTCGCCACCGGGATCAGCTTGGTCGCGCGCGCGGCAGCCGACGAGGTGGCCTCGCCCGCGGCCTCGCCGAGCAGGGCCGAAAGCCCGCGCCCGAGCTGCTTGGGCGGCGGATTCATCCGCCTGCGCTCCCAGGGAGCTTCGGCGGACGAGCTTGCCCGCCGTAGCTGAGCGTAGCGAAGCGAAGGCGGGTCATGCAGCCACTCCCGTCACGCGGATCTGCTCGCGCTTGAGCATCTCGCTCGCCAGCGCGATGTAGGCCTGCGAGCCCGGGCAGCGCATGTCGTAGAGCAGCACGGGCTTGCCGTGGCTCGGCGCCTCCGAGACCTTCACGTTGCGCGGAATGACCGTGTCGTAGACCTTCGTGCCGAAATAGCCGCGCACGTCGGCGGCCACGAGATCGGAGAGGTTGTTGCGCTTGTCGTACATCGTCAGGACGAGTCCCTGGATCTCCAACCGCGGGTTGAATTTCTGTGCGATCAACTCAACCGTGCGCATGAGGTGCGACAAGCCTTCGAGCGCGAAGAACTCGCACTGCAGCGGCACCAGCAACGCGTCCGCCGCGACCAGCGCGTTCAAGGTGAGAAGCCCGAGGGCCGGCGGACAGTCGATCAACACGTAGTCGAACGGCGGCGCTCCCGGCTCGCGCAGGCTCGCGAGCGCGTCGGCGAGGCGATACTCGCGGCGCTCCATGTCGATGAGCTCGAGCTCGGCACCCGAGAGATGCACCGAGGCCGGCATGACGAAGAGGCCGGGCACGGCACTCGCGACCACCGCGTCGGCCGCCGGCTGCTGGTTGATCAGCACGTCGTAGGTGCCGACCCCGCGCTGATCGGCGCCGATGCCGAGTCCGGTCGAGGCGTTGCCCTGCGGATCGAGATCGACCAGCAGGACCTTCTGGTGCACGGCCGCAAGCGCCGTCGCGAGGTTGATCGCGGTCGTCGTCTTGCCCACGCCGCCCTTCTGATTGGCGACGGCGATGATCCGCGGATGCTTCGCGGAGGCGCCGTCGGTCGGGGCGGAGGTCGGGTCAGACACGGGTGATGGCAGCCAGTTTCAAGATCGTGCCGGCGGAGTCCGTCCGGCTGGGCAGGCGTTCCACCTGCATCTTCCAATGTTTGGCCGCTTGGGTCAATTCATCGGCGGCCTTCGCGCCCTTGAGAAACAAGGCGATGCCGTGGGGGCCCAGCAGCGGCGCGGCGAGGGTCAGGAGCTCGGACAGGGCCGCCAGCGCCCGGGCCGTGACGACATCGGCGCGCGGCAGGCGCTCAAGCGGCAGCGCTTCGATGCGCAGGGCGTGGATGGTGACCGCGCGCGCGAGGCCGGTCTCCCGGCACATTTCGGCGAGGAACGCCGCCTTGCGACGGTCCGATTCGACCAGGTGGACGTCGAGCGGCTGGCCGGCGCCGCGCGCCATCAGCGCCAGAACCAGGCCGGGAAAGCCGGCGCCGCTGCCGAGATCATAGAGCACGGCCGGGCCGCGCCGGCCTTTGTGCGAGGCCGCGAGGAGCGGGTAGAGCTGGGCCGAATCGAGGAAATGGCGCGACCAGATGTCCTTCACCGTGGCCGGCCCGATGAGGTTGATCCGGCTCTGCCACTTGGTCAGAACCTCTTGATACCGAAGGAAATGCGCCAGTGTTTCACGTGAAACAGAGGCGGCTTGGGCGAACTCCGCAGGGGTCACGGCCGCCTACGCGAACGCTACGGCGGCCAAGTCCGCTGTAGCTCCGGAGGAGCGAAGGCGGATCACGCGGCACGATTGCGCCGCACGTGGCGCAACAGCACGGTGAGGGCCGCCGGGGTGACGCCGGAGATGCGGGCGGCGGCCCCCAAGGTCGCGGGACGATGGGCCGCGAGCTTGCCGCGCACCTCCATCGAGAGTGCCGTCATGGCCGCATAGTCGAGATCGGCGGGCAGGCTCAGCTGCTCGTCCGCCCGATAGGCCCGGATGTCGGCATCCTGGCGGTCGAGATATCCCCGGTAGAGCGCGTCGGTCTCCACCTGCTCTGCGATCTCCGGGGCAAGGCCGCCGAGCTCCGGCCAGATCGCAGCGAGGCGGGGCAGGCCCACTCCCGGGAGCGCCAGGAGGTCGGCCGCACTGCGCGGCACCCCGTCCTGGTTGACGGCCAGGCCTTGCCTGGCGAGCGCGTTCGGGCTGGCCTTCAGGCTGCGCACCAGCGACCGCGCCGCCGCGAGGGCCGCGTCCTTGGCCGACCAGACCGCCCGCCGGGCCGGGCCTATGGCACCCAGGGCAAGTCCCTTGGGGGTCAGGCGCTGGTCGGCGTTGTCGGCGCGCAGGGTCAGGCGATATTCGGCCCGGCTCGTGAACATGCGATAGGGCTCGCTCGCCCCCAGGGTGACCAGGTCGTCGATCAGCACGCCGATATAGGCGTCGGCCCGGTCGAGCACGAACGGGTTGCTGCGGCCGCCGACCGCGAGGGCTGCATTGAGCCCCGCCATCAGCCCCTGGGCGGCCG
>DATJPD010000178.1:0-22685 GCA_035506575.1 Alphaproteobacteria bacterium
ATTTGGGCGACATGATGATGCGCTGGACCAACGATCACTGGGTCTCGACCTTGCACCGGGTGGCGGTACCGCCGCCCGATGCTGTGCCGCAGGACCGGATCTCGCTCGTGTCGTTCCAGCAGCCAAATCCGAACGCCATCATACGCTGCATCGAGAGCTGTCTGGGGGCGCACGGAACCGCCAAGTATCCGCCGATCACCTCCGGCCAGTACTACCTCGAAAAGCTCATGAAGGCCGGCCACAGCCGGCTCGACGCCAAGGCGACCGACGCCCTGGTCGACGGATAGCCGCCGCCTAGGCTGCGGCCGCCATGCGCGCGGTCGGTCGCACGCTCATCATGAGCTGCGCCAGCCCGGCCGTGAGTCCGACGCCGACGCCGAACTTCCAGGCGAGGTCGTACGAGCCCATCGTCTCGTAGAGGACGCCGCCACCCCAGACGCCGAGGAACGAGCCGACCTGGTGGCTGAGGAACGCGACGCCGGTCAACATGCTCATGAAGCGAGTGCCGAAGATCTCGGCGACGAGGCCGTTGACCAGCGGGACCACGCCGAGCCAGAGCGTGCCCATGAATGCCGCAAACAGCAGCGTCGAAACCGGGCTGACGGGGATCAGGAAATACGCCGCAAGGATCAGCGAGCGCAGGATGTACACGAGCCCGAGCAGGATCTGCTTGGGCAGCCGGTCGCCCAGCCAGCCGAACAACAGCGAGCCGAAGACGTTGAACAGGCCGACCGTGGCCAGCATCTGGGCTCCGAGCATCGGGTCCATCCCGCACAGGGCCAGATAGGTCGGCAGGTGATTGGTGACGAACGCGAGCTGCAGCCCGCAGACGAAAAACGCGATGGCCATGGTCACGTAGCCGCCGTGGCTGGCCGCTTCGCCCAAAGCATCCGGCAGGTTCGCGGCCTCCGAGGCGGCGGTCTGCCGCGGCTGGCGGTCCGCGCCGCCAATGGCGAACGCCGCCGGCAGCATGGCCGCCGCGAGGCCGATGAACGCCACCAAGGCGATCTGCCAGCCGTCGTTGCGCAGAAGTGATTGCGCGAGCGGGGCCGTGAGGAACGTGCCGAGGGAGCCGGCCCCCGAGACGAGTCCGAGCACGAAGCTGCGCCGGGCCGGCGAAACGGTGCGCGCGACCGCGGCCAGCGAAACGCTGAAGGACGTGCACGACTGAGCGGTGCCGACGATCAGACCGGCACCGATCGTGAAGCCGAGCACGCTCGGCATCGCGACCGCAAGGCCGAGGCCCAAGGCGTGCAGGACCGCCCCCATCATCGTCACGGCCCGCGTGCTGGTGCGGTCCGCGAGCGCCCCGATGAACGGCTGCGTGACACCCCAGGTGATATTCTGGATGGCGATCGCGAGGGTGAAATCGCCTATCGTCAGCACGTGGCCCGCGGTGACCGGCCCCAGAAACAGGCCCATGGTCTGACGCATCCCCATGCTGAGACTGACCAAAATCGACGCGCCGACGATGACCGACAGGCTCTGTAAGGAGATCGGCGAGAGTTGGCCGGCGCGCATGCGGGCATCCTTGTGTGACGTGCCGGGCAACAGTGCTCGACCGCCCGCGATTTGGCAAACAATGCCTCCTCAGCCGTCGGATTAAAAAAGGTAATTCGGTCCCGAGGCTTGCCTCAGCCGTGCGGGGAAAGCGCTCCCGCTGTCCCGGCCGCAAGAACCATCGGCGCGCCGCAGCGCGCGAGCAGCGCGCGCAGCTCGCGGATGATCGGGAAGACTTCCTGGTTCCAGTCGGCACCCTGCTGGTCATGCGCTTCCTGCTCGCGTTCGACCACCCAGCGATCCTGGGTGAAGATGCGCTCGGTGAACCAGCAGATGAGAGGCCAGGCCAGATGGATGATGCCGGGCAGACCCGGCTTGCGGATCGAAAGCAGGCCGAATGTCCGATTGGTCCGCTGCGCGTGGTCGAGCGGCACGTAGACGATCCACAGTTCCATGATCGAGGGAGCGTCGCCGACCCGGATGGTCAGGGTCTGGTATGGGTACTCGGTACGCACCGTCATCACGTCCGCACCTTCCTCGGGGTTCGCACCTCCGAAGATGGCGGCCTCGCCGAAATTGCGTTTTCCGGCTTTGCGGTGGAACGTGTAGTCCACCTCGAGCGAAGACGGCCCGCGGCGGCTTCCCTCGAAGCGGGCATGGATCTGCCCCATCAGTCGGCGGTGCAGGAACTGATGGTTCATGTCCATCAGGTTCTCGTGCAGGAAGCTGTAATGACAGCGGACGTTGCCGCCGAAGCGGCGCGTCTTGTAGGCGGGATCCTTCGCGGCCCAGAGGTCCGGCACGGGGTGCGTGGCGGCAGTCTCGGGGGATCCCGGGAACACGAAGATCAAGCCGGCATTCTCGCGGCAGGGATAGGCGCGCACGCCGTTTGGCGTGTGATGCTTGTCGAGATACGGCACGTCGACGCAACGCCCGCTGCCGTCATAGGTCCAGCCGTGATAGCAGCAGCGAAGGGTCTCGCCCGTTACGACGCCAAAGCGAAGCGGCACCTGCCGATGCGCACAGCGGTCCTCAAGAGCAAACACGGTCCCGGACAGCGTGCGGACGATCACGATCGGCTGGCCGGCGAAGCGGGTGCCCAGCGCGCGTCCGGGTTTGACCTCCTTCGACCACGCGAGGGGGTACCAGTGGTTGGGATGCGAGCCCACTCGTCGAAGATCTCCGGCCGACGCGAACTCCTCGCTCGCGCTTGGCACCGCCGCGTCAGCCGTCAATTGTCTCCCCTCCTGCAAGCATTTTTGGTGGTTTCGATGCCGAGCCGCGGTGAGTGACCGTAACATCCGCCCGTGTGTCGCGCGATGACTTATGCAGGCGGGAGGCCCAAAATGCGTCACTGCTACGGACTCAGTGGACTTCCGGGACCGAGTAGGGAGTTCCCCGGATTGTCGCGCGGCGGAAAGCGTATTGTATTGCCGCCGGGCCGCGCGCCTGGGCGCGGCGTCAGTCCGTTGCCCTCGTCGCCCGGGGAGGCTCCCATGGCCAAATTGGACATCGGTGATATAGGATCGAAGGCGGCGCTGGAAGCCTGCGGCCGCCGCATCGATCAGGTCCGCGAGATCTCGGATTTGTGGTTGGGGAACCTCCAGCGCGCGACCGACTCGGGGCTGCAGCTTGCAGCACAGCTCACGCGCTGCGCCGATGCCTCTGAGGCGGCCCAGCTCTATCGCGCCTGGATGAACGAATGCCGGGACCGCCTGTTTGCCGACAGCCGCGCCGCGAGCGAGCTGTGGCTGAAGCTGTGCCGCACCGAGGCGGATCTGCTGATGTCGGCCGTGTCGAACTCGGTGCAGCATGGGCCTGGCTCTCTCGCCGCGGAGTAGCCCCTGCGCGTTGACCACCGGCGCCCGGCGTGATTCAGTGCCTTATGCCCAGGATCAACGCCGTCAGGCTGATCGCCGATCTTCGGAGCCTGGCCCGGTTCGGACAGGCCGGCTCCGGCGTCGACCGGATTGCATTTTCGCCGCAGGACCAGGCGGCACGGCAGTGGCTGCGCGGCCGCTTGGCCGAGGCCGGGCTCGACGCGCGGATCGACCGGCTGGGCAATGTGATCGGGCGCTATCCCGATGTGCGGCGCACCGTCCTCATCGGCTCGCATACCGATACGGTCCCCAAGGGCGGGTGGCTCGACGGGGCGTATGGGGTGATTTGCGGTCTTGAGATCGCGCGCGCGCTCCGCGAGCGCGGCGGCGGCCCGGGGCTGGGAGTCGACGTCGCGTCGTTCCAGGATGAAGAAGGCACATTCCTGCCGTTCCTCGGCAGCCGCTCGTTCTGCGGCGATTTGAGCGACGCCGATCTCGCCGCGGTCAAATCCAAGGACGGCACGCCGCTTGCGGCAGCCCTGGAGGCCGCGGCGTATGCCGGTCCTGCGGCAAAATACGATCCGGCGCGCCACGCGGCCTACCTGGAGGCGCATATCGAGCAGGGGCCCCGCCTCGAGGCCGAGCGGCGGCGCATCGGCATCGTGAGCGGCATCGTCGGCATCCGCCGGCTGCGCATCTTCGCCAAAGGCCAGGCCGACCATGCCGGCACGACGCCCATGGCGATGCGCAAGGACGCCGGAGCCGTCCTGCTGCGCCTGGGCGCGCGCATTCTTGCCGAGTTTCCGTCACGGGCCGGGGCCGAGACGGTGTGGAACATCGGACGTATCGAGTTCCGCCCGGGGGCGGCCAACGTCGTACCGGCCGAGGCGGAGATGGTGCTGGAGATCCGCGACACGGCCGTGGCCAAGCTGGACGAGCTCGAAGCCTGTGTGGCGGAGTGGATTGCGGACGGCGACCGCCAGGGCCCGGTGTCGATCGCGTCCGAGCCCATCGCGCGGATCACGCCGACCGCCATGTCGCCCGAGATCGGCCGATTGATCGCCGCGGCCGCGCGCGAGCATCACGCCGAGCCGTTGCCGATGCCGAGCGGGGCGGGGCACGATGCGATGGTGCTGGGCCGCTTCATGCCGGCTGCGATGCTGTTCGTGCCCAGCATCGGCGGGCGGAGCCACGACATCGTCGAGGACACATCTGAAGCCGATCTGGCCCTCGGCTGCGAGGTGCTGGCGGCCACCGTCGAGAAGCTGGCCGCGTCGGCCGTCTAGATTACGGTCGCCACTCGATGACTCGGATGGGCGTCGGGTTCCAGCCCGAGCACGGGTTATAGAGTTGCGGGCAGTTCGACATCACCACCAGCACGTCCTTGTCGGCGCGCAGCTCGACGAAGTCCCACGGACGCGACCGGCCCTCACGGATGGCGGTGCGGCCGCTCGCCAGGACCGGCACGTTCATGAAGAAATTGATGTTGGCGTGAACGTCGCTCGGCCGCATGCCGAGCTTCTTCATCGCCGACAGGAAATTGTCCCGGCAGCTGCAAGTGTTCTTGATCCCGTAGCGTAGCTCGTTGACCTCGTGGCTGCAGGCGCCGCCGATCGTATCGTGGCGGCCCACCGTGTCGCGCGTCACCGTCATCAGGATATCGGCCGTGTCGGAATAGAGCTTAAAGCCCTCGCCGACATAGATCGTCTCGTTGAGTTTCAGCGAATTCGCAGCGTTGTAGCGGATGTCGGTGTCCGGCAGGTCGAAGCATAGGAAGTCGACCGCCTGCTGGCCGCCGAGATCGATGATCCGCAGATGCGTGCCCTTCGCGAGCTTGCCGATGTAGTGGTTGTCCCCGGGCTGGTTGATCTCGTCCTTGAGCACGGTGCCAGGGATGCTCAGGGCGGCCTTCTTCTTGCGGGTGCCGGATTTTTTCTCCGCCGCCGCCATCTTCTTGATCGCGCGCGCTTTCATCTTGGCCGCCATCTTCTTGACGTAAGCGGCGCGCGCGGCGGCGCTGATCTGCTTGCCCTTGAGTACGATCCCCGCCATGGCGGTCCTCCTGCTCGCGTTGATCTTAGGGCGCGGATCTCAGCAAACGCCGTGCCACCAGGACCACCAGGACATGCCGCGCGAAACAGCGTGAATTAGGCCGTCCGGATGTTGAGCAGCGCCTGCCGCTTCTCGACCCGGACGGCGTGCAGGGCGGCGTGAAGCGCCTTTGGCAGCTGTGCCGGATCGTCGACCCGTTCGCCGAAGCCGCCGCTGGCGCGCACCACCTGCTCGAACGCCGTCTCGTGCGAGAAGTCGCTGAGCGGCATGCGGTTGCTGCGCACGGCGTGGCCGCCCGGGTACATCATGCGATTCGAGCGCCGCACCGCTTCCCAGCCTGTGTTGTTGAACACCACGACCAGGAGCGGAAGGTCCTCGGCCTGGGCGACGTAATGCCCGGCGACGGGGTTGTTGAAGATGTAGGCGCCGTCGCCCAGGCCCAGAACGACCAGCCGGTCGCGGGCCGCGAGCTTCGTGCCAAGTGCTGCACCGAATCCCCAGCCCAGGCCGCCGGCCGGCGTCGAGCCGAAAAAACTGCCGGGCGAGTCGAGCTGCAGCTGGTCGAGCTGGAACGGATATTCGTTGACGTAGATCGTCTCGGGCCCGCACGCCTCGGCGATGCAGCGGCAGGCATAGGCCGGGTCGATGGGGCGCTTCTGCCGGCCGGCCTCGGCGCGGGCCGCCGCCGCGTCGAGCATGGCCTTGCGGCGCTCGGCGAGCTTGGCGCGGCGCGTCGCCAGACGCTCCGGCCGCAGCGCCAGCTCGTCGGCGAGGGCCGCGGTCAGCACGGGCAGCACGTCCTCGGCCGTGCCGGTCAGCACCGCGTCGCCGGCGAAGCCGCGGATCGGCTCGCGGGGGAAGATCGGGTCTAGGCCGAGCTGGATGACCTTATGCCCGGGGGCCGGCTGTTCGAGGCTCGGCACCCACGGCACGTCGCACTCGGCGGCGATCACAAGGTCCGCCTCCTTCAGAAGCTCGCCGGGAACGAGCCCGAGATTCATCGGGTGGCTGTGCGCGATGTTGAGGAAGCGCGGATGGTGCTGGATG
The DNA here is from genome assembly GCA_035506575.1 of Alphaproteobacteria bacterium. Lineage (GTDB taxonomy): Bacteria > Pseudomonadota > Alphaproteobacteria > CACIAM-22H2 > CACIAM-22H2 > DATJPD01. The sequence continues at coordinate 6,420 of DATJPD010000178.1, forward strand.
ACGGGAATGGCGAACCGCTCGGCGAACGCCTCGAGCGCCTTGACCGAGGCCGCGTGCCGGCCGACATCCGCGGTCACGATCAGCGGCCGCTCGGCGCGCACGATGAGTTCCGCCGCACGTTCCAGCTCGCGCGGATTGGGTCCTGGCGCGGGGGCGGGCAGGAGCCGCGAGGGCGAGGTGTCGACCGGCTCCGCGAGCGCAGCACCGATGACCTCGCGCGGCAGCGTCAAATACACCGGGCCGCGCGGCTCGCTCATCGCCACCTGGAACGCGCGGTCGACGACCGTCTGGAGCTGCAGGGCTGACCTGAGCTCGTAGTCCCATTTGACGTGCTCGCGCAGCATGCCGCCCTGGTCGAACATCTCCTGCGCCCAGTGGATGACGCGGTTGCGCCCCCCATGCACGCCCGTCTCGTGGATCGGCGTGCGCCCGGCCGTGAACAGGACCGGCACCTTCTGGTCGATCGCGTTGATCATCCCGCAGATACCGTTGGCCGTGCCGACATGCACGTGAACCATGACCGCCTGGGCGCGACCGGTCATCTGGTAGTAGCCGTGCGCCATGGCGACGGCGAGGTTCTCGTGCGGCACGATGACCGGCGTCGGCAGCTTCGCGTTCGTCGTCGTGGCCTTGGCGAAGGCTTCGATGATCGGCGGGAAGTCGGTTCCCGCGTTGGCGAAGAAATAATCGACGCCGCGCGCGGCGAGCAGCGCCAGATAACCGTCGGACACCGTCTGCTGTGGATCGGCCATGATGGACTCGCAGGGTTCGCGTTACTGGACTTTGACGCCCGATTTCTGAACCACGTCGGCCCACCGGGTCATCTCCTGGCCGACCAGCTTCTCGAATTCCTCGGGACTGCTGCCGACCCGCTCGGCGCCCAGCGCCTGGAAGCGCTCGATCACCTCGGGCGCCTGCAGTGCCTTGCGGGCAGAGGCATTCAGCCGGTCGATGATCGGCCGCGGCGTGCCCGTGGGCGCGCTGAAGCCCTGCCAGATCACGACCGAGAAATCGGGCACGCCCGCCTCCTGCATCGTCGGGATATCGGGGGCCGCCGGCGAGCGCTTCGGGGACGTCACGGCGAGGCCGCGCAGCTGGCCGGCCTGGATATGCGGCAGCGCCACCGGGCTGTTGGAGAACATGGCGTCGGCGTTGCCGGCCATCACGTCGGCGCTCGAGAAATTGTCGCCGCGATAGGGAATTTGGGCGACATGGATGCCGGTTTTCAGCTTCAGGAGCTCGACCGTGAGGTTGGTGAGGGTGCCCACGCCGTTGTTGGCGAAGTTGAGCGTGCCGGGTTTTCCTTTGGCGAGTGCGATCAGCTCCTTGACGCTGGTCGCAGGAAGCTTCGGATTGACGACGAGGACGAACGGATTCTCCGCCACGTCGCAGATGTGAACGAATGCCTTGTCGGGATCGAAGGTGAGGCCGGGGACCGTCGCCGCCATCACCGGATATCCGGCCGTGGTCCACACCAGCGTATATCCGTCCGGTGCTGCCCGTGCCGCAAGGCCGTAGGCGATGGCGCCGCCCGCGCCGGGTTTGTTCTCGACGACGATCGTCTGGCCGAGGTCCTCATCCATGTGCTTGGCGAGGATGCGGACCAGCACGTCGGCCCCGCCGCCCGCGGGAAAGGACACGATCATCTTGATCGGGTGTTCGGGATAGGACTGCGCGCGGGCGTGCGGTGCCGTCGCGACGGCTGCCAGTGCCGCCAGGGCTGCGATGCGCGTCAGAATACCGGTCCGTATATGCATGAATGCTCCCCTCGGGTTCGGTCGGCCGCGTGCGGGCTTACGCCTTCATCAACGCGCCCCACGTGATTCGCGTCGTGTCCTGGCCCGCTGCTTTCAGCGTCGCCCACAAGGTGGCCTGGTTGCTGCTGATCACCGGCCGCCCCAGGACCTGCTCGAGCTTGTCGTGCAGCATACGGGTCGGAAGGTCGGTGCAGCTGAGCAGCAGCGCATCGCCGCCGGCGGCCGCCGTGTCCAGCGCCAGGCGCTCGATCCGCTCCGGCGGCAGCTTCGCGATCTGGATATATTCGTGGGGGCCGCCGGCACCGATGCCGAGCCCGTCGATCTGCACGACCTCCAGTCCGCAGTCGGCCAGGAAGTCCGCTTCGTGCTCGTTCAGCGCGGCATGATAGGGGGTGGCGACCGCGACCCGGCGCACGCCGAGCTGCCGCGCCGCCTGGACGAGGGCAGGGGCCGTCGCGGCGCACGGCCGGCCGAGGGCGCGGCTCAGAGTCTCGGGCAGCCAGTCCGGCGGATGGATCAGCGAGCCCGCGGTGCAGCCATAGGCGATCGCATCCGCGCCCGCCTGGATCAGAGGCCGCGCCGTCGCGGCGAGGTCCGCGATCAGAATGCCCCGGCCGTGTTCGGACGCCAGGTCGTCGTGGAGCGGCATGCGCGCGACGCGCACCGTTACGTCCGTCGACAAGGCGGCCCGCCACTCCGCCTCGTTCACGGTGTTGGTCGGCGGAACGATCAGCCCGAGGGCAAGGCCGGTCATTCGATCTTCTCCGCCTCGCGCAGGCCGGTGATCATAGATGCCTTCAACATGTACTCGCGCGCAGTCTTGGGGTCTGCGGCCATCCGCCGCATTGCCTCGATCGACTTTTGCCGCACCGCGGGATCGCGCTCGCTGATGATCTGGCGATTGCGGTCCGTCTGCTGCTGGACGGCGTCGCGCGCGGTGGTGCGGCGTTGGCGGTCGTAACGGTCAAGCAGCCGCTCATCGGCCCCGCCGTAGATCGCGGCCAGCTTGTCTGCGAGGTTGAACGCATCGTGGATGCCGCCGTTCATGCCCATGCCGCCCAGCGGATTGTTGATGTGCGCCGAATCGCCGCTCAGGATCACGCGCCCGGCGCGGAAGCTCGACGCGATACGCTGATGGACGTGGTAGACCGACCGATGGACGATGCGGTAGCGCTCCGTCCGCCGCACCACGCGCTGCAGCACCGCCTCGAGAGAGTCGTCGGACAGGAGCTGCTCGCGGTCGGCCGTTTCCACGGCGGGCACGAGCACCCGCCACAAGCCGACCACGCGCAGCAGCACGAGCCACTCGTTGGGATCGGCGATGTAGTTCACGTAGGAGATGTCCGTGAGATCGCGCTCGAACGGGTAATCGGTCGAGGCGACCAGGAACAGCTCGGGGTAGGTGAGCCCTTCGAACCCGACGCCGAGCGACCGGCGGACAGCACTGCGCGCGCCGTCGGCCGCGATGACGTAGCGGCCGGAGATGCGCACGTTGCCGCCTGGCGTCTCCGCCTCCACCGTGACCTGATCGTCGCCGGGATGGACGCCCGTGACCGTGTGGGCGAACAGAATCTCGCTGCCCGGGATCTTCTGATACTCGTCGCGCAGCGCGCGGGTGAGCTTCCACTGCTCGCATTGCACCCGGTAGGGGTGGTGCGTGTCGCCGGCGAGAAGCGACATGTCGAACGTGGCTACCGGGCCGGTCTCGCGGTCGCGGAATTGCCAGGTCGGCGCCTTCAGGCCTTCGGCGATCATTCGCGGCACCACGCCGAACTCGTCGAGCATGTCGAGCGTGGGCGGGTGGAACGTGGAGCCGCGCAGCTCCTGCACGAGCTCGGGCTCGGCCTCGAGCACGATGTTGGGGATGCCGCGGCGGGCGAGGGCCAGGGCGGCCGTCAGGCCCACGGGCCCCGCACCGACGATGACGACACGATCGATCTTGGTGGACATGGGGTGGGCGATCTCAGAACTCTTCCAGCAGCCGGCCGAAGCCGGAGACGCGGTCTTTGATCCCGTTGGCCCGCAACGCGTGCCAGTAGGTCGCCGTGTTGATCGCGATCACGGGCTTGCCCAGCCAGAGCTCGGCCGCGGCGGCGAGGCGGATCATGCTGAGGTTGGTGCCTACCTGGATGATGGCGTCCACGTCGTCGCCGTCGAGAGATTGGATCGTTTTCCGGCAGGTCTCGGGGGTCACCTCGGCGATGGCAAGCCAGCTCGGGCAGCGCAGGCTGACGTCGCGCACGACCTCGTAGCCGCACTCGGAGAAATAGCGGCGCACCTCCGCGTTGGCGGTCGGAAAATAGGGGGAGAAGAACGCGATCCGCTTCACCCCGCCATAGGCCTTCAACGCGGCGGCGCAGGCATGCGAGCCGCAGCTCAGCTTCAGCCCGGTTTCCTCTTCGATGGTCCGCTGGAACCGGTTGGCGCCCTCGATGCCGTCGAAGAACGTCACCGCGGACATGCCCAGCACGAGATAGTCCGGTGAGCAGGTCATGACGCTGCGCACCGCGTCGAGCGTGTTCTGGCCGATCAGCCGCGCGCCGGACATGAAGCTCTCGTTGCTCACGGCCTGCGTGTTCGGCGTGAAGATCCGGCTGTAGTGGTTGGTGACCCCCGCCGGCCGCATGTCGTCGAAATCGGGCTGCACGACCGTATTCGTCGACGGCCCCATGACGCCGAATTTCTTTCGCCAGCCTAGAACGTCCGCCATGACCTCCTCCTCCTCCTCGATGTGCCCGTCGCGTCCGGTTGAGTCTTCATTCGCCGGGTTTCGTCTCCATCTGATCCGCGCGCACCGCCCACCGCCGCTCGAATTCCCAGGCCTCCGGAAAGCCCATGAGCTCGCACATTTTGGTAAAGCCGTAGGTCTGGTCCGGCGGCAGGGCGGTTGTGTCGCCGCGCTCACGCACATGGGAATAGACCCGCTCGAGCGCTGCGGTCGCGGCCAGGAAGCCGATCGCCGGATAGATGGCGATGGAAAACCCCAGGGCGGCCAGCCTCTTCGCCGGCAGGATGGGCGTGCGGCCGCCTTCGACCATGTTGGCGAGCAGCGGTGCGTCGATCTCGCCGCCGATCCGCTTCATCTCCTCTTCGGTCTCCGGGCTCTCGACGAAGACGATGTCGGCGCCGGCGCGCGCGAACAACTTGCCGCGGCGGATTGCCTCGTCGAGCCCGAGCGAGGTCCGCGCGTCGGTTCGCGCGATGATCAGGAAGTCGGAGTTTGTGCGGGATTCGACCGCGACCTCGATCTTGAGGACCATCTCGTTCGCGGGGATCACGCGGCGGCCCGGCGTGTGGCCGCATTTCTTGGGCTGCTCCTGGTCCTCGATCTGGATCGCTGCGATCCCTGCCGCCTCGTAGCCCTGAACGGTGCGGCGGACATTCAAAAGCCCGCCATAGCCGGTGTCGGCATCGGCCATCACCGGGGTGCGGCAAATCCGGGCGATGCCGCCCACGCGATCGACCATCTCGGTGTAGGTCGCCACGCCCACGTCGGCGAGGCCGAGAGAGGAGGCCACGGCTCCGTACCCTGTCGCATAGAGCGCATCGAAGCCCATCCGGTCGGCGACCCGCGCCGAGATGAGGTCGTAGACGCCCGGCGCCACGATAACGGATCCTTTGCGTACTGCGGTTCTGAGCCGTGGATCAGCCATGTGCCGTACCTCTCGTGTCATGATTGGCCAGTCGTCGCCGGGTTCTTTCGACCAATCCGCCCGCGGCCAGGATCGCCGCGACCTCGCCGTCGAGCGGATCGGCCCGCCATGACGCGTCGCCTTGCCGGATCAGGCCGGCGCCCAGACGAATGGTGGCCGGTTCGCCCGCTTTCATCTGCGCCGATGCATTGGGCGAGATGAGCACCGGCAGGCCGAGATTGATCGCATTGCGGTAGAAGATGCGCGCCGCCGATGCCGCAATGACGGCGCGGATTCCTGCGGCCAGCAACGCGATCGGGGCATGCTCGCGCGAAGACCCGCAGCCGAAATTGCGGCCCGCGACCAGGATGTCGCCGGCTTTGACCCGCGTGCAGAATTGCGGATCGAGGGCTTCGAAGCAGTGGCGGCCGAGCTCTTCCGGATCGCGCAGTGCCAGATAGCGGCCCGGCAGGATGGCGTCGGTATCGACGTGGTCGCCCACGCGATAGACGCGCCCGATGTGGTCGGCATCGATCGGAATCATGCGTCGGCGTCGCGGGAGAGGGTGGCGGGGGACACGATCTTTCCGGCGACCGCGGCGGCCGCCGCCGTCCAGGCGCTGGCGAGGAACACGTGCGAGTCGGGATGGCCCATGCGGCCGCGGAAATTGCGATTGGTCGTCGCAACGGCGGTCTCGCCTGCGGCCAGGATGCCGAAATGCCCGCCGAAACAGGCACCGCAGGTGGAGGGGCCGATCACCGCACCGGCCGCCGCCAGGATTTCCAGCAGGCCTTCGGCCATGGCCGTGCGCATGATCTGCTGCGTCGCAGGGACCACGATGAGCCGCACGCCTGGTGCTACTCGACGGCCCTTGAGGATCGACGCCGCCTGCCGGAGGTCGGTCAACGATCCGTTGGCGCAATTCCCGATATAGACCTGATCCACCCGCTCGCCGGCGACGCTCTCGACGGGAACGACCGAGGCCGGGGAGGGCGGCCGTGCGATGAGCGGCGACAGAGCGGAGAGGTCGATCGAAAGGCGCGACCGGTAATGCGCGCCATCGTCCGGCAGCATCGGCGGCCCGGTGTCGCGTCGGCGCGTCGCGAGATAGGCGGCGGAGACCTCGTCGCCCTCGAATGCGCAAGCGTCCGCACCCGCCTCGACCGCCATGTTGGCGATCGCAAACCGCTCGTCCATGCCGAGATGGGCGAGTCCGGGCCCGCCGAACTCGAGGACCGCGCCGAGCCCGCCGTCCTCCTTGAGCTCGCGGGTCACGCTGAGGGCCACATCCTTGCCGGTCACGAAGCCGGCGGGCGAGCCCGTGAGGTCTATGCGGATCGTTTCGGGGGTCCTCAGCCAGAGCGAGCCGGTCGCGAGGGCCGCCGCGAGGTCGGCCGAGCCGAACCCCATGCCGAGCGCGTTGAGCGCGCCAGCCGTACAGGTGTGGCTATCGGCGCCGAACACGACCGCGCCGTGGTCAACCATTCCAAGCTCCGCGAGAAGCGCATGCTCGATCCCGCCGCGGCCCGGCTCGTAGTGATGCGCGATGCCGTAGGTGCTGGCGAATTCGCGCAACATGCGGTTGGCCGAGGCGCTCGCAATGTCGCTCGCGGGCGCGAAATGATCGGCGACGAGAACGACCCGCTCCGGGCTCGCGACCCGCCGGGCCTCCATCGCCTTGAACCGGTCGAAGGCGATCGGTCCCGACACGTCGTTCAGAAGCAGCACGTCAGGCGCGATGGTGACGATGCGGCCGGACGACACGTCGCCCTCGAACGCGTGCCGCGCCAGGATCTTCTCTGCGATCGTCTTGGCCATTGAGCTCGCACCGTGGCGGAACGGCCCAAATATGTCTGAACAAGTGACTAAGTCAATACGCCAGTCGTATTGACAACTAGATGTCGGTTCGCTGACACTCCCGGCTCAATGGCGGAGCGGGCTTACGGCGATTGTGGCCAGCCGCCGCTCGGAGATGATCGTGCTGATTGTCCAGCAACTGATCAATGGGGTGATGCTCGGCGCGATCTACGTGACCGTGGCCCTGGCGTTCAACCTCACTGTGGGAATCCTGAATTTCCTGAATTTCACCATCCCCTCCGTCTTCATGCTGGCGGCCGTCATCGCCGGCGCGGCCGAGGAGCGCGGGCTTCCCTTCGGTCTTTCGGGGCCATTGTCGTGGAGTGCGGCACTCGGGGTCGGTCTTGCCGCCGGCCTGTTGGCATCGCTGCTCGTCGAGAGGCTGACGTTCCGCTATCTCAAGACGCGCTATGGCGACGCGACCGAACATGCGATCCCGCTGGTCTCGTCGCTCGGCTTCCTTCTCGTCTTTCAGAATCTCGCGCGGCTGTTTTTCGGCACGCAGCCACACAGCTTCACCTCGCCGATCGCGGATGCGAATCTGAGGGTCAGCGGGCTCATCGTGAGCGCGCCGCAGCTGCTGAGCCTTGCCATCGCGCTGTCGATCGTGGTCGCGGTCACGTGGATTCTGCGTGTCACCAGGATCGGCCGGGCCCTGCGCGCGATCGCCGAAAATCCCGACGCGACCCTGCTCATGGGCGTCGACGTGAAACGCATCGTGCCCGTCGTCTTTGCGCTGGCGGGCGTGCTGTGCGGCGTCGCGGCGGCGATCTTCGCCGTCAATTACGGGCAGGTCTATTCAGGCATGGGCGACGAGATCGGCAACAAGGCGGTCGCCGGCATGGTGCTGGGGGGCCTCGGATCGATCTGGGGTGCCGTCGTCGGCGGTCTCATCGTCGGCGTCGCCGAGACTCTCTCGATCCAGTTCCTCGGCGGCGATTCCGTCCAGGCCGTCGTCTGGGGCCTTCTGCTGCTCGCCCTCGTCCTGCGGCCCGAGGGCATCTTCGGTCATCACGCCATCGGAAAAGGCAAGCTCTGATGTCCGGCTATTTCGGCGGCGTGATCGTCATCCTGTCGCTCAATGTGATCCTCGCTTACGCGATTTTCCTGCCGGTCGCGTCGGGACAGCTCAATCTCGGCGGCGCCGCGTTCCAGGCGGTCGGCGCGTACACGGCGGGGTTTCTGTCCACCTCCTACGACCTGGCGGTCGGCCCCTCGCTGGCCCTGTCCGTACTCGCGGGTGGGCTCGTGGCCCTGTTCTTCTCGTTCATCATCCTGCGCACCAGGAGCGTCTATCTGGTCCTGGCGACGTTCGCGTTCTCGGAATTCGTCAGCGGCGTGATCGTGAATATCGACGCGCTGGGCGGGTCGGTCGGCCTGTCGGTCTCGACCCACATCAGCGGCACCGTCGTCCTCGTCGCGGCCGTGATCGCCGCGGCCATCGTGCTGCTGTTCATGCAGACGCGTCTCGGTCTCGCCACGCGCGCGATCCACGACGACGACCTTGTTTCCGAGCTCATGGGCATCGGCGTGCGCTGGACGCGCGTCATCGCGTTCACGCTCGGTGGCCTCCTGGCCGGCCTCGCCGGTGGGCTTTACGCCTTCTATTTCAATTTCGTCGACATCCAGAGCTTCGACGCGGCGAGCTCGATCTACCTCCTACTCTTCGTTCTTCTCGGCGGCACGCAGACCTTCTGGGGCCCGCTGGTGGGTGCTGCCTTCTTCACCATCGTGCCCGAGCTGCTGCGCAGTGCGATCTCCGCTGCGCCCGCGCTTGCGCACGCGCTGGGCGTGACCGGAGAGCTCGATTCGAGCTGGCGGTTTATCATTCTCGGAGCCCTCACGGTCGCCATGATGATCGTGCGCCCGGAGGGCGCCATCACGCGCATCGGGCTCAGCCGTCTTCAGGCCGCCTTGTTCCCCTCGCGCCTGAGAAAGCGGCCGGCATGAGCCAGCGCGATGTCATCCTCACGTTGCAGAAGGTGTCGAAGTCCTTTTCCGGCCTCACCGTGCTCGACCACTTGAGCTTCGAGGTGCGGGCGGGCGAGCGGGTCGCCCTCATCGGGCCCAACGGTGCCGGCAAGACGACCGTCTTCAACGTCATCTCGGGCGCCTATCTGGCGGACGAAGGCGCCATTGTCCTCGACGGACAGGACATCGTCAGCAAGCCGCCGCGGGCGCGGGCGCGCATGGGATTGGCGCGCTCCTTTCAGAACATCCGGTTGATGCCGCATCTGTCGGTGGTCGAGAACGTCATGATCGGGCAGCATTCGCGGGCGCGCGGCCTTGCGGACCTTCTGACGCCGCTCTGGCTGACGCGCAACCGCCATTGGCGGCAGGAGGCTGAGGAACGCCTGCGGTCGTTCGGGCTCGACACGTACCCGCACGTGGTCACGTCCAATCTTCCCTACGGCGTGCGCAAGAAGATCGAAGTCGTGCGGGCGCTCATGAGCCATCCGAAGGTGCTGCTGCTGGACGAGCCGGCGGCCGGGCTCGACCCCCGGGAAACCCACGACCTGCAGGAATTCCTGCTGGGCGTCGCGGCACAGGGCGTCACCTTGCTCGTGATCGAGCACGACATGTCGCTCGTGCGGGGATTGTGCGAGCACACGATCGTTCTCAATTTCGGCCGCAAGATCTTCGACGGCCCGACGAGCGCCGTGCACGAAGATCCGCAGGTCCTGGAGGCCTATCTCGGGCCGCAGGACGCCGAGCCTGCGCGCCGGCTCGCGGTGGGAGGCGGCTGACGATGCTGCTCGACGTGCGCGAGCTCGAAGTCCGTTACGACCGTACGCGCGCGGTGAAGGGCGTGAGCCTCGCCGTCGACGAGGGCCAGATCGTCGCCGCCCTGGGCGCCAACGGCGCCGGCAAATCGTCCCTGCTGCGGTCGATCCAGGGCATGGTCGCGCCGAGCCGCGGCAGGATCGTCTTCGACGGTGCCGACATCACCGCGATGGCTACGCCGGCGCGGGTCAAGCGAGGTCTCGTCCTGGTGCCCGAAGGGCGGCAGATTTTCGTCAGCCTGACCGTTCAGGACAATCTGCTCATGGGCGCCTACACGCGGCGCGACGGCGACATCCAGCGCGATCTGGACACGATCTACGACCGGTTCCCGAATCTCGCGGAGCGGCGCCACCGCCTCGCGAGCGTGCTCTCGGGCGGCGAGCAGCAGATGCTTGCCATTGGCCGCGCCCTGCTTGCACGGCCGCGGCTCATGATGCTGGACGAGCCGTCGCTCGGACTGTCGCCACTCTTCGTCAAGCGCATCTTCGATCTATTGCGGGGTCTCAACCGGGACGGTTTGGCGATTCTGCTGGTGGAACAGAACACGGCGATGGCGCTTGAGGCGGCCTCGAGCGCCATCGTGATGGAGCGCGGATCGGTCGTTCTCTCCGGGTCGGCGCAGGATTTGGCACGCGACCAGCATCTGAGACGGGCGTATCTGGGCGCCGCCTGAGCGGCGCCGGAAAACAGGAACGGGACAGGAGGAGGATCATCATGTTTAAAAGCATCATCGGCGGTCTTGCGGCTCTGGCAGCACTTGCGGCGATGGCCGCGCCCGCCGCGGCCGCCGACAACGCGGAATGGCAAATCGGCCTTGTGAAGGAAACGAGCGGGCCTTTGAAAGAGGTCGGCGATTCGACGTCGATCGCCGCCAAGCTGGCCGTCGCCGACATCAATGCCGCCGGCGGCATCGCGGGAAAGAAAATTCATCTCATCGAGTATGATACGGCCGGCGATCCCAAGCAGGCCTCGGTCGGCGTGCGGTCTCTGGCGGAAGACAAACAGGCGCTCGCGATCGTCGGGCCCCTGTCGTCGGCGGAAACGGCCGTCGCCGCGAACGACGCGGAGCGGCTGCACATCCTGATGCTGCCGTATTCCTCGAGCGCGCCCGGGATCACCGATGGCAAGACGTTCACCTGGCGTCTTTCGGCGACCGAGGACCAGCAGTTCGCGCGGGTCATCAAGGCGCTTCAGCGGAAGAACGTGTCGCTGAAGACGGTCGATATCCTCTATACGTCGGACGACCGGATCTCGAACGTCACCGGCACGAAGGTCTTTCCGCCGCTTCTCAAGCAGGCTGGCATCGAGGTTCCCCGGTCGGTCAGCATCACCTTCAGCAGCTTCGATGTGTCGCCGCAGATCGCGCAGGTCATGCAGGACAAGCCTGACGCCATAGCGCTTGCCGCCAACTTCGACCAGGCGGTGACCGTGATGAAGGAGCTCCATCGCCAGAACTTCAAAGGCCGCGTGATCGGGTCGCAGATTTTTTCCGACCCCAATCTCGCCGGCCTGTTCGGCACGGATGCGGATGGCATGATCTTCGCCTCGGGCTTCTGGCGGTACGAGAACGACAAAACGAAGAAGTTCGCCGACCGCTTCGTGCACGAGATGGCGGCTCACGGCATCAAGAAGGTGGGGCCGCATCACGTCGACGCGCAGGCCTACGACACCGTCTACTTGCTGAAGTCTGCGATCGAGAAGTCACACGTGACGGGAGATCCGGCCAAGCTGGTGGCGGAGCGGGTCGCCGTGCGCGACGCGATGAAAGGCATGATCTTCTCGGGCGTGCTGGGCGACAACATCTGCTTCGTCGAAAACAACGCGCAGCTTCCCGGCTATATCATCGAGGTGAAGGGCGGCCAGTGGACGTTGTTCGACCAGTTCCCGCCCGACAGCTGCAAGAAGTCTTGATGAAGTCGGACCGACCGGCTGGCGGAGGCGGGGCGATGCTCGTGCTGGGCTCGGCGCGGGTCGATCGCCTCGTCGACCTGCCCCGGTTCGAAATGAGGCTCACGTCCTTGTTCCCGGACGCGACACTCGACGCGCTCGAGGGGGAGCGCGGCTGGCTCGAGCCGCGCTTCCTCAAGGGCGACGTCGTCTATCTCGCCATCCAGACGATGGTTCTGCGTCTGGGCGGAAAGGTCATCCTGGTCGACACCTGCGTGGGGGAGCACAAGCCGCGCGCCCGCCATCCGGCCTGGGACCGCAGAGCGGCCACGACGTACCTTGCGCAGCTGGCGGGTCTGGGCTTGCGGGCGGAGGACGTCGATTACGTTCTGTGCACCCATCTCCACGCCGATCACGTCGGCTGGAACACCCAATGGGCGGGCGGGCGCTGGGTCCCGACCTTTCCGCGGGCTCGCTACCTGGTCGGGCGCGCGGAGCTTGCGCATTGGGAGGACCGGCGCAAGGGGCAGGGTGCGGAGCTGGTCAATCATGGCTCTTACGAGGATTCCGTGCTGCCCGTGATCGATGCCGGTCTTCTCGACCGCGTGGATCCCGGCGATGCGCTGCTTCCCGGGCTCAGGCTGCGCGCCCTTCCGGGGCATACGCCGGGCCAGGTGGGGCTTGAAGTTCGCGACGACGGTGTGCGCGGACTCTTCATCGGCGATGCGATGCATCATCCGGTGCAGCTGGTGCGGCCACAGTGGTCGACAGGCCTGTGCACCGATCCGGAGCTTGCCCGCATAACGCGCCGATCCTTCCTGGACGAGGCCGCGGAGGACCGGATGTGGCTCATCCCGGCGCACTTCATGGAGATGACCGGCGTGCAAGTGAAGCGCGCGGGCGACGGCTTCCGCCCGGTGTCCCTTTGAAGCAATCTCTACCAACCATGCCGTACCAACATGACTGAGCTCCTGGACGAAGATGCACAGCCGGAAGAGCGGTCAAAATCGCCGCTCTATCTTCACATCGCGGCCGAGCTGCAGGATCGCATTCAGCGCGGCGTCTATCCCGTGTCCTCGCTCCTGCCGGCGGAAGCGGAGCTGACGCAGGAGTTTGGCACCAGCCGCAACACGGTGCGCGAGGCGCTGCGGCTTCTGGTGGAACGCGGCCTCGTGAGGCGGCGCCAGGGCTCGGGCACGCTCGTGACGGCGACCGCGCCCCATGTGCAGTACGTATTGTCGATCAACAAGCTCGATGATCTGTTCGCCAGCGCGCGGGACACCTACTACGCGCTGCATTCCGTTGAATCGGTCCGGCTCGACGACGAGGCCGCAGCACGGATCGGGGCGACGGCGGGTGAGACATGGCTGCTGGTCACCGGCGTGCGCTGGACCGAGCGCGGCGGCACGGCGCTGGCGTTCATCGAGTCCTATGTGCCTATGGCGTTCAAGACGATCGTGGACGGATTCTGGAACGTGCAGCAGTCGCCCTTCTACGCCGTGCTGGAGAAAAAGACCGGGTTCAGCGTGGACGAGGTGATCCAGGACGTGCGGGCTTTGGCGATGCCGCGGCGCGTCGCAAACACGTTCGGGCTGCCGGAGGGCAGCATATCGCTGCAGGTCACGCGCCGGTATACGACGCGGGCGGGCACGCTGATCGCGTCGGTCAATTGGCACCGCGGCGATCAGTTTACGTACAACATGCGCATGAACCGCAGCTTCGGGCGCGAAGGCCGCCCGGCTGCAGAGGAGGGCGGGCCGTGAACGATCTCGAACAGAACTACCGGCGCGCCTACGGGCGCCGCATCGGCTTCGGCAAACGGCCGGTATTGCTGATGGTCGATTTCGTGCAAGCCTATTTCGAGCCGACATGCTCGCTCTACGCCGGGGTTGAAGACGCGCTGGCGAGCGCCTTGCGCGTGCGCGCGGCGGCGCGGGCGGCCGGTATTCCCGTCGTCCTGACCAACGTCGTCTATCATCCCCAGGCGCTCGACGGCGGCCGCTTCTTCCAGAAAGCCGCACCCCTCGAGAATTTCGTCCGCGGGCACCCGATGGGGGCGTGGCCCCAAGGCCTGCAGCCGTTCGAGGACGAGCTCGTCGTTTCGAAGCAATATCCGAGCGCTTTCTTCGGCACGTCGCTCGCCTCGACGCTCACGGCCTGGCAGCGGGATTCGGTGATCCTGACCGGGCTCACCACGAGCGGCTGCGTGCGCGCGAGCTGTGTCGATGCATGTTCGCACGGCTTCATTCCGATCGTGGTACGCGAGGCGTGCGGGGACCGGCATTCCCAGCCTCACGAGGCCAACCTGTTCGACATGGACGCCAAATATGCCGACGTTGTCTCCGAGCCGGAGGCGCTGAGCTATCTCAAGACCCTGCAGCCCGCCTGAGGGCGGCACACGGTTTGTTTTCCCGACGGAGCTTAAGCGATGAAATACGACTACGTGCCCCTTCCGGCGCGCAAGCCGCTGCGCTGGCCGAATGGCAAGCGGCTTGCGCTGATGATCACGATCAATCTCGAATACTGGGACACGGTGCGGGAGTCGCCGAAACCGTTCTATCCCGGGGGCCCGAGCATCGTGGGCGGCGAACTGCCGGGCAACGTTTATGACAACCCGAACTACACCTGGCGCGAATACGGGCAGCGCGTCGGCGTCTGGCGCATGATCGACGTGATCGACAAGGCCGGCGCGTCCGCGACCTGCACGATGAACGCCAAGATGGGGATCGAGCGGCGGGCGGTCATCCAGGCGGCGCTGCAGCGCAATTGGGAGATCGTGGCGCACAACTACGTGCAGACGGATCTTCTGACGGATTTCATGTTCGACGAGGAGAAGGAGCGGCAGGTCATCCGGGAGACGCTGCGCGTGTACCAGGAGGTGTGCGGAAAGCCGGCCAAGGGCTGGCTCTCGAGTTCCTTGCGCTCGACGTTGAACACCGCCGATTTGGTCGCCGAAGAGGGGCTCATTTTCTTCACCGACCTCCTGAACGACGATCAGCCCTACCTGATCCGGACGCGCAGCGGCAAGCCGCTGGTCTCCGTGCCCTATACGTCGGAGGTCAACGATTTCACGGTCTTTCTGCGCCAGGGCAAGGACGTCGACGGCGCCTTCGCCGTGTTCAAGGAGCAGTTCGACTGGCTCTACGAGGAAGCGGCCCAGAGCGGGCGGATGATGAATGTCGGGCTGCATCCGCACGTGGTCGGGCAGCCCTTCCGCATCCGCGCGCTGCGCGATTTTCTGGACTACGTGCGCCGGTTCGACGGCGTCTGGTTCGCCACGCGCGAAGAAATCGCGGAGTGGTATCTCGAAAACCACCGAAGCCACATCGAGTAAGGCGATTTTGCGTACCAGGCATTTTGGCCGCTGATGGCGCCCGGCGTCGGCGCAGTACGGTTTCCGAAATCAGAATAGGTGAGCCAAAATCGACGAGCAGCAATTGGACTTGCTCGCGGCCACTCCGCGCTACTCATTCCGCCGCAGCATGGCGCAACGCGCCCCGCTCGCGCCGATTCCAGAGCGAGAGGTAGCCGAAGCCCATGGCGATCAGGACCGGTAGGGAACCGAACACGATGAACACGAGATCGCCGGGTAGACGTAGCCACTCGATGAGACGTGGCAAGCTTCCTGAGCTGTAGGCGAGGCTGCGCGCGTGCCAATAGCCGTGCTCCACCACGTCGTACAGCTGCAGCACGCCGCCGGGGAAGAGACTGAGCACGATCATCATCGCGAGTCCGATATTGAGGCCGAAGAAGGCACATCGGACGTACTTCCGCAGCGGCGTCCAGGTCGCCTCGTCTGTGATCTCCCGTAAGATAAACACCATCAGCGCGACGCCCAGCATGCCGAACACACCCATCATCGCGGCATGGCCGTGATTGGGCGTGAGATTGGTTCCGGCTTCGAAGTAGCTCACGATTGGCATGTTGATGAGAAAGCCGAAGATGCCCGCCCCCGTAAAATTCCAGAACCCTACGGCCATCAGAAAATAGGCCGCCCATAGGTGGCGGATCGGCGCGCCGGTTTCGACCCGCGTGACCCGCACGAAGCCCCAGGCGTCGAGCGTGAGCAACGTGAGCGGCACCACTTCGAGCGCCGAGAAGGCCGAGGACAAGGCCATGTTGAGCTGGCTCTGGCCGGTGAAATACCAATGATGCCCGGTGCCAATAAGCCCGCCGCCGAAGATCAGGATGATGTCCAGATAAACCGCTCTGAGTGCTGTCGTCCGGCTTACCAGATTGAGCTCATGGAAAGTGATCGCGACGATCACGGTCACGAAAAGCTCGAAGAAGCCCTCGACCCAGAGGTGGATGATCCAGAACCGCCATGTATCGACGACCGTGTAATGGGT
>DATJPD010000179.1:0-10800 GCA_035506575.1 Alphaproteobacteria bacterium
CGGCGAACGCGTTGGTGCTCGAGGGGATCGACGCCGACGGGTTTTTCGCGCTGCTGATCGAGCGCCTCGCGCGGTTATGAGGTGGAACGGGCCACAGGTTATTGTTCGCAGTCTTGCCTAAAATAACATGGATGTTATATAAGGGTCTGTGAGATGGCGTGGGCGGTCGAAACGTTGAATGAGGCAGTCGACGCTGAGATTGCCGCGTTGCCGCCGAAGGTCCAGGCCAAGCTCGTGTGGATCATGGAGCAGATCGAAACGCGGGGGCTACAGGCTTTGCGGCCGCCGCATATCGATCATTTGGACGGAGGTCTCTATGAGCTGCGAGCCAAGGGACACGGCGGAATCGGGAGGGCCCTGTTCGTAACTCGTGGGCAACGGGTGGTCATCGTTCACGCCTTCCACAAGAAAACGCAAGCTACGCCGCTTCGGATTCTCCGGCTGGCGGCCGAGCGAGCCAAGGGTATCAAATGACTGCACTGAAAGATTTGAAACGGAAGCTTCTGCAGAACCCTGACGTCCGCATCGAGTACGAAGCCCTGAAACTGGAGGAGCAGCTGGCCGCGGAGCTGATGCGCATTCGCCGTGCCGCCGGGCTGACGCAGGCACAGTTGGCCAAGCGGATCGGCGCCAAACAGGCCGCCATCGCTCGGATCGAATCCGGACGCCACCTGCCGAGCATGGACACGTTGCGCGGTTACGCTGCCGCAACCGGCCGCCGGCTTGTTGTCGGGTTCGAGGCAACCGGCCGAGCGCGTGCCAAGCGCCGGAAAAACGCCGGTCTCGTCGCGGCCGAATAGCAGCAGCTCACTAGAACCGACATCGGCGCTGCTTGTGGTGCGTTTGGCGCAGATATAAAATAAGCACTGCAACCTATGGCTTAGAGGAGGGGGGCATGGGCAGCTTTTCGGTGTGGCACTGGATAGTTCTCTTCGTCATAGTTGCCCTTCTTGCGCTTCCGTTTGTAGCGACGGCAACAGAGAACACGGGGAAGGTCGTCTCCCGTCACAGATTTGTTGTTTGGTTCCTGTCAACGTTTCTTGGCATTCCTATTCTATCGAGTGCGACCGCAGCCGTGATGCCGATGGCGGCGTTGCTTTGGTGGCCCATCGGGATCGTGGTGGTTTACCTGTATCAGCGGACGGTCGTTCGACGGTGTAGAGATGCCGGGCACACGAAAGCCTTAGCGTACTTTGGAGCCATCCCGCTGCTGAACGTTGCGGTTGGAATTTATCTTTTATTCAAGTCGTCAGCGTCTCCGGTGGCCCCCGCACCAGTGCTGGCCTGAGAATTTCATTTGGATTGGGCGAGCGCCCGGTCGAGGAAATCGAGCCGGTCCTGGCCCCAGAACAGCTCGTCCCTGAAGGCATAGGTGGGCGCGCCGAACACGCCGCGATCCGTGGCCTCCTTGGTCAGCGCCTCGTAGGTGGCCTTGGTCTCGGGCGACTGCGCTTGCGCGATCATCTCGTCCGCCGGCACGCCCTTGGCCTTGATGATGTTCTTCACCGTCTCGACGTCGGCGATGTCGCGCTCCTCGGCCCATACCGCGCGCATCAGGTCATAGGCCAGGCTCGGGGCCACGCCGCTTTTGTTGTTGCCGGCGGCGATGATCACCAGCGAGGCGAGCTCCGGATTGACCGGGAAGAACTTGGGCTCGAGGTTGAGCGGGACATCCAAATGGTCGCGCCAGCGCTTGAGCTCGACCAGACGGTAGGCCTGGCGCTGCGGCGCCCGCTTGGCGAGCGGCAGGCCGCCCGACACCGGGAACACCTTGCCGAGGTCGACCGGCTTCAGGTTCATCGCCGCCTGGTGGCTCATGATGAGGTCCACGAACCGCTGGTGCCCGAGATAGGTCCAAGGCGAGTTCGGGGCGAAGTAATAATCGACGATCTTCAGTGCGGGCACGGGCGCCTCCAGGAACGCAAGGCCCTGATCTTACTGGCAATAGGGGCGGCGCGCGAGTCGCCTCGCGGATGCGGTTATTTCTTCGGCCGCAACGCAGATGACGTTAGAATCGGCACATGAGCGAGGCCAAAACCGGCATCTCGATTCCCGGCCCAGTCGCGGCGGCACCGCCGCCGGCCACGCGCGGCCCCGGGCATGCGCGCATCATCGTGTTCGGGAACGAGAAGGGCGGGTCGGGCAAATCCACCGCCGCCATGCACGCGGTCGTCGGCCTGCTGCGCTCCGGCAGGACGGTGGGCTCGATCGACGTCGACCCGCGCCAGGCGACCTTGACGCGGTATCTCGAGAACCGCGCCGTGTTGATGGAGACCCGCGGCATCGAGCTGCCGCTGCCCTCGCACCGGCTGATCGCGCGCTCGGCGAACAATCCCGACGAGGACGCGGAGCGGTTCATGCAGGCGCTGGATTCGCTGTCGCGCAGCTGCGATGCGGTGGTGATTGACACGCCGGGCAGCGACGCGCCGCTGGCGCGGCTGGCGCATTCCTACGCCGACACCCTGGTCACGCCGATGAACGACAGCTTCATCGACCTCGACCTTCTGGCGAAGATCGACCCCGAGACCCTGGAGATCATCTGCCCCAGCCATTACGCCGAGATGGTCTGGGAACAGAAGAAGGTGAGGCTGCGCCGCGACGGGCGCTCGCTCGACTGGGTTGTCGTGCGCAACCGCCTGTCGGCGACCGAGACCCGCAACAAGCGCAACATGGAGAAGGTCCTCGAGAAGCTGGCCAAGCGCATCGGCTTCCGCACCGCACCCGGCTTCGGCGATCGCGTGATCTTCCGCGAGATGTTCCTGAGCGGCTTGACCTTGCTCGACCTGCGCGAGGGCGGCACCAAGCTCACCATGTCGCACATCGCGGCCCGCCAGGAAGTCCGCGATCTCTTGTCCGCGCTCGCCATCGAAAGCGCCCCCTCGGCACCGGCCGCCACGCCGGCTTAGCCATGGCGAAGCCTCCCAGCACTCCGGCTGGCAAGCCGACCAGTGCGGCGGTCGCCGCCTTCGTGAAGAAGGTACAGTCCATGCCGGCGGTGCGCGCCGCCGGTGCCGCGGCGGGGCGGCTCATCTTCGCCATGGACGCGACCGCCTCGCGTGAGCCGACCTGGGACCACGCCTGCCGGCTGCAGGGCGAGATGTTCACGGTCACGCAGGCGCTGGGGGCACTCGAGATCCAGCTCGTCTGGTATCGCGGCTTCGGCGAGTTCGAGGCGAGCCCGTTCGTGGCGAGCTCGGCCGAGCTGGTGCGCCGGATGACCGGCGTCGCCTGCCACGCCGGGGAGACGCAGATCGGCCGCGTGCTCGAGCACGCCATCGCCGAGACCCGCCGGCGCAAGGTCAACGCGGTGGTGTTCGTCGGCGATGCGGTGGAGGAGGGCGTGGATCGCCTCGCGAAGCTCGCGGGCGACCTCGGCCTGCTGGGCACGCCGGTGTTCGTGTTCCACGAGGGCGGCGAAGCGGTGGCACGCCAATGCTTCGAGACCATCGCGCGACTGTCGGGCGGCGCCTATTGCCCCTTCGATGCAGGAAGCGCCGACGTGCTGCGCGACCTCCTGGCGGCCGTCGCCACCTTCGCGGTCGGCGGCCGACAGGCGCTCGAGGATTTCAGCCGCAAGCGCGGCGGCGCCGCGCTGCAGCTGACGCACCGGATGCGCTGACCCGGCGGCTGTGCAAGGGGATCCCGATGCGGGCAGACACCGCCGTTGCGATGCCGGCCGGAATTGCAGTTCGAGCACAGCACCCGGAAGCCCTTGGGATATGAGTGCTTCTGGAGCCAGCGGTAGAAGTTGCTGGCCACGCCCACCCGGCGGCGGTGACGCGAGCCGCCGTTGTTGATGTGATCGATGGTCAGGAAGTCCGGCTCCCTCACCCCGCAGCAGGCGCAGCGATAGCCGCCATAGGCGAGGATCGCCTCGTGGCGCAGGCGATAATAGGTCGTGAGCGCGGGCCGCCCCTGCCGGTTCAGGAAGCCAGCGGCGCTGTCGATCAGCCGCCGGTTTTTCCGGTGCCAACCCGCCGCGTATTCGCGGATCCACTGCTTTGACGCCTCGGCGCGGCTCTGCTCCCGCTTGGCGAGGCAGAGTTTGCATTCCGGCTTCCGGTTGTCCCGAAACCCCGGCCCGCCGTGATAAAACGCGCGCAGCGACTGGCGCCTGCCGCAGCTGGTGCAGCGCTTCATGCCGTCCCCCGAATTCTGGATATAAAAAAGGCGAGGGGGCCGGACCGGCACACCTCGCCATTGTGACTTTCGGAACTGTAGGACGGCGTGTCCGGCGGTCAACCGGAAAGATGCCTAGTAGGCAGAATTGTCGACGGGGCGTCCTGCGGTGTCCGTTTTCGGAGCTGAAGCGGTCACCTGTTTACACGGCCGCTAAGTCGGCGATGTGCCACAAGCGGGCATCGTTCCGCGTGACCGCGCCGATTAGGCCGTGGCCGACATTCCTGCATCGGCTTTGCCGTGACCCGGCTTTCCGAAGAACGCCTTCTCGAGATTCGAATAGCTCCCGTAGGGCTTATGGGTTCCAGCCGTGTGCTAGTGATTGAACAAAATTTAGACCGAGGGGTGCCCTTGAAGAAAAAAATTGCGATGCCGGCCCTCGCATTTGCTGCGGCGGCGGGTTTCGCGGCCTGTTCGGCCTTTGCCCAGACGCCACAGCCGGGCACTCAGGCGGCTCCGCCTGGGAAAGCGCCCGGATCTTCTCCTTCGCCCAATGGCGCGGATGCGGCCAAGCTCTCCAGCTTGTGTCTCGACAAGGTGCAGAGGCAATCCCTGCGAAACGCTTGCGTGGCTGTAGCCGAGAAGTTTCGCCGCGGCGGCGATCCATCCGACGGCCTCGATTTTGTCCAGACGCTACAGGGAGGCGATATCGAGGTTGGCGGGCCGTGGGGAACGATCGTCCTGCGGGATGTCGGTGCCACTGGGGTCGCCAGGTTCCTGGGCGACGTGAATGGCCGGGATCCGAGTGTCGCCATCGTGCCGCCCCAGGCCTCAACTTCGCACTCGCCCTCACGGGGCGGAGGCGGAAGATCCAGACAGCGCGGGTTCTGACCGGTCACCCGAACGGCGAGCTTCTGCCCTTTATGAGAACGAGCTTTAGGGCAAATCGAGCCGGTAGAAATGTCCTGCCATTCGTCCCGACCGCTTCGGAGACGGGAGCGAGGCAATTTTATGCTAGCTAGGAGCTTCCCTCTTGAGTCAGGCGAATGACGAGGCGGCTGAACACCCACAGCTCGGCGGCGTAGGCCCTCCGCTCGAACAGAATCTCGCGCGCACGGTCTCTCGCGGACCTGTCCTCCTCGGCATGGAAATTTTCTCGGTCGACAATACGGGCGGCATCATCCAAAAGGTAGCAGCGATAGATCATCGCCCGTCGCCTGAATCAGCGCAGCGAAAACGCGATCGGCAGCAGCAGGTCGAGCTGCGCCTGGGCGATCTCAGGCGGGAACGGCGGCAGGGGTGCGGCGCGGTCGATCATCGACAACACTTCATCGTCGAGAGCGGGCACGCCCGAACTCTGTGCAATGCGGGCAGACAGCACCCGCCCGGAGCGGTCCATGGTGAAGCGAAGCCGCACCACGCCCTGCTGGTGCCGCGCCCGCGCGCTCTGCGGGTAATGCTTGTAGCGCTCGACATGGGCGATCAGGCGGCTCTCGAATGCCGACAGAAGATCCACGGGCGGCGGGGCCGGCACCGGCGGAGCCGCGACCGGCGCGGGGGCCGGGGGGACCGGCGCGGGGGCCGTGACCGTAGGCTCGGGCGGCGGCTCGACCTTGGGCGGCGGCTTGTGCAGCGGCTGCGGCAGACGCGGCGGCGGCAACGGCAGCAGCCGCTTGACCTCCGGCGGCTTGACCTGAGGCGGCAGCGGCGGCACCACGGCTGGCTGTGACGGTGGCGGCACCGGCGCCAGGTCGATCATCATGGCGGCGGGCGGCGGCGGGGCGATCTCCGGCATGGGCGATTTCCACGTCACCAACGCCGCGACGACCACCGCGTAGACGGCCAGCACGGCGGCCGCACTCGCGGACCAGCGGACCAGCTCGGCACGTTGTTCCCGGATGGCTCCTGGGCCAACCTCGGGTCCCGCGGTGCCGAACGCCAGCATCTACTGTCCCTTGGCCGTGAGGTCGACCAGCGCCACCTTGAGATAGCCCGCGGCGCGCAGGTCGTTCATGACGTCAGTCAGCTCGCCGTACGAGATGGTCTTGGCGGCGCGCAAGAACACGCGCTTGTCCTTGTCGCTGCCGGTCGCGGCGTCGAGCGCGGCACCCAGCGACTCCCGGGGCACGGACTCGTCGTTGAGCGCCACCGACAGGTCGGGCTTGATGGTGAGGAAGAGCGGCTTGTCGGGGCGTGGCTGCGGAGCCGCGGTCGAGCTCGGCAGGTCGACGGGGACGTCGACCGTCGCCAAGGGTGCCACGACCATGAAGATGATCAGCAGCACCAGCATAACGTCGATGAACGGCGTGACGTTGATCTCCGATGCCTCGGTCAGATCGTCCTCGGCGTGATGGAGACGGACGGCCATGGCCTACTCCGCCGCCACGACGCGCAACGGATGGCGCTGGCGGTCGAGGTCACGGCTGGCGAGACGCAGCACCTCGGCCGACGCGTCGGCGAGCACGGCGCGATAGCCTGACGTCCAGCGCGAGAACGAGTTGTAGATGACGACCGCCGGGATCGCGGCCACGAGGCCCATGGCGGTGGCTAGCAGCGCCTCGGCGATGCCGGGCGCCACCACCGCGAGGTTGGTCGTCTGCGCCCTCGAGATGCCGATGAAGCTGTTCATGATGCCCCACACGGTGCCGAACAGCCCGACGAAGGGTGCGGTCGCGGCGATCGTCGCGAGGGTGCCGATGCCGCGCCCGATCCGCCGGCGCGCCGCCGCTTCGATTTGGTCGAGACGCGAGGCGATGCGCTCCTTGATGCCCTCGGCCGGCGCGTCGCCCGAGACCTCGAGCTCGGTGCGCGCGGCGGCGACGATCCGCGCTACGTCGTGGGTTCCGGTCACGCCGCGCGCCGCGTCGGCGAGCGTGCGCGCGTTCGTCAGCTGACGGAGCGCCTGCCGCGCGCGGCTGCGGGCCGCCCACAGCTCGTAGCCCTTGGCCAGCAGCACGGTCCACGTGACGATCGAGGCGAAGACCAGGCCCAGCATCACCAGCTTCACGATGATGTCGGCCGACAGGTACATGCCCCACGGCGACAGGTCGTGCGGGATGGTCGCGATCGCGACCGTCGGCGCGGATGGCGGCGCCGCGGGACCCGGAGCCGCTGTCTGAGCGAGGGCGGGGCTTGCGCACAGGACGGAGAACGACGCCGCCTGCAACGCGCGACGCAACTGACTCGAACGGCTACGCATGGTCGGTGCTCCTGGTGATTCGCTCATTTCTCGGCAACTTCGTAGGACAGCAGCGGCGCGGCGATCGACCGCCGCCGCCGGCGCTTCAGGGCCCACATGGCAACGCCGGTGACGGTGAAGAACATCGGCAGCAGGCCGGCGACGAACACGAGCGTGCGCCACAGGCGGCCGAGGCCTTCGCCGGCATGCAGCGCCCGCTGCCAGGCGACGATCGTCTCGCCCGTGGTATAGGTCCGCGGATCGCGCTGCTCGACGATACGGTGCTGCCACGGATCGACGAATACCGTGATCTGCGGCACGGGGCCGCTCGCCGTGCCGGGTGGCGCCAGGCTGACGCGGACGGGCTGATCGGGCCGCTGCGGCAGCCCGACCGAGCGCAGCTCGGCGCCGGGCGCGGCGGCGCGCGCGAGCGCGAGCGCGGCTTCCAGATCGAGCGGTTGGCCGCCCGGTGCCGGCGCGATCGCCGGCCCCAAGAAACCACGCACGTCGCGGCCGGGCAGCAGGGTCCGGATGCCGTCGCCGACGGTTTGTGGAAACGCGAGAAAGACTCCGCTGAAGCTCACGACCATGAACACCGCGAGGCCCCAGAAGCCGGCGCTGCGGTGCAACTCGCGCAGCAGGGCGGCGCCGCGCGCACGCCGTTCGAGACAGAACGCAGCCCGCCAGCGGCCGCCGCGCGGCCACCACAGAACGAGGCCGCTTGCGCCCAGGATCAGCATGGCCACGCCGAGCCAGCCCACCACTTGGCGCCCGCCAAGCTCGCGCGCCAGCAGGTTAGAATGGAGCTGCGAGAGCGTGCGCAACAGGCCGCCGTCGGCGCGTGTCGCCAGGACCTCAAGCGACGCCGGATCGACGAACACGCGGACGAAACCACCCCGGGCGCTGCGAAATCGCACCTCGGCGGCGGCGCCAGCGGCCCTCGCAGGAACGAAGAACATCGGCGCGGCGCCACGCGGCACCATGGCATGCGCCGCGGCCAGGATGTCATCGGCCGGGTGCGCCGGGCCAGCGGCCGCGGCGAGCGGCGGCGGATCGAGCCAGGCGTCGATCTCGTGTTCGAACACGAGGATGGCGCCGGTCAGGCCGATGAGAAAGAGAGGGACCGACAGCAGGCCGCCGATGCACAGATGAATCCAATGCAGAACGTTACGTTGGGAGCGGCTGCGAGCGGCGGTTTGTGGCGCGACGTCGTGCATCAGCCCTCCGCCCAGCGGCGTAGAAGGTTGTGATAGACATTGAGCAGCTGCCCCACCGCCGCGTGCTCCGGCAGCGCGCGTCCGACCTGCTGGATTGCCGTGTCGAGATCGAGCAGCAAGGTGCGCTCGCCGTCGTCGCGCACCATACTCTGCACCCAGAAGAACGCGGCCAGCCGCGTGCCGCGGCTCACCGGCTCAACCCGGTGCAGGCTGGTGCCTGGATAGAGAATCATGTCGCCCGCCGGCAGCTTGACCTTGTGGGCGCCGTAGGTGTCCTCGATCACCAGCTCGCCGCCGTCGTAGTCCTCGGGAGGGCTCAAGAACAACGTCGCCGACAAGTCGGTACGCACGCGGTGCGGCGTGCCGCGCACGTCCCGGATCGCCCCGTCGACATGCGTGCCATAGGTCTGGCCGCCCTGGTAGCGGTTGAACAGCGGTGGATAGACCTTCGCCGGCAGGGCCGCGGTCACGAACAGCGCGTTGCGCTCCAGGGCCGCGAGGATCATCGCGCCCAGCTTCCGGCTCGCCGGATGCCCCTCGGGTACCTGCATGTTGTCCTTGGCCTTGGCTGCGTGATGGCCCGCGGTGGCGCGCCCGTCGACCCACTCCGCCGCAGCGAGCGCCGTGCGGCATTCGGCGACCTGTTCGGCGCTCAGCACGTGGGAGATGTGGACGAGCATGTCGCCGCTGCCCTCAGAACCGGAAGCTGGTGGTGAGCAAGGCGGTGCGCCCTGCGGCCGGCGGAACATGGTTCGGGTGGACCTGGTCGAAATAGGTGCTGTTGGCGATGTTGTAGACGTTGAGCTGGAGGTCGACGTTGTCGCTGACGCGGTATTTGACCATCGCCTGGCCGGTCCAGTAGGCCGGCGCCACGCGCCGCTCGCCGAGCGCATCGACGTTCGAGCTGGCGAAACGGTCGGCGACAAAAGTCGGGCCGGCGCCGACCTGCACGCGCGGTGTCACGTCGTACGTCGACCACAGGGTGAAGGTGTTGCGCGGCGTGTTGGCCGGGCGATTGCCCTTGTCGCTGAACGGCGAGCTGACCACCTCGCCGTCGAGGTAGGTATAACCGGCAAAGACCTGCCAGCGGTCCGTGAGATGCCCACTGCCGCCGAGCGAGAAGCCGTCGACCACGATGTCACCGGCGAGCACCACGTTCAGTGAATTGTTGGGGTCGGTCTCGCGCGCGTTGTACTGCTCGATGCGGAACACCGAACCGTTGAGCGATAGCCGCTCGCCGAGTAGGTCCCATTTCGTCCCGGCCTCGTAGGTCCGGTTCTTGACCGGCGGCAGAGGACCCGTGGCGCTGGTCAACGATAGCGTCTCGGCCGAAGGATCGAACGACGTGCCGTACTGGGCATAAAGAGTGCCCTCGTGGACTGGCTTGTACACCACCGCGGCGCGGTAGCTCGGCATCTCGTCGACATGACGGAAGGAGAAGATCGGCTGGGTGGCGCCGTTGGCGATGTTCTGGTGTGTCTCAGCATCGAAGCGGTCGAAGCGGACGGCACCGACGATGTCCCAGTGCGAATCGAGCTTCAGGGTGTCAATCGCGTAGACGCCCTGAGTGTACGCGGTGGTGCCGACCTGCGAGGTCAAGTTCGCGGTGCCGGTGAACGGCTGGTCCGGATTGGGCGTCAGCAGATTGGTCGTCGGCACTCCCGAATAGGTGTATCGGCTAGGGTCAGAGGTCTGCCGTCCGATCTCGACGCCGGTGACCAAGGTGTGGTCAACGAACCAGGTATGGAACCGCGACGTCATATCGGCCTGGTCTTCGAGAAACGTCTCAGCGCTGCTGCCCGTGATCTCGTTGCGGAACACGGTGAGCGCCGAGAGCGGCGTGCCGGCCGGCACGAGTTGCGCGGTCGTGTTGTTGGTCGACGAGATGATCGGCTCGGTGATGCGGAAATCGCGCAGGTAATTCGCGAAGCGGAGCTGGTCGCGCAGCGTGATCGCGTCGCTGACGTCGTGCTCGATCTTGCCCGTGATGACGTCGGCATTGGTGCGCAGGTAGTCGCTGGAGTCGAAGCCGTAGAAGTTCGCGCGCGGAACCGGCGCCGGCGTCGCGATCGTCGAGCCGGCCCGGTCGAGCCAGGGGAGGCCGTAATCGGGGGTGTCGTATTCCGACTGATGGAGATAGCTCAAGGTCGTGCGCGTGTCGGTGCCGAGGCCGAACGCGATCGTGGGGGCGATGCCAAACCGGCTGTTCTCGGCGTGGTCGCGGTCGGTGACCTCGCTGTTGTGCGCCATCAGGTTGATGCGGAACGCGGCCCCCGGCCCGAACCC
>DATJPD010000180.1:0-39030 GCA_035506575.1 Alphaproteobacteria bacterium
CTCAAGGACGTGCCGCCGCCGAAAATCCGGCGCGGGGCTGCGGTCATGGCTTCGGCGAACGCCGCGGCCGTTTTCTCGTCCTTGATCAGGGTCCAGCCCACCACCTGGTTCTGGATGAACGGCCCGGACCACTGAACATAGGTCACCGCGATCGCGCCGATGCCTCCGGACTGGATCGCGCGCAACACCGAGGGGTGCGTGAGCGCCTGGGCATAGCCACGGATCTGCAGCGCGAATTCGTCCATGTCGATGCTGCCCGAGCAGTCCACGGCCAGGACGAGCTCCACGTCGACCGGCTCGGCGCGCGCGGTGCCGCCGCAGAGCGCTGCGAGGACCACCAGGAGGCAGCACCAGAGTCGAAACCGCACCATGCCCGGCCTCTTTTGCCTAGCGTTGTTTGCGATCCGCAGCACCCGGCGGCATCCCGTCACCCGCCATGAGCCGCAACGCCGTCACGAACGCGTCGCGCGTTCCGGCCGGCAGTGGCTTCATGATGCGGTCCTGCGCCCGGTCCACGGCGGGTACGGCCTCGCGCAGCAGCTTGAGGCCGGCCGGCAGAATCGCGAGCGTGTTTGCGCGCTGATCGCGGCCGCTCTTGCGCCGGCGCACCAGACCGCGGCGCACCAGCCGGTTCACCATGTCGCCGACCGTGGACCGATCGATCCCCGTCTCGTCCACCACCTCGGTCTGCGTCAGCCCCGGCCGCCTGGCCAAGGTCGCGAGAATCGCGAACTGCCGCGGCGTCAGCCGCGCAGCGCCGATCTCCTGCATGAAGATCTCCACCGCGCGCTGCTGGCACCGGCGCAGCAGGTGCCCGGGCGCATCGTGCAGCGGATAGGTCGTCGCTGCGCCGTTCGCCTTGTCGGATGTGCCGGACTTGCGTCTGGTTCGCATGTCTCCGCCGTCGGTCGTGGCGCCCCATATAACCGTGCCTCCGAAACGCCAGCAAGGCGCAATCGTCCGTACACGGAGAAACCTTGCTGACCACGCCGGGATTTTGGGTTAGAGTTTTTGCACCAGCGTTTGAGGACGGCCATGGAATTCGGCTTGCAGTTCTTTCCCGACGTCGGCCCCAAGGTGAAGGCGGCGGACGTCTATTTCGACGAGTGCCTGCGCCTGGTCGATCTGGCGGACGCGCTCGACTACACGCATATCCGGACCGTCGAGCATTATTTCGAGGATTACGGCGGGTACAGCCCCAATCCGATCGTCTTCCTGGCGGCGGCGGCGATGCGCAGCAAGCGCGCGAAGCTGATCACCGGGGCGGTGCTGCCGGTGTTCAACAACCCGCTCAAGATCGCGGGCGAGATCGGGATGCTCGATGCGATCTCGGGCGGCCGACTCGAGGTCGGGTTCGCGCGGGCGTTCCTGCCGCACGAGTTCAGCCGGTTCCGGGTATCTCCGGATGAAAGCCGCGACCGCTTCACCGAGGGCATGGAGCAGGTGCGCCTGCTGCTCGAGGGCGAGCACGTGACCCATCACGGCCGGTTCCACAGCTTCAGCAACGTGACCTCGCTGCCGCGGCCGACCCAGACGCCGCGCCCGCCGTTCTGGGTCGCGGCGTTCGGCACGCCGCAATCGTTCGCCGAGGCCGGCAAGGCGGGTCATGCCATCATGGCCATCCCGCTCACCGGTACGAAGATGCGCGAGCTGATCGACATCTATCGCGACGCGTGGCGCGCGGCCGGCCATCCGGGCCGCGGCCGGGTGATGCTGGCCTTCCACATGTATTGCGCCCCCACGCGCGCCGAGGCGGTCGCGGTGGCCCGCGAGCCGCTCAACCGCTATCTCCATTCTCTGTGCGAGGCTGCCTCCGCCTGGACCGAAGGCCTGAGCTCCAAGGATTATCCCGGCTACGACAAGATCATCGCCGGATTGCGGTCGGAAACGTTCGAATCGCAGGTGCAAAAGGGTGCTGCCTTCGTCGGCTCGGTCGAGGAAGTGGCCGATCAGGTGGCGGCCTATGACGAGCTGATCGGCGGGTTCGACGTCGCCTCGCTGCAGGTGAATTTCAACACCATTCCCTTCGACGCCGCCGAGCGCTCGACCCGGCTGTTCGCCGAGCGCGTGATCCCGCGCTTCCGCACGGCGCGCGCGGCGTAGGGCGGGGAGCGAGCCAGATGGTCGCGGTCCCGTCATCCCCGCACGTGTCTGCCGACATGTTCAAGCAAGCCATGCGGCGGCTTGCGGCCGGGGTCACCATCGTGACCACGCGACATGGCGATGTGCGCGGCGGGCTCACCGCGACCGCCGTCTGCTCGCTGTCGATCGATCCACCGCAGCTGCTCGTGTGCGTGAACCGGTCGGCTGCGGCGCACGCGCTGATCGCCGAGGGCGAGAACCTGTGCGTCAACCTTCTGACGCACAGGCATCATGAGCTCGCCGCCCGCTTCGCCGGGCAGACGGGCATCCTGGGTGCGGATCGCTTCGACGTCGGCCGCTGGGGGCGGCTCAAGACGGGCGCTCCGGTGCTGGAGGACGCGCTGGCGAGCTTCGATTGCGTCGTGGCCGAGAAGGTTGCGGCCTCGACGCATACGATCTTCATCGGCCGCGTGGTCGACGTTCACCTGCGCGCGAGCGGCCGGCCGTTGCTCTATGCCGGCGGCGCCTGGGCGGTTGCCGAGGCGCTGGCCGCACGCCGCAAGCGCGCCGCAGCCGTGGCCGCGCGACGGACAAAGCGCGCGCGAGGCTGACCCGTCTACTCCTTGTAGTCGGGGCAGAGCTTGTCGAGCTGGCGCAGCAGCGCCGGCCATTCGCGGCGGCCGACGGGTCCGCTGGTCATCTGCTCACGTGCCTTCAGGCACACCTCGCGCGGGGGCAGCTCAAGCTCCTCGCCGGTCGCGAGCATGTCCATCTGCGCGCGGCAGGACTGCTCGAGATAGAACATGCGCCAATAGGCCTCGGCGATCGTGTGCCCAACGGTCAGGAGGCCGTGATTGCGCAGGATCATCTGCTTCTTGTCGCCCAGGTCACGCGCCAGCCGCTCGCACTCGGACTCGTCGAGCGACAATCCCTCGTATGAATGATAGGCGACGTCCTCGAAGAACATCATGGATTCCTGCGTGAGCGGCAGCAGCCCGCGTTTCAGCGCCGATACGCCCTGGCCGCCCCGGCTGTGCGTGTGCATCACGCAGGCCGTGTCTGGCCGCGCCTTGTGCACGGCACCATGGATCACGTAGCCGGTGAAGTTGAGCTCGTCCGGCTCGCCGTCGAGGACCTTTCCGTCGATGGTGATCTTCAACAGATTCGAGGCGCGGATCTCGTCGAAGCGCAGCCCCAGGCGGTTGATCAGGATTTCATCCGTGCCCGGCACGCGGGCGGTGATGTGGTTCCAGATCACCTGGCTCATGTGGTTCAGATCCGCCAGGCGATAGCATGCCGCGAGATCGACGCGCGTCTTCCATTCGGCCTCCGACCACTGGGTCCGCGGCTTCATCAGCGTGGGTTGGGCCATGGCATGCTCCTCGTCAGGCGATCTAAATGTCCTGCCGACGTGGCGAAGACGCAAGGATCGTGCCGAACCGTGGCCGCCCGGCGAACTTAAGGGTAGGGGCGGTCGGCCCGCTTATCCGCCCGCAGCAGGCGCTCGCACATCAGCCGGATGACGCGGATCGCGAAGAACGGGTTGTGCTGCACCAGGCTCAGGAAGCGGTCCTCGTTGATCGGCAGCACCTCGCTCTTGGTCACGGCGCGGGCTGCGGCCGTCCGGCGGGTATCCAGCGCCAGGGCCATCTCGCCGAAGATCCCGCCGGCCGAGATCACCTCGTAAACCAAGCCGTCGTTGACGATCTCGATCTGTCCGGACTTGACGATGTACATCTCCGAAGCGCGGTCGCCTTTGGAGAACAGTATTGCACCGGCCTCCAAGGTCAGGGTCTTATCCGCGTCCCCGAACGAGCCCAGGATGTTAAGGAAATTCAGGTCATCCGACATGCTGTCCCCCTGAGGGGAGACCTTAGCAGAGCGTGGCCACGGGTACAGAGACTTGTCGCCGGCATCCCTGCGGCCTGCCGAGGACGCGACGCTTAGGCCGCTTTTGCCAGGGCCTGCTGCGCCCACCGGTTGCCCGGCCGCTGCCTCAGCCGTTCGGCGAGGAGCTTGCGCGCCTGCCGGCGGCGGCCGTCGGCCAGGCAGGCGGAGACCAGAACTTTTTCAAACAGGTCGCGCTGGGCATGGCTGCCGCCGATGCCGATCAGGCGGTCGCGCACCGGGACCAGGAGCTCCACGACACGCCCGAACCGCCGCTCGCGATGGGCGAGCACGGCCTCGCACACGGCCGCACCGACCTCGCCCATGATCCGGGCCTCGGTCTCGCCGGTCCGTGCATAGGCCTGCGCGGAGTCGAGCATCCGTCGGGCGCCCTCCGTGTTGCCGCCGCCGGCCAGTGCCATCATGAAATGCGCGTCCGAGAACACCAGCATGTGGTCGCCGATGCGCGGGGCGGACTGGGCGGCCAGCTCGGCCCAGCGCCCGCCGACGTCGACCCCCAGATCTTCAAGCCGCCACAACAGCGAGGCGGCGTTGCAGATGTCGAGGTAGTCGGCGGTCGATTCGGCGCGCACCTCGCGGTCGTAGAGATCGAGCACGCCGTCGAATTCGGAGCGCTCGAGATGGAAGAGGCAGCGGTGCCACCACACGTGAAAACGGAAATTGTTGATGCCGGACAGGTTCGCTTCGCTGCTCCTGATCCACGCGATGCCCTCGTCCGGCCGGTCCTGCATTTCGAGGACATGGGCCACGGCATGGATCGCCCAGACATCGGCGGGGTTGATCTCCACCGCCCGGCGGCCGGCCTGCTCGGCGGCTGCATAATCGCCGCACTCCTCGAGGCCGAAGGCGTGCAGTCCCTTCACGTAACCGTGGCCCTGCGCACCATCCCAGGCCGGCAGCGCGCGGGCGACGGAGCCGAGCATCGCGCGCGAGCGGCCGAGATAGAAATGCCAGAAATGCGCGAGCTTCAGCGCCAGCACGTCGCACGGATGCTCCGCCAGGATCCGGTCCCAGCCGTGCAGCGCCTGCTCGGCGTCACCGGCGCACCAGGCATCGAGGGCGGCGAGATGCGCCGCCTCGCGCGGCGTGGCGCCGTGTTTCTGCGCCACCGCTTTGGCGGCGGCGAGCGCCTCCTGCGCCCGGCCGACCATGCGGCGCGCGCTCAGCAGCAGGGTGAAATAGCCGCGCGCGCATTGCAGGAGCGGGCATTCGGGGTCGATCGCGAGGGCGGCCTTCAGGCGGTCGCCGACATCGGCACGGAAACCGAGATACCCGGCCATCACGTGGTCGAAGGCCGCGACCGCCTCGCCGCTGGCGGCGGTCATCGGAAGGCCGCGGACGTCATGCATCGGCGAAATCCTAGGATGGGGGTGCGGGCATGCGCAACCTGCGGCAGCCGGCGGCCAAGCTACCCCGCGACGCCGATCAGGTCCGAGAGCTTCTGCGGATCGTCGAGCAGCGGCTGGCTGTCGCCGTCGTAGACGATCTTGCCGCGGTCGAGGATGACCGCGCGCGCGGCGAATTGGAGGGCGAGGCGCGCGTGCTGCTCCACCAGCACAATCGCGAGACCATCCTCCTGGCGCAGACGGCGCAACGCCGCGATCAGGGCGTCGACGATCACCGGCGCCAGGCCCTCGAGCGGCTCGTCGAGCAGCAGGAGCGAGGGGTTACCCATCAGCGCGCGGCCGATGGCCAGCATCTGCTGCTCGCCGCCGGAGAGCTGGTTGCCCATGTTCCGCCGCCGCTGCGCAAGGCCGGGGAACAGCTCGAACACGCGTTCGCGCGTCCAGCGGACCGGCCCCGCCGAGCCGCGCGCCGCCACCGTGAGGTTCTCTTCGACCGAGAGCGAGGGGAAGATCTCGCGCTCCTGCGGCACATAGCCGATGCCCAGGCGCGCCCGCTGATAGGTGGGCAGGCGCTCGATCGGCCGGCTCTCGAACTCGATCTTGCCGGCGTGAAGTGCTGTGTGGCCGAGCACCGAGGCGAGCAGGGTCGTCTTGCCGACCCCGTTGCGGCCGAGGAGCGACAAGGTGCCGCCAGCCTCGAGCCGGAGCGACAAGCCGTCCAATACGACGGTCTCGCCGTAGCCCGCGGATACGTCGTGGAGGGCCAAGCAGTCAGACATGATGGCGCTCGCCCAGATAGACCTCGCGCACGCGCTCGTCGCGCGCGATCTCGGAGGGCGCCCCCTCGACGAGGACCCCGCCTTGCACCAGGACCGTGATCCGGCGCGCGAGCCGGAACACGAGATCCATGTCGTGCTCGATGATCAGCATGGCGATGTCCTGCGGCAGCTGCTCGACGATGTCGAGGATGATCGAGCTCTCGGCGGACGGCACGCCGGCCGCGGGCTCGTCCAGCAGCAGCACCTTGGGCTTGAGGCCGAGGGCGATCGCGATCTCGACCAGGCGCTGCTTGCCATAGGGCAGCTCCTTCACCAGGGTCATAGCCTCGTCGGCGATCCGCAGCCGTTCGAGCAGCGCATACGCCTCCTCGATCACGGTCGGACGGGCGCCGACCAGCCGGAACATGTTGCCGGCCTGGCCGTCCCGCTCGCCGATCGACAGGCACACGTTGTCGAGCACCGACATGCCCTTGAACAGGGTGTTGATCTGGAACGTGCGGCCGAGCCCGCGTTTCACGCGGTCGGCCTGCGAGAGGCTCGTGATGTCCTCCCCACCCAGCAGGATGCGCCCGGTCGACGGGGCGAGCCGGCCGGTGATGAGGTTGATGAACGTCGTCTTGCCGGCCCCGTTGGGGCCGATCAGCGCGTGGCGCGCCCCGGGCTCGAGGCGGAAATTGATGTCGTTCGCCACCACGAGTGCCCCGAAGCTCTTGCGCAGGCCGATCGTTTCGAGGGACGCGGTCGTGCTCATGAGCGCCTCCTCCAGCGTTGTATGGCCCGGTCGAGCAGGCCGAGCACGCCGCCGCGCGCGAACATGACAACCAAGACCAGCAGGAGGCCGATCCAGAACTCCCAGAAGATCGGGTCGATCTCCGACAACTGGTCCTGGGCGATCATGTACAGCGTGGCGCCGACGAAGGCGCCGTAGAGCCGCCCGATGCCGCCGAAGATCAGCATGATGACGATCTCGCCCGAGCGCTCGAAGGTGAGAACGGTCAGTCCCACGAACTGCGTGGTCTGGGCGAGGAGGGCACCCGCGATCCCGGCGATGGCCGCGGAGATCGTGTAGACCGTGAGCAGCCGGCCGCGCACCGGCGAGCCGATCGCGTTCATGCGGGTCACGTTTTCGCGGATGCCGATCAAGGATCGCCCGAACGGCGAGTGAACGAGCCGGCGCGCGAAGATCCAGGCGAAGAAGAGGACGATGCCGCAGTAGACGTAGGCGGTGCGGCCGAACAGGTCGAAGCTGAAGAGGCCGAGGATCGGCTGGATCGAGACGCCCTGCAGCCCGTCGGCGCCGCCGGTGATGAAGCTCGCCTTGTTCGCCGCCTCCCCCAGGAGGGACCCGACGGCAAGCGTCAGCATCAGGAGGGTGAGGCCTTGCGTGCGCAGGATCACGAGCCCGGACAGGAAACCGACGATGGCCCCGGCCACCGCTCCGACCACGAGGCCCGACAAAGGCTCGCCCGACACGTGCACCGCGTAGATGCCGGCGGCATAGGCGCCGGCGCCGAAAAACGCCGCATGGCCCAAGGTCACGATCCCGGCGTACCCCAACACGAGGTCGAGCGACATCGCGAAGAGGATCATGATCAGGATCTGGCTGCCGAGCGGCAGGTAGCTGTCGAACAGGAAATACGCCGCGATCGCCGCCGCCCAGGGCAGAAGCTCGACCGGCCGCAGCTGGTGGCTTTTCACCAGGCGATCGACCGGCGCGAGCTTGTTGGACGAGGAGAACCAGTTGAACAAGGTGCTACATCCGTCCGAACAGGCCGGCCGGCCGCCACAACAGGATGCCGATCATGGCGAGGAAGATGAAAAACGCGCCGAGCTCGGGCACCAGGTACTTGCACGCCGTGTCGCTGATCCCGAGCAGGAGGGCCGCGACGAACGGCCCGCGCAGCGAGCCCAGGCCGCCCACCGCCACCACGATCAGGAAGTAGACGAGATATTCGATCGCGTAGCCGGGGCTGATGGCGAGGATGTCGGCCCCGAGACCGCCGCCGAACGCGGCCAGGCCCGAGCCCAGCGCGAAGGTCAGGGTGAACAGGCGGCGGGTGTTGATGCCGAGCGATTCGGCCATGCGACGGTTGTCGACCGCGGCCCGGATCTGCGCGCCGAAATTGGTGCGTTCGATCCCGAGCCATAAGGTCAGCACGAGCACGAAGCTGACGCCGATCAGGAACGTCCGGTAGACCGGGAAGGTGCGGAAGCCGAGGTCGATCTGGCCGCTCAGCACCGCCGGCAGGGTCATGCGCTGGGGCAGCGGGCCCCAGACATAGCGGACCAGCGCCACGGCCATGAACACGAGGCCGATGGTGAACAGCACCTGCTCGAGCTCGCTGGCGCCATAAAGGCGCGCGTAAAGGACGCGCTCCATGACCATGCTGAGGGCGCCGATCACGAGGAACGCGACCAGCAGCGCAATTCCGAACGGCATCCCGTAATCGTTCATCAAGGTCACGGTGACGTAGCCGCCCGCCATGGCGAACACGCCGTGGGCGAGGTTGACGAAGCCCATCAGCCCCATCGTCACCGACAGGCCGACCGAGATGATGTAGAGGATCATCGCGTAGGCGAGCCCGTGGAACAGGATGCTGACGGCGGCGGCGAAAATCTCGTTCATCGGCGGCTAGAGCGTCGACCGGGGTCGGGCCTTCGGGGTTGGTTCCATATGGTCAGGCCCGGCATGCATGCGCCGGGCCATGGATGCTCCGCATAAAGCGGGGGCTGATGGATTACAAGAGCGTTCGACTGGACCGAGGAGTCATTTCTTTCCGTTAAGCTCTTTCCACGGGTCCTTGACCATCGGCACCGTGTCGAACTCGACGTTGGCGAGATGGCCGTCGACCTTCTCGACCCGCCGGACATATTCGTTCTGGACGATGTCCCGGGTCTCCGGATCGATCAGGAAGGGCCCGCGCGGGCTGTCCTCGTCCTTCCAGCCCTTGAGCAGCTCCATCGTCTTCTCGCCGCTCATCTTGCCCTTCTGGGCGATAACCACGTGGTAGATCGCGGCCATGCCGTCCCAGGCGCCGACCGCGGGGAAGCCCGGCCAGGAGTCCTGGCCGTAGTCCTGCTTCCACGCCTTGATGAAGGCGACGTTGGCCGGCCGCTTCGAGGCGGCAGAGTAGTGATGCATCGTCTCCACGCCGAGCGCCACGTCGCCCATGGACTGCAGCTCTTCGTCGGTCGTGAGGTCGCCCGGACCGATGAGCTTGATCCCGGCCTGTTTGAGGCCGGCGTCATTGAATGCCTTCATGAGCGCGGTCGCCTGCTTGCCGCCGGGGATGAACGAGAACACCGCGTCGGGTTTCAGGTCCTTCGCCTTCTGCATGTAGGGGACGAAATCCGTCGTGGAGAGCGGCATGCGCACGGCCTCGACGACCTGCCCGCCGCCCGCGGTGAAGCCCTTGGTAAAGGCTTCCTGCGCGTCCCAGCCGGCGCCGAAATCGGACACCGCCACGTAGGCCTTCTTGATGCCGTGCTTGGCCGCCCATTCGCCCATCGGCAGCGAGGATTGCCACAAGGTGAACGAGACGCGCGTCACGAAGGGCGAGGTGGTGGTGATCGCCGAGGTCCCGGCGTTCATGATGATGAACGGGACCTTGGCCTGCCCGGCCAAGGGGCCGATCGCGAACGCGTTGGGCGTCCACACCACGCCGGTCAGGATATCGACGTGGTCGCGGGTGATCAGGTCCTGCGCCAGCCGCTTGGCGACCTCCGGCAGGGGACCGGTGTCGTCGCGGCGCAGGATCTCGATCTTCACGCCTGGCGGCAGGTCCTTCTCATGCAGCTTGGTCCACAGCTTGACCGCCTGGTCCATCTCGGCGCCGATCGAGGCGTTCTGGCCGGAGAACGATGTGATGAAGCCGACCTTGACGGTCTGTGCCGCCGCGGTCGCGGACAGAAGACACAGGGCCCCCAAGGCCGTGAGCGTGCGCGTGATCCTCATGATTGCCTCCCCTGCTCATGAATGCGCCGCGCGGTGCCCGGCACCGCGCGGCGTTTGTGTCTATCGCCGGTTGGAACGCCGCCTATTTCTGCGGGTTGAGTTCCTTCCACGGATCCTTGACGTTCGGTGTGGTCTCGATCTCGACGTTCTGGATCTGGCCGTTCACCTTCTCGACCCGGCGCAGGTACTCGTTCTGCACGATGTCGCGCGTCTCGGGGTCGATCATGATCGGGCCGCGGGGGCTGTTCGGATCCTTCCAGCCCTTGAGCAGCGCCATCGTCTTGTCGGGATCGACCTTGCCCTTCTGGGCGATGATCGCGTGGTAGATCGCCGCCATGCCGTCGTAGCCGCCGACGACCTCGAAGGCCGGTTCTTCGTTGTTGTAGGCCGCCTTGTACGCCTTGACGAATGCCTGGTTCGCGGGCCGCTTCGCCGCCGCCGAATAATGGAACATCGTCACCGTTCCCACGGCGACGTCGCCCATCGTCTGCAGCATCTCGTCGGTCGTGATGTCGCCGGGCCCGATCAGCTTCACGCCCGCCTGCTTGAGGCCGACGTCGCCGAAGGCCTTCATCAGCGCGATCGCCTGGTTCCCGGCTGGCACGAACACGAATACGGCATCGGGACTTTGATCCTTCGCCTTCTGCATGTAGGGCACGAAATCGGGATTGGCGAGCGGGATGTGCACCGAGCCCACGATCGTGCCGCCGGTGTCCTTGAACGCCTTGATGAAGGCGGCTTCGGCGTCGAGCCCGGGACCGTAGTCGGAGACGGCGGTGTAGACCTTCTTGATGCCGTTCTTGGTCGCCCAGGAGCCGAGCGGATAGGAGGACTGCCACATCGTGAACGAGACGCGCGCGATGTACGGCGACTTGGTCGTGATCATCGCCGTGCCGGCATTCATGATGACGAAGGGCACCTTGGCCTCGGTCGCGATCGGTGCGATCGCCAGCGCGTTGGGCGTGTAGACGACGCCGGCCAGGAACTGCACGTGATCGCGGGTGATCAGCTCTTGCGCGAGGCGCTTGGCCACCTCGGGATTGGCGCCCGTGTCGTCGCGGCGGACGATCTCGACCTTCACGCCGGCCGGCAGGTCCTTGGCATGCTCCTTCATGTAGAGGTCGATGCCGCGGTCGATCAACACGCCCGGCTCGGCCAACGGGCCGCTCAAGGTGTTGATCACGCCGACCTTGATCGTCTGCGCCATGGCCCCGGCACTGGATGCGAGCGCAATCGCCGCCGCCATGCTGGCAAGTTTCCACACTTTCATCGGACTCCCTCCCACGTGAGTGGCCTCGTCTTCGGCACCGCTCGTGCGGCGCTTTGATTGCGCGGCATCGTGCGGCTAAGTATCGGAAATGTCAATTTGTTTGCCCATCCACCAATCGCCCGGCTTGGGACGAAAGGCGGTGGCAACAGGCGTACGAGGTGCCGCGGCGGCGCACGAGCGTCTGTCCCGCGGGGCGGGACGATTGCAGCCGCAACCGCGCGATTTCTCCGTTTTCGGCCAAAAACCGGCCAGTTGCGTACAGGGGTCTAACCCGGTATTGAAACGGCAGTTTTTCTGTCATTGCGGGCGCGCCCGCGCGGGGGAGGACTGAAAAGCCATGAAATTCGTGAGTTTTCTCTACCAGAAGAAGCCGAGCTACGGCGTCATCGCGGGCGACGGCGTG
Source organism: Alphaproteobacteria bacterium (assembly GCA_035506575.1). Taxonomy (GTDB): domain Bacteria; phylum Pseudomonadota; class Alphaproteobacteria; order CACIAM-22H2; family CACIAM-22H2; genus DATJPD01. The sequence goes on from DATJPD010000180.1 coordinate 11,744, forward strand.
TTCGATCTCGGCAAGAAATTCGGCAAGAAATATCCGACCTTGCGCGTGGCCCTGCTCGAGGGGGCGTTGAATGCGCTCAAGAAGGCGGCCAAGGGCAAGAAGCCGAACATCCCGCTGGCGAAGATCCAGTTCCTTCCGGTGATCCCCGACGCGCGCAAGATCGTGTGCGTGGGCCTCAACTATCGCGAGCACCGCGCCGAGACCGGCCGCCCGGACACCGTGCACCCGACCCTGTTCAACCGCTGGGCGGACAGCCAGGTCGGTCACGACCAGCCGCTGCTGAAGCCCAAGGAATCGGACAAGTTCGATTGGGAGGGCGAGCTCGCCGTCATCATCGGCAAGGAAGGCCGGCGCATCCCGCGCGAGAAGGCGATGAGCTACGTCGCGGGCTACTCCTGCTACAACGACGGCAGCGTGCGCGACTGGCAGCGCCACACCAGCCAGTTCATGCCGGGCAAGAACTTTCCGGCGACCGGCGGCTTCGGCCCGTGGATGGTCACGACCGACGAGCTCAAGGACATCACCAAGCAGACCCTGACCACGCGGGTCAACGGCGTCGTCAAGCAGCAGGCGACGATCGACATGATGATCTTCGACATCCCCGAGCAGATTGCCTACATCTCCGCGTGGACGACCTTGCGGCCGGGCGACGTGATCGTGACCGGCACGCCGGGCGGCGTCGGCATCGCGCGCAATCCGCCCGAGTTCATGAAGGTCGGCGACACGTGCGAGATCGAGATCACCGGCGTGGGCAAGCTGCGCAACGTGATCAAGGAAGGCTGACCCCCGGCGGGGCGGCTCTGGCGCCGCCCTGATCGCTATCGCGGAGCGGAGTTCGGGTTTGTGCGAATGAACGGCTCCGTGCGCATCCGGCCCATGAGTCAAGCGGACTTGGAAGCCGCCGACCGGGCGCATCGGCTGGCGTTCGGCACGTTCTTCGGCCTGACCGATCCGGCCAAGTTCCGGGGCGATGCTGAGGTCGTGCGCACGCGCTGGCGCACCGATCCCACGGCCTGCCTGGCGGCGGAGCTCGATGGCAAAGTGATCGGCAGCGCCCTCGGCATGGACTGGGGCAGCGTGTTCGTGCTTGGCCCGGTGACGGTGCTGCCCGAGTTGTGGGGCCGGGGTGCTGCGCGCCAGCTGATGGACGGGCTGATGGCGCTGATCGCCGCCCGCCCGGCGACGACGCTCACGGCCCTGTTCACGCATCCGCAAAGCACCAAGCACATCCGCCTCTACGAGAGCTACGGCTTCATGCCGCAAGGCCTGATCGGCGTGTTCTCGAAGCCGGTTGACGCCACGCCTGCACCCGCGCCCGGCACCTCGTATTCGCACCTGACGGCCGCCGAGCAGGAGAGGGCACTCGCCGAGTGCCGTGCGATCGCCGCGGCCAGCTATCCCGGACTGGACCTGACGCGTGAAATCCGCGCGGTCGCCGCACAGCGCCTCGGCGATACGCTGCTCCTGATCGAGGGCGGCGCCATCGGCGGCTTTGCGATCTGTCACACCGGTGCCGGCAGCGAGGCGGGGAGTGCGCGCTGCTTCGTCAAATTCGCGGCGGTGCGGCCCGGCGCGTCGGCCGCGTTCACCCGCCTGATCGAAGCGTGCGAGATGTGGGCGGCCTCGGTCGGGGCCGGGCGCCTGATCGCCGGCACCAACAGCGGCCGGCGTGCCGCGTACAAGATGCTGCAGGCGCGCGGCTATCGTGCCGATCTGAACGGTCTTGCGATGCACCGTCCAGACGCACCCGGCTACGACCGGCCCGACACGTTCGTCATCGACGATTGGCGCTGAGAGGAGCTTCCATGGTCGTCAACCAGTATCGCCGCCGGGTCGAATGGGGAGATTGCGACCCCGCACATATCGTCTTCTACCCGCGTTACTTTGCATGGTTTGACGAAGCCACGTGGCGGTTGTTCGGGTCGGTCGGCCTGACGCCCGAGGTTCTGCGCGCTGAATATGCCTTCGCCGGGTTTCCGATCGGCGAAGCCAAGTCCAAGTTCCTGGCGCCGTCGCGCTTCTTCGACGAGATCGTGATCGACAGCCACATCGCCGTGTGGCGCGACAAGAGCTTCGACATCATCCATCGCGTGACGAACGCCGGCACCCTTGTCGCCGACGGCATGGAGACGCGCATCTGGTGCGAGCCGCATCCGGACGACCCGGCCCGTCTCAAAGCCAGGCCGGTGCCGCGCGCGATCGTCGAAAAGCTGGGCGGCGCAGGGACGTGAGCGACGGCCCGGCGCCGGTCCGCTCCCGATCTTCGGTCACGGCCGCGCTCGGTGCGGCGCAGACACTGGCCTGGGCATCGAGCTACTACCTGCCGGCGATCCTGGCCGATCCCATCGCCGAGGGGACCGGGCTCTCTCGCGCCTGGGTGTTCGCCGCATTCTCGGCGTCGCTTCTCATCACCGCGTTTGCCGGCCCCGCGGTGGGCCGCATGATCGACCGCCGCGGCGGCCGCGGCATCCTGACCGCATCGAACCTCGTGCTGGCCGCCGGCCTCATCATTCTGGCCGCGGCCAACGGCCCGATCTTGCTGTTCGCAGCCTGGGCCGTCCTTGGCCTGGGGATGGCGCTGGGGCTGTACGATGCGGCCTTCGCCACCCTGTCGGCGCTCTACGGCCGCGACGCGCGGGGGCCGATTACCGGCATCACCCTGATGGCCGGCTTCGCGTCGACCGTGAGCTGGCCGGTGACGGCGCTTCTGAACGACGCGGCTGGCTGGCGCGAGACGTGCCTTGTCTGGGCGGCGCTCAATCTGGTGATCGGCCTGCCGATCAACCGGCTGCTCCTGCCGCACGCTCAGCCGGCGGCTCCGGCGCCTGACATGGCGAACGGGACGACCGGATGGCGGCCGTATCGAGAGATGTTCCTCTTGGCATTCGTGTTCGCCGCCGGCTGGTTCGTCACCGGTTCGATGGCGGCGCACATGCCGGAGCTGTTGCAGACCGCCGGCGCCTCGCCGACCGCGGCCATCGCCGCGGCGGCGCTGGTCGGGCCGGCGCAGGTCGGGGCCCGCATCGCCGAGTTCATCATCTTGCGCCGCATCCATCCGCTGGTCTCGGCGCGGCTCGCGACCGCGCTGCACCCGATCGGGGCTGCCATCCTCGCGGTGACCGGTCCGGTTGGAGCCGTGGCATTCGTGGTGCTCTACGGCGCCGGCAATGGGCTTCTGACCATTGCCCGCGGCACGGTGCCGCTGGCGTTGTTCGGGCCGAACGGCTACGGCGAACGAAACGGTCTCCTGGGAGCACCGGCGCGCGCCGCCCAGGCGGCGGCCCCCTTCCTCTTTGGCCTACTGCTCGACCGCCTGGGCATGGCGTCAATCTGGGTGTCGGCGCTGCTGTGCCTCGCCGCCCTCGGCGCCCTGCTCTGTCTGCGCGCCCGGCCCGCCGGCGGCTGATCGCTCATTCCGTCAGGAAGTCGACGAGCGCCTTGGTGAATTGGTCGGCCGCTTCGACGTTCGAGATGTGCGCCGCCGGCAGCTCGACGTACCGCGCGCCTTTGATCTTATCGACGATGAACTTGGCATCGGCCGGAGTGGTGGCGGGATCGTGCGCGCCGCAGATGACCAGGGTCTTGGCGCGGATTTGCGCGATCTCCTCGCGCAGGTCCATGTCGCGGAGCGCCTCGCTCGACTTCGCATAGCCCTCGGGCGGGGTGGAGCGGGTCTGTTTCGCGATCTTCTCGACCTCCTGCGGCGCCTTCTGCCGGAAGCCAGCCGTGAACCATCGCTCCACCACACCCTGCATCAGGGGCTCCATGCCGCCCTCGCGGCAGGTCTTGATGCGCTGGTTCCAGATCTCCGGCGTGCCGATCTTGGCGCCGGTGTCGCACAGCACCAATCGGTCGATGCGCTCGGGCGCGTAGCGGCCCAGCCACATGCCGGTGACCCCGCCCATGGACAGGCCGCAGAAATGCACGCGCTTCGCTTTGATCTCGTCGAGCAGGGCGATCACATCCTTGCCCAGCCGGTCGACCTTATAGGATTTGGCCGGAACCGAGGACTGGCCGTGGCCGCGCACGTCGTAGCGCAGCACCCGGAATTTCTTCTCGAGCGCCGGCATCTGATGTGCCCACATCTCGTGCGTGGTGCCGAGCGAGTTGGACATCGCCAGCACCGGCGCGTCGGCTTTCCCGTCGAGCCGGTAGAAGATCCTCTCGCCGTCGTCGGTCGTCAGGTGGGGCATCCTCGTCCTCCCTCTTCGGCTTGGCGCCTATTTCTGCTTGTTCATCATCTGCTCGAGCTTGTGCAGGGTCTCCATGCACGGCAGCACGTCCTTGACGCTCGACTTGGGCTTCCGCTTTTCGCGGATGGCGGCGAAAAACTCGCGATCCTCGAGCTCGATGCCGTTCATCGACACGTCGACCTTGGACACGTCGATCTTCTGGTCCTTGCCGTCGACGAGGTCGTCATAAAGCGCCTTGTACGTGCCGTTGTCGCAGATGTAGCGGAAGAACGAGCCGAACGGCCCGTTGTTGTTGAACGACAACGACAAGGTCAGGATGGCACCCGACGGCACCTTGAGCTGGATGCTCATGTCCATCGCGATCCTGAGCTCGGGGTGCATCGGGCCCTGGATCGCGTGCATGATGTGCGGCGTCTCGCCGGTCTGGTGGATGAACAGATCGACCGTGTGCGCCGCGTGGTGCCACAGGAGATGGTCGGTCCAGGTGCGCGCCTGGCCGGCCGCGTTCATGTTGGTGCGGCGGAAGAAGTAGGTCTGCACGTCCATCTGCTGGATCTTGAGCTCGCCGGCCTTGATCTTCTTGTGCACCCACTGATGGCTGGGGTTGAAGCGCCGCACGTGGCCCGCCATCGCCACCACGCCGGTCTCCTCGGCCACGCGCGCGATGCGCTCCGCGTCCGCGAACGAATCCGAAATCGGAATCTCGATCAGCACGTGCTTGCCGGCCCGCATCACCTGCTCGGCCTGCTTGGCGTGGATCTGGGTCGGGCTCGCGATGATGACCGCCTCGAGACCGGGCTGCTTCAGGGTCTCGGTGAGGTCGGTCGTCCAGTGCGGGATCTTCCATTTCTTGGCGACCTCTTCGGTGCCGGCCGGCCGGCCGCCGGCGAGCGAGATCACCTCGATCCCCTGGATCGCCTGAATAGCCTCGAGATGCTTGATTCCAAAGGCGCCTTGCCCGGCGAGAGCAACCTTCATGACTCTTCCCTCACGTTCGAGTGACGCTGATCGCTCAGCGCTTGTTTTCGAGGATGATATGGCCGACCGCCGTGTTCGAGGCCGGCACCGTGTAGAAGCGGTAGACCTCGCGCACGTCGTCGTCGAGCGCGCCGCGCATGATCAGCCACATCACCATCTCGATGCCTTCCGACCCCGCCTCGCGCACGTATTCGAGGTGTGGGATCTTGATCAGCTCCTCCGGGTGCGGCCCGAACTTGTCGAGGAACCGCTTGTCGAAGTCGCTGTTGATGAGCCCGGCGCGCGGCCCCTGCAGCTGGTGCGACATGCCGCCGGTGCCGAAGATCACGACCTTCAGGTCGCGGTCGAATGATTCCACCGCCTTGCGGATCGCCTTGCCCAGCATGTAGCAGCGGTGGCCGGTCGGCGGCGGATACTGGATCACGTTCACGCACAGAGGAATGACCGGGAACGGCCATTCCTTGGGCTGGCCGCACAGCAGCGACAGCGGCACCGTGAGCCCGTGGTCGACCTCCATCTTGTTGACGATGGTCATGTCGAACTCGTCGAGGATGCACGACTGCGCGATGTGCCAGGCGAGGTCGGGATGGCCTTTCACCACCGGCACCTTGCGCGGCCCCCAGCCCTCGTCGGCCGGCGGGAACTCCTCGGCGCAGCCGATGGCGAAGGTCGGAATGACCTCGAGCGAGAACGCCGAGGCGTGGTCGTTATAGACCAGGATCGCGACGTCGGGCTTGGTCTCGGCCAGCCACTTCTTGGACGGAAGGTAGCCGTCGAAGACGCGCTTCCAGTACGGCTCGTTCGACTTGCCGTTGTCGAGCGCCGCACCGATGGCCGGCACGTGCGAGGTGGTGAGGCCGGCGATGAGCTTAGCCACGGGTTTTCCACTCCGACTTGCTGCGGTTGCCGTTCGGCGAGCGGCCGCCGTCGAGCATCATTTTGGCGTATCCCTCGGGCGTCGACCCGGTCATGAGGGCGGCGAGCGCCTGGAAGGAGAGGCCGTCGGTCGCACCCAGCTTGGAGGTGTAATAAATATTGCCGCCAAGCTGCAGCATCTTGTTCCAGTCGCGCTTGAGGATGGCCTCGCGCTGCTCACCGGTCATCGGGAACTTCGCGAGATAGGCGCGCTCGTCCTTCTTGAACGCCTCGCGGTTCTCGGCCTTCATCAGCGACATGCAGAACATGTTGAGATGGTATCCCTGGCGTGAGCGCTGCGCGTTGAACAGCGTGGTGCCGGGGACGTCCTCGAAGGCCTCGAGGTCTACATTGCTCATCGATCGTTCCTCTGCCTCAACATCGTCGGGATGCGCACTACTTTCAAGCGGGCCTCATTTACCCCAGTAAAGCCGCGCCGGGTTGTCGACCAGGAGCGCCTTCTGCTGGGCCGCGGTGGGGGCGAATTTCGGGATCATGTCGACCAGCACGCCATCGTCCGGCATGTGCGTCGTCATGTTCGGGTGCGGCCAGTCGGTGCCCCACAGGATGCGGTCGGTGAAGCGATCGGTGAGCGCGCGGGCATAGGGGATCACGTCGTCATAAGGTGGGCCGGCCTTCGACAGGCGTTCGGGGCAGGTGACCTTCACCCAGATGTTCTTGTTGCGGTCGAGCAGCTTCAGATAGTTCTGGAACTGCGGATGATCCACGCCCTTGGAGACATCAGGCACCGACATGTGGTCGAGCACGATCGTGGTCGGGAGCGCTTCGAGGAAGGGCGTGATCGAGTCCAGCATCGGCGATTCGAAATAGACCACGACGTGCCAGCCGAGCGCCTTCACCCGCCTGGCGACATCGAGATAGACGTCGCGCGGCGCGTTGCTCACGAGGCGCGGCAGGAAGTTGAAGCGCACGCCGCGCACGCCGGCCGCATCCATTTCCTTCAGCTCGGCGTCCCCGACCTTGAGGTCGACGACCGCCACGCCGGTTGCTTTGCCGCCGGAGGATTTCAAGGCATCGACGAGGGCCCGGTTGTCCGTGCCATGGCAGGTCGCCTGCACGATCACGTTGCGTTCGAAACCCAGATAGTCGCGCAGCGCGAACAGCTTTTCCTTGGGCGCATCGCACGGCGTGTATTTGCGCTCGGGAGCGAACGGGAACTTGGCCTCGGGTCCGAACACGTGGCAGTGCGCATCGATGGCACCCGCCGGCGGACGAAAGCCCGGCTTCGACGGATTGGGGTGAAACGGCTTGTAGCCGGCGTCCATAGTCAGAACTCCTGGGAATAAGGCCCCATAATTCAGGCCGGTCGGGTTTTTTCAAGCGCGAAGTTGTGTGGGTCCCATCGCTCAAAAGACATGGAAAGACGGGCCCACGAGGCCCAAAAGCCACCGCCCGGCGGCGAACAGGCGGAACTTGATGGCGAAGGGGTGCGAACCATCGGCACGCGAGGCCCGGGCGAGTGCTGCGTGGTAAGCGGCCTGGGTCGCGGCCCCTGCGGCGACGCGCGCCAGGGCCGGGTCGGCTGTCCCCTGGCGTGCCGCGGCACTGGATGCGGCTCCCAAGGTGACCCGCGTCGCCGCATCGGTGACGCGCGTCAGGGCGGTCATCAGCGCGTGTTCGCCCCACTGCTTCTGCGCGCGGTCGAGCAGGCTGAGGCGCAGCCGCTCCTCGGCATCCCACCAGTGCGTTCCCCAGCCGGGATCGCGGGTGACGGCTTCGGCCGCCCGCCAGTCCCGCGCCACGGTGATCTCGGCGGCAAGTCCGAGCCCCGCCAGATAGTCGCGGACCTCCTGCCGTTCTCCTGAGGCAAGGTCTTCGCCGCAAGCTGCGAACCACGGCACGCGCACGAGCGAGTCGGCGAATGCCGCGAGCTCGATCAGCTTCGAAGGCTCGTTACGCGCGGCCGGCGGCTCCCTCGGCTGAGTTGCCGCGCATCTCGCGCCACAGGCCGAGCTTCTGCTGCACCGGCCGGTCGGAGAAGCTGAACAGCACCGCATCGCTCTCCGCCTCGTGGCGCGCCCAGTACCAAGTCGGCACCACGAACGTGTCGCGCGGACCCCACACGAAGGTCTCGCTCTTGCCGTTCGAGCCGGTGACAATGGTCTTGCCCCTGCCCTCGACGACCGAGAAGACGGTGCCGTCGGTCGACCGATAGGGCATCGTGACGAAGCCCTTGGGCAGGAGCTGCATGAACGTGCCGATCGTGGGCATCGCGGCCCCGCCGTCGACCGGGTTCACGAACTGCAGCTTGAGCCCATGGCAGGGATCCCACTCGTTGGCGCGGCGCATGGTCTCGAGCGCCTCGCGGGTGCGCGAATAGGGATAGTTGAACACCGGCGAGGTGATCGATTTGGTCTCATAGCCGATCGGCAGCAGCCCCGATCCGAATCGCGCCAGAGAATCCCCGGTGGGCCGGCCGAGCGGCTGCTTGTCCTCGGGATAGCGCTCGGCGAACTGCGCGTCGAGCAGCTCGACCAGCGGCACGTCGAGCCCGTCCATCCACACCATCGGCTCCTGGCTCTCGTTGCCGTGGTCGTGCCATGTCCAGGAGGGGGTGATGACGAAGTCGCCCGGCTCCATAATCGTCTTCTCGCCGTCGACGGCGGTGTAGGCGCCCTTGCCCTCGATGATGAAGCGCAGGGCCGACTGGCTGTGTCGATGCGCAGGCGCGACTTCGCCCGGGAGAATGAGCTGCAGACCGGCATAGAGCGTGTGCGTGATGCGCGTCTGGCCGCGCAGGCCCGGGTTCTCGAGCACCAGCACGCGGCGCTCGGCCTCCTTGGCCGAGATCACCGATCCGGCCTCCATCACGTAGGGCCTGACCTCGTCGTAGCGCCACATCACCGGCAGGGCGGGCGAGCGCGGCTCCTTGAGCACGAGGTCGTGGATGACCTCCCACAGAGGGGCCAGGTTGTTGTGGGCGATCTTGCGGTAATACGCCTCGCGCTCGGGCGAGGGCTTGGTCTGGGCCGTCATGTCTCGCTCCCGAATGTTGTCGTGGGTCTATTCTACGCCGCTGCTGCGACCGTGGGCACGGTCAATCCGAGCTTCCGGATCGCTTCGCCGCCGCGCCTGATGTAGTCCGCAGCCATCTCCTCGTTGGTGCGCAGCTTGATGCCCCATTTGCGGTACATCGCGTTGTTCGTCGATTTGGCGCGGCCGAAGAACGCCGGCACCTGCGGGAAGATGCCGTCGACCGCCGCCTGCAGCCTCGCCTTGCCATCCGGCGTTTTCACCAGCTCGGCGCCGAAATCGAGGCCGAATTGCGCGTGGAAGCGCTCCTCCGGCATGGTCATGCGCGCGAGGTTGCGCAGCGGATGGAACGTGCAGTGGAGCAGGTCCTCGACCTGCAGGATCTCGGCCAGGTCGACCACGAGCTTGATGGCGACGAACTCTTCCCAGCTCGTGAGCGGGAACTCGAAGATCGACAGCGGCTTCTTGGTGGTCTTCTCGGGCAGCATCTTCTCGTCGGGAATGCCCATTTCGCGGCCCAGCTCGAAGAAGCGCACGTGGTGGCCGTATTCCTCCATGGCGACGCGGCAGGTGAGCCATTTGGCGTAGGGCGTGGGGGCGAAGGCGACCGCCGGCTCGTCGAACATGCGCCCGCCGTAGAGCTCGTTGATCGCGTGGCTGATGACGAGCTTCTCGCACGCGAGGCGATACTCCTCCGGCTGCTGCTTGAGCGCCTCGCAGGTCTTCACCTGCAGCTTGGTCGGTTCGGTCATGCGTTTGGGATCCTCAGACGATCGGCTCTGAATTGAAGGCTTCGAGATCGGTCGCAAGCTCGGTGAAGTTCGGCGCGAACTCGCGGCCGACCGCTTCGGCGAGGGTCTCCGGCGTCCAGTCGCCCGCCGCGTTGACGATCTTCGCCATAGGTCGCGGCTGCTGGAACAGGAAGACCTCGCGGCCGCGCACCCCGAACACCTGGCCGCTGATCTTCTGTCCCTGCGGGCCGCACAGGAAGGCGACCAGATTGGCGACATGGCGGGGTGCGACTTTCATCGCGCGCGCCTTGTACTGGGCCTGGCCGTCGTTGGCCGGCTTGATCGATTCGGTGACGCGCGTCGCGGCAAACGGGGCCACGAGGTTGGCGGTGACGCCCGAGCGCGCCATGTCGAGGGCGGTCACGCGCGTGAGGCCGAACAGTCCGGCTTTGGCACTCGCGTAGCTCGCCTGGCCGTAATTGCCGTAGAGCCCGGCGGTCGAGCCGATATTGACGATGCGCCCCCACCCGTAGGGCGCACCGCCGCGGTTCGACTTGGCGTTGTCGCGCAGCAGCGGAGCCGCGGCCGCGGTGACGAGGGCGGCCCCCGTAAGGTTGGTCTGGATCACTGCGTCCCAGTCACGCGGCTCGAGCTTGAAGACGAATGCATCGCGCAGGATCGCGGCGTTGTTCACCACGATGTCGAGCCCGCCGAACCGGCGGACGGCCATGTCGACCGCGGCCGCGGCGGCGGAGGGGCTGGCGATGCTGTCGGCAAACGCGGCGGCACTGGCGCCGAACGCCTTGGCCGCCGCCTCGGTGAGCTTCGGATCGGCGCCGGAGCCATCCATGCCGGTGCCTGGATCGGCGAGCACGACCTTCGCACCTCGGCGGACGAGGTCCTCGGCGATGGCTTTGCCGATGCCCTGTGCTGCACCGGTGACCAGGGCGACACGGCCGGCGAGGAACAAGGGATCGCTCATCGCGGTGTCACCGGCGCAAGCGCCGCCTTCTCGGCCTCGGTATAGAACGCGTCGGCATGGCAGTCCTGCCGGCGCATCCCGAGCGATTCGAGGGCCGCAACCGCGGTCTCGACCATCGCCGGCGGGCCGGCGAGATAGGCCTTGGCGCCGTCGAGGTCGGTGAAATCCTGGCGCACGGCGTCGGCGAGAAATCCGGTGCGGCGCTTGGTTGCCTTCGACGGCTCGGACAGCACGGGCCAGAACACGAGATTCTTGTGCTTGGACGCGAGCTTCTTGAAATGATCTTCGAGGTAGAGGTCTTGCTCGTCGCGTACGCCGAGATAGAGATGGATCGGTTGCGTCGCACCGGCGGCGAGTGCCGTCTCGACGATCGATTTGATGGGAGCCAGGCCCGAGCCGCCCGCGAGGGCGAGGATCGGCCCGCTGTGCCGCTCGCGTAAATATGACGTGCCGTGCGGACCGAACACCTTGATCTTGTCGCCGACCTTGAGGCGCCTGGCCACGAATGGCGTCACGGCACCGCCCGGAAGCAGGCGGATGTGGAACTCGAGCGTCGCCTCACCGGGCCGGTTGGCCATTGAATAGTCGCGTGCCGGCAAGCCGGGAAAGGTGATGCTTGCGTATTGCCCGGCCGTGAAGTCGTACGGCCCGCCCTCGAGGATTTTCAGCCGCACGCGCTTGATGTCGTGCGTCAGGTTGTCGACCGCGCTGACACGGCACACGAGATGCCGCAGCGGGTGCGCCACCGTGTCGTCGAACTCAAGGAATTTCACCGCGCAGTCGGACCACGGTACGGCGCGGCAGGCGAGGATCAGGCCGCCGTCCTTCTCGGCCTGCGTCAGCGCGTATTCGGAATAGGGTGACATCTCGACCTCGCCGGACAGCAGCTCCGATTTGCAGGCGCCGCAATTGCCGGAGCGGCAGCCGTGTGGATAGGAGAGGTCGCGTGTAAGGGCGGCTTCCAGAATGGTCTGGCCCATTTCGACCGGGAACGGAACGCCGAATTGCTGGACGGTGACGCGGAATGTCATGGGCGAGGGCTGGCGCGGGGCCGGGTGGCAGGGATCGATGATAGGGGCCGGGATGCGAACGAGTCAAATTGTTTGAGTGTCAAACAATCAGCCCTGGGACGTGCGCCGCAATTGTCGTACGATCAAACAATTGGCGATCAAACAATTGGATCAGGGATAACAAGAAAGATGCGGCGGGGCGCCACACAGGCCCGATTGGACACGAGCGATGCCGACACGCGGCCGGGCAGCCGCGCGCCCGTCCAGTTGGGCCGGCTGGAGCAACTGCTGGGCTACTCGTTGCGCCGGGCGCAGGTGCGCGTGTTCCAGGATTTCGAGGCCGAGATGCAGGAGCTCGGCCTCACCCCGGGCCAGCTTGGTGCCCTGTTCCTCATCGAGGCCAATCGCGGCCTGAGCCAGAGCGAGCTGGGTGCGGCCCTCGGCATCGATCGGTCCTCGGTCGTGCCGCTGATCGATCGCCTGCAGAAGCGCGGCTGGGTGCGCCGCGCGGCGCGCGCGTCCGATCGCCGCGCGCACGCTCTCGAGCTGGCACCCACCGGCGTGGCCCTGCTGACCCGCTTGTTGCCGCGCCTCGAAGCGCACGAGGCCCGCATCGCCGCCGGCTTGCCGCCCGGCGACCGCAAGCGGCTGTTCGAGCTCCTGTCGAAGGTGGCCCCGCGATAGACGAGGATTTTCTCGCCTCGTGTCGCGGTTTTCTTTAATGTCGTCCGTCGGGGGTAGGTCGGCCGGCCGCGCGCCGGCTGGCAGGCAGAGGGACTGACGATCGTCACGCGCTTACCATGTTGATGGCCGTTCTCGCGGCCGTCGCCGTGCTCCTGTGCCTGGGCGTTATCGCGCCGATTCTCGCATCGCGGACCGCGTTCCCGTGGGGCGATCCCCTGGCTCATGACCTGGTCTATCTCGGCTCCGCGGCGGCGTGTCTGATCGCGGGCGGCGCCGCGCTGGCATATTTCCTGGCTGCCACGTCGGCGCCTCTGGAGCTGAGCTTGCCGCTCGGCATTCCGTGGATGCCGGCGCAGCTCCGCCTCGACGCGCTGTCCGCCTGGTTCCTGCTCGTCATCAATCTCGGCGGCCTTGCCGCGTCGATCTACGGCAAGGGCTATGGACGGCATGTCGATGAGCCCCGGCGGGTGCTGCCGTTCTTTCCCGCGTTTCTCGCCGGCATGAACCTGGTGCCGCTGGCCGACGACGCCTTCACGTTCCTGCTCGCCTGGGAATTCATGTCGGTCGCCTCGTGGCTCCTGGTGCTGTCCAACCATCGCCAGCCGGGCAACGCGCACGCCGGCATGATCTATCTCGTCATGGCCGCGTTCGGCGGGGCCTGCCTGCTGCTCGCCTTCGGCATCCTGGCCGGCGTCAACGGCACCTACCATTTCGCCGACATACGGGCGCATCCGCCGGCCGGCTGGGTCGCCAGCATTGCCGTGGCACTGGTCATCCTCGGCGCTGGGTCGAAGGCGGGCGCCGTGCCGCTCCACGCCTGGCTGCCGATCGCCCACCCGGCCGCACCCAGCCACGTCTCGGCCCTCATGAGCGGCGTCATGACCAAGGTGGCGCTCTACGGGCTCGTACGCGTTCTCTTCGACCTCATGGGCGATCCGGCTTGGGGCTGGGGTGCCGTGCTGCTCGTGGTCGGCGCCGCGTCGGCCCTCTACGGTATTTTGTCAGCGTTGATCGAAGACGACCTCAAGACGATCCTCGCCTGCTCGACGATCGAGAATGTCGGCATCGTCCTGATCGGCCTCGGGCTGGCGCTCGTCTTCCGAGTGAACGGCCTTGCCGCACTCGCCGCGCTGTCCGCCGGTGCGGCGCTCCTGCACGTGTTCAACCACGCACTGATGAAGACCTTGATGTTCTGCGTCGCAGGCGCGGTCCAGACCGCGACCGGCACGCGCTCGCTCGAGCGCCTGGGCGGGCTCATCCATCGACTGCCGGTCACCGCCGCGTTGGCTCTGGCCGGGGCCGCGGCCATTTCGGCGCTGCCGCCCTTCAACGGCTTCATCTCCGAATGGCTCACCTTCCAGGCGGTGCTGGGCAGTCCGCTTCTGCCGCAATGGACCTTGCGCTTCGGCGTGCCGGTGGTCGGCGCCGTGATGGCGCTTGCCGCGGCCCTCGCCGCGGCGTGCTTCGTACGTGTCTACGGCATCGCGTTCCTGGGGCGGCCACGCACTGCGGAGTCCGCGGCGGCGGAGGACGTCGACCCGTGGATGCGCGGGGCCATGGCGGGGCTTGCGGCCCTTTGTCTCGCGGTCGGGGTTCTGCCGCGGGCGGTGGTGGTTCCCCTGGGCCATGTCGTGGCGAGCGTCGTCAAGGCGCCGCTCCCTTCGGCCACCAACGGAAACGGTTTCGCGGGATGGCTCTGGCTTACTCCGCTCGAGCCGAGCCAGTCCTCCTATGGCGGGCTCGTCGTGTTCCTCGCCGTGGTCGTCGTCACGGTCGCGGGTGCGGCCGGCGTGCATCGTCTGGCCAATAACCGCGTGCGCCGTGCTCCGCCGTGGGACTGCGGCTTTCCCGACCCGCAGCCGGCCACGCAATACACGGGATCGAGCTTCGCGCAGCCGTTGCGCCGCGTGTTCGGCACGCTGGTGTTCCGCGCGGTGGAGCGCGTCGACATGCCGGAGCCGGGCGAGACCCGCCCCGCGCGCTTCGATATCCGCCTGGTCGATCCGGTATGGACGGTGCTGTACGCGCCGCTCCTGGCCTGCGTCTCATGGGTCGCCGACCGGGCCAATCCGCTGCAGTTCCTGACCATCCGGCGCTATCTGAGCCTGATGTTCGCGGCCCTGGTCATCCTGCTGTCGGCGGTGGCGTTGTCGCGATGAGCGCCGTCCTTGCCGTCCTGTTGCAGCTCGTGCAGTTCGCCCTGGTGCTGCTCGTAGCACCCCTGGTCACGGGCCTCGCGCGCAAAGCGCGCAGCCGGCTGCTCGGCCGCCGCGGGCCGCTGGTCGTCCAGCCCTACCGCGACCTTGCCAAGCTGCTGCGCAAGGAAGCCGTGATGGCCGAGAACGCCTCGTGGCTCTATCGCATCGCACCTTATCTCGTGTTCGCGCTCCTGTGGCTCGCGACGGCCCTGGTGCCGACCTTCATGACCCGCCAGCCGCTGTCGCCGGCGGCGGACCTCATCGCGCTCGTGGGGCTGCTGGCCTCGGCCCGCTTCGTGCTGGCGCTGGCCGGCATGGATGTCGGGACGAGCTTCGGCGGCCTTGGCTCGTCGCGCGAGATGATGATCGCCTCGCTCGCCGAGCCCGCGATGCTGCTGGTGATCTTCACGATGGCCATGTTTGTGCACACGACCTCGATCCCCTCCATCGTCGATTTCGTGCTCGGCCGACCCGTCGGACTCAGGGTCTCCTTCGCGCTTGCCGTGATCTCGCTCACCATGGTCGGGATCGCCGAGACCGGGCGGATCCCGATCGACAATCCCGCCACGCATCTCGAGCTCACCATGGTGCACGAGGCGATGATCCTCGAATATTCGGGCCGGCACCTGGCGTTGATCGAGGCGGCCTCGATGCTGAAGCTCGTCTTCTACCTGTCGCTGATCGCGGTCGTGTTCGCGCCCTGGGGCATCGTGCGCGCGGACCCCGACCTCGCCGGCCTCGGTATCGCCCTCGGCGCCTGGGTGGCCAAGATCATCGCCGGCACCCTGGTGCTATCCGTTTTCGAGGCGTCGATCGCCAAGATGCGCGTGTTCCGGGTGGCCGAGTTCCTCGGTGGCGCCTTCCTGCTCGGCCTTCTCGGCACGATCTTCCTCTACGTCTCGCAGGCGCCTTGATGCTTTACGGCCTCGACTTCGACATCACCCACACGCTCGGCACCTCGGTGCTGTTGCTGAGCTTCGCGCTGCTGTATCAGCGGCGGCTCTCGGGCGTGCTCGAGGCGTTCGCGCTGCAGGCGATCCTCGTGGCCGCGGCCGCGGCGTGGCAGGCGTGGACGCAGGACGCGCCCCATCTCTACATCACCGCCGGCATCACGCTTGGCTTCAAGGCCATCCTGATTCCGCTGGCGCTCGGCCACATCGTGCGCAAGCTCGGCATCCATCGCACCATCGAGACGGTGCTCGGTGTCAATCTCACCCTCCTGGCCGGGGTGGCGCTCGTGGCGCTGTCGATCCTTCTGGTGTTCCCGATCACCTTCGCGTCGGGGAACGTCGCGCGCGAGAACCTCACCCTGGCCCTCTCGGTGATCCTGCTCGGCCTACTCATGATGATCACGCGCCGCAACGCGGTGACGCAGGTGGTGGGCTTCATGTCGCTCGAAAACGGGCTGGTGCTCGCGGCCGTCGGCGTCAAAGGCATGCCGCTCGTGGTCGAAGGCAGCGTCGCGTTCTCGGTGCTCATCGCCTTCATCATCTTCGGAATGTTCTTCTTCCGCATCCGCGAGCGCTTCGACACCCTCGACCTGCAATATCTCGAAAGCTTCCGCGGCGACCGCCAGGTCGATCGTCCATGAGTGATCTCAACGCCGTCTACCTGCTGCTGGCGATCCCGCTGACAGCGGCGGTGATTCTGGTGGCCTTGCCCTGGCATCGCGCCTCGTCCCTGTTGAACGTGGCCGCGAGCCTCGCGACCCTGGGCGTGGCGGTGTCGCTGCTCCGCGAGCGTCCGGCGGCGGGAAGCCTCGTGTTCATCGACGACCTCAACATCACGTTGGTCGTCCTGACCAGCCTCGTCGGCTTCACGACGAGCTGGTTCTCGGCCACCTACATCGCGCACGAGGTCGAGATCGGGCGCCTCACGCGCACGTCGCTGCGCTTCTACCACGCGATGTACCAGTTCCTCACGTTCGCGATGATCCTGGCGCTCTGCGCCAACAACATCGGCGTCATGTGGGTGGCGATCGAGGCGTCGACCCTGACCACCGTCGTGATGGTCAGCATCTACCGCACGCGCGAATCGATCGAAGCGGCGTGGAAGTACTTCATCCTCGGCTCGGTCGGCATCGCCATGGCGCTGTTCGGCACCATCCTGATCTATCTCGCCGGGCAGTCGGTGATCGGCGCCGGGACCGAGGCGTTGGCGTGGACGGAGCTGCACGCCCGCGCGGGCTCGTTCGACGCCAACATCCTCAACCTCGCGTTCGTGTTCCTGCTCGTCGGCTACGGCACCAAGGTCGGCTTGGCACCCCTGCATGCGTGGCTGCCCGATGCCCATGCCGAGGGCCCGACGCCGATCTCGGCCGTGTTGTCCGGGCTCCTCCTGAACGTGGCGCTCTACGCCGTGCTGCGCTTCAAGATGATCCTGGCCGGCAATGCGGGAGCGATCGCCCCCGGGCCGCTGATGCTGACCATGGGCCTGTCCTCGCTGCTGCTGGCCGGCGTGATGCTCTATCGGCGGCGCGACATCAAGCGCTTCTTCGGCTACTCGTCGATCGAGCACATGGGCATCATCGCGTTTGCCTTCGGGGTCGGCGGTCCGTTGGCCAATTTCGCCGGCCTCCTGCACATGGCGCTGCACAGCCTCACCAAGTCCGGCATCTTCTTCGCCGTGGGCCACATCGCGCAGGTGAAAGGCACGCAGAAGATCGCCGATATCGGCGGGCTGACCAAAACGCACCCGCTGCTCGGCTGGGGGTTCGTGCTCAGCGTCGCCGCGATCGCCGGCCTGCCGCCGATGGGATTGTTCCTGAGCGAGTTCCTGGTCGTGACCTCGGCCATGGCGCGCCAGCCCTGGCTCGCGGTTCCGGTCGTGGTCGGGCTCCTGGTCGCCTTCGGCGCGCTGGCGCTGCGCCTGCAGCAGCTCGCCTTCGGCGAGCCGCGCGGCGCGTCGGCGCCGATCCAGGCCTCGCTCGTGCCGCTCTATCTGCACCTGGTGCCGGTGCTCGTCGCCGGGCTGTGGCTGCCGGCACCGCTCGTCGCGTGGTTCCGCAATGTCGCGAGCCTGCTGGGAAGCTGAGACATGACCGACCTCATCGCCTTCCTGCGCGAGTGCCCGATCGTCAGCCGCCATCGGCCGTGGCCCCGCATCGAGCTCGATGCGGCGACGTGGCAGAGCCTCGCGGCGCGGCTAGCCACCGAGGACTGGGAGCTTCTGGCCCTGTGGGCCGAGCCCGACACGGTGCACGTGGCGTTGCGCGATCCGCAGCCGGGAACGCTCGCCGTGCTGTCGCGTGCCTGCCCCGGCGGCGGATTCGCCAGCCTCTCCGCGGCGCGCCCGGGCGCCCTGCGCATGGAACGCGCGGCGCGCGACCTGTTCGGCCTCGTACCCGAGGGCTTGTCCGACGCGCGGCCGTGGCTCGATCACGGGCGCTGGCCGATGCGCCGGCCGCTGTCGCCGGCACCCGAGCCGCGGAGCCTCGACGAGCCGGCCGCGCGCGCGACCGACTATCCGTTCCTCACCGTGAGCGGGCCGCTGGCCGAGCGCGGCGTCCTGCACCAGATCCCGGTCGGCCCGATCCATGCCGGCATCATCGAGCCCGGCCATTTCCGCTTCCACGCCAACGGCGAGACGGTCGTGCGCCTCGAGGAGCGGCTCGGGTATGTGCACAAGGGAACGGAAAAATTGATGCAAGGGAAGACGCTGGCCGATGCCGCCCGGCTGGCGGGCCGCGTCTCCGGCGATTCGACCGTGGCGCATGCGCTGGCATTCTGCCGTGCCGCCGAGGCCGCCCTCGACGTCAAGGCGCCGCCGCGCGCCGATTATCTGCGCGCGGTCATGGCCGAGCTGGAGCGCATCGCCAATCACCTCGGCGACTTCGGCGCCATCTGCAACGATGCCGCATTCTCGTTCATCCTCGCGGAGGCATCGCTTCTGCGCGAGGACGTGCTGCGCGCGGCGCACGCGAATTTCGGCCACCGGCTGATGATGGACAAGGTGATCCCCGGCGGCGTGGCGGCCGATCTGTTCGATCCCGGCGTCGAGGGGCTGCGCCGGCTCGTGGCCCGGGTGTGGAAGCGCGTGCTCGAGCTGGCCTCGATCTATGACGGCAAGCCCTCGTTGCTGGACCGCACGATCGGCACCGGTGCGGTGGCGCGGGCACTCGTGCAGCGCTTCGCGGCCGGAGGGTTCGTCGGCCGTGCCGCGGGCCGCAACTTCGATGCTCGCCGCACGCCGGGTTATCCGCCGTATGACGATCTCGACTTCGACGTGCCGATGCTGGATGAAGGCGACGTGCACGCGCGCGTGTGGATCCGCATCCGCGAGATCGGCGAGAGTGTGAAGATCATCCAGCAATGCCTCGACCGGCTGCCGGCCGGGCCCATCGCCACGCCGCTGCCCGCGCGCGGCGGCGAGGGCGTGGCGCTGGTCGAGGGCTTCCGCGGCGACATCCTCACCTGGGTGAGGCTCGCCGACGACGGAACGGTTGCGCGCTGCCACCCGCGCGATCCGTCCTGGCTGCAATGGCCGCTGCTCGAAGCGGCCATCGAGGGCAACATCGTGGCCGATTTTCCGCTCTGCAATAAGTCGTTCAACTGCTCGTATTCGGGGCACGATCTATGACGGGGTGCCGCTGATGTGGGGGACGATCGCACGCTCGCTGCTGGGCGGCGCGCATACCGAAAAAGCGCCGTCGCCCGACG
The DNA here is from genome assembly GCA_035506575.1 of Alphaproteobacteria bacterium. Lineage (GTDB taxonomy): Bacteria > Pseudomonadota > Alphaproteobacteria > CACIAM-22H2 > CACIAM-22H2 > DATJPD01. The sequence continues at coordinate 31,087 of DATJPD010000180.1, forward strand.
AGGCCGCCCTTGCCGAGCTGGCGGGCCAGCTCGACGCCGCGGCGCGCGGCCGCTTGGGGCGGAGCCTTTCGATCCGCCAGGTCGATGCCGGCTCGTGCAACGGTTGCGAACTCGAGATCCATGCGCTGAGCAATCCCTATTACGATCTCGAGCGCTTCGGCCTCAAATTCGTGGCGAGCCCCCGCCATGCCGACGTGCTGCTGGTCACGGGACCCGTGACGCATCACATGGCCGAGGCCTTGCAGCGCGCCTGGCGCGCCACGCCCGCTCCCAAATGGGTCGTCGCGGCCGGCGACTGCGCGTGCTCGGGCGGGGTGTTCGCAGGGTCCTATGCCTGCGTCGGCCCCGTTGCCAATGCCATCCCCGTCGACGTGCACATCAAAGGCTGCCCGCCGGCGCCGGTCGACTTGCTGCGCGGCCTGTTGGCGCTATTGCAGACGGTGGCGAAACGCTAGCGCAGCAGGGCGGGCCCGCCCGTAGTCACCGCGTCGGCCGGCCAGACGGCGACGTAGCGTCCGCGATAGGCATGCGCATACAGCGGCGGCTCCACGCCCGCATGCGCCGGATCGTTCTCCGGATAGGTGATCACCATTCCGTCGGGATGCGCTGTGGCCCACGCGACGGCTTGGTCGGCGTCGATCACGTCGATCGGCTCGGTGAGCCGGCCCGCGAACTCGTACTGGCCGTGATAGTCGCCCACATTGGCGATCGGGTGGCCGTCGGCCTGGGCTTGCGCCACGAACTCTGCGGCACCGGTCACGTCGAAGCGCGACTGCATCTCCGGAGCGACCGCCACTTGCAGGGCGATGACGAGAGCGGCACTGGCCCCGGTGAGGGTCGCGATGCGGAGGATCGGCCCGGCGGGCCGGTCGAGGCCCACCACGATGCCGATGGCAATGACCGCGACGCCCGCCACGGCACTCGTCCAGCCGAGCGGCGGCACGTCCGCGAGCTCGGGGATCCAAGCCGCGAGCATTGCGGGCTGCAGGGCTGCGAGGATCAAGACGAGCCCGGCCGCCACCAGCGGAACCAACGGCGGCAGACGGGCGAGCCGCCCGTCGATGAACCGCCCGGCCTCGGCCGCGGCCACGACGTGCCGCGCGAGCAGCAGCAGGAACACCGCGATCATCGGCAGGAGGTAGTGCGGCTGTTTGCCGCTGATGGCCGAAAACGCCACGAACACCGGCACCACCATCGCAATGCAGAAGCGAATGCCGGGCTCGCGCTCCACGCCACGTACGAACAGGCTGCGCCAGAACGCGGGCCACCACAGCCAGGGAAAGATCAGGACGAACGAGAGCGGCACGTACCACCACCACGGCCGTTCGTGCCACAGCGCGTCGACGACGCGCTCGGTCGTCTGACCGATGAACAGCATGTAGGCGAAGGTCGAGCCCCCGGCGATCGCGGCCGGGGCCGCCCAGGCGAGGGCGATCACCGCTCCGATGATCACGGCGAAAATGAACTCGCCGTACCAGTGCCGCCACGAGGCCGGCCGTTGCGGCGCCCACCACGGGGCCAGCATCGCCGCCGGCGCCAGGTTCAAAAGCTGCACCGGACCTTTGCTCAGGATGCCGAGGCCCAAGGCCGCGGCGAACAGGCCCCAACCCCAGCGCGGCCGTCCTTCGGCCGCGCGCCAGACGCCGAGGAGGCCCAACAAGGTGAAGAACGTCACGAGTGTGTCGAAGAACGTGAACGACGCGAAGACGGTGAACAGGAATGCGCCGATGAGGGCAAGCGGGGCAGCACCCGTCACCGCCGGATATTTCGGGAACAGACACTGGGCGAGGCGCGCGGACAGGAGCAGGCAGCCGAGCGCGAACAGCGGCGCCACGAGCCGCCCCCAGGTCTCGCTGACCCCGAAGACGTGCCAGCCGAGCGTGATCAGCCAGAACAGCAGCGGCGGCTTGTGGTGATACGGAATGCCGTTCAGATGCGGCACGAGATAGTTGCCGCCGGTCCACATCTCCCACGCCACCGCGAGATAGCGAGTCTCGTCGACCGGCAGCGTGGGCCGCAGGGCCAGGCCCGCGGCGACCAGAATGGCCCAGATCACGACGGCCAGCGCCAGCGGCAAAAGCAGGCTGATCTTCTTCATGGGCGCGCTTCGTAGCACAGCCCCGGCGAGGCGCCTATGATGCTGTGTGCCGTTCAGGGAGGACGCCATGCGCTTGCAGAACAAGGTCGCGATCATCACCGGCGCCGGCTCGGGATTCGGCGAAGGCATGGCCCGCCGCTTTGTCGCCGAGGGTGCCAAGGTCGTGGTGAACGACATTCACGAGGCGAATGGCCGCCGCGTGGCGGCCGGTCTCGGCAAGACCGCGATGTTCGTCAAGGCGGACGTGTCCAAAGCCGCCGATGTCCAGGCGCTGGCCGCGGCGGCGTTGTCGGCGCATGGCCGCATCGACATCCTGGTCAACAACGCTGGCTATACCCATCGCAACCAGCCGCTGCTCGACGTGCCCGAGGATGTCTTCGACCGCGTGTTCGCGGTGAATGTGAAGGCGCTCTATCTCACCGCATTGGCGGCAGTCCCGGTCATGCGGCGGCAGGGCGGCGGCTCCATCCTCAACACGGCGTCGACGGCCGGGTTGCGGCCGCGGCCGGGGCTCACCTGGTACAACGCGAGCAAAGGGGCCGTGATCACGATGACGAAGTCGATGGCCGCCGAGCTTGCGTCCGACCGCATTCGCGTCAACTGCCTGTGCCCGGTCGCCGGCGAGACCGGCATGCTCGCCGACTTCATGGGCGGCGACACGCCCGAGAACCGCGCCAGGTTTCGCGCCTCGGTGCCGCTCGGCCGTCTGTCGACGCCCGAGGACATCGCGAATGCGGCGCTCTATCTGTCCTCCGACGAGGCGAACTTCATCACCGGCGTCGCGCTCGAGGTCGACGGCGGCCGGTGCATATAAAAAAACCCCGGACGCGGCGCGTCCGGGGTTTTCGAGAGTGCTGCCGGGCGCTTAGTCGCGGCGCTGGCCGAGCAGCTGCATCAGCATCATGAACAGGTTGATGAAGTCGAGGTACAGGCGAAGGGCACCCATGAGCGCCATCTTGCCGGCGATCTCGCCACCCGCTGATTCGTAGTAGGTGTCCTTGATTTGCTGCGTATCGTACGCGGTCAAGCCGGTGAACACGAGCACGCCGACCACCGAGATCGCGAACTGGAGTGCGGAGCTCGCCACGAAGATGTTCACCAAGCCTGCGATCACGATGCCGATCAGGCCCATGAACAGGAACGAGCCGAACTTCGACAGGTCGGCCTTGGTCGTGTAGCCGTAGAGGCTCATGCCCGCGAACGTCGCGGCGGTGATGAAGAACACGCGCGCGACACTCTCGCCCGTGAAGACCAGCAGGATCGAGGCGAGCGAGGCTCCCATGCAGGCGGCGAACGCCCAGTACAGGGCCTGTGCTGCGAACACCGAGAGGCGGTTGATCCCCGCACTCAGCACGAACACGAACCCGAGCGGGGCCAGCATCACCACCCATTTGAGCGGCGATCCGAACACCACCTGGATGGCGGACGGCGAATTGGCGATCAGGAAGGCGACGATGCCGCTGAGCAGCACGCCCGATGCCATGTAGTTGTAGACGCGCAGCATGTACGCGCGCAGGCCTTCGTCGACGGCAACGGTTTGCGTGCCCCAGCGGGCCGTCGTGCGGTTCGGTTGGAAGAAATTGTCGCTCATGGACACTTGGCTCCCTTGTCAGCCCCTTGGCGCCACAATCCGCCGACAGCATGGCCGTCCGCGGTTCCACTTTTGTCCACTCGAATATGGGCGAACGGGGGGAGGACTTCAATAGCGCAGAGGCTGGGGGTGGGGTCTTAACCGTCTGCCGATATTAAATTTTTGTAATCCGGATCAAGCATTCCGCAGCAACGGTGCGGGCTTTTGACCCAGCGCCCGCCACGTTCCCGCAAGCCCGAGGACCACCACCACCACGGCGGCCCCCGCCGCCGTGAGCAGGGCCGTGCCCGGGAGCAGGGCGAAATCCTGCCGCATGTAGCGTGTCATGAGCAGCCAGGCCGATACCGTTCCCAGCACGCAGGCCACGGCGGCCGTGGCGAGTCCGACAAGACCGAACTCGATCGCGAACGCACCGACGATCGAGCGGCGCCGGGCGCCCAGGACCTTGAAGACGACCGCATCGTAGACGCGGCGGCGGTGGCTCGCGATCACGGCACCGGTGAGCACGAGCAGGCCCGCGAGCAGGGTGATCCCGGCGGTTACCCGGGCTGCGGTCCCGATTTCGCCGAGCATCTGGTCGATCAGCGCGAGGGCTTCCTTCACGCGGATCGTCGATACATTCGGAAAGCGCTGGGTCACGGCTCGTTCGACGTCGTCCTCGTGGCCGGCGGCCACCTGCGCGGTAGCGATATGCGTCTGCGGGGCGCCTTCCAGGGTCCCGGGTGCGAAGACGAGGACGAAGTTGATGTTGAGGGCGCCCCAATCGACGTCGCGCAGGTTGGCGATCGTGGCGGTGATCTCGCGGCCCAGCACGTTGACGGTCAGCGTGTCACCGACCCCGATCCCCATGCCGCGCGCGATCGCCGCATCCATGGAGAGGAGCGGCGGTCCGGAATAACCGGCGGGCCACCACGTCCCGGCGACGAGCCGGCTGCCGGTGGGCAGGGTGGCGGAATACGTCAGGCCGCGGTCGCTGTTCACCGCCCATTGCGCCTCGCTCGCGACGTGCGCCTGCTCGACGGGCACGCCGGCGATCTTGACGATGCGCCCGCGCAAGGACGGCACACGGCGCACCTCGCCGACACCCGGGATCTGCTTCATGAGTGCGTCGAAGTCGGCCACCTGGTCGGGCTGGATGTCGATGAAGAAGAACGTCGGTGCCACGTCGGGGATTTCTTCGCGCAGCTGGCGCGCGATATTGCCCTGCACCAGCGTGATCGCGATCAGCACCGTCAATCCGAGGCCGAGCGACAGGACGAGCCCCGGCGCCGGGCTGCCCGGCCGGTGCAGGTTGGCGAGCGCCAGCCGCAGGCCCGGGCGCCCCATGCTGGGTGCATGCCGCGCCAGGAGTGCGATCAGCCATGCCGCGGCCCGGAACACGAGAAACGTGCCGAACGCAGCGATGACGAACCAGAAGCCGAGCCGCCGGTCGCTCGAGGCGAACACCGCAAGTGCTCCGAGGCTCGCAAGCGCGGCGGCGACGATCGCCGCATAGATGAGCCGCGGCCGTTGCCGTGCCGGTGCGACCAGGTCGCGGAACAGCGCCGAGGGCGGCACCTCGCGCGCGCGCGCCAGCGGCCACAGCGAGAACGCGACCGCGGTCAGGAGTCCGAACAGCGCCGCCAGCGCGAGCGGGGCGGGATAGACCCCCGTGCGCGCCGCGACGGGAAGCTCGCTCGCCAGAAGCGGGCCCAGGATCAGCGGTGCAGCCGCGCCGATCGCAACGCCGATGCCGATGCCGACCGCCGCCATGGCCATGATCTGGATCAGATAGACCCTCAGCACCAGGGCGCCGCCGGCGCCGAGGCATTTGAGCGTGGCGATCGTCGCCGTCTTGCCGGCGAGATAGCTGCGCACCGCGTTGGCGACGCCGACCCCGCCGACCAGGAGCGCGGTGAGCCCGACCAGGGTCAGGAACATCGCAATCCGGTCGATCCACAGCTTCACACCGGGCGTGGCGTCGGCGGGGGTGCGGATGCGCCAGCCGGCCTTCGGGAACAGCTGCGTCATCTCGTCCGCGAACGTCGCGGCATCCAGCCCCGGCTTGAGCAGCAGCCGATACTGATGGCGGATCAGGCTGCCCGGCTGCACCAGCCCGGTCGCCGGCATGCTGTCCTGCGCCACCAGGACGCGCGGGGCGAGGGTGAACACATCCGCCGTGCGGTCGGGCTCGGAGGTCTCGATCGCGCGCAGGACATAGGTCGCCTCGCCGATCTTGATGCGGTCGCCGAGCTTCACCCCGAGCCGCACCAGAAGAGAGCGCTCGACCAGGGCGCCCCAGGCGCCGTCACGCTCGGCGAGCGCGCTCGCAAGGTCAGGTGCGCTGCCGCCATCGGCGGCGAGGCCGACCGAGCCCACCAGGGGATATGCGCCATCGACCGCCTTGAGCTCGACCAGGGTGCGGGCGTTGTCGGTGCGCGCCATCGCGCGCAGGTTCATCACCGCGGACATCCTGCCGCGCGCCGCCAGGGCCGCGACCTCGTCCGCCGTCGCGGCGCGCTCGGTCAGCGTGAGGTCGACATCGCCGCCGAGAAGCTGGCGCGCATCGGCCGCAAGTCCGGCCTGGACACCCGCGGCGAGCGAGCCGACGGCGCCGATGGCGGCGACGCCCAGCATGAGACAAGCGACGAAGATGCGGAATCCCTTGATGCCGCCGCGCATCTCGCGGCGCGCCAGGCGCAGCGCCAGCGCCCAGCCGCTCATGCGCCTTCGCTCCGAGCGGAGCTTCGGCGCGCGGGATTTGCCCGCCGAAGCTTCAGCGGAGGCAGGCTCACGAAATTCGTCCGTCGTGCAGGCGGACGGTGCGGTCACAGCGCGCGGCGAGCTCGGGGTCATGGGTGATCAGCACGAGGGTTGCGGCACGATGCGCGCGCAGCGCGAACAGCAGGTCGATGATGCCGTGGCCGGTCGCCGCATCCAGATTGCCGGTCGGCTCGTCGGCGAACAGCAGCGGCGGCTCGCCGGCGAAGGCACGCGCCAAGGCGACTCGCTGCTGCTCACCGCCCGAGAGCTGGCCGGGATAGTGGCCCAGCCGGTGCCCCAGCCCCACCGCCTCGAGGCCTGAGCGCGCGCGCTCGAACGCCGAACGGTCGCCGGCGAACTCGAGCGGTACCGCGACGTTCTCCAGCGCGGTCATGGTCGGGATCAGGTGAAAGCCCTGGAAGACGATGCCGACGTTGCGGCGGCGGAACAGGGCGAGCTGGTCTTCGTCGAGCCGGTCCAGGTCTTCGCCTGCGATGCGGACGCGGCCCGAGCTCGGCCGCTCGAGCCCGGCCATCACCATGAGCATGGTCGACTTGCCGGAGCCCGAGGGTCCGACGACCGCCACGCTCTCGCCGCGCGCGATCGTGAGGTCGATCCCGCGCAGGATGTTGACCTCGCCGGCCCCACTCGCCAACTTCAGGTGCACGCCCGCAAGCTCGACCATCGGCCCTGCCTTGGAGCCTGGGCCCGCGGCATCACGATGGTGTGGTCGAAGAGCGGGTGCGTCGTTCATGGAAGCCCAGCGGCATATGGCGGCCCTATGAGGATGATCAACAGGTACCTTGTCAATGCATGGCTGGCCGCGGCTGTGATCGGCATCACGGCCATGAGCGTGGGTTCTGCACCGGCGCAGGTGGCCTCACCCCGCCTGCTGATCCTCGGTGACAGCCTGACCGCGGGGTACGGGCTGCCCCGGGACAAGGCCTTTCCCGAGCAGCTCCAGGGCTGGCTGGCGCGGGCCGGCGTTCACGTGCAAGTGATCAACGGCGGCGTGTCGGGCGACACGTCGGCGGGCGGGCTGGCTCGACTCGATTGGGCGATGGGCAGCACGCCGCCGCAATTCGCCCTCGTCGAGTTCGGTGCGAACGACGCGCTGCGCGGCCTGCCGCCGGCGGCGCTCTACGACAACCTCGACAAGATCCTGACCCGCCTCAAGGCGCGTGGCGTCAAGACGATGTTGGTGGGGATGTATGCGCCGCGCAATCTGGGGCGCGACTACGATGAGGAATTCGACGCGGTCTACCCGCGCCTGGCTAAGCAGCACGGCGTGCCGCTGTACCCGTTCTTCTTCGACGGCGTCGTCAGTGAGCAGGGAATCACCGACACGACGCTGCTGCAGCCCGACGGCCTTCACCCCAACGCGCAAGGCGTCGGCGTGATCGTGGGCCGCATCGGGCCCGCGGTGGCACGATTCATCGACGGTGGCCCGCTCAAGGACGGGCCCGCCGCCAAATAGCGCCATTCTCCGCGGCGATCGATCGCCGCGGAGAAC
>DATJPD010000181.1:0-15590 GCA_035506575.1 Alphaproteobacteria bacterium
GACCTGCAGTTCGACGTGACCGCCTTCAAGCCTGGCGCATCCTCATGACCGGCCGCATGACCTTCACGCAGCCGCGCGGCCTTACGATTTCCCTCGGCGGGCTGACCGTGCTGCTGATCGCGGCTGCGATCTGGCCGTGGCTTCCGTCCGGCCGCACGATGTCGCAAGCGACGCCGGCGGCCGCGGCCGCCGAGCGTGTCACTGCACCCGCCCTGCCCGCGCTCACGGCCTTCTCCGACACCGTGGAGCGCCCGCTGTTCTGGCCGGCACGGCGGCGCATCTCCGCCGGCGGTCCGGTGGCCGGCGCCACCCTGCTCGAGCAGCGCTACCGGCTTCTCGGGATCGTGGCCATCGGCGAGGTGCGGCGGGCCGTTCTCGACGACGTCGGCGGGCACCGCACGGTCGAGCTTGCCGAACATGCGGCGCTCGACGGCTGGACCCTTACGCGCATCGAGGCCGAGAGCGTCACCTTCGAGGGGCCATCCGGGACGACGACCCTGGCCCTGCGGCCGGGCGCGGGCTCGCGCTAAAGCCCCTCGCCCGCGAAAGCGCGGGAGGGTGAGGGTTCTTCGTCAGCGTCGCCCCCTCACCCTACCCTCTCCCCCGAAGACGGGGGCGAGGGGGTTATCTTTCAGTTCGGGCGGCGCGGCAGGTCGCCGTAGCTGGCGGCCGAGCGGTCGCGGCGCACCCTCGGGGGCCCGACGAAATCGCCGGTCTTCACGCGGTCGGTGACGGTGAAGAGCTTGCCGTCGGGACCGACGTAGAATTTCTTCATCTCATCGAGCGTGAACGGCCGCGAGCCGATGCGGCCGAAGACCGCGATCTGGTGGCCGGTCTCGTCCACGCCGCGGTCGCGCTCGAGCCCGCGCGACAGCGCCAGGGCCGGCGACGACGTCGGATACCAGGCGACGAGGTCGGGCTTGGGCTCGGGCGAGAAGCCGTAGAAGTTCGGCTGACTGTCCGGCGAGGTGATCTGCAACACCTTGAGCCCGTTCCTTCCGTCGGCGACGTAGGCGAAGTTGGACGCATTGGTGGCGCCGATCACCACGTCGCGGGCGTCGTTCAAGGTCCCGCCGGCGGTGTAGGTCATGTAGAGCTTCGGATGCTCGGGCTGCTCGACGTCGACGATCGCGAGCCCGTCGCGGCCGTCCGCCACATAGGCATAGGTGCGCGCGACGAAGACGCTGTGCGCGTCGGCGAGGCTCACGCGCGCGCCCTCGACGATCCGCGGCCGATCCGCGTCGGTCAGGTCGACCACGTCGAGGCCGTTCTTGTCGGCGACGAACAGGTAGCGGAACTGCACCATCGCCATCCGTGGGTCGGGCAGCGGGACGACCGCGACCAGCTTCGGCTTCAACGGGTCGTCCATGTCGAGTTCGACGATGCCGGCGTCGGCGCTGACGAAGAACCGCGTGCCGGCGATCGCGACGTGGCGGGCGCCTTTGAGGATGCCGCCCTCGTTCCAGGTGAGCGCACGGGTCAGGAAATTGTCGCGCGGCTCGCCGTTCTGCAACGTCGTCGCGTCGGTGAGGATCAGCCCCTCCTCCGCATCCGTGATGTACGCGTAGCGGTAGATCGGATGCATGGGCTGCTCTTCGTTGTCCTTGCGCATCAGCTCTTCGCCTGGCGACATCGTCTGGTTCTGGCCTACGTTGCGCAGCGGATTGATCGGCTGGTCGGTCGGCAGCACGACGCAGGTCGCGTTGCGCGAGGCGATATGCGTGTCGTGGCCGAGCGGGGAGAACGGTGCGGTAACGATGCGCTCGGAGAAGCCCTTGTTCGCGACGCTGGCGACGTCGTAGACGCGCATCCCGCGGTCGCCCTCGGCCACGTAGAGATACTCGCCGCGCAGCTGCAGGCAGCGCGCGTCGGAAGAGCTGTGGCCGTACGCCTCGGTCAGCTTGCGGCCGTTGTCGACATGCGCCTTGTAGAAGTCGGGATATGCATATTTGTGCAGGTAGCTGCCGATGACCGCCTGCGGCTCGTCCCATTCGGTCACGCGCACCGCCTGGATGCCGCTTTCCTCGCCGACCCAGGCGTTGTAGCCGACGAAGTTGACGAAGTTCGTCCCGAGCAGAAGCAGCTGCGCCATGATCGCGTTGTTGTCGTTCTGCGCCGAGACGTGGCAGTCGGTGCAGGTCTTGGTCTCGGTGCGCCGCTCGGTGTGCGGATAATGGGCCGAGAACGCCTGGCTCGAATAACCGGACGAGGAGACCGGCGGCTGCTGCACGTAGATGTGCTCGCGGTTGATGTTGGTCGAAGACAGGATCAGCGCCGAGCGCGAGGCGATGGGGGCGATGATGTTGTTCTTGACCGTCCCCGCGCGGCCCAGCTGGAACATGTCGTCGCGCGCGACCTGCGGATTGTAGGTGGCGAAGTTGCGCGTCTCCCCGCCCTCGAAATGGTGCCGCTCGGTCTTCCAGTTCGCCTCGATCGGCAAATGGCAGCCGCCGCAGCTCGTCGTCCACGACAGATGGCAGGTGTAGCAGGTCATCTTGTCGTTCGAATGGGCGAGGTCCTTGGACGCGACACCCGGGCCCCATTTCATCGAGGTGCCCATCGACATGAGCTTGGCGCGCGCGGCGCGCGGGTTGTACTTGGGACTGGCCGGGTCGACCGTGTCCTTGACGAGCGAGACTTCCCATTCGAGCCCGGGATAGACCGCCGAGCGCTGGACGAGCTTGTTGCCGCGCCATTCGAAGCGCTTGCGCCCGTCGGCCAGGCGCAGGAGCCCCAGGTCGTTGCCGCCTGGCGGGGCCGCGGGGCCGCTCGTCTTCAGGTTCGGGTATTGCGTCGCGGTGCCGTGGCAGTCGGCGCAGGTGATCTCGATGGCCGCCTGGACCTCGCCGTAGATGTGCCCCGACCCGTGCGCGTCCTGGCTGAAGTGGCAGTCGACGCACTGCATGCCGAAATCGACGTGAATCGAATCGAGATGCACCGCCTTCTTGAACTTCTCCGGATCGTCCGGCGGGATGATGTTGTTGCCGTCGTCGAGCAGGTTGCCCTTGCGGTCGCGCTTGTAGATGGCGCGGAAGTTCCAGCCGTGGCCGTGGTAGTCGGCGAACTGCGTATCCTTGAGCCCGGGGTTGAGCTCGCTGACCTTGGCGGTGAAGTCCACGTCGCCCCACAGACCGCGCACCGCCGCACCTTCGGGGTTACGCTCGAGAATCTCGTGCTGCTCGGCGATCGAGGGGGTGCGCTGCTCCTTCGGCCACATCGAGGGCGCGTCCGACTCGTAATCCCACATCGTGTAGCCGAGGAAGCTGTTCATGAAGAGGTTCGGCTGGTGCATGTGGCAGATCATGCACTGGCTGGTCGGAATGGCGTTGGTCATCTGGTGACGGAGCGGGTGGCCGGACTGGCCCTTCGGGATCGTCGGGTCCAGGGTGGCGGTGCGGCCGAGATTGCCGAACCGGCCATATGGGCCCGATTCCTGGACGTCGCGGTCGTTCGCGTAGATCACGTGGCAGCCCGCACAGCCCGAGTTCCGGTAGTCGCCCGGCTGGTCGTTGGTGCCCATGAACCACATATGCGGGTCGTTGAGGCGCGTCTTGGTGATGTTGAGCACCGGGATCGACACGCGCAGCCCCGTTCCGGCGCCGCGGTTCGACTGGCGCAGATCGGGCCGGCCCGGCTCCTCGATGCGCTCGAGTTCGCCCAGCGAGTCCGGATTCCCGATCTCGGGAAACTGCGTGATGATGTTGCGGCCGCCGCGCTCGAACACGCGGAACACGTCGCCCGGCGGCGTGGTCTCCCAGGACGGGAGCGGATAGAGCTCAGGCACGATCCCGTATTGGCGCGTCATTTCGGGCGTCGGCTTCACCGGCGTGGTCAACGTCGCCGGCTGGCCGTCGCGCGTGTAGGCCTCGCCGAGGATCGTGTGCTTCAGGGGGAGGATGCCGTTGTTGTAGGCCGCCGCCGCCCAGAACATGGCCGAGGTGGCCATCAGGCTCCGCTCGGCGGACTGGATGATGCGCAGATGGCAGGCGCCGCAGGCCTCGCGCGCCACCCGGTAGTCGCTCGGGTTCATGAAGCGGATGAACTCGGGCGATTCGCGATTCAGCAGCGTATAGCTGCGCACCGGATTGGCGCTCGAGGGATAGTGCCAGGCCGCGGGATAGCGCGGCTGTACATGCGCCTCGTCGAGCGCGCGCCGGTACTCCGGGCTGCCCGGCATCGCATGCGCCGGTACCATGATTGCGGGATTCCCGCCGTGGCAGTCGGCGCAGCCGAGCACGACACCCGGGCTGGTATGCATCGTGTTCGAGTCGGTCGCCGTATGGCAGCCCACGCAGCCGCTGCTCTTGGCCTCCATCTGCCCGGCGGTCTGGCGCAGGGGCGCCGGCGGGTAAAACGGATAGACGATGTCGCGCGGGCTCTCCTCATCGCCTGACGCCAGCGCGGGCACCGGAATAGAGGCAATCGCGGCGATGGCCAGGAGTGCTGCTGCAAGCTCGTGCAATCGCATGCGGCGCTCAGTAGGTCAGGATCAGGTTGGTCAGCACGGAATAGAGATACGTGTTGTTGCTGCTGTTGAACAAACCCTGGCCGCCCGACGCGTTGTAGAGGTCCTTGAGCCCCTGGCCGGGCAGCAGCACCGCACCCGAGAGGCGCAGCACGACGTTCTGCGTCTGCAGCGGCCGGTAGGTGATCGCCGCGGACAGGTCTTCGCCGATGTCCGTGTGGATGTTGCCCTGGTTCCTCAGGAACTCGAGCGTCGCCGTGTTCACGAAGGACAGGTGGTTGGCGTTCACCGAGAGGCGCAGCTCGGGCAGAACATCGAAGTCGGCGCCGATGCCGATGAGCTTCAGACCGGGATTGATGAAGTTCGACTGGCCCTCGTCCTTCGACGACCGGAGATCGGCCAGGATGCCGTTGCGCTGGCCCAGCGCGACGCCGCCGCCGCCGATCAGCGGGATCGACTGGCGGATCCAGTAGCTGGCGTCGGCACCTGCGAATTGCGGGTTCTCGAAGATCGAATCGAAGCCGGTGGCCCGGCCGCTCGTCGGGTTGCCGTCGCCGCTCTGGAACAGGCCGGACCCGCGAATGCGGACCCAGTCGAAATCGATCGACGGCTCGATGGCGGCGAAGAACGCGGCGATCGTCTGGTTCTTGTTCTGCGGAACGGGGGCGAACGGGTTGTGGTCCTGCTCGCCATAGGCGAAGTAGGTCGAGGCGGTGAGGTTGAAACGGCCGAAATGGCCGTCGCCGTTGTAGCCGAAGTAGTTGACCTTGTAGTTGCGGCCGCGCCCGTCGCCGATCTGCATCGGCGTCACGAGGAAGCCGTTGTTGTCGTAGTGCTGCTCCTTGCCCTCGTTGTTGATATTGAGCGCATACGTGACTTGCGAGGTGAAGCCGTGGACCGGGAAGTCCTGGCGGTAGAGATTGGCGATGAACACGTCGTCGTTGCGCAGACCCTGGCCGACGTCGTTGAGGCCGCTGTTGGTGTCCTTCTGCAGCCGCCGGAAATACGCGACATTGTATTGCCACAGGTTGTTGTCGCGGTTGCCGAACAGGCGCACGCCGAACTGGTCGTCCTGAAACAGGAAGCCGCGGAAGTCGACGGAGAACGGCTGGATGCCGACGCGCAGCGAATCGAAGTCGTAGCGGTCGGACACGTTGCGCAGGTGTTTGTCGACGAACAGCTCCTGCAGGCCCACGAACGAGTCGGTGCGCGAATCTCCCTTTGTAGGATCCGCGAACAGCACGCCGCGCTCGCCGGCGGTGGCATGGTTGTAATTGATCACCGGGGTCAGGCGGAACTCGAAGTCGGGCGGCTTGTAGGCCGTATTGCCCTCGATCACCGATACGCTCAGGATCGCATTCTGATTGAATATCTCGCGCCCGTAGCGGCCGAACGTGCTGTTGGAGCCGGGCCGCGCCACCGCCTGGTTGCTGACCGGGCTCGGCACACGCGCCGGCTCGTACAGCGTGTCGCTGATGGCCGATATGTTCACGAACCAGTCGGTCGTGCCGAAGACCGGCTTGTCGCCCTTCAGCACGTTGTTGTTGTAGGGATCGAAGATGTTTTCCTTGGTGGCACCGAGCGCGTCCAAGAGCCGCCAGCGGTCGGGGATGGGCAAGAGCTGGCCCGGGGTCGCCGCCGTCGGCGGGGCCACCGCGTCCGGGTTGGTGACCGGCTCCGGCCGCTGCGTCGACGGCGCCTGGCCGGGGATGCGGCGGTCGGTGTCCTGCGCCTGCTGCGGATTGTCATCGGCGGCACGCGCAGGCGAAGACGGCGAGGCCGCGATCAGGACCGCGAGCACCGCAACGAGACGGGGAAACGGGCGAGAGGTCAGCATGCGTTCTGGGTGCTCGAGTTGAGGAAGGGCGAGGTCGGACAGTTGACGTATCGGAGGTTCACGCCGCCCACAGACAGCGTGTCGGCGCGGATGCCCGAGGGGGCGTTGTTCAAGGTCGAGGGGCCGTTCTGGACGCCGAGGAACGAGACGAGGTCGTCCTGGTCGATGCCGTCGCCGGAGACGCCGAGGGCACCCACCAGCGTGCTGTTTCGATAAATCGGCACGGACCCGGCGAAGATCTGCAGCCCGTTGGCGAGGCGAGTGACGTTGTTCGGGGTCACGGTCGGCAGGCCGCCGCTGCCGCCCTCGTTGCCGCATCCGGCAGCGGGTGCCGCCGTACCGCCGGCGCCGTAGGTCGCGATGTCGAACCTCACGAGGTCGAGCTGCAAGCCGTCGGTGAAGGGACTCCAGCTCGAGAACGTAAGGCTGAGCGAGCCCGGGCTGTTGCCGTTGATGCCGTCGGGGTAGAACGGCCGGGCGATGAGTCCGATGGCGCGGTCCGACCACGCGACCCCGTCGGCGAACACGGTCGAGCCGACCAGGGACTTGGAGCGGGTGATGTAATCGGCAAAGCTCGGCGCCGCCGAGTTCGTCGAGGCTGTGAGCGCGTTGATGGTCGAGGCCGCGTCGGTGCGGGAGAAGAAGACCGCCGTCCGCGCCTTCTGCACGGCCACGTCGGCGCCGAATACGGCGGCGTCGGGGGTCCGCGCCATGGCGAGGATCGTGCCGTCGAGATCGACAACCGCGACGGTGACCTGGGCGAAGCTGTTGGTGGGGATGCGGATTTGCCCGCGGGTCTGGAAGGCGAGGCTGAGCGCCGAGCTGACGAGCGACTGCGCCTCCGAGGCTGTGATCGCCGACCCCGACGGCACGTTCCCGGCCTTCGGCGGAAAGCGGTTGGTGTTGGTCCCGTCGACAAAGATGTAAGCGTTGACGCCGGAATAGGTGGCGCCGTTGTCCGGCCGGATGCCCGACGCCGCGGTGCCGTATTGAGTGCCGGCCAGGACACCGGAGGCCGAATTGTAGAAGCGCGGCACGCTCACGAGGTTCAGCGAGCCGCTGGCCTGGACCGACGTCGCGAAGTTCGCCGACGTCGCGTCGGTGTAGCGCAGGGTAAGGCCGTTGACGGTGATGTTGGAGGCGGTGATCGACGACGGCGGCGTGAAACTGCTCTGGCCGGCCAGCGCGATCACCTCGTCGTCGTCGACGTCGACGTCGAATATGTTGCGGTCGAGGGTGTAGGTCGTCTTCGTGACGACGCCGATGCCGCCCACCAGCGTGCCGCTGATGTAAAGCGGCAAGCCGCCCGAATCGGCGGACAGGCCGAGCGGCGAGGCAAACGGGCCGGGCCCGGTCCCCGACGAGAAATGGTTGCTGAAGTCGGAGCACGGCAGCTGGCTGAACTGCACCCCGAACAGCGGACCGCCCGCCTGATTGTTGACACCCGGGTTGAAGTTTTCCTGGATGATCTGGCTGGCCGTCCGCGTGGTGAACGCGTTGCCGCCGGAGGAGAGATAGGCGCCGGTGATCGCCTTCGACACCGCCGCCGTCGTCGCCGGCACCGCAACGGCTTCGAGCCCGCCCGTCACGCTGCGTCCACCGTTGACGGTCACCGATGTCGGAGCACCCGACATCTGGCTCACGGCCAGCACATTGCCCACCCGGTCGACGACGGCAATCGTCGCTGGCTTGCCGCGCGCCGTCGCCTCGTGCGTGGCCTGCAGAACGATCTGGGTGACGGCGGCGGCCGACAGGTTCACGGCGGCCGGCGCCGTCGACGCGCTCGAGCTGGTGCCGGCGCCCGAGTTGAAGCTGCCGCCGCCGCCGCAGTTCGACGCCCCGCCGCAGAGCACGAAGGCGAGCGCCGCCACGATCTTGAGCAGACGGCGGTCGAAAACCCGGCCTAGGGGAATGTTTCTCATGGCTGTGCCGTCACCGTGAAATAACCGAACTTAAGTCCTGCCGCGGTCCGGTAGCCGATGAACACGGCCACCGGGAATTTCGGCGCCGAAAAATCGGTGCCGGTGCCGTTCACGACGAACGTCAGCCGCCCGCCGAATGCCGCGAACTGGTCGTTGATGCGCGTTTCGTCCCGGCCGTCCCAGGCCACCCACTGCCCGGCCGGGGTGCGCTGAACCAGCTGGGCGGTGCCGATGCGGGCCGACACGTAGGTCGCCAGCGGCACGTCGCCCTGCAGATCGACCGATACGCGCACATCGAGTGGCGACAGCGACGCCGCCACGGCCGGCAGTGCTGCACCGGCGAGCGTGAGCGGCGGAGCATCGACGCTCGGGCTCGAGGTCTGCGCGCCCGCGCCCGCCCAGCTTAGGGTGAGCCCCGCGGCGAGTGCGAGCATCCGCCAGGTGTTTCTTCCCGAGCTCATGGGCTGACTGCCGCCGTCCGCCGCATCGGCCCGAAATCCGGCCGATGGAATGCATGGCAGGTCACGCACTGCGATTGCGCCCGGAACGAGGCGCGCGCGGGCCCATGACAGCCGGTGCACGAGTCGATGCCGGGCACGAGCACGTCGGCGCTGGTCTCGGAATGCCGGCTGTCGTGGCAGTCGGCGCAATCCGTGGCGGCGTGGCGTGCGTGATTGAAGCTGGCGTTCGGCAGGAAGCGCGTGCGCATGAAGACGGGGGCCACCCTGTGATCGGCGGCGTTCTCCATCACGTGGCAATACGCGCAGCCGCGCTTGTCGTTATAGATCAGGGTCAGCGCCTCGTCCGCCTTCTCGCGCGCCCAGGTCAGCGCATCTGGCTTGGGCGCGGGTGCCGGTGTTGCGACCGGTGCTCCGGGGACGCGCCGGGCGGGCTCGGCCGGCGGCGCGGACGGCGGAACGCCTCTCTGCAACACGACATGCGCGTAGAAATCCTCGACGGCCGCGCGCACGCCCAAATCGTCGCCGTGCGGCACCTCTCTCCACGGGAGCTCCGCGTCGAATTTGAGGTCGTGACAGGACTGGCACTGGCCCTTGTAGGTGATGGGCATGAAGCCCTGCCCGCCCGGCTCCGGCACGTGGCAGTCCGCGCAGACCATCCGCTTCTGGCCCTGCGGCGTCAGGAAGCCTTTTTCGACCAGATGGGCGGCGTGGGAGAATTTGAGGTTGGGGCGGTCGGCGGGCTTGGGCGTGGAGCCGAGCTCGGCACGCGCGAAGGCTGGCTTTGCCGCGTCGGCCACGACGGTGACGCGGAACTGCGGGTGTCCGGCAGGGAAGCCGCTCACGTCACGGACATCGAACTGGGGTGCTGTCTCGGCGATCGAGCCGTGGCAGGAGACGCAGAGATTGGCGTCCTGCCGCACCAGGCCGCGCAAGCCCCGGTGTTCCCGATGGCAATCCCCGCACGGCGTCTGCGCGAGACGGTGCGCGGGCGATGCCGGACTTGCCGCGGCCGCTGCCCCGGCGGGTGCCACCGCGGGCTGCACATGGCCGCCGATGTTGCGATGACAATCGAGGCAGGCGCTGTCCGGCACCCGCGAAAAGGACGTCTCGTGACACATCGCGCATTGGTGAGCGAAGGTCCGATGCGTGTTCGAGAGCTCGCCCACGTTCCAGGTCATGTTGGCCAGCGTGAGCAGGGTCGTGGGAGCGCCGGCCTTCAGCCACGACTGGCCGTTGTCGATGCCGAACGCGACCAAAGGCACCACGAGGCACCCGAGCACGCACACCCAAAAGAACGTCCACGACATGCGCCGCTTGCTGAACCCGGTCTTGTCGAGCCCGATCCGGTTCGCGGCGGCCAGGCGCTGCAGCGAATCGCCCAGCGGCTGCACGAGTTCGACCGTCAGTGCCGCATCGAAGCCCTCCGGTGCTTCGGTGAGGCGAACCTCGTACGGCCCGAGCTCGACGCGGTCGCCCGGCCGGACCACCAGCGAAGCGCCGGTGGAGCCGTCGACCTTGAGCACGGTGTCGCCGCTCTGCTGGAACACGAAGTCGTGCTCACGCCGCACCAGCACCGCCGCGGAGAGACCGATGCGGATGTCCGCAAGCTGCACCTCGTTGTCGCTGCCGCGGCCGAACTTCAGCTCCTCGCAGGTGACCGACTGCGACTTGCGCATGATCGCGTCGCGCCCGCGCCGGGTGAGGAAGGTGACCTCGACGAGCATCGGCTAGCGGTGTCCTTTGCGCATCGGCACGGGGTTACCAGAAGATGAAAACGGAGAGGACGTGGGCGAACAGTGCCGCGAGCAGCCCGAACGAGAGCGGCACGTGCACGTACAGCCAGGCATCCATCATGGCCTTGTACCCGAGGTCGCGCCGCGCACGGCCGAGGAGCTGCGCCTTTTCGTCCAGGAGCATGCGGATCTGCCGCAAAGCGTCGGCGCGCGCACCATCGGCCGTGCCAATCTTCGTCATCGCCTTGAGGGCCGCCGCCGTCGTGCAGTCGGGGTAATGGCCGGCCAGCTGCTGCCAGAACGAGCCGCCGACGATCGTGGTCTCGGTCGAGCGGCGAAGGATCGCCACGGTCGCGTTGTCGAGCCCCATCGCCTTCGACGTGATCTCGTCGTTGAGGGCCGCAATGCGCGTCATCATCTGGGTCATCGTGGCGCCGCGGCGGTTCTGGGTCATCAGCGGCGGGCAGTAGACGTAGAAGAACACGCCGCAGGCGCCGCTCAGGATCACGACGCACATCAAGGCATAGGCGAGCGTGTGGATGTTCCAGCCGAAATGGAAGCCGGTGTGCAACGTCGCGATCACCAGGAGCGACAAGCCCAGATAGACATGCGCGGACAGCCAGGCCTCGAGCTTGCCCTGGTTCGCCGTGTAGCTCCGCTTCCGATAGCCGAACCACATGAGCCATAGGATCAGGAGGGCGCCGACGGTGCCGAGCCCGTAGCCCAGCCATGTCCCGCCGTAAGGGGTCCCGTCGGGACGGTGGGCGAGATAGAGCACGATTGCCACGATCGTCGCCGCGACCGCGATCTTGAGGTACAGCAGGCGGTCGTAGACGAGGAACGACTGGTGCTGGGTGTCGGGTGCCGGGGCCGACGCCTCGCCGGGCGGTTTCGAGGCGGCGTGGACCATGGTCACGGCGCGACCTGCCTGATGACGGAGACGAACCGTTCGGGGTTGACGCGGATCGCTGCACCCGTCGGACAGGCGCGCACGCAGGCGGCACCGCCGTCGATGCCCTTGCACATGTCGCACTTCACCGCGTGCTTGCCGCCCGTCCGCTTCGCCACCCCTTCCGGCGAGCGGTCCTCGCCGGGGCCCGGCCCCTGCCCGAGGAACAGCCAGCTCAGCAGCGACGGCTTCTCCGCCGGCATGGCCGCCAGCTGGATCACGCCGTAGGGGCAATTCCGCTCGCAATTGCCGCAGCCGATGCACTTGTCGTCGATGAAGACTTCGCCGCTCGTGGCCCGGTGGATGGCATCCGGCGGGCAATCCTTCATGCAATGCGGATGCTCGCAATGGCGGCACGAGGTCGGGACGTGCATGCTGCCGTAGGTCGGGCCGGCCTCGCGGTTCAGGCGGCTGATGCCGTGATGGGTCTCGGCGCACGCTTTCTCGCAATTGTCGCAGCGCACGCACAGCGCCTCATCGATGAGGAGCACGTCCGTGGCCTCGCCGAGGCCCTGGCGCATCAGGAACTCGAGCAGGCCGCCGTCCTGCTGGCCGACCTCCTGGCGCCGCAAATCGATGAGGCGGGATTCGAGACGTTTCTCGACGTCCCGGCGCACCTCGGGGAACTCGGTCACGAGGGTGCGGAACGTGGCGCTGTCGATCTTGATCGCCTCGGTGGCGACCGCGGCCCTCACCGTCGCGGCGCGGCGTGCGTTCATCAGCATCGCCATTTCGCCCACGTAATTGCCGGCGGGCAGATACCCGATGATGACGTCCTTGCCGCCGATGCGCCGAGACACGGTCACCGATCCCTTCCGCAGCAGAAAGACCGCGTCGTCCTGCGCTCCCTCTTCGATCAGCACGTCGTTCGGCTTGAACTCGACAACCTTCGCGGTGCGCACCACGTCGGCCAGGATGGCATCGGTCGCCGTCGGCGCCAGATAGGTGCGGATCTGCCGCGAAACCGCCTCGCGGTCGAGGGCCGCTTTGACGTCGGGCACCGAGCGCACCAGCCGCACCATCGTGTTGCGGTCGACTTCCAGCAGCACCGAAGGCCTGGTTGCGACGGTGGTCGCAGTGCGGCGCCGGCCCGAGATCAGGCCCATCTCGCCGAAGAACTGGCCGGCCCCGATCGTCACCATCTGGTTGGGGTTCGCCGGATCGACCTGGATGCCGATCTCGCCCTCGAGGATCGAGTAGAGCGAGTTTGTGTAGTCGTTGCGCCGGAACACCACGTCACCGGCCCTGGGCTGATGCAGCTCCGAGCCAAGGAGGAATTCGCGCACCTGCAGGGTCGTGAGCGAGGCGAACAACGGCAGGCGCTCGCGGATCGCGGTGATCAGCTCGGGGACCGTCGCCTTGACGTTCGCCTTGTCCAGCTTCGCCTGCAGCAGCGGCTCGTCGGCCGGCGGGATCTTGTTGCCGAGGATGTACTCGACCACCTCGTATCCCTGGTTGAGGCAGTGCTTGATCAACGGATAGCCCGCCAGCGCGCCGACGATGTAGAGCCCGGGCACCATGGACTCGTAGGTCTCGGACACCTGAGGATAGGCGGTGGGGCTGTCGCTGGGGAATTTGATGCCGCAGGATTCGACGAATTTGCGGGGCGGGAGGGCTCCGATCCGCGCGATGATCCGGTTTGTCTTGACCCGTGCCTCGCCATCCGCCGTGGAGAGCACGAGGGCTCCCGGCTCCACGGCCTTGGGCTCCGAATTGACGAACGCGGTGATGTCGCCCTTCTTGATGGCGGCCTGGATGAGGGCCGCATTCGCCGGCTTGGCATAGGGATAGTCGGCCACCCGGTTGATGACCGTCACCGCATTGTTCACCGCGAGCGCCAGCGCGTTCTCGAGCCCGGCGTCGCCCGTGCCGATGACGATGATCTCCTCGCCCTGGTACTCGTCGGGATCGTCGAGCTGGTACTGGACGAACGGAAGCTCGGCGCCGGGGATGGTGAGCTTGCGCAGATTGCCCTGCACGCCGATCGCGAGCACGACATGGTCCGCGGTCAGCGTGTCGCCGCCGGCCAAGGTGATCTGGAAATTGCCGCGCTCGCCCTTGATCGACGCCACCTCGGCGTTGAGGCGGACCTTCACGCCGTGGCTCTCGACCCCCTTGGTCCAGCCGTCGATGATCTCTTCGCGCTGGCCGGCCTTGAACCCGAGATCGCTGCGCAGCGGCAGGACGTCGGGCGTCGCCATCACGTGCTTGCGCTTCTGGTACTTGAAGATCGTGTCGTTGAGGTGCGAGGCGCGCTCGAGCAGGACATGGGGGACGCCAAGCTTGGCCGCGTGCGCCGCGGCACTCATGCCTGCCGGGCCCGAGCCGATTATGGCAATGGCATACTCACTTGCCACCGAGTTGCCCCCTCAAGCAAACCCGCCCGGCGTCGATGCCCCTTGCCGCGTCGCGGAAAGAAAGTCCCCTGCGCACCCGCCGCGGCGGCGCAACCGGCCGCTCCGTCACCAATACCGGAGAACTGTCTGCCGTATCAAGGTTATTGGGTGCCCGGTGGGGTCCGAGAGGGCTGTGGATATGTGGTCAGTTGCGACCGCAGAATTGCGGACCAGGCTGGTCCGGTGCCGAAGCCCTCAAACCGGACGGAGCCGATAATGGCTGATCCCCCAGGTGGCGCCCTCGCTATCGCCGAACAGCCGCGCGGTCGCGAGGAAGAAAAGCCGCCAGCGGCGGCGCCACAAGCGCGCTTCGGCGCCGTACACCTGGGTCAAAATACGCCCGACAATGCCGGCGTTGGCATCGTAGTTGGCGAGCCAGTCCTCGGCCGTGCGCCGATAATGGCTGCCGCTCCACCGCCACTCATCCTCGACGGCAAAGGGGATGGGCAGGTGGCGGATCAGCCCGTGGCTGGGCATGACCCCGCCGGTGAAGAAATGCTGAGCAATCCAGTCGGCTTTGTCGCGGTGATCGAACCGATAGGGGGTCGAGCGATGGCTGAACACGTGCAGGAAGACCCGCCCGCCGGGGAGGAGCCACGCATGGATCCGCCGCAGCAGCGCCGTCCAGTTCGACATGTGCTCGAACATCTCGACCGAAACCACCCGGTCGAACCGCGCCTCGGCGGCGAAGTCGTTCATGTCTGATGTCACGACGCGCAGGTGGCGGAAGCCCCGCCGCGCGGCCTCCGCCTCGATGAAGGTCCGCTGGGCGTGCGAATTGGACACGGCCGTGATCCGGGCGGCCGGAAACCGCTCGGCCATCCACAAGCTGAGCGAGCCCCAGCCGCAACCGAGTTCGAGGATGCTCTGGCCGTCGGCAAGATCGGCATGGCGCTCCGTCTCGGCGAGGGCCCGCTCTTCCGCCCCGGCGAGCGTGGCGACTCCATCATAGAGACAGCACGAGTATTTGCGGCGCGGCCCCAGGATCAGCGCGAAGAACTCGGGCGGCAGCTCGTAATGCTGCTCGTTCGCGGCGTCGACGTGGAGCGCGATTGGATGGTCCGCCATCGCCGCGGCAAAGCTCGCCTCGTCGCTGAGCCCGGCGCGGGTCAACCGGCGCCGCGTCCGATCGACCAGCAGGCCGATCCCGGCCCGCATCACCGGGTCCGGAAGCGCCAGGCGTTCCACGGTCCTGGTCACGGCGGCGATGGCGTTCATATGGCCCTCGGATGTGCGGGGAAGAACGCACCGGTGCGCGCCTGGTACTCGCGATACGCGGCCCCGCGGGTCTTCAGCATCTGCCGCTCGAGCGGCGGAATCCCCGACACGTGGACCAGCAGGACGTACATGAAGGCGGGGCCCGAGAGCGCAACCCAGCCGAGCGGATACTGGCCGTGGACGTCGATGGCGAGGACCGGGTACGCAAACCAGCCGAGCCATTCGAAGAAGTAATTGGGATGGCGTGACCAGCGCCACAGGCCCCGGCCGCACACGCGCCCGCGATTCTCCGGCTGGCGGCGGAAGCGCTCGAGCTGCGCATCGGCAAGACCGGCGCCGCCCACCGCGACCATGAGGATGATCAGCGCTCCGACATCTTTCACAGCGAGCGGGGCGGGATTGCGCGCGGCGAGCAGCATGGATAGGGCCAGGATCGCCGCGGCCGCGGCCTGGACCTGCAGCAGTGCCAACATGCGCGGCTCGTATCCGGAACCCCAGTCCTCGCGGAACTGGGCGTAACGCCGGTCCTCCGGGCCATGCCACGTGCGCCAGGCCAGATGCACGCCGAGGCGCAGCGACCAGGCGAGCACGAGCCCTCCGACCAGCCAC
>DATJPD010000182.1:0-14403 GCA_035506575.1 Alphaproteobacteria bacterium
CTATCTGCTGGCGCTCGAGCGCGCGGAGGCGGGGTCGTTCTATTTCGTCGAGAACGGCGAGGCGTCGTTCCGCGAGATGGTGGAGGCGCTGGCATCCGCGCTCCGCCTGGGCCCGGCGCGGAGTTGCGCGGTGGATGAGGCCATCGCCGCCTGGGGCTATCAGCGCGCGGTGTTCTCGCTGGGCTCGAACTGCCGCGTGCGCGCCGAGCGCGCGCGCCGCGAGCTGGGCTGGCGGCCGAAGCACTCCTCGGTGGTCGACTGGATCGGGCAGGCCCTGGCAGTCCCGGATTAACCCTGCATCCAACGGCACCGGCGGCGGCAAATAGGGGGTAGCGTCGCACTCGATCGGCAGGAGGGCATCATGGATTGGGGCTGGGGGCACGTGGGGGTCGTTTTCGGGCTGGCCGGCATGGCATTCGGCTTCACGGCCATGTGCTTCGCCTTTTGGCGGCGCTATCGGCGCGAGGCCGCGACCTTGGAAATTCTGCGCACCTATGCCCAGCAGGGCAAGGAGCCGCCGCTCGAAGTGGCGAAACTCCTGCAAGGCGGCAGGTCGGTTTACCGGCGGCAACGCGCGTGGCGTAACGCCATTCTGTTCGCGTGCCTGGCCGCGGCGCTTGCGCTGATTCCCGTTTTCAGCAATGGCGTCCGGCCGCATCACGGCTTGGTGGCTCCGGCGCTCATCTTCACGGCACTCGCCGTGTGGTCGGCGCTCTCGGCCTTGCTACTGCCCAAAGATGACCCGCGCTGATGTCCGTGTCGCTGGACGATGCTCTGATCGCCCAGGCGCAAGCGGGCTCGAGCCAGGCGTTCAGCCGGCTGGTGGCGCAGCATCAGCAATCGGTGCGCGCGTTCCTGCGCCGTCTCGCCGGGAATTGGCCCGAGGCGGACGACGTGGCCCAGCAGGCCTTCGTCGCCGCATGGACGCATCTCGCGCGGTTCGAGCGCGGACGAAATTTCCGCCTGTGGCTGTGTGGCGTTGCGTACCGGAAGTTCCTCGCGGCCCGGCGCTCGCACTGGCGCCGCCGCCGGCGCGAAGAGGTCGCGGCGGAAGGTCACGAGACGATCGCATCACCGGATTCGGACGACCGGCTCGACCTGCGCAAGGCCATGCAGGCCTTGCCCGAGGAACAGCGCGCGGCAGTGGCGCTGTGCCTGGCGGCCGGATACTCGCATGCCGAGGCGGCCGACGCGCTGGGCATTCCCTTGGGCACGGTCAAGTCGCATGTGCTGCGCGGGCGGGCGACCTTGCTCGCTGCACTGGGAGGTGATCATGGTGGATGAAGCCCGCCTGCAGGCCCTGTGGGCGCCGGACGAGCCGCCCGCGCGCGATCCCGCGTTCGAGCTCGCGGTCATGCAGCGCCTGCTGCGCCGCCGCCTGTGGCTCGACTTCGCGGCCCTGACGCCGATCGTCCTCGGAGCCGGGATCGTGCTGTGGACGTTGACCCCGTTGCTCGGCAGCTTCGATCAGTTCGCCGCGGCGGATTCCGAGACGCTGGTGGGACTGGCGGTGTCGCTGGGGATAGCGCTGGTTGTCTTCTTCGTCGATATGATGCGGCCAGGGTCCGGGTAACGTCACTCGCCCGTCTGCAGGAGCTGCCCGCGCGCCCGCGCCCGGTTGAACGCGATCAGGAACACGGCGAGGCCGAGGGCGATGTACACGAGATTGAGGGCCACGCCGGTGACCAGCAGGTCGGTGCGGAACACATGCTGCAGCATGACCGAGCGCATGCCCTCGAACACGTAGGTGGGCGGCAGGAACCAGGCGATCGTCTGCAGCCAGCCGGGCAGGGTCGCGACCGGGTAGTAGACCCCGCAGGTCGGGGCCAGAAGGAAGATCGACGCCCAGGCGAAGCTTTCGGCCGCGAGCCCGAAGCGGATCAGCATGCCGCTGATCAAGAGCCCGGCCGCCCACCCGGTCATCATCAGCACCGCGTAGAAGGCGACGAGCGGCAGGCCCATCGCGAAGATGGAGTAGTGGAACAGCGGGATGGCGAGCAGCGCCGATGGAACGACGCCGATCAACGAGCGGATCACCGACAGGCCCATCAGTGCCACGCCATATTCCGCCGGGCGCAAGGGGGCCACGAACAGGTTGGCGAAATTGCGCGACCACATTTCCTCGAGCAGCGACAGGGTCATGCCGAACTGGCCGCGCACCAGCACGTCCCACAGCAGGACCGCGCCGATCAGGAGGCCGCCCGCGCGCAGCACCCACGACGATTGCGTGGCAAGGAACGTGTTGATGAATCCCCAGACCACCATCTGCAGCAGCGGCCAGTACATGAGATCGAAGACGCGAATCCAGGAGCTGCGCATCACATAGAAATGGCGCAGCAGCATGGCCCCGATGCGGCTCATCCGGTCGCTGAGCGCGAAGCCGGGCGCGTGCGCGGCGGCATCCGGGCTGTTCGCGGCATCGCTCATTGCGCGGCCTCTGCGGGATGGCGCCGGTCGCGCGCGATGTCGAGGAACACGTCCTCGAGCGTCCGGCGGCCGTAGCGGGCGATGAGCTCGGCGGGTGCTCCGCGGTCGACGATACGGCCGGCCTTCATCATCAGGACGTCTGCGGCGAGGCGTTCGACCTCGGCCATGTTGTGCGAGGCGAGCAGGATCGAGGCGTTGGTCTCGCGCGCGTAGCGCTCGAGATAGGAGCGCACCCAGTCGGCCGTGTCCGGATCGAGGCTGGCCGTGGGCTCGTCGAGGAGCAAAAGCTCCGGCCGGTTGAGCAGTGCCTTGGCGAGCGCCACGCGGGTCTTCTGCCCCGACGACAAGGCGCCGGTCTTGCGGCCCAGAAGCGGCGCGAAATCGAATTCGTCCGCCAGCTCACGGATGCGCTCGGCGGGCCTCCTCAGGCTGTAAAGGCGCGCGAATACGTTCAGGTTCTCGCGCACGGTCAGGCGGTGCGGCAGATCGACGTAGGGCGAGGAGAAGTTGAGCCGCGGCAGGACGCGGTAGCGGTGGCGCAGCATGTCCTCGCCGAAAATTTGGATCCGTCCGGCGGTCGGGATGAGCAGGCCCAGCAGCATCGACAAGGTCGTGGTCTTGCCGGCCCCGTTGCCGCCAAGCAACGCCGTGATCTGCCCGCCCGGGACGGCGAAGCTCAAATCGTCGACGGCGGTGACGTTCTGATACCGCTTGGTGAGCCCTCTGACATCGATGACGGGACCGTCGATGACAGGAGCCGCGGCCGGTTGCATGCTCGGCATGAGGGACTCAAGGGACGCCTGGAACCAGACCAGGGATAACGCTCAGTAGGCGTTCCGGTTCATCGCGACGAACGGCGTCAGGGCCAGGATCTTGAGGTCGAACCAGAACGACCAGTTGTCGATATAATACAGGTCGTGCTGGACGCGCTGGCGCATTTTTTCCGGCGTGTCGGTTTCCCCGCGCAGGCCGTTCACCTGCGCCCATCCCGTGATCCCGGGCTTGACCCGGTGCCGGCTCAGATAGTCGTCGATGACGGTCGCGTATTGCTCGTTGTGCGCGACCGCGTGCGGCCGGGGGCCGACGAGCGACATTTCGCCGCGCAGGACGTTGAAGATCTGCGGCAGCTCGTCGAGGCTCGTCCGGCGCAGGATGCGGCCGACGGCGGTCACGCGCGGGTCGTTGCGGGTCGCCTGCGGCACCACGGCCTCGTTCTCGATCTCGTGGCGCATGGTGCGGAATTTCCACACCACGATCGCATTGTTGTTGAAGCCGTAACGGCGCTGCCGGAAGAACACCGGGCCGGGGCTGTCGAGCTTGATCGCGAGTGCGATGAGCGCCAGGAGCGGGGAGATCAGCAGGAGGAGGACCGCACCGACGAGGCGGTCCTCGGCGTTCTTGAGGACGAGGTTCCAGCCGGACAGCGGACGTTCCAGCATCGACAGCATCGGGATGCCCGCCACCGGCTGCACGCCGCGCACCGGCAGCGACGAGCCCACGTGTTCGGGGCACAGCTTCACGTCGTTCGGCAGGACCTTGAGCTTTTTCATCAGGTCCATGAGGTAGCCGGTCGATTTCCAGGGCACGGCGACCAGCACTTCGTCGACCGGATATTTGCGGACGAAGCGGACCAGATCGTCGACCGAACCACGCACTTTGTGGCCGACGATGCTGTCGGGCAGCCGTTCCCACTCGTCGTCGAACACGCCGACGATGTGATATTGCTGGCGCGCCTGCGTCTCGATCTGGCGGATCAGATGTTCGCCCGCATCGCCGGCGCCGATGATCGCGACGGTGCGCGCGAGCCGTCCCGCGCGCCGCCAGCGGTCGATCTGCACCAGCACCGAAAGGCGCACGAGGATGAACCCGGCGAGGCTGAGCGCGAACCAGCCGATAGCGAACGCGCGGCTGAAAGCGACCGAGGTGCGGGTGAAATACGCAAGCGCGATCAGCGACAGCATCACCGCGGTCCACGCCATGGACAGCCGGCCGATCTGCAGCGCAAGGCGCGGGAGTTCGTCGAAGACATAAAGCCGGCCGATCTGAAGATAGATCACCGACAACAGGATGGCGCCGACGATCGCCATCACGTAGAGGTCGGGGATGTCGAGGCTGTCGTGGCGCAGGAAATACGACAGTACCGCGCCGATCACGATGATTGCGATATCGGCCGCCCGAAGGCCACCCAGCAGCAAGGTCTGGATGTCGGCGGCAGCGACGCGGCGGTTGAGGACCATGTCGGGCGGAGGATCGGAAGGACGACGGCGCCGGCCGGGCGGACGGCGAAGCGCCGCGGGCTCATGACCGAACGCGAGAATAGGCCATTCCCGCCAGCGGGGAAAGGCGCGGTCGGGCCGCTTATGGTCAGAGTTTGGCAGCAAGGAAGGCCGGCCGTGAGTGGCTGCCGAGCCACCGGCGGAGGATCCCGGGAACACCGGTGATGGCGTTCATGCGGAATCCGGAGCGCTCGATCATGCGCGCCATGGCTTGCGGCAGGAAGGTGTGGGGGTGGGCTTCGACCAAGATCGTGCCTTTGTGCGTGCGGCGGGTCAGAAGCTCGAACCGCCAGCGTCCCACCACCGACAGGCAGTCGACGCCGACGAGGAGCCGCCCTCCCGGACGCAAGGCGCGTGCTGCATTCCTTAAGATCGACTGCGGCTCGCGCACGTGGTCGAGCACGTTATACGTCACGACCGTGTCGAAGCATGACTCGAAGCCGAGATCTTCGCCGGGGGTCTGGACGTATTCGCCCTCGGCTGCGAGCCCTTCGACCCATTCGAGGAAAGGGGCGGCCCAGGCATCGCGGACGAGCTGGGTCTCGCGCAGGGGAAGGCGCGGCAGCGGCTCGGCCTTGACCAGCCGGCGCACCCCCTCCTTGTGGCGGCTGAAGGAGACGAGGCTGAGGCCCAACGGCCCGCAGCCGATCTCCAGGACATCCTTGCCGGCCAGCAGGGAGCGTTCGGTCGCGTCGTCGAGCAGCGCCCAGAACGCCGGCTTTTCCGCACAAATCCTCAGAATTTCGCGCAGGTCCAGCTCGCGCCAATAGCTGAGCTCGGCCGCCTGGGCGGCAGTCCACCGGTCGCGGGTCACGGCGGCAGTCAAACGGGAACTCCTTCGCACACCGGCCCAGCGTCGCGCTCGCCCCCGACAGCAGCGCGCACATGGCGGATGCGTGCTGCTAACGCGCGGGGCCGGGCGGGTATTCG
This sequence comes from Alphaproteobacteria bacterium, assembly GCA_035506575.1. GTDB lineage: Bacteria > Pseudomonadota > Alphaproteobacteria > CACIAM-22H2 > CACIAM-22H2 > DATJPD01. The sequence continues at coordinate 5,634 of DATJPD010000182.1, forward strand.
GCGCGGCTGCGCGAATATTTCACGGGTTGTTCGCATCACCGTCACAATTGGGGAAAAAAACAATCATCATCTAGTGGCATATGAGGAGTTACCAACTAAGTATGGGTAAATCTTGAACTCCTCCCGTATCCTCGGCCATCCGAATCCACGCCGTTACCGGACGATCTGGATCTCGGACGTCCACCTCGGAACCCGGGCCTGCCGGGCCGATCTCCTGCTCGATTTTCTCCGCCATCACGACGCCGATGTCATCTACCTGGTGGGCGACATCTTCGACGGCTCGCAGCTTGCCCGGTCCTGGTACTGGCCGCAAAGCCATAACGACGTCGTTCAAAAAATCCTGCGCAAGGTCCGGAAAGGAAGCGAGGTGATTTACATTCCGGGCAATCACGACGAGGGCGCGCGTGCCTTCGTCGAGCTGACATTCGGCGGCGTCCTCGTGTGCAGCGAGGCGATGCACCGCACGGCCTCGGGCCAGGACCTGTGGGTCGTGCACGGAGACGCATTCGATGCCGCCGTCAAGTTCTCGCCGCTGCTGGCCTGGGTCGGCAGCCAGGCCTACGATCTCGCCACCGCCGCCAACGTGCTGATCGATCACGCGCGCGTGCGGATGGGAGCCGCCCCGTGGTCGCTCGCCGCCGCGATCAAGCGGAACTCGCGCCGGGTCGCCGCGTATATCGAGGCCTATGAGCACGCGGTGATCGCCGAAGCCCGCCGGCGCGAGGTCGATGGTGTGGTCTGCGGCCACATCCACACCCCGGCGCTGAAAACGGTCGACGGCATCCTCTACTGCAACGACGGCGATTGGGTCGAGAACTGCTCGGCGTTGGTCGAGCACATGGACGGGCGGCTCGAATCGCTGTCGTGGCTCAAGGCGCCGCAGCCTGCCGCCGCCCCCGTCCGCACCGGTGCCGCGCTGCCGGTCCCGGCCCGTTCGATGTTGGCCACAGGAGCATCGTCATGAGCAACCGTTTGATTTCGCGCGCGGTCGTGCGCCGCAAGACCGGAACAAAGGGCGTGCTCGACCGCATGTTCGCCGCCTGGTTCCAGAACTTCGTCTACAACCAGATCTGGGAAGACCCGGCGGTCGATCTCGAGGCGCTGATGCTGCGCCCGGAGAGCCGCGTCATCACCATCGCCTCGGGCGGCTGCAACGTGCTCAACTATCTCCTGGCCGGGCCGGCCTCGATCGTCGCGGTGGACCTCAACCCGGCGCACATCGCGCTCACCCGCCTCAAGCTCGCCGCCATCACAGCACTGCCCGACCACGAAGCCTTCTTCCGCTTCTTCGGTCTCGCCGACAGCCGGTGGAACCTGCGCCTTTACGCGCGCAGCATCCGCCCGAGTCTGGATGCCGAGACACGCGAGTTCTGGGACGGCCGTGCGCCGTTCATCGGGCGGCGGATCAACTATTTCGCCAAGGGCCTCTATCGCGGCGCCTTGCTCGGCCGCTTCATCGGCTTTGCGCACCGGGCGGGACGGCTGTGCGGCGGCGATCCGGAGCGCCTCCTGACCGCGACCAGCCTCGAGGAGCAGCGGGAGATCTTCGAGGACGCGATCGCACCGATTTTCGACTCGAAGATGATCCGCGTCCTGTGCCGTCTGCCGGTGTCGTTCTATAGCCTCGGCATTCCGCCGGCGCAGTTCGAAGCCCTGCGGCGCGATTCCGACGGCGACATCGTGGCCTTGTTCCGTGACCGGCTGCGTCGCCTCGCCTGCGACTTCCCGATCGCCGAGAATTACTTTGCCTGGCAGGCCTTCGGCCGCGGCTACGACCGCACCCGGCGCCAGGCCGTTCCGCCGTACCTGCGCGCGGAGAACTTCGAGCGGCTGCGCGACTCGACCACCAAGGTCGAGACGCGCCTCGTCTCGATGACCGAGTTCCTCAAGGGCGAGCCCGCGCAGAGCTGCGATGCCTATGTGCTGCTCGATGCGCAGGACTGGATGGGTCCCTCGGAGCTGAACGCGCTGTGGCGCGAGATCAGCCGCACGGCGAAGCCGGGGGCGCGCGTGATCTTCCGCACCGCGGCCGCCGATTCACCCCTGCCGCCGGCGCTGGCGCCGGACGTGATGGAGCAATGGCGCTACGAGGCCGACCACAGCCGGTCGCTGTTCTCGCGCGACCGCTCGGCCATCTACGGCGGCTTTCACCTCTACCGCACGGCGGCCTGACAATGACCCCCGGTGTCATGACCGGCGACACCGCCGCGCGGATGGACCGCATGTACCGCTATCAGCGGCACATCTACGACGCCACGCGCAAGTTCTACCTGCTTGGCCGCGACGGCCTGATCGAGCGCATGTCGCTCCTGCTGGGCGACCGGGTGGTGGAGATCGGCTGCGGCACCGGCCGCAACCTCATGGCGTTGGCGCGGCGCTATCCGGGCGTCCATCTCTACGGCATCGATGCCTCGGCGGTGATGCTGCGCAGTGCTGCGGCCCACATCCGCCGCGCCGGGCTGGAGGGACGTATCCGGCTCGCCTATGGGTTGGGAGAGCAGCTGGACGCGCGCGCGATGTTCGGCCTCGACCGCCCGTTCGACTCCGTGCTGATCTCCTACGCGCTCACCATGATCCCGGCCTGGCCGGTGGTGGTCGAGCGCGCGATGGCGCAGCTCCGCCCCGCCGGACGGCTGGCGGTGGTCGATTTCTGGGACCAGCAGGACCTGCCGTCCTGGTTCCGGCAGGCGCTGCAAAGCTGGCTGGCGCTGTTCGACGTGCACCCCCAGGGCGACATGCCGCAGTTCTTCGAGCGCCTCGCGCGCGACCGCGGCGGCAGCGTGATCATCGATTCGCTGCTCGGCCGCTACGCCTTCCGCCTGATCTACCAGGCGCCGGCCTAAGCGCTCGCTTTTCAGCGCCCGGCCGCCGATCTATCCTCGCCCGTCATGTGTGAACGGATGAGGGAAGTATGGCGCGTCGTCTGAAGGTCGCAGCGGCTCAGCTGGGACCGATCCACCTTGCGGATTCGCGGGCCTCGGTCGTCAAGCGGCTGATGGCCATGACGCGCGAGGCGCACGCGTCGGGCGCCCGGTTCATCGTCTTCCCGGAGCTGGCGCTGACCACGTTCTTTCCACGCTGGTGGTTCGAGACGCAGGAGGAGGTCGACCGCTTCTTCGAGGCGCAGATGCCCGGGCCGGAGACGATGCCGCTGTTCGCGCTGGCGCGCGAGCTGGGGGTGGGCTTCTACCTCGGCTATGCGGAGCTCACGGAAGAGGAGGGCAAGACCCGCCGCTACAACACCTCGATCCTGGTGGCGCCCGACGGGCGCATCGTCGGCAAATACCGCAAGATCCACCTGCCCGGGCATTCCGAGCACCTGCCCGACGCGCCCTTCCAGCATCTCGAGAAGCGCTATTTCGACGTCGGCGATCTCGGCTTCAACGTGTGGCGCATGTTCGACCAGAACCTGCTGGTCGGCCAGTGCATCTGCAACGACCGCCGGTGGCCCGAGACCTTCCGCGTCATGGCGCTGAAAGGGGCCGAGATGATCGTGCTGGGCTACAACACGCCCACCGAAAACATCTACTCGCCGCAGGAGCCTCCGTACCTGCGCGTCTTTCACCATCTGCTCACGTGCCAGGCGGCGGCGTACCAGAACGGCAGCTGGCTGGTCGCGACCGCCAAGGCCGGCAAGGAAGACGGGTTCGGCATGTTCGGCTGCTCGGTCATCGTGGCCCCCACCGGCGAGGTTGTCGCCAAGACCATCAGCGAGGACGACGAGGTCATCGTGCATGACTGCGACCTCGAGCTCGGCGAGTACATCCGCAAGACCGTGTTCAACTTCGCCAAGCATCGCCGCATCGAGCATTACAAGCTGATCACGGAGCGGACCGGTGCTACGCCGGAGCCGTCGAACTGATGCATATTCCCTCGCGCGACCTCACCGCGGCCCAGCGCTACAAGCTCCTGTGCGGCTTGGTGGTGCCGCGGCCGATCGGCTGGATCACCACGCTCGAGCCGTCCGGCTCGGTGAACGTGGCCCCGTTCAGCTTCTTCAACGTGGTGTCCGAAGACCCGGTGCTGGTGATCGTCAGCATCAACCGCCGCAACGACGGCCGGATCAAGGACACCTTGCGCAATATCGAGCGGGCGCAGGAGTGGGTGGTGAACATCGCCGACGAGCCGCTCGCCGAAGCGATGCACAAGACCAGCGGCGATTTTCCATCAGAGGTGAGCGAGGCGACGGCTGTCGGCCTCGAGCTCGAGCCGTCCGCCGAGGTGGCGCCGCCGCGCATCAAGAAGGCGCCGTTCTCGCTCGAATGCCGGCTGTGGCGCGAAGTGGAGCTCGGCCCGGAGCGGCGTCTCGTCATCGGCGAGGGCGTGCACATGCATATGCGCGACGACGTCATCGACCCGGCCACCATGCGCATCAGGGAGGACAGCTTTTTCCCAGTCGGCCGGCTCTACGGCGACCGCTACTGCTGGACGCGCGACCGCTTCACGTTCCCGCCGGCGAACCCGCCGAAATACTAGCCCCGCTCCCAGCCGAGGCGCACGCGTGCGAGCGCCATGCCGACCGCGGCCTGGGTGGGCTCGACCACCGGCACGCCGACCGCCGCCTGCAGGCGGTCACGATAGCGCGCCATGCCGGCGCAGCCCATGACCAGCACGTCGGCGCCGTCCTCCTCGCGCAAGGCCGTCCCGACTTCGATCATGCGGCTCAAGGTGCGGGCATCGTCGCTCAGTTCCACGACCCCGAGATCGATCGCGCGGTCGCCGGCCATGCGCTCGGAGATGCCCATCTGTCCCACATAGCGCAGGTGGCGCGGGATCGACTTCTTGAGGATGGAGAGGACGCCGAAGCGCTGGCCCAAGGTGAGGGCGGCGAGGAGGCCGCACTCGGCGATGCCGAGCACCGGCTTCTTGGTCGCCTCGCGCGCCGCATGCAGGCCCGGGTCGCTGTAGCAGGCGATCACGAACGCGCTGGCTTCATTGTCCCGGCGCGCGATCGCCCGGCACAGCGGCTGCACCACGCTCTCGACATGCGCCTGAGTCTCGATGCCCGGCGGCCCTTCGGCCAGGGTCATGCACTCGATCTCGGGTCCGCCCGTCATGCGCAACGGCTGCACGGCGGCGTCGATGCCGCGCGTCACGGCCTCGGTCGAATTCGGATTGATGACGACGATGCGGTCGGGCATCCGGCATATCCTTCAGTGGGCCGCGATCTTCTGGTGCTCGAGGCGGCTCAGCAGCCGCACGAACGGCCATAGGATAACAAAATACATGAACACTGCCAGGACCAGCGGCGAATAATTGAACGTCACCTGCTGGGCGGAGCGTGCCGCGTACATGAGCTCGTGCAGCGCCACCACGCTCGCGAGCGAGGTGAGCTTCACCACCTCGAGCGAGTTGCTGATCAGGTCCGGCAGCACGTTGCGGACCGCCTGCGGCAGGATCACCCACGCCATGGTCTGCGCCCAGGTGAGGCCGGTCGAGCGCGCGGCCTCCCACGACCCGCGGCCGATGCTCTCGACGCCGGCGCGGAAGATCTCGCCGTAATAACTCGAGCCGTTCAGGGTGAGCGCGATCAGGACGGCGCTGAACTCGGAGATCTTGTAGCCCATGAACGGCGGCGCGTTGTAGACGAAGATCAACAGCACCAAGGGCGGCAGCGCGCGCAGCACGTCGACGTAGACGATGAGGGCGCGGGTGAGCCAGCGCCGCCGCAGTGCCGCGAGCACGGCAATCGCCAGGCCGGCGAGGGCGGCGGTGGGCACCACCGCGGCGCATAGGACGAGCGTCACGCCCAGCCCCTGCAGCAGGAATCCAAAGGCCTGCCGCATGATGTCGAGGTTCAAGAACAGGTCGAGGACGCTCATGACGGGGCTCAGCGCTTCCAGCTGAAGCGTGTCTCGATCCAGCGCCCGGCGATCACGACCGGAACGAACAGGATCAGATAGGCAAGCGCCCCCAGGGTCAACGGCGACGGATTGTACGAGAAGCTCAGGCCGCTATAGGCCTGGTACAGGATCTCCTGCACCGCCACGACCTGGCCCAGGGCGGTGTTCTTGGTGATCGCAATCGTGCGGTTGGTGAGCGGCGGAATCGCCAGCCGGATCGCCTGCGGCAGAATCACCCAGATGAGCGTGGTGAGGAAGCCGAGGCCGGTCGAGCGCGCGGCCTCCCACTGGCCCTTGGAGACCGACAGGATGCCCGCCCAGTAGATCTCCTCGGCAAACGCGGCCAGCACCAGCGACAGGGCGAGCCACGTCGAGCCCAGCCCGTCAAGCGGTACCCCCGCCGCCGGCAGCCCGTAGAAGAACAGCACGATGAGGACCAGCGGCGGCACCGTCCGCAGCATGTCGACCACGAGTACGATGAGCGCGTTGAGCGGCCGGACGCCGAAGCTGCGGATCACCGCCAGCACGAGGCCGGCCGCGAGCCCGCTGACCACGACGCCGATCCCGAGATAGGTCGTGACCAGCATGCCGCTCAGGATCTTGGGCAGGTAGCGGGCCATCACCTCGAGGTTGAAGAACGTGTCGAGGAAGCGGTCCATGGCTCAGCTCCGCGCCGCCAGCCGCGCCACGAACGCGCGCGTGCGCGTCTGGGTCGGGGCGGCGAAGATCTGCTCGGGCGGGCCCTGCTCGACGATCACTCCGCCTTCCATGAACACGACGCGGTCCGCCGCCTCGCGCGCGAATCCGAGCTCGTGGCTTACCACCAGCATGGTCATGCCGCCGTCGCGCAGATTGTGCATGACCTTGAGCACGCTGCCGACGAGCTCGGGGTCGAGGGCGCTCGTCGGCTCATCGAAGAGGACGATCCGCGGCTCGAGCGCCAGCGCGCGCGCGATCGCCACGCGCTGCTGCTGCCCGCCCGACAGCTCGTTCGGATAGCGCTTGGCCATGTCGGCGAGGCCCACCTGGGCCAGTGCTGCGCGGCCGATGTCGTCCGCCTCGGCGCGCGGCTTCTTGAGCGACAGCCGCAGCGCCAGGGTCACGTTGCCGAGGGCCGTCATGTGCGGATAGAGGTTGAACGACTGGAAGACCATGCCGATCTTGCGCCGCACCGCGTTGATGTCGGTCGCGGGTGCCAGGAGGTCGATGCCGTCGACGTGGATCGAGCCGCTCGACGGCTCTTCGAGCCGGTTGCAGCAGCGCAGGAACGTGCTCTTGCCCGAGCCCGACGGCCCGATGATGAAGACGAGCTCGCGCTCGCGTAGCTTGAAGTCGATGCCGCGCAGGACCTCGACCGCGCCGAACGACTTGTGGAGGGCCCGGACGTCGAGGATCGCGGCGGCGGTGTTCACCGCCACGTCCGCGGCATCAGTTGCATTTGGGCGTGTGCTCGGCCGGGTCGTAGCCGTCCATGCCCGGAACGCCGTAGCCAGGATAAACGGTGACGGCGGCCGAGCCCGGAGCCGCCTTCACGCCGAACCATTTTTCGTGCAGTTGGGCGAAGGTGCCGTCGAGCTTCATGCACTCGACGATGTTCTCGACCTGCATGCGCGTGGCCTTGTCGTCCTTGCGGAACGGGATCGACCACACGAGGCCGGTGGAGATCGTGTAGGAGAGCTTGAGCTGCGGATTCTGTTTGGCCGCCCAGGCGACGACTGTGTTGCCGGCGAGGTTCGCGTCGGCGCGGCCGGCCAGCACAGCCTGAACCGCGTCGGTCTGGGTCGGGAAGGCGAACGATTCGAACCCGTATTTCGCCTTGTTCTGCTCGGCCCACGCATCATAGGCCGACCCCTTGTTGACCGAGACTTTTTTGCCCTTGAGGTCCTCGAGCTTGGCGATATCCGGGGCCGATTTGGGGATCAGGAACTGGAAGTCGGTGTTGAGGTAGCCCTCGGTGAACAGGAGGCTCTTGGCGCGCTCGGGCGTCACGGTCGTGGGTGCGGCGAGCCAGTCGAAGCGGCCGGCGTCGAGCGCCGGGATCAGGCCCGAATATTCCTGCGCCACGATCTCGATCGGCCGGCCCAGACGCTTGGCGATCTCGTTCGCCATGTCGACGTTGAAGCCCTGGAGGCCCCCGCTCAGGGTCGGCATCGCGTGCGGCGCGAACGTGCCGTCGATGCCGACCGTGATCTTGCCCCCCTCGGCGGCGAGCGACCCCGAAGCACCTGCCGCGATCAAAGCGGCGGCCAGGGCCCCCATGCGCAATGCCCGTGAAATCTTCGACATATGAATTCTCCCCCTGCAGGAACCGGATCCGTGGTGAGCGTACTTGAGACGCAAGCGCTGTGCCAGCGGTCCCAACCCCCTAAGGTCCCCTGGCAATCCGCGGCGCCAGCCCTTATTGACCGGGAATGCTGCGCAATCCGTTTTCGAGGCGGCAGCCTGCGGGCGAGGCTGCGGTTCCGGCCGGGACCGCGGTTTACGCGATCGGCGACATCCACGGCCGTGTCGATCTGCTGGCGGGCCTGTTCGCGGCCATCGAGGCCGATTCCGAACAGGGCGGGGCCGAGCGCCGGGTGCTCGTGTGTCTCGGCGACTACGTCGATCGCGGCCGTGATTCGGCCGGGGTGATCGAGCTGATCCTGGATCGGGCTCCGCCCGGGTTCGAGGTCGTCACGTTGCTGGGCAACCATGAGCGGCTGATGATCGAGTTCCTCGACGATGTGCGTCGCGGCTCGCTGTGGCTGCGCAATGGCGGCGACGCCACCTTGGAGAGCTACGGGATCGAGGTCGGCCGCGAGCCCTATCTCGACGCCAAGCCGCTTCTGGAGCTGCAGGCGGCGTTGCGCGAGCGCCTGCCGGCCCGCCACCTCGAATTCCTCCAGAATCTGAAGCTCGCGCACGCCGAGGGCGACTATGTCTTCGTG
>DATJPD010000183.1:0-99632 GCA_035506575.1 Alphaproteobacteria bacterium
CTTTCCGGCGGTGCCGGGACGCGGCTCTGGCCGCTGTCACGGGCACTCTATCCCAAGCAACTCCTGCAGCTCGCGTCCGACCGTACTCTGATCCAGGAGACCGCGGCGCGGAGCGTCAATGATGCGGGGTTCGATGCACCCGTCGTGATTTGCAACGACGAGCATCGGTTCATCATCGATGAACAGTTGCAGCAGATCGGCATCCAGCCGCGCCGGATCCTGCTTGAGCCGGTTGCGCGCAACACGGCGCCGGCCATCGCCGCCGTCGCCTTCTGGCTGATGACGATCGATTCGGACCCGATCATGCTTATCCAGCCGTCGGATCACCTGATCGGCTCTCCGGATGAGTTTCACCGCGCCGTCCTGAAGGGCCTTGGCGCGGCGCAAGCCGGACGTCTCGTGACGTTCGGCATCAAGCCGACACGGCCCGAGACGGGATACGGCTACATTCAGGCCGGTCCGGCGCTCGACGGCGTCGACGACCTTCGCTCCGTCGACAAGTTCGTCGAGAAGCCCGATCCGGCGACGGCGCAGCGCTTCGTGGACAGCGGCGCGTTCTACTGGAACAGCGGCATTTTCCTGCTGAGCGCCAAGCACTATTTGGACGAGCTGCACCGCCTCCATCCGGCTATGTACGACGCATGCACCAGGGCGGTGAAGGGCGGAAAGGAGGATCTCAATTTCTTCCGGCTCGAGCCAGGTTCATTTGCCGACGCACCCGCCTTGTCCATCGACCGCGCCGTCATGGAGCACACCGATCGCGCGGCCGTCGTCGCGGTCGACATGGCATGGAGCGACATCGGTTCGTGGCGTGCCTTGCGCGACGTCAACGACCGCGATCCCGACGGCAATGTCGTGCACGGCGACGTCGTTCTCGACCGCGTCCGGAACTCCTATGTCCGCGCCGACGGGCATCTGGTGGCAGCCATTGGTCTCGACGATGTCATCATCGTATCCACCGACGATGCGGTGCTGGTCGCGAACGCAGACGACGCGGCGTCGGTGTCGGGCGTGGTCGAGGCGTTGCGCAAGAGAAACCGGCCGGAGCCCAACCAGCATCGAACGATCTATCGCCCGTGGGGCTACTATCGCACTGTCGACGCGGGCGACCGGTTTCAGGTCAAGCGCATCATGGTAAAGCCGGGTGCCAAGCTCAGCCTCCAGAAGCACTTCCATCGCGCCGAGCACTGGGTCGTGGTGCAAGGCACGGCCATGGTCCGGCGCGGGCAGGACACGATGCTCGTGCACGAGAACGAGTCGGTTTACATCCCGATCGGGGCCGAGCACCGCCTGGAAAACCCCGGCAAGCTGCCACTCCACCTGATCGAGGTGCAGTCCGGAGCCTATCTCGGCGAAGACGACATCGTGCGGATCGCGGACAATTATGGCCGCACCTGAGGCCGAGCGGAGCGTCCTCGTCACGGGCGGGGCGGGTTATATCGGCAGCCATGTCTGCAAGGCGCTGGCGGCGGCGGGCTATAGTCCGGTCACCTACGACAATCTCTCCGAAGGTCATCGTTGGGCGGTGCGCTGGGGCCCGCTCGAGCGCGGCAACCTCTCGCATACCGCCCGCATTGAGAATGTGATCCGGCGCTACCGGCCGGCGGCCGTCATTCATCTCGCGGGGGTCATCGCGGCGGGCGAGTCGGTGGGCGATCCGGCCAAATACTACGAGATCAACGTCGGCGGTACGCTCAACCTCCTGGGCGTGATGCGCCAACAGGGGGTCGACCGGATCGTGTTTTCCTCGAGTGCTGCGGTTTATGGCGAACCACACTCGACGCCGATCACCGAGGTTCATCCGCTGGCGCCGGTCAATCCATACGGCGCCGGGAAGCTCGCCTGCGAGCGCATGATCCAGGATTTCTCCGCCGCGTACGGGTTGCGATCCATCGCCCTGCGCTATTTCAACGCGGCAGGCGCTGATCCGGCCGGGGACATCGGCGAGGCGCATCGCGTCGAGACCCATCTTGTGCCACTGGTGCTGGGCGCGGCGTTGGGTGAGCGGCCGCACGTGTCGGTTTACGGCACCGATTATCCGACGCGGGACGGGACGTGCGTGCGCGATTACATCCACGTCTCCGATCTCGCCGCCGCACATGTCCTGGCCATGGAATACGTGCGCGAGCAGCCGGGCTCTCACGTGTTCAATCTCGGCACGGGCACGGGGGCGACGGTCGCCGAGGTGATCGCCACTGCCCGGCGCGTATCGGGGCGGGCGATCGACGTGCGCAACCGGTCTCGTCGGGCTGGTGATCCGGCGGTGCTGGTGGCCGATGCGGCGCGTGCCAAGGACCGCTTGGGCTGGGCTCCGAAGCACACGGAGCTTGAGCAGGTGATTTCGAGCGCCTGGCGGTGGCATACCCGGGAAAACCCATTATGGGCGTCCAGCGGTATCAAAAAACCACACAGAGTGGCATAAATGCCTGAGCGTGACATAAAAGCTGCGCTGTCCCATCCAGCCCCTTGCGTCAGCCGCCACTCCTTCGCTACATCCAGAGGCCGAATCTAACCGGCCGGTCAACGGCCTAGAATGCGGAGGTGGTGGGGTGAGACGGACGATCTTGTCCCTGGCCGTGTTAAGCGCGCTCGTCAGCGCCACGGCCCAAGCGCAGATTTCCTTGACCCGTCCCGGCGGTGGTCCTGAAGAGAATACGCCGTCGGGCGCTCCGACGCTGCCTCCAATCCCCGTCCCTCCGGGACCGCCCAAAGCGGCGGCGCCCGATGAGGTCCAGCGCGGCGATACGGTGCTGTCGCGGCCGCGGCCGGACTACGATCCGATCGGACAGCGGGTCGGCGGTTTCATCCTCTATTCGGACCTCAGCGCGCAGGAGACCTGGAACAGCAACGTCTTCTATACGCCGAACAACACCAAGGGCGACTTCATCACCGCCATCAACCCGAGCGTCGACCTGAAGTCGAACTGGAACGTCCACGCGCTGAACTTCCACGGCGACCTCGACGAGGTGATTTACTCGAAATACACCCAGAACAACTTCTTCGACTACACGCTGGGATCCGACGGGCGCCTCGATATCTATAACGACGCGCGGCTTTTTGCCGGCGTGGGATACGCGGTCCGGCACTTGCCGCTGTATTCGCCGAACAATATTCCCAACACGCAGGCGCCGGTCCAATACTCGGATACGTCGGCCACGCTTGCCGGCGAAAAGGAGTTCAACCGCCTGTCGTTCCGGCTCGACACGAACTTCGACCGCTACGACTACAAGGACGCGGTGCTGACGTCGGCGGCCGGCGGGGGCATCAGCCGGCAAAGCCTCGAGAACTACGACGAAGAGAAGGTCGGCCTGAAGACGTCATACGAGCTGACGCCGGGACGGCAGGTCTACGTGCTCACGGCCGGCGACTTTCGCAACTACGACAACAGCAGCGATCTCAACGGCTTCAACCGCACCTCGAGCGGCTACACGGCCGCCGTGGGTACCCGATACGACATCACCGGCATCACGTTCATCGACGGCTATATCGGCTATCGGCACCAGTCGTATGATGATCGGCGGCTGTCCACGATGAACGGCCCGGCCGCCGGGCTTCAGGTGACCTGGAACGTTACGCGGCTGACGACCGTGACCGGCTCGGTCACCCGCGACATCCAGGAGACGATCCTGGCGAATTCGTCGGGATACTTCGCAACCCTCGCCCAGGTGAAGGTCGACCACGAGCTGTTGCGGAATCTGCTGCTGAACGCCTCGATCGGATACGAGAACGACGATTTCAACACCATCGGCCGCAACGATGACTATTATCTCGCGGGCGTCGGGGCAAAATACCTCATCAACCATAACTTCTGGATTTCCGGCGGATACAACTTCGCGCACCGCGATTCGAACGTCGCCGGCACCAATTTCGACGACCACATCATCACAACTCGGATCAGCGCGCACCTTTAACGATAAGAGCGCTGTACCTTACCTCAACGGCGGGGCACCACCCCGCCGTTTTGTTTTCGCCTGCGAAACCCGCGCCGTTCTGACGCGCAGCCTCACACGGTCTCACCGCAGCGTCACTCATTCTCGATGTCGTGGCGCTCGCATTCACACGAGACGACGCCTCCTACTACGTGCGACTGGGTAGCAGCGAGCGCCTCACCGAAGAACCGGCGGATGCGCCCCGGCGATTTCGCCGCGGCGGCGTCGGAGCAAATTACCACTCGGGTCACGTTTGATCGCAGCGCCAATTGGCGTGCGGCTCTAACGAAATCAGCGCCATACGGGGCGAGCCCGACCCGCTTCGCCTCAGATCGACAGTGGGCGTTCTCCCTATAAGTGCTGACGGCACAATGGGTTTGCCCCGGTTTGGTCACACCCAGGTTTTTGGGATTGCTGTTAGAAGCGGTCGTCGTGACGCATTGAGAGCGACGGAGATTTGAACCGCGTCACACGACATTTCACGCGAGGGGAACCTTTCGTCGCTTCATAGAATTGGGTGGCGCACATGATTGGATCGATCACGAAGGCTTCGTTGCGCCGCATTGTCAGTGCGGCCTCTATCGTCGGACTTGTCGCTATTGTCGCCTCGGGCGGCGTGCAGGCCCAACAGGCAGTGCCGCAATCCGCGGCCGTGTCGCCTGGGGGGCAGGCAGGCCAATCGCCCGATTATCGGCTCGGGCCCGGTGACCGGCTCCGTATCATCGTCTTTGGCCAGAAGGACATGACGGGCGAATTCGCCGTCGATGGAACGGGCTTGCTCTCATTTCCGCTGATCGGACAGATCAAAGCCGGCGGTTTGACGGCCGAAGGTCTCGAGCGCGAGATCACCAACAAGCTCAAACCCGACTATCTGCGCGATCCAAAGGTCAGCGTCGTCGTGCTGACATATCGGCCGTTCTATATCGTCGGCGAGGTCAAGACGCCGGGCAGCTACGCCTACGTCACGGGCATGAGCGTCATCAACGCCGTCGCCCTGGCCGGAGGGTTCACCTATCGCGCCAAGGAGAGTTCGTTCTATCTCGATCGTACCGGCAGGGACGGCAAGAAATCGCGGATCGATGCCGGACCGGATACGCAAGTTCAACCAGGCGACGTCATCACCGTTCGGGAGCGGTATTTCTGATGCAACTACCAGATCGCGCACGTCCTCGTCGGCCCGCCCTGCACGAACAAGTTGCGGCCCTGGCCCCGCCGGTGATGCCGGCGGCGGAAGGGCGGGAAGATTTCTTCGAAATCCTCCGCAAGCTGTGGCGGCACCGCTACATCGTGCTCGGCTGCGCGGCGGTGATCGCCGGTCTCGGCGCTCTGATCGTTCTCAGGATGCCGTCCTACTACGTCGCTGAAGCGCGCGTGCTGGTGGGGGTCCCGGAAACCCGGATCTACAATATCGAGCCGTACCAGGTATCCGACAATATCGGGCTGGATGCCGACCGCGTGCAGAACGAAGAGTTCATCATGCAGTCGCGCAGTCTCGCACAACAGGTGATCGACCAGTTGAATCTGGCGAAAGACCCGGAATTCAATCCGTGGCTCCCCCCTCCGCACAGCTGGAGGGATTACCTCTACGTCGAGAAATATCTGAATCCGCTGAATTACATCCCGGCGTCGTGGACCAACTGGATGCACTCGACCGGGTCCGGCCTCACTCCGGAGGACGCAGCGAAGCGTGAGGCCATGCGGCGGCAAGACCGTATCGTCGACGTCTTCCTCAACCACGTGGACGTCGCAACGCTCGGCCGGTCGCACATCATCAGCGTCCAATTCTCATCGGTCGATCCCTACAAATCGGCAAAAATCGCCAACGCGCTCGCGTCTGCTTATCTGCAACAGCAGCGTCAGCAGAAGGTGGCGACGACGAACCGGGTCGAAGGCTATCTGACAGACCGGATCAAGGAGCTGCGCGACCAAGTTGAGGCCTCCGAGCAGGCCGTGGCCCAATATCGCAAGGAGAATGGCCTTTACAACACCGGGAAGGACACGGGCCTGACCTCGCAGCAGCTGGGCGAGCTCAACTCGCAGCTCATCATGGCCCAGACGGCGAAAGCCGAGGCCGATGCGCGCCTGCACGAGGCCATCTCGATGAAGGGTCAGGGCGTGCAGGGCAGCGGGCCGGATTCTGTCCCTGATGTCCTGAAGAATCCGCTGATCCAAAGCCTGAAGCAGCAGCAGGCACAGGCGGCCGCGACCCTCGCCGACCTGGCCGCGCAATACGGTCCGCGCCATCCCCTGATCGTCAACGCACGCGCGCAGGTCGCGGACATCAGCGCCAAGATCTCGCGAGAGATGAACCATGTCATCGACGGCATTCGCCAGGAGGCGCGGACGGCGGACGCTCGCTATGCCGCCTTGCAGGGCGATCTCAATCGCCTGCAGACCACGATGGGCGGCGTCAACGAGAAGACGATCCATCTCGAGGCGCTCGAGCGTGACGCCACGGTCAATCGCAACCTCCTCGAGGCGATGCTGAGCCGCCTCAAGGAAACCTATGGGCGCCAGGAGCTGCAGCAGGCCGATGCACGGCTCGTGTCCGAAGCGGCACCGCCAGAGCTCCCGTCCTATCCGCCCAAGGGACTGATCCTGGCTCTCACGGGAGCCGCGGGGCTGCTGCTGGGCGCATTGGTGGCGTTGACCCGCGAGAACGTGGACCGCACGTTCCGGGTCAGCGAGCAGGTGGAGGCAGCGACGGGACTGCCGGTCATCTCGATGGTCCCGAGCGTGGACGGCGCCACGCCGCCGACGGTGCACGTGTTGCGGCATCCGGTTTCGGCCTATAGCGAGGCCCTGCGCCGGGTCCATATCGGGCTCGAGCTTGCCGACCCCGATCATTCGCCGAAGACGATCCTGTTCACGTCGGCGGCACCCGCCGAAGGAAAGTCGGTGATGGTCGCATCGTTGGGGCGCCTGCTGGCCAGCAATGGCAAGCGGGTGCTGTTGATCGACTGCGACTGGCGTTGCCCGAACCTGCATCGGCTGTTCCGCTGTCCGAACAAGGGCGGGCTTGCGGCTCTGCTCAACGAGGACGAGACGAACCTTCACGAGATCATCTACAACGACTCGCTCTCGGGCCTGGATCTCATCGTCGCCGGCGTGTGGAATCCGCAATCCATCCACAAGCTCACGGCAGAGCGGATGCGGTTGATCCTCCAGACGTTCGCGAAGAACTACGACATCGTCATCCTCGACAGCCCGCCGATTCTGGTGGGGGCGGAAGTTCTGACCCTGTCCCGGATGGTCGACAAGGTGTCGTTCGTGCTGCGCTGGGGCCATACCCGGCGCGAGATCGCGCTCGAGGCGCTTAAGCAGCTCATCGACGCGCAGGGTGACGTTGCGGGTGTGGTCATGTCGCGCGTCGATCCGCGGCGGTATCGCGAATATGCGTACGGCAGCGGCATGAACTACGAGTACGTGAGGCCCGCCCTCATCAGCGTTGGGTGAGAGTCTCATGCGGCGGCTGCTTCCGCGCGAGGCACTGTTCATCACGCAGTACTACCGGCCGGAGATGATCGGTTCCGGGCCGTTCTGCAGCGACCTGGCGGAGTGGTTGAACCAGAAGGGTTACCGCGTCACGGTCCTGACAGTGCAACCGCATTATCCGTTCGGCCAAAGCTTCCCGGGCTATGGATCCGACGGGCCGGCACGAGAGGTTCTGAACGGAGTGCGGGTCGAGCGGCTGCGCAGCTGGCTTCCCAAGCGCGGCTCCGCGACGTCTCGCATCCTGGCCGACGCCTGCTTCGCGGCCACCGGGCTGGCGACGCTGTTGCGGCGGCAAGTGAGGCGGAGCCCGCTCGTGGTCTCGCTCTGCCCCTCCATCCTTGGCGTGGCGCTGGGCATGCTGGCCCGCCGGGCAGGGGGCCGACATATCGCGGTGGTCCACGATATCCAGTCGGGACTCGCGCGCGGATTGGGCATGGTGGGAAGCGGCTGGCTCTTGCGCCTGATGCGCTGGTGCGAAAAACGCGTGCTGAACAGTGTCGACCTGGTCGCGGTGCTGACCGACGAAATGCGTCAGCAGCTGCGCGCCGCCGGCGTGACGAGCCCCATCGAGGTCATCCCGATCTGGGTCGACACCGGTCGAATATGGCCGGTCGACATACTTCACGACCGCCCGCTCACGATCCTGTACAGCGGCAATCTGGGGAAGAAACAGGGCTTGGGCCAGATTATCGCTCTTGCCGAGGCATTGCGTGACGAGCGCCCTGACATCCAGATCGTGGTCCGCGGGAACGGCAGCCAAGCGGAGGCGCTCAAGTCTGAAATAGACGCGAAGGGACTCAAGAACGTCCGGCTGACCGACCTCTTGCCGCCCGAGCACCTGAGCCGTGGGTTGGCCGAGGGTGACATCCACCTCGTTCCCCAGGATCCGGAAGGCGCCGAGTTCGCCGTGCCATCGAAAATCTTCAGCGTCATGGCAGCCGGCCGGCCGTTCATCGCGACAGCCCGGCCGGGAAGCCCGTTGTCGCGGCTGCAGCAGATGAGTGGCGCGTTCTTGTGCGCTCCACCGAACGATGCGAATGCCTTTGCCCGGGCCGTGCTGACGCTTGCAGACGACGCGCAATCGCGCGCGGAGCTGGGCGCGCGCGGACGGCAGTTCGTGGAAAAGAACTTCTCGAAGTCGAAGGTTCTCGGCGACTTCACCTCTTTGATCGAAGCGCTCTATGCCGGGCACTGAACCAGCGCCCGGCCGCCGGCTGGTGGTGCTCGAGCCGGACGTCGAAGGCCATCCGCGCGAGTGGCTGCGTCACCTCATCAGCTTCACCGCCGCCATGGGCTCGGGCTACATCGTCTGGCTCGTCGTGGCGCCGGAGGTCTGCCGCGACCTGACGGCGGAGCTGGCGACCCAATCGACCGCGCGTGTCCGCTTGCTCCCGCTGACGGAAACCGAGCGAAAGCTCTGCACGCACCGGTGGCTCGCCGTCAGCGGCTTCGCGCGATGGTGGACCATGCGCCGGTATCTGCGCCTCCTGGGCGCCGATGCCGGACATTTCCTGTCGATCGATCATGTATCCTTGCCCCTGGCGCTCGGTTTTCGGGCGGCTGGGCGGCGGCTCGGGGGCATCCTGTTCCGGCCATCGGTGCACTATCCGCAACTGGGATACCGCCGCACCCGCTGGCGCGAGTGGCTGCGCGATGGACGAAAGGCGCTGCTGTATCAGCTGATGTTATTGAACGATGCGGTGCGCGTCGTCCTGACGCTGGATCCCTACTTTCCCAGCTATGCCGCCGATCGCTACATCAAGGGAACCAAGATCAGAGCAGTGCCGGATCCCGCGCACCCCCCGGTCAACGGCACCGCCGAGGAGGCGGGTCTTGCCGAACGGCCGCCAGGCGACCGCATGGTGTTCCTGCTGTTCGGCTATTTGACGGAGCGGAAAGGCGTCTTGGTGCTGCTGCAGGCCCTGCGCGGGCTGCCACCTGGCGTCGCCCGGAGAGTCGCCGTCGTTCTGGCCGGGAAAGTCGAGCCGGTGATCCGGGCCGAGTTGCTGGATCTGTGCCGGCGGGTCACGATCGAGCAACCGGATATTTGGCTCCACCTCGAAGACCGGCGCGTGTCGACCGGCGAACTTGATGCTCTGGTGCGCCGGTCCGACGTCGTGCTGGCGCCATATCAGCGGTTCGTCGGCTCGAGCGGGGTCCTTCTTTGGGCGGCCCGGCTTGGCAAGCCCATTCTGACACAGGAGTTCGGGCTGCTCGGGCGTCTCGTGAAGGACTATCAGCTTGGGCTCGCCGCCGACTGCGGAAACCCCGCCGCGCTCGCGGCAGCGATTCGTTCATTCGTGCTGGGCGGAGCCGAGGCGTTCATCAATGCGCCGGCTGCGCACGATTTCGCCAATTCCCGAACCCCGCAGCGATTTGCGCAAATGGTGTTCGAAAGCCTGCTGCACGACTGAACGGGCTCGCAGGCCGAAATGCGCAAAACATATCACCGCGCGCACGAAGCGCGTGACAAAGCCGTGATGGGAGCCGAAATGACCAGCCAGACGTTGCGCGCTAACTACGCCGCGGCGATACTCCGCACCTGCGCGTCTCTCGGCATAAGAACGCGGACTTCAGCGGGAGAACAAGTGGCATGTCAGCCGACGGCCGGTTGATGTTGCAGGTCTGTCTGTGCACGCACAACCCGCGGCCTGAGACTTTTCATAAGGTCCTGACAGCGCTCCGTCACCAAACGCAACGGACGTGCTTCGAATTGGTGCTCGTCGACAATGCGTCGAACCCGCCCATCGAGGAATGGATGTGTCGGAACGCGCTGGGCGATGAAATTCAGTTGCGCATCGAGCGCGAGCACACGCTGGGCATCGCGGCTGCCCGGGTCCGTGCCGCCGAGACCACGACGGCCGATTGGATCCTATTCGTCGATGACGATACGGAGTTGTCGCCTGACTATATCGAACAAGGCCTCAGGATCATTGCCGACAACCCGACAATCGGCTGTTTCGGGGGCAAGCTGGTTCTGCCCGACTATCTGTCTCCCGCACGCTGGATGCGGCCGTTGCTCCCGTTTCTCGCCATAAAGGATCTCGGGAACGAGGCCGTGACATCGGTGGCCGATGAATGGCGCCATTGCGAGCCGCCCACCGCCGGCGCATTCGTGCGTCGTTCGGTGTTGAACAGATATCTTGCCATGATGCGGGCCAATCAGCTTGCGCCATCCTTGGGCAGAAGGGGCCATAATGGCCTCCGGTCCGGCGAGGATTCGTTGATGATGCGCGGCGCATATGCCCTGGGGTTGTCGGTCTCGTATCAGCCGGCCCTGAAGCTCGTCCATCATCTTCATCCAAACCGCCTTCGTTTCGGTTATTTGCTGCGTCTCATGTGGGGGCATGGGCGTACCCTGTTCATCTTGGACCGGATCGCCGCCGCGACCGGGGGGCGTACATCGGCCCTCTCACATCGATCGGCCATGAGCGCGTTACGGATGCTTTTCAGGTCAACAGCAAGCGAAGTGCAGAAGTCGCTCCGTTATGCCTGCTGTATGCTGGCCTTTCGTCTAGCCTACCGCTGGGAGCTGATCGTGCCCGATGTTTCGCTTGCCGGCATCGGAATGGTGGCGGAAGACGCCGACCAAAAGTCCAAAGGCTAGGGCACCCTCTCAGCCGTTCGCGCGGCAGATTTCCCCATTTTATTGTTACAACTTCGACACGGGTGGGAGCGGCGGTGCCGCGGCCAACCGTCCCAACTTGGTCACGAGACCGGACTCGCACCGTGTGGCAATCGTAGCCGAGCAGTGCTCGTCGAGTGCCGCAGGTTGGCGCGTCCCGGCTGTCAGTGAAGCAAGTTGGATTCAAGGTCACGCGAATGCACAGCCCATCTGTCTCGAAGGCAGCGCCGGAACTCATTGCGGTACAGAGCCCCCTTCGTTGCCCGCAGCGGGAAGCGAAGGCTCTGCCAGAACCGATCCTGAAGGGGTTGCTGGCGGCGTGGGACGGCGCCAGCATTGTCGCCGCGGGCCTCGCGGCGGAGTTTTACGGTTCGGTTCTGGGGCAGGTCGATTGGCGGATGGCTGGATTGATTGCCATCGTTGGCGCGATGGTGACCACGAATCTCCTCCACCTCGCCGGCGCCTATAAGATTGAGACCCTCATTCATCTCGAGAGGTCGTTTGGTCAGATCCTCTTCGGCTGGATCCTGGCCGTCGGTGCGGCCGTCGGGATGCTGCACGTAACGTATGAATCCAACACGACTACAAGCTCCTGGCTTTTCCTGTGGTCGACCGGTGCGCTCGGGCTTCTGTCCGCGAGCCGGATCGTGGTTTTTGGCCTTCTCACGCGCTGGAGTCACGCCGGTCGCCTGCACCAGAATGTGGCCGTCGTTGGCGCAGGGCCGATCGGGCAGCGGCTATTGGGCCATCTCAACGGGCACGGGGCGCATCGCGTCAGGATCGTCGGCGTCTACGACGATCGCAGCGAGCGCCTGCCGGCCCGGTGCATGGGACACGCCATCGCGGGCGGCATCGACGAGCTCGTCGCGGATGCCCGGAGAGGGCTCGTCGACATGGTGATCGTGGCGTTGCCCCTTTCGGCGGATTGGCGCCTGGCGGCGATCATGAACAAGCTGATGACGGTTCCGGTGGATGTGCGCCTCTGCCCGGACCTGTTCGGATTCCAGCTCGGCGCCTGCAGCGTCAGCCATCTGGGCGAGGTGCCTCTGCTGAACGTCTTGGACCGGCCGCTGCGCGACTGGCGGGGCGTGGCCAAGGAGATCGAGGACCGCATCCTGGCAGCGTTCATTCTCTTCCTGATCAGCCCGGTCCTGGCGCTGATCGCGATCATGATCAAGCTCGACAGTCCGGGTCCGGTTTTCTTCAGGCAAAAGCGCTACGGCTTCAACAACGAGCTCATCGAGGTCTGGAAGTTCCGCTCGATGTACCATCACGCGACGGACAAAAATGCCGAGCAGCTGACGCGGAAGAATGATCCCCGCGTGACGCGCCTCGGGTCATTTTTGCGCCGTACCAGCCTCGACGAACTGCCCCAGTTCTTCAACGTGCTGCGCGGCGAGATGTCGATCGTCGGGCCGCGGCCTCATGCGCTCTCGGCCAAAGCGGGCCAGGTGTTGTACCAGGAAGCGATCAGGTACTACGACGCACGCCATCGGGTAAAGCCCGGGATCACGGGCTGGGCCCAGGTCAATGGCTGGCGAGGCGAAACGGAGACGATCGAGCAGATCCAGAAGCGGGTGGAATTCGACCTCTACTATATCGAGCACTGGTCCGTGTGGTTCGACCTCAAGATCATCGTTCGCACGATTCTCGGCGGCTTCACCGGCCGCCAGGCGTATTGACGGGCTGGCCGGTACATGCGTTGCCTTTGGATAACTTTTGCGGATCCGGAGCCTCCGCATAGCGGCCAATTCGTATACTCAGCCGGGTTGATCCGATCGTTCGCCGATGCAGGCGCCGAGCTCCACGTCCTGGCTCTCAGTGAACGCAATTCTTACCGGCACAACGGCCTGCGCGAAGGTCGCGTCACTTGGTGGCTCGGCGGGCTTCGCCGCATGCCGCAATGGTCCAGTCTTGCGTCGCGCCTGCCCAACGTCGCGAACCGCTGCCGCACGCCCGCCATGCAGCGGCTTTTGCAAGCGCGGCTTCGCGACGGCAAATGGGACGCCATTATTTTCGACGGGCTATCCGCGGTATGGGCGCTTGGCGCGGTTCTTAAGCAATATCCGGAGCCGGACCGGCGGCCGCGGATCGTGCATGTTTCGCACAATCACGAGGCAAGCGCGCGGGCGTTGTTGCCTGAAAGCGAACCGAGCTTCCTCAAGCGGCAGGCACTTCGCTGGGATGCCGCGAAGAACGCCCTGATGGAGCGCGTCATGGTGCGTGCGTCCGACCTCGTCACTGCGATAACGCCCGAGGACCGCGATGCCTATCGCCGGCAATGGCCGGAAAAGCCGATCGAAGTGCTTACGCCAGGCTACCAGGGCCGGGCCGTCGGCTCGCGCCTCATTACCGAGCGTGATCCGAGGCGGGCGGTCATCGTCGGCACGTTCGACTGGATTGTCAAACGCATCAACATGGAGCAGTTCATCGCAGCGGCCGATACTGTGTTCGCCAGACGCGGCATCGAGTTGCAGATCATCGGCGGGGGCGATCCGGGCTTTGTCCGATCCATGCAGGGCAAGGTCAAAGCGACCGAGTTCACCGGCACGGTCGATCGCGTCGAGACCTATCTCGATGCCGCACGCGTCGCCATCGTACCGGAGCAGATCGGTGGTGGCTTCAAGCTGAAGATCCTCGACTACGTGTTCAACCGGATTCCGGTTCTGGCGCTCCATGGTTCGGCGGCGGGCCTCCCGCTCCGGGATAACGAAAGCATCTTGTTCTTTCGCAGCCATGACGAGCTCGCCAACGGGGTCCTGCGCACCATCGACGAGCTGGACCGCCTCAATCATCTTCAGGATGCCGCATACTCGGCGTGCCGCGATCAATTCGACTGGAGCGCGAGGGGGCAGCGGCTGGCAACGGCGCTGGGATCCTTATGATGGACATGACTCGCGGCGAGCAGCGGCTCGGCGGCGCCGATATGGCGCTGATCGTACTTTTTCTGCTCGGCATCTATTTGAATATCTCGGTTCAGCTCGGTCACCGGATTCCCTTCCCGGACGCGCCGGTCGCCCCGATCGCTATGGCCATGCTGTGGCGCCAGAAAAATCGGATTACCCAGGCGCACCTGGCCGGGTTGTCGATCGTCTTTCTCGTCTATTTTGCGGCGATGTTCTTCGCGCCGAAACCGATGGAGTTTTTCGGCAAGCGATTTACCGGGCTCGTGCAACTCACGTATTCGCTGGTTCTTGGCTACGCGCTGTTCCTGACCCTGACGCAGGCGTCCCGCCGGCAACTGGCGAAGCTGTTCCTCGGGTTCTGCGTGGTCCTGGTGATCGGGTGCTTACTCGAGAGCTATGGGGGGCTACGTCCGATCAGCGACAAGTTCCGCCTGTTCTTCTTTCAGGGCTACATCTACGACTCCGACCTGCGCGATCAGCAGCTTTACGGCCGCATTCGGCCGAAGCTGTTCACCTCTGAGCCGTCTTACGTCACGTTCGCCTACACGATTTTCCTGTTCGCGTGGTTCATGTTCAGCCAGTGGCGCTGGAAGCTATGGGGCTATCTCGCCATGGTTGGCATCGGCCAGGTGGCGATGCCGGGACCGACGCTTCTGCTGTCTCTGGCGCTGATCGTGCCGTACGAGCTGTTTTTGGGGGGCCGTTCCGGCCTAGCGGGGCTGAATTATCAGCGTGTGTTCAAGGTCGCCGTTCTCGGGATGTTCATGGCCGCTCTGTTCGTCATCATCGGCCTCACCCTCTATAGCGCGCGCCTGCATCAGTTGAATTCGGGGCAGGACGCGAGCTTCTTCGTCCGAGAGACAGGCCCTGCGCTTCTTGCCCGCTATGTGGCAGCGCATTTTCCCATCGGTGGAGCCGGCCTCACCGGCGAGATCGTGATCTATAACCAGATGCTGTCGGTCTATGAGGCGTCTCCGGCGTTTTACAGCGGCTGGGGTGCTGCCAGCGCCGAGGCGATCCTGACCAATTATTTCTGGTCGCATTGGATCTATCTTGGGCTCGTGTTCGGCGTAGCCGCGGCCGGGGCGGTTACCTTCTGGCTGAAGACCCTGAACGTCCCCAGCCCGATTTTCAGCTGGGCAATCTGGGCCATCATGGGGCAGTCCCTGGGCGGGTACGTGGCGCCGCGCGCGTGGTTCGTCCTGTTCGTGGCGGCTGCCGCCTCGGCGCTCCATCAGCGCTCTGCGTATACCGCATCCGTGGCGCCGGCCAGACCCACGGGTCTGCAGCCGGCCGTCGCGGCCGTCCGGGCGCGTAGCGCACAACGGCGGCCATTGTGGCGCGCGCTGCCGGGATAACTCGGCGCCACCTTGCGTCGGCCGCAGGGGGTGCGATGCTTGCCGCGGGGACCCGGTCGCCGCCCTCCGCGGCGGCGGCCGAGCCGGCGTGTCCCATGTTGTCGGCCGCCCAGTTCGGCGCCGTGGGTGACGGCAAAGCCGATGATACGTCTGCGCTGGAGGCCGCACTGAACGCGGCATTCGGTGACACGCCGGGCATCGTCGTCGTTCCGCCCGGCGTCTACAGACTCACCCGCACGATCCGGATCCTCATGACCGCCCGCGCTCGTGGCTACCGTGGCGTGCGGGCGCACGGCGCGCACTTCGTCTCCTCGATCGGCGGCGGCGGCAACGTTTTCGAGTTCGTCAATCGCGCCGAGACCCGGCTGGTGGTCATGGAAGGCTTGGACATTCTCGGCACGCAGCGCGAGGGCCACGGTATCTACATTGAAAGCGAGGACGGCTCGGCATTCGGAAACTTCTGCCTCCGGGATATCGTCGTCCAGTATTGCGGCGGCGATGGCGCACATCTGATCGGCAATATCTCCGAAGGTCAGGTGACCAATAGCTACTTCCGGAACAATCGTGCGAACGGCATCACATTCGCCAACGGACAACGCGCTGGCGTATTGTCGGCGGTCCACGTGTTCGGCTGCATTTTCGGCGAAAATCATCGGTACGGCGCCGCCCTGACCAGTCAGTGCTCCGACATCGCATTTCACGGCTGCTATTTTCTGACGAGCGGATCGTTTGGCATCGCCGCCGAGAGCGGCTGCACGCTGTTGTCCAATTGCGGGTTCGAGAACAACTGGCAGGCCGCGCCGCGCTTTGATGGCGGCAACGCCGGCGTCTACTTGAAGAACTTCGGCACTCTGGTCGGCTGCATGGGATATTCTATGCTCAAGCAGGGCTGCCTTCTGCGTGCCGAATTGAGCGGGCAGCTGGTGATGGTGGGCTGTTCCGGGTTCGGCAGCGCCGAGGCGAAGGCCGCGGGGCTTGCCGTCCTGGGCGGCGCTGCCGCGGCCGGCGCGACTTTGGTCGGGTGCACCGGATCCATCAGCTATCAAGACGGCTTCGAAGGTGTGGAGATCGGCGGCCCTGGCGGAGGGATCAGGTTCGGGGCCACCTGGCGGAGCCGCGCGCTGCCCCGGCTCGGAGACTTCCGGCTGTGGATCGATGCGCACGGCCGGCTGCGGTTGAAGAAGGGGGCTCCAACTGCGGACGACGATGGCGCGGTCGTAGGCACATGACGGCTTACTGCGCCGATGCGGCACCATGGTAAGTAGATGCACAAATTCTATCTTCGAGCGTTATTTTCGGGAACCCGCGGGAGCGTCGCCAGTTCTTGCTGGGGGGCGGCTCTCTGCAAGGGTACGAGTTCTTTTCCGCATGTTGCTGCAGGTATGCCTTTGCACGCATAACCCGCGACGACCCGTGTTCCGTCGGGTTCTCGCGTCGATTGCCACGCAGACATATAAGCCCGAAGGGCTCGAAGTCGTCATTGTCGACAACAATTCGAGCCCACCGATCGACGAAGCGGAATGTCGGGATATCCTGCGACCGATTCCGGTGCGGGTCGAGCGCGAGGCGAAGCTGGGCTTGGCCGCAGCCCGGGTCCGGGGCGTCGCTGCGATGACGGCCGACTGGGCCGTTCTGGTCGACGACGACACGGAACTCATGCCCGACTATTTTGAATGCGCCCGCCGCGTCATCGCGCAAAATCCAGGCTTGGGCTGCTTCGGAGGCAAGCTGCTTCTTCCGGACTATATCGTTCCCGATCGCTGGGTGCGGCCGCTGCTCGGCTTCCTGGCGATCAGGGACGCGGGCGACGAGCCGATCACGGCGTGTGCGAACCACTGGGGAATCTGGGAGCCGCCTGCCGCCGGAGCGCTCGTCCGGCGCGTGCTGCTCGAACGCTATCGCGACGTCCTGGAACGTGACGAGCTGGCCTACCGTCTCGGCCGCAAAGGCGAAAAGAGCTTCGGCGCGGGGGAAGACTCGCTTCTCATGCGCGGCGCCTACGCTCTGCGCTTATCCGCGTCGTATCAGCCTTCTTTGCGGCTGACCCACCACATCGATCCCGAGCGCCTGCGCTTTCGGTATCTGCTGGGGCTCATGTACGGTCACGGCCGCAGCCGGATCGTACTCGACCGCGTTCTGCGCGACACCGGCCGGCGGCCCGGCCCAGGGGTTAGCCAATCCGGGCTCGCACGGTTCATTCAGGGGTTCTATCGGACGTTCATCGCGGATCCGCAGGTCTCGCTCCGCTATGCCTGCTGCACCACTGCCTATCGCGTCGGCTCAGTCTCTGAGCAGCTGAGCCGCTTCCACTAGCGCCGCGCCGCACCGGCGAGTCCGGCTTAGTCCGCGGCCTCGGTCGCCGGTTCCTCGACCTCAGACGGCAATCCCACCCGGAGCGCGGCACAGTCCGCGTCGACCATCTCCGCGACCAGTTCCTCGAAACTCGTCGTGTGTGTCCAGCCGAGCTTCTCACGGGCCTTCGCCGGATTGCCCAGGAGAAGGTCCACTTCCGTGGGGCGGTAATACGCCGCATCCACCGCGACGACGACGCGCCCGGTGCGGATGCAATGGCCCTTCTCTTCGGCGCCCTGGCCTTTCCAGACGATGGGCCGGTTGACGCGCTGGAAGGCAAGTTCGACGAACTCGCGGACCGAGTGCGTCTCCCCGGTGGCGAGCACATAATCATCGGGCTGGTCTTGCTGGAGAATTTTCCACATGCCCTGGACGTAGTCGCGCGCGTGTCCCCAGTCGCGCTTGGCGTCGAGATTGCCGAGATAGAGCACGTCCTGCTGCCCCGCTTCGATCGCAGCCACGGCCCGCGTGATTTTGCGGGTCACGAACGTCTCCCCGCGGATCGGCGATTCATGGTTGAACAAGATGCCGTTCGAGGCATGGAGGCCGTACGCCTCGCGGTAATTCACCGTGATCCAGTACGCGTAGAGCTTTGCCACCGCGTACGGGCTGCGCGGGTAAAACGGCGTACGTTCGCTTTGCGGCGTTTCCACCACCTTGCCGAAGAGCTCTGACGTAGACGCCTGGTAGAAGCGGACGCTGTTTCCGAGCTTCAAGATCCGGATCGCCTCGAGCAGGCGCAACGTCCCGATCGCATCCGTATTGGCGGTGTACTCCGGTGTTTCGAAGCTGACCTGGACGTGGCTTTGGGCCGCCAGATTGTAGATTTCGGTCGGCTGGATCTCGTTCAGAAGGCGGATGAGCGCCGTCGAATCGGTCATGTCGCCGTAGTGCAGAAAAAACCGGAGATCGTGGGCGTGCCGGTCGTGATAGAGGTGGTCGATCCGTCCGGTGTTGATGGACGACGACCGGCGCTTCACACCGTGGACGACGTATCCGCGATCCAGCAAAAACTCGGCGAGATAAGCACCATCTTGGCCAGTGATGCCGGTAATCAAAGCGACGTTGCGAGCCATGTGGTCACCTTCACGACGATTTCGCAATTGCGTCTCGCTGGCGCCGCCCATCCTTCGCGACGGTCTCTCTGCTTGTTTTTCCGGATGGGGTTGCGAAACCACAGAGCCGTGGGCAGGCCGACGAGGAGCGAGGTCATGGGACATGACACGCCTGGCCGCGGCCAGTGATCAACCTGTGATGCGGCGCGCGTTCGGCGGCATGGTCGCTCGACGCCGCGGTTGCGCAGGCGCGGTACCAGCGGAGGCGGGGGGCCGCGCAAGTCCGGTCAAGGGAGGTCACAAATCGGCCACAGCGCCATCGTGTGACAAATCTGCGATTGATGCCGTTGTATGCGCGTCATGAGCAGGTCGCACCTTGCGCGGCCGTGGCCGATTCATAAATTCCCTGTGGGTTTTTGCACTGAAGCGCGCAGGTAGGCCGGTACGGCTGGGGCGTCAGGGCTCCGATTTGGCAGGCTTGCGTGGCAGAGGCGAGACTCCTGGTGACTCAACATTGGCTGCAGCGGGGAGAAGGGGCACCACCAGCCAAGCCGCGCCGGATTTGCGCGCGGGATATGCGTCGGCGGAAGAAATCCGGCGACCAATGAAACGCCGACGAGCCGTGCAACCAGCGGCCGGCGGCTCCAGGAGGATGAGGCCTTTTTATGGAACAGGGGTCGACAACGGTGACCGAAACGAAACCGCTCGAAGGCGCCATGGCGCCCGATGCGGGTGCTGCGCATGGCAGAATTGTCTTTGTCGAAGACGACGAGTTGTTCCGCGTTTCGCTCGCGCGCAACCTGCAGGATGCCGGATTCACCGTTATGGACTTCGATAACGGCGCGGCGGCACTTGAATACTTCATGCAGGGCGGCGACGCCGAGCTGGGGCTCTTCGACTGGAAGCTGCCGGAGATCACGGGCATCGAGCTGCTGCAGCGCTTGAAGGAGCGCGGCGTGGATATCCCCGTGATTTTCCTGACGGCGCTGGGTGAGCAGGTCTATGAAGAGACGGCGTTCATGAACGGCGCAGTCGATTTCATCGACAAGTCCCGCAGTTTTTCGATCCTGCTCAACCGCATCGGCACGGTGATCACCGGGAGGAAGGGCCTCTACGTTCCTGTGGCGCCCGGTGCCCCACAGGCAACGGTGCGCCGCGGCGATCTCGAACTGTGCCTCAACTCGAACCGTGCGTTCTGGAAAAAGAAGCGGGTCAGCCTGACCCTGGCCGAGTTCAAGATCGTCTATCATCTGGCGACCGAAGCAGATCGCGACATTCCCCACCGCGAAATCTACGATATCGTGCGCGGCCCCGGCTTCGTGGCGGGCGATGGGGAGAACGGATATCGGGCCAACGTCCGCACGTTCATCAAGCGCATCCGCCAGAAGTTCTGCGAGGTCGATGACAGGTTCGACCGGATCGCGACCTATTCCGGCTTCGGGTATCGATGGATCAGCGGCGGGGACCCGGCCACCACGACGTGATACGCCGGGGGCGTGGCGAGGAGGTTGTCGCCACGCCTTGATCACGGGCCACTGGCGGTGGGGTGGGGTATCTCTCAGCCGAGCTTCCTGGCTGAGAGCCTCCATGTCATCACATGACGTATTGACCGTCGCCAGTCCTGCGGGCGCTACGGCGTCCGCCGGTGACGCCGACCTATCGGCTCAACCCGCCCCGTATGTCACGCTCCATATCATCGAGGACGAGGGCATCCTGTTCGATGCCGGGCGACGGTGCGCCTATGCGATCAATGCCACCGCGACCTTCATCTGGTGCTGCCTGGAAAGCGGGCTGCCGCCGGCAGACATCGCGCGGCGGCTTGAGCAGACATTTGCGATCACACGCGCGAGTGCGGCGGAGTACGTCGAGACGGCCGTGCGGACCTGGCGGGACCGCCAGCTCGTCACATCCTCCGGTTCGGATGCTCCCTGGTTTGAGAGACCTCATCCGCCCGCACTGCCGAGCAATTTGGCCCCGGCCTGCCAGTCCGGCGGCCCCGCGGCGCAGCGTGACCCCGATCGCCGGGAATATCAGTTGTTGGACGCGGGTTTTGGTGTCCGCGTCCGTGCGCCGCTCCTGCGGGCCGAAATCGACATGCTGTTGAGTCCACTGGCCGCGGACCGGCCAAACCCCGACGCGACGCGGCTCGATCTGATCGAAGGCGAGAGCGGGTTTTCCGTGCTTCGCGACGGCCGCCGGTATGCGTCGTGCCCCGAGCTCGATCAGGCGGTGCCACTCGTCAAGACGTGTTTGATCGAGCTTGCTTTGCGCCGCAGCGGTGACTTCGGCGCAGTCCACGCTGCCGCGGTCAGCCGCAATGGCCGCTGCGTTCTTCTGGCCGGCGCGTCGGGAGCGGGCAAGAGCACCCTGACGGCGGCTCTCCTGGCCGCCGGTTTTGAGCTGATGGCGGACGACACGACCGTGCTCGCGCGCGACACGCTCGATGCCCGGCCGGTGCCGTTCGCCATCTGTGTGAAGGAGGGAGCCTGGGAGCTGCTGCGGCCGCGCTTTCCTGGCATCGGCTGCAGGCCGATCCATCACCGCCTCGACGGAAAGAAGGTGCGGTACGTGCTGCCGTCCGCGGGCCACTCCTGGGCAAAGCCGGCGGCGCGTCGTCCTGTCGATGGCCTGATTTTCCTCAATCGCGTGCCGGAGGCGAAAAGCAGCTTGCGTCCGGTCACGCGTGCCGATGCGTTGAGCCGGCTCGCCGGCGAATTCTGTCCGCTCGGTGACGGGCTCACCGCCGAGAAGCTGGATCAGATGATCGGCTGGATGAGCAGGATCGACTGCCTCGAGCTGAATTACTCGCCGCTGGACGAAGGGGTGGAACAGATCGCGAAGCTTTGCACATGATGGCGGCGCGGCAGGCGTTGCGCATCGTGGCCGAGGCGTTACAGCCGGCCGCAGGCGGACCTTCGGCGGCCGCTCGCCGCCAGTCTGTCCGCGACTGGACGCGACCGCTGGCGCTCGCCAATGCGCATCTTGTCTCGCCCGCGATGTATGCGAGTCTCGCCGGCGCGAACGCTCTCGCCAGCATTCCGAACGACACGCGCGAGTATCTGGCGCTTCTGTACGGGCTCAACCGCGACCGGAACCGGGCTCTGCGGCGCCAGGCCATCGAATTGCTCGCGGCCCTCAATGCCGCGGGCATATATCCGCTGCTGCTCAAAGGCGCGCTCTCGCTGTTCGGCGGCCTATATCCGGATGTCGCGGCGCGGATGATCCGCGATCTCGACATTCTCGTTCCGGCAGCCCAACTCGGCGATGCCACGCGAACCCTGGGCTCGCTCGGCTATGCGGTCATTGCCCGCTATGAAGCGGGGCACAATGCCTACGGCGACTTCGCGCGGCCCCATGATCCCGGTGCGGTCGACGTTCATCTCGAGCTGGTCGAGACGCCGTATCTGCTGCCGGCCACCGAGGTCTGGGCGCGAGCCAAGCCGAAGGAGGCGGCGCCGGGTGCGGTCTTTTTCGTGCCGTCCCCGAGCGACGCGGCGCTGCACCATCTGCTCCATGCGCAGGTGCATCACCGCGCAAATTTCTATCGGGGCGTCCTCGAACTTCGCCAACTCCACGAGTTTGCCCTCCTGATCGAGCGCTGCGCCGATGTCGACTGGGAGGCGATCCAAACGCGTCTCGCCGCACACCGGCTGGACCTCGTGCTCGAATCCTACGCACTGGCGGCGCAGAGGCTGTTTGACTGCGGCTGGCCGCTGCCGCAACCGCCCTCCAGCCGGGCCATCGCGCAATGCCGGCGTGGGTTCATCCGGTTGTGCTGGCCGATGCTGGCCATGATCGCAGCACCGCTGGCCAATGTGCGATCGGCGTTCGCGTGGCATCGCATGCAGCATCTGTACGCGGCGGGGTCGCTGATGGGCTGCCGACTGCAGCATGCTGTTCAGTTTATGCGGAAGACGGCGGCACGCGACGCGGTCGGGCGGTTGTTCCGAGCGCACTGAACCGCTGAGCCAGCACCGTTGAGCCAGCGGCAGGACGGCGCCGATCAGGGCGCTGCAAATGTCTCGGCGCCGTCCTCCGACCCGCTTCGGGCCGGTTCCGATGCGAGTCCGGCTGTCAGTCTTCCCGACCGTCGCATGGGGATTTTCCTGGAACGAGTGAGCTTTTTGCGACAGTCCCTCACATGGGGCGGGGGCGCTTCGTGCATTGCGGCTGCGTCAACACCCCGATACATTCCCCCCGGTACATCCGATCGACGCGGCCGGTCTCGACCGCGTGCATCTTTATGGGGGGATCATTCGTGACGAGCTACAGGCTCTTGAGCTATTCGTCGGCAAAAGGGCCGCGCGCCGGCCTTGCGATCGATGACAGGGTTTTCGACGCGGCGGCGCTGACCGGCAAGGCCGGTTACGGGACGGTGCTTGCGATCCTGGAGGATTGGCGCGCGGCGCAAAAGGTGCTGCGGACGGCGGCCGCGAAGGTCCGGTCCAAGAAAACGAAGGTAAGGCCCGTCTCGAAGCCGAAGTTGCTGGCCCCCGTGCTTTATCCGTCGGCGCTCTATTGCGCCGGCGCCAATTACTCCGACCACATGCAGGAGATGGCGGCGGTGCAGGGGATTACGCCCGAGCCCGATCCGCATTCGCTGGGCCTCAATCCTTGGCATTTCATCAAGGCCTCTCGCTCCGTGGTTCCGAGCGACGTGAAGGTCAAGATGCCCGCCTATTCGCGCATGCTGGACTGGGAGGCCGAGCTCACGGCGGTGATCGGCCGGCCCGCGAAAGATGTCCCGCTCGCCAAGGCCCTCGACTATGTGGCCGGCTATACGATCGCCAACGACCTGTCGGCCCGCGACGCCACCAAGCGGGACAAGGTCTCGGATACCTCGCCGTTCAAATACGATTGGGTGGGCCAGAAGAGCTTTGACGGCGCGTGCCCGGTCGGGCCGTGGATCGTCCCCGCCAGCGACATCCCCGACCCCCAGAACCTGGCGATCAAGCTGTGGGTGAACGACGTCCTCAAGCAGGATTCACACACCAGCAAGATGATCTTCAGCCTCGCCGAGCAGATCGCGCATCTGTCGACGCGCATGACGCTGCACCCGGGCGATCTCGTCCTGACCGGAACGCCGGCCGGAGTGGGCATGGGACGGCGGGAGTTCCTGAAGCCCGGCGACGTCGTCAAGGTCTGGGTCGAGGGTATCGGCACACTGACCAACACCATGGCTTGACCCGGGGTCTGCGGTTGGCGCCGCCGCCCGCGCGGCGGCAGCCCGGCACATCATGACGAACGTCCTCATCATCCTCACTCTGCCGGAGCCCGTGCGGAACCGGTACTACGAGCACGTTCAGCGCACGTTTCCGCAAGCCTCGGTGACCATGGTTGACCACGTGACCAAGGCTGATGCGCATATCGGTTCGGCCGATGTATTGCTGACCTTCGGGGCGCAAATCGGCGACCATGCCGACGCCTTGTTCCGGAAAGCCACGCGGCTGAGATGGATTCAGGCACTGGGGACGGGGGTGGATAACCTCGCCGATCAGCCCGCGCTTGGCCCCGAGGTGTGGCTGACCAACCTCCACGGCATCCACGGTGCCGCGATGTCCGAGGCGGCACTCATGGCCATGCTGGCGCTGAGCCGCGAGCTGCCGCGCGCCGTGCGCAATCAGGACCATGGGCTGTGGGAGCGTTGGCCGTCGCGCTTGCTCGACGGGAAGACCGTCGGCATGTTCGGCGTCGGCGCGATCGCGGTCGATCTCGCGCCGAAATGCAAGGCCCTCGGCATGACCACGGTGGGGATCAGCTCGGCCAAGCGCGCCGTGCCGGGGTTTGACCGCATGTTCGGGCGCGACGAGCTGCCGGCGGCGGTCCGCGATCTCGACCATTTCGTGATTCTGACACCCTACACGCCCGATACGCGGGGGATCGTCAGCGCGGCGGTGATGTCGGCGATGAAGCCCACCAGCTATCTCATCAATCTCGCGCGCGGCGGCGTCGTGGACGAAGATGCGCTTCTGGCCGCGTTGCAGAACAAGACGATTGCCGGCGCCGCTCTCGACGTGTTCGCAAAAGAGCCGCTGCCGGCCGGTCATCCGTTCTGGTCGATGAAGAACGTGATCATCACGCCGCATCTCGGCGGCTTCTACGACACCTATGTCGATCGCGCCCTGCCGGTGATCGAGGAGAACATGCGCCGGTTCCTCGCGGGAGCGCCCGAGACTATGATCAATCTCGTCAAACGTTGACAGGACACGCCATGGCCGACGCATCCGAGCGGACGAACTCGCCCATCTCAACTCAGGAGCTGGAACGCCGCTGGACTGCCGTCCGCGCTGCGATGACCGACCGCAAGGTCGACGTCCTGCTCATGCAGAACAACAACGACTTCATGGGCGGCTACGTCAAATATTTCACCGACCTGCCGGCCACCAACGGCTATCCCATGACCGTGGTCTTCCCCAAGGACGACCGCATGACGATCGTCGGGCAGGGGCCGTTCGGCGCCGACCGTCCCATTCCCCCCGAGGGCGACGGACTCAGGCGGGGAGCCAAGCGCTTCCTCGGCACGCCCAGCTACGCCAACGCACCGTATACGTGGGCCTACGACGCGGACCTCGCTGAAAAGGCGCTCGCGCCGTTTTCCGGTGCCACCGTGGGCCTGGTCGGGCTCGGCTCGCTGCCGGTCGCGTTCCTCGATCATCTCAAGCGCGGTCGGCTCTCGAACACCACCTTCGTCGATGTCACGGACATGGTCGATCAGATCAAGGCCATCAAGAGCGACGACGAGCTCGCCATGATCCGGCGCACCGCCGCTGTGCAGGATGCCGCGATGGAGGCGGCGTTCAAGGCGGTGGCGCCCGGCAAGCGCGATATCGAGATCGCGGCCGTGGCCGAGCACAAATGTCTCGATCTCGGCTCGGAGCAGGGCCTGTTCCTGTGCGTCTCGCACCCGGTCGGGCAGCCCGCGTTCTTCGCCAACCGCCACGTGCAGAACCGGGTCATGCGCGAGGGTGACGTCTTCACCCTTTTGGTGGAGAGCAACGGCCCGGGTGGATTCTTTACCGAGCTCGGACGGACCTGCGTGCTGGGCAAGGCATCCCAGGAGATGAAAGACGAGCTCGCCTTCCTCCTCGAAGCCCGCAAGTTCACCCTCGACCTGCTGAAGCCCGGGACGGCCTGCAAGGATGTCTGGGAGCCCTACAACACCTTCATGCGAAAGAACGGCCGGCCGGAAGAGAAGCGGCTCTACTGTCATGGTCAAGGGTATGACATGGTGGAGCGGCCGCTGGTCCGGTTCGATGAGCGGATGACCATCCGCAAGAACATGAACCTGTCGTGCCATCCGACATATCTCACCGACAAGCTCTTTAATACGATCTGCGACAATTACCTGATCGGCGAGCGGGGCGTCGAACGCCTGCACAAATTTCCGGAGACGATTGTCGAGATCGGGTAAGGGTCAGCCGTCGAGAAATGCCTCGATCAGGCGGGCGAGCTTCTGCGGCTGCTCCAGGTGCGCCATGTGGCCGGCGTCCGAAACGACCTCGACGCGCGCCGTACGCAGGGCCGCGCGCCGCACCGCGTAGTCTTCGTCGGTGATGCGATGGCGCTCACGGTTGTTCGACTGCGTGGCTTCGATCCACAGGACCGGTGCGGTGACCTTTCGCCAGCACGCCAGCATTTCGTCGAGCCGGAAGAACAGCGACGTGGGCCGGCTGAGACGCGGGTCGGCGCGCAGGGTCACGGCGCCGTCCGGCCGCTCGCAGCCCCAGTGTCGCGACAGGAAGTCGGCCTGGGCGGCACTTAGCCGGGCATTATGGCGCCGGATCTGTCCGGCAAGTTCGGCGAACCCGGCATAGCTTCGAGCCAGCGGTGCGGTCCGCAGCTGCTCGAGCCAATGGGCGTAATGGTCCGGAGCTTCATCGGGCCCGCGAGCGCGGAGGCCGAATCCCTCGACGTTGACCACGCGCCTGACGCGCTCGGGCCGGATCCCGGCGTAGAGGGTGGCGATGTTTCCACCGCGGGAATGCCCGACGATATCCGCCGGTTCGCCCGGATGCAGCGCTTCGAGAAGCCCATCGAGGTCGGCGATGTAGTCCGGGTAGTTGTAAGCCCCGCTCGTCGCCCAGGCGGTCAAGCCCTCGCCCCGCCAATCCGGCGCCAGAATGCGCCAGTCCCGCTCGAGCGCATCGACGACGAACTGAAAGGAAGCCGAGGCATCCATCCAACCGTGCAGGAAGATGACCGGCCGGGCCGAGTCCGGCCCCCATCTGCGCACGTGATAGCGCAAGCCGCGGATGTCGAGGTAGTGCTGCTGGCTCGGTTTCATCGTCTGCTCGTCGAAGTCGCGGCATTAGACAGGTGGACCACCCTAAAGTAAAATAAACAAGTTCATCAATAACTTGCCTCGCCATGCCCGACGCCGCCCGCCGCACCCAGCCGCTTCGCAAGGCCGCGCCCCGTGCCGTCCAGCCGGCCTCCGGCCTGCGCGAGATGAAGAAGCTCGACAAGCGCCAGCGCATCCGCACGGCCGCCCGCGAGCTGTTCTCGAAGCTCGGGTATGAGTCCGCGACACTCCGGCAGATCGCCCGGCGCGCGCATGTCGGCCTTGGGACCTTGTTCAACTATGCGGACGACAAGCGGGATCTGGTCTTCCTGATTTTCAACCAGGAGCTCGACGCGCTGGCCGAGCAGGCGTCGGAGGCGGCCCGCAGCGAGACCGCGATCGTCGACCAGCTCGCCGCGTTCTTCCGCGTCTATTATCGCGAGTTCAGCCGGGAGCCGAACCTGGCGCGCATCCTGCTGCAGGAGCTCACGTTCTATTCGCACGGCAAGCAGGCGGCCGAGTTCCAAAACCATCGCCAGCGTCTCGTCGGCCGCATCGAAGACCTGATCCGCGCGGCCCAACGGAGCGGACAGATCCGCGCCGACCAGGACGCCTCGCTGGTCGCGCGCCACATCTTCTTCATGTACTCGACGGCGGTCCGCTGGTGGATCGGCGGCGAGCAGCCCGATCCGGATAACGGGATCGACGAGTTCCGCGCCTTGCTGATCCTGCAGATGCAGGGGCTCGCGGGCCGCGGCTAGAGCCCCAGGACACGCTCCGCGTTCTTGTGGAAGAATTTTTCGAGGAAGGCGTCGGTGTATCCGAGCTCGCCCCACTCCTTGAAGAGGCGCGGGTAGGGGATGCTGGGATAGTCGCTCCCGAACATGACCTTGTCCTGGAGACGCGAGCGGATGTCCACCTTCAGCTGGGCCGGCAGATATTTCGGCGCCCAGCCCGACATTTCCCAGTAGACGTTCCCCTTGTGCAGGGCCACGGCCGTGGTCTCGTCCACCCACGGCCATCCCGGATGCGCCATGATGATCTTGAGATCCGGGAAGTCGGCGGCCAGGTCGTCGATCGCGGACGGATGAGCGTGGCGGATGCGCGCCCCCATGCCGCCCGGCATCCCCGCACCCATGCCGGTGGTGCCAACGTCGATCATCACCGGCGCTTTGAGCTCGTTGATGACCTCGAACAGCGGGTAGAACTGGCGGTCATTGACCGCGAAGTGACCCATGATCGGGTGGAAGTGGAAGCCGAGCATCTTGAGCTCGGTGATGGCCTTCTTCGCCTGTTGGATGGCGATCTCCCCCTTGAAGGGGTCCACCGCCGCCCAGGACTGGATGATGCGGCCCGGATGGCGGCCCTGCATCGCCTTCACGTATTCGTTGCTGCAGGGCGGCGTGCCGGTCGTCGTCTCGAGATCGAGTGCGACGAGAACCGCCTCGACGCCGGCATCGGTGAACTCCTTCACCACCTCGTCTTCCTGCTTCCAGGTCCATTGACGGTTCCAATATTTCGCCAATGCCTCGACGTAGGGGCCCTGGCATTTGATCCAGGGTTCCGTGTTGGGATAGCAGTGAAGGTCGATGATCCGCATATCAGGACTAGGCCCTC
The DNA here is from genome assembly GCA_035506575.1 of Alphaproteobacteria bacterium. Classification (GTDB taxonomy): domain Bacteria; phylum Pseudomonadota; class Alphaproteobacteria; order CACIAM-22H2; family CACIAM-22H2; genus DATJPD01. Next base: position 28,619 of record DATJPD010000183.1, read on the forward strand.
GCCTTGGGTTTTTGCGCGCTCTCCGCATCGAGCTTTTTGCCGATCATTTCGACCAGCGCCTTCTTCGAGACTTTTCCGAACGTGGAGAGCGGGAAGTCCGCGACCGCTTCGAGGCGCTCCGGCAGCTTGAACTTGGCGATTTCCTTGGTCTTGAGGAACGCGACCAGTGCGTCGAGCGTGAGGGCCTGCCCGGGCTTGAGGATCACGCAGGCGCACATGCGCTCGCCCATGTCGGGGTCGGGCATGGCGACGCAGGCGATATTCTGGACCGCCGGATGCTGAAGGATCAGGTTCTCGATCTCCTCGGCGCTGATCTTCTCGCCGCCGCGGTTGATCAGGTCCTTCTTCCGCCCCTCGACCATGTAATTACCTGACGGGTGCTGGCGCATGAGATCGCCCGAGCAGTAGAAGCCGTCCGGCGTGAAGACCTTGGCGTTGTGCTCGGGTGCCCCGTAATAGCCGCGCAAGGTGTAGGGCCCGCGCGCGCACATCTCGCCGACCTCGCCGAACGGCACTTCGTTGCCGTCGTCGTCGATGAGCCGCACCTCGTCGTCGGGCGAGATCGGACGGCCCACGGTTTCGAGGCGGACGTCCTCCGGGTCGTCGATGCGGACGAAGTACAGCATGCCCTCCGACATGCCGAAATTTTCCTGCACGAAGCAGCTGGGGATGAGCTCCTTCGTGCGCAGCCGCACCTCGGGCTGCAGGCGCTGGCCGCCGCTCTGGATGTAGCGGACCGAGGACGTGTCGTGCTGCGTCACAGCGGGGCTGTTGATCAGGCGGATCAGAAGCGCGGGGACCACCTTGATGTGCGTCACCCGGTGCTTGGCGACGAGCGGAAAGACGTCTTCGGGCCGGGTCGACGCGCTGAGCACGACCTTGCCGCCGTTGAACATGAAGCCCTGGATACCCGGACACGCCAACGGGAGGTTGTGCGCGATCGGCAGCATCAGAAGGAGCGCCGATTCCCCGGTGACGCCGCACACCTTGGCGGCCGTCTTCGAGTTATAAGCGTAGTCGTTGTGGGTGCGCGGGATGAGCTTGGGGATGCCCGTGGTGCCGCCCGACAGCTGGAAGATGCACGGGTCGGTGGGATCGATCCTGATCTTGGCGAGGTCGCTCTTCGGGCGTTTGGCCGGACGTTCGATCAGCTCCTGGAGCGACAGCTCGCCCGGCCCCGGCGTCCCCAGCGTGATCGCCAGGCGCAGGCAGGGATTCTCCTGGGCGACCCGCCGAATCATCGGCGCAAATTCAAAATCGCTGTTGCGCGCGGGGTAGACACAGGCGACGGCCTGCGAAAGCCGTACGAACTGGCTGATTTCGCTGTAGCGGTGCGTGACCAGGGCCGCGATGGGGATGCAGCCGAGCTTTTGCAGCGCGAAATAGAGAAGGACGAACTCCGCCACGTTCGGCAGCGTGGGGACGAAGCGGTCCAACGGCTTGACGCCAAGATCGAGCAGGTTGAGCGCCAGGTTGTCCGAGAGCCGATCCACATCGGCATAGGTGAACCGGCGTTCGCCGTCGATCAGCGCGATACGATCGGCAAAGTCGCGGAAGACCGCCGCAAACTCCTCGGCGAGGGATTTGTCGAGCCAGTAGCCTTTTTCGCGATAACGCTTGGCGAATTCGGGCGGAAAAGGGACGACGCCGTCGAGCATGGAATTATCAGGTCGAGCTCGTAAAGCCGCCGTCGATCACGATGATCTCGCCGGTCACGAAACGATTGCTCTGGATCAGCGACATCATGGTCTCCGCGACGTCATCGGCGGTGACGCAGCGCCTGAGCGGCGTCAGCTTGGCCCGGCGGCCCATGAGGTCGTCATATTTGTCCTTGAGCATGCGCTTCATCCAATCCCCCTCCATCCAGCCGGGTGCGACCGCGTTGACCCGGATCTCGGGGCCGAGATTGTAAGCGAGGGTCTTGGTGAGGTTCACCACGGCGGCTTTGCTCGCCGCGTAGGGAAGCGGCTGCGGGCCCGGCCGCAAGCCGACGATGCTGGCCGTATTCACGATGCAGGGCTCCTTCGACTTGCGAAGAAGCGGCAGCGAAGCACGGGTGACCTGGAACAGTCCGCGCACGTTGACCGCGAAGACGCGGTCCCATTCGTCGGCCGTCATGCCCTCGAAATCCTTCGGCTTGACGTCGCTCGTGGTGCCGGCGTTGTTTATGAGCACATCCAGACTGCCGAAGGCGTCCTCGACGCTTTTCAGCATCGCTCTCACGGCTTTGTCGTCCGCGACATCGCACTTGCACAGAATGGTGCGGGCCCCGGCTTTGCGGGCCTCGGCTTCGACCTCGCGGGCGGGGCCGTCGCTGCGACTGTAATTGATGGCCACGTCGTAGCCGGCGCGGGCCAGCGCCAGAACGGCGCTGCGGCCGATGCCGCTCGCAGCGCCCGTGACGAGGGCGGCCTTCCGTGCAGCAGACATGGGGAACTCCGTAAATCTCGTGCGGCCAGCCTTGCTGCAAGACCGGGCGGCGTTTGGTGGGCGTTTCCGAACATGTTCATTTTTAAGCCCCGCACCCGCGATGTCAAGGCGGCGCTCGCAGCGGCGGCGACGCTGTCATGTTGTGTCACAACCTAGACACTGTCCCGCGAAAAAAACCGGCGTAATGATTCGACGCCACATATGCGATCTGCCGCAGCTTCGGCAGCACAGGTCGAACGGACGAGGTTGAGGCATGGCAGCGCTGGCGACGGAAGATCTGGTGCGGGAAGGCAAACGACACCTGCGCGCGATCTGCCCGCAACCGCTCTTGAACTGGCGTGAGGCTCGTTTCTACGCCAGGTACGGCGAGGTCGAACTCCACGTGCTGCGCGATCTATGCCGACCCGACATGGATGCGATCGACGTCGGAGCCAATGACGGGTGCTATATCCATTTCCTCAAGAAATACGCGCGTCGCGTCTACGCCTTCGAGCCCGTCTCGTGGCTGGCTGATGACCTGCGCCGGAAGTTTCAGAACGACATACGCAGCCAGACGGTGGTCATCAGCGATGTAGCCCTGTCCCGGAACTCGGGATCGAGCGTGCTTCGCGTTCCGATCATCGACGGCGTTCTCGTGCATGGCTGTTCGAGCATGACGCAGGCTGTCGCCGAGAAATTCCCCGAAGCGAGGGAAATCCAAATCCGCACGGAGCCGCTGGACCGCATTTATTCGGGCGAGTTGGGCTTCATGAAGATCGACGTCGAAGGCCACGAGGAAGCAGTGCTTGAGGGCGCCCGCGACACGATCGGCCGCTGGCAGCCGCGTCTTCAAGTCGAGCTCGAGGAGAGCATTGCGCCCGGGTCGATCGCGCGGGTCGCGGCGTTCCTGCGCGGTCTCGGGTATCGCGGCTATTTCATCTTTCAGCGTCAGCTGAATCCAATCGAGCAGTTCGACCGCGACATCATGCAGAACCCGGCGAATTACCCGGACCTGAAGGCGAGCCTCGATCAACGCGAGAGGTTCGGCCGCTATATCTACAACTTCCTGTTCTTCCCGCGCGGCGAGCGCGAGGACACGTTGCGGCGTATCAGAGAGCGGATCGCGGCCCTTTAAAGGAGCGGAAGAGGGCCTGCCGCCTAGGCCGGCTTGTCCACGGAGCCGATCTTCGACCACGCTGCCGCCGCGGCCGGGCGAGGGCGCGGCACTTCCTCCGGCGAGATGAGGCGCGCGAGCCGCCGGCCGATCACGTCGCCGTCGAACTGAACCCCGCATGCCGCGTAAGCCTGATTCTGTACGTGGTTCAGGAAGGCGAAATCGTCGATGACGGCGATGACTCCTTCAGCGAGTGCCCGATGGCTTTGGAACAGGAGAATGCTGTCGTTCGGAACGAGCGGCATGCCGGGCACGGCTCCGGCCATGGCCAGCATCGGCAGGCGATTGAACGCGTAGTCGAGCGCCTTCAGCTTGAACCCGCCCAGCAAGTCAGGCACGAGGGCGAGGCGCGCCTGATCCATGTAGCGGCCGATGTCGTCGACCCGGCCGGTCAGGCGAGTGGCGGTCACCTCGCTCCGAATACGGTTGAGAAAGCCCTCTTCGGCGCTCCCGACGACGAACAATTGGATGCCTGCTCGTGCGAACAGGGGGTCCGCCGCGCTCAAGAACCGCTCGAGACTGACGCGCTTTGCGATCCAGTCGAAGCTGCCCACGATGATGGCGCGGCGCGGAATGGCGGCGGTGATCTCGCGTGCAGCGACCCGGCGCCCGGTATAAGCCGGCGGCAGGAATTCAACCCGTCTGTCGGGGCGATGGGGCCGGAATTTCTCGCAGTCGTCGGGCGAATTGGACGTGACCACGTCGGCTGTACGCACGAGCCAGCGTTCGAGTCGCGCGACCTTCAGCGCGTCTACCTCCCTGACCCACCGTTTCGGGCCGAGCCGCGTGGTCTTGGCGATTGCGCGCGCCACGGTCTCTTCATGATTATGCGCCAGATAGAGCACCTTGGGGCGGATCGCTGCGTGCGCATAGTGGGATAGCACCATCGACAGCGCCCAGCCGGCGCAGATGCTGTCGAAGACGATGGCGTCCCACGGGCCATCCTTCAGGCGTTCCGCGATCAAGCGCCGCATTGGCGGCGTATAGGTCTGCGCCGAAATCTGCGGCAGCCCCGAAAAGAGGCTGACCCACCGCGAACTTGCCTGGTGGTCGGCCGACCACTGGTGCTTGGCGAGCCACCAATGAACTCCTTCCGCGTACTCGCCGCTCTTGTGAATGCCGCGTGGGCGCGTCAGCCCGACCACGTGCAGTTCGACGCCCGCCGACCTGATGCCGTCGATCAGCACCCGCGAATAGAGGAACTGCCCGTTTCGAGGAGGATCGGGATCGGCCAACGTGATCCACAGGCACTTCATGGCGCCGCCGCGAGGTTCAATCTGCCATTCCCCGTCGTATTCGTATTTGGGTTTCCTTGGCCGCGGTCCGTCCCCCTGCTACCGCGCATACGGGAGTCGGATCGATGCAGTAGATGCGAAGCGGCGGCGTGGCGACCAGTGATCAAACTGTGTCACCACTCGGCGCCCGGCCGTGTGAGCGTAAATGCGTGTGGGCACCCATCCGCGGCCAAAGGCTACGCGCGTTCAGGCGGGACACCGCATAGTCACTGGCGCGGAGCCGGCGCCAGCTATTTCATCAGCGTCACCGAAATACCGATTTTGACAGCACCCATGCGCCTGGCGATCCCCGAAACGCCTGTCTTTGCAACCGACGCCCGGCTGACGGAATTCACGTGCGCGGCGACGGACAGTCTGATGGACGTGGCCGAGAAGTGTCTCGACAACCGGCTCGGTGTTTGCTTCGTTGTCGATGCCCGGCAAAGGCTGCTCGGCGGAATCACGTTGCAGAACATCCGGAAGGCCGTCGTCGAGGGGCGTGCGTTTTCCGGTCTCGGCGCCGGGTATTTCGTGGAAGAGCCGCCGGCAGTCGGATCTCAAAAATATGGCCCGGCCATCCCGGTCGTGGCGGACGATGGGCGCCTCGTCGACGTGGTGGTCGATCGGAGCAGCCAGCCGGTCCAGATCGCCCAACCCGATCTGTCGCACCACGAATTGCGCGCGATCATCGATGCCTTTCTGTCCACCTGGATTTCGAGCAAGGGCAGCTATATCGAATCGTTCGAGCGGGAATTTGCGTCTTTCAACGGCCTCCGGCACGGCATCTCTGTATCAAACGGAACGGTGGCGCTCCACCTGGCGCTCGTAGCGCTCGGCATCGGGCCCGGCGACGAGGTGATCGTCCCCGATCTGACGTTCGCCGCAACCATCAACGCGGTCCTTTATTGCGGCGCCACTCCCGTGCTCGTCGACGTCGACGACGCCACGTGGACGATGTCGCTGGCGCAGCTTGAGCTCGCCTGCACGGCGCGCACAAAGGCGATCATTCCGGTTCACCTTTATGGCCGGCCGGCCGAGATTGGGCCGATCGCCGAGTTCGCGAAGTCCCGAGGCATCTTCGTCGTGGAGGACTGCGCGGAGGCCCATGGCGCGAGATACGACGGCCGCCTGGTCGGCCAGTTCAGCGACATCGCTTGCTTCTCGTTCTACGGAAACAAGATCGTGACGACCGGCGAAGGCGGCATGTGCCTGACCGACTCCGACCGGCTCGCGGCCACGCTCCTGGAGTTGCGGAGCCACGGAATGAAGCCGGGCGGCGGCTATTGGCACGAGGTGGTCGGCTTCAATTACCGCATGACCAATCTCCAGGCTGCGCTGGGCGTCATGCAGCTGCGCAAGATCGGCCAGACCTTGCGGCGCAATCTGGACCTGCAGCGGCTCTACTGCGACCACCTCCGCGACATACCCGGGGTGACGTTCGCACCCGGCCTATCCGCCACCTATGAGCCGGTGGTTTGGCTCTGTTGCGCGCTGGTGCCGGACAACAGGCGCGGCCATCTGATCGAGACGGCCAGGCGCGCGGACATCGAGCTGCGGCCGTTTTTCCACTGCCTGTCGGAGATGCCGCCGTATCGCCGCTATGCGCGGCCATGTCCCGCGGCGCAGCGCCTCGCGCGGACCGGGGTCAATCTGCCGACATCGAGCGCTGTCGATTCCTCGGTCTTGTCGAAGGTGGACGCCGTCTTCAGGCAAGCGCTCGCAGGTTGATCGAGGGCAAAAATATGAGAGGGGGGACCACGGACTGTCACAGAGCTCGATCGCGGCCGGGCCACAGATTGGTCACTTCCGAAGGCTCGCCAAGTCCAGTCTACTTCGGCGCTTTTCCTTCGGCGAGGCGAACCCTAAGGGGGCTCTCCTCGTTATGAGACTAATGAACGACTACGACCGGGTACCGCGCCGGACATGCGCGGATGGAATAGCCCGCCACGGCGGGCGCTCCTGTCTCCTGAAAACTGATGCCGCCAAACTTGGCGCGGGTGCGTCCACCAAGGACTGCAGCCGTTACGCTGGACGGAGTTTAGTATGCGCGGAACGCTGATCGTCGGAGCCGGGCCCGGGGGTACGGGGCCACTTATCTGGGCGGCCCAGAGCGGTGCGCTCGGCGCGTGGCTCAAATCCGGCGTGACGGTGATCGACCGCAGCAGCGCCATGGGCGGCACGATCGGGCGCTACGTCATCAATTCCGATTCCCTGGGCACCGCCTATCTCGAATGTCTCGACGCGCCGCCGGCGCGTGAGCTGTTCGCGCCCCTCAAGGAAGACCCGGTAACGCGCGAACTCGAGACGATGCGGTATGGATATCCGCCGCTGCACCTGGTCGGTGCCTACCTCAGACGGCTCGGCAATATTCTGGAGCAAGCGATCGCAGAGGCGCCCGAGAGCGAATTCGTCACGCGGGCGGACGTTCGGGCGCTGCATTTGCGCGAGGGCGGGACCGTAGCAGCCGAGGTTGTCACGTCCGAAGGGGACGTCCTGTTCACCGAATCGCAATGCGCCGTCATGGCGCTTGGCGGACGTCAGAACCTGAACGCGTATCTGCGCACGCCGGTGTTGCGGGACGTGCGGCTGGCGGACGCGGATCTCGGGAAGATCATCGCCAGCGACGCTCTGTTGACGAGCGGCGGTCTGAAGCGGGCGGCCGGATTGCTGTCGAAGGCGCGTTCACCCCGCGTCGTGGTCCTGGGTGGCGCGCATAGCGCGTTCTCGGTCCTGTGGGTGCTCACCCAACTCATGCCCGAAGTCCCGTTCGGGCCCGGAGACATTACCCTTCTCTATCGCCGCCCGGCGCGCATCCTGTACTGGACGCGCGACGATGCGCGGGCCGACGGCTATTCGTTCACGGAGCGCGATGTCTGTCCGAGGACACAACGGGTCAACAGGCTTGGCGGCCTGCGCGGGGACGGGCGCGAAACCTGGCGGCGCCTGACCGGCCGTCCGGGGACCGACCCCGAACGCCGGGTCACCATGGTTCCGCTCACGGACGCGCAGATGTCATCAGCCCAGCTGCGGCGGCTCCTGGACGACGCGGCCCTGATCGTACCGGCGTTTGGCTACCAGGCTTCGACCATCCCGGTGTTCGATGCAGACGGCCGCCAGTTGCGCCTGAAGGCCGATCATGGCGGCCCGGCGGTCGGGCGCGATGCCCGGCTTCTGTTGGCGGACGGCGGTCAGATCCCGAACATCTTCGGCATCGGCCTGGGAGCCGACTACCGGCCGTGGGGCCATATGGGCGGCGAGCCGAGCTTCGAAGGGCAGACCAACGGGCTGTGGCTGTATCAGAACGACATCGGGGCGGTCGTTCACCGGGGAGTCCGCGGGTGTTTGGAGGAGGGCGAGCGGGTCCGCGTCTCCCCGCAACCCGGGCCGGTCGTTGAGCCGCTGGCCGCCCCGAGGCTCAGTACGGTGCTCGAGGATGCCCTGATGCTGCGGGGTGCCACGGTAGAGGCTCCGGCCGGCGGCGCCTGACGGTGGCGCGCCGGCGACAAGCGGGCGCATGAGCCGTATGCCCGAGCTTCGTCCATGGACGGTCCGAGAGGAGCGGACGCTGCTGTCGCGTCCGCCCTTCATCGAAATCAGCAGTCAGTCGGTAGAGTTGCCGGACGGCCGGCGGATCGACGATTTCTATCAGATCGCGATGCCGGACTACGTCAGCGTCTTTGCCGAAGCGGCGGACGGCCGCCTGGTGTTGCTGCGGCAGTATCGGCATGGCGTGCGGCGGGTCTGTCTGAATTTTCCGGGCGGCCGGGTCGATCCTGGGGAGACGCCGCTGGCGGCCGCGCAGCGCGAATTGCTGGAGGAGACGGGCTACGCGGGAGCGGTGTGGACCGCACTTGGAAGTTTCGTCACGCAGGCCAATCAGCGATGCCAGACCGCTCATTTTTTCCGGGCTTCCGGATGCTACGCGCAGCAGAGGCCCGAGTCCGGCGATCTCGAAGAGCAGGAAATCGTGCTGACGGAGCCAGATGACGCGATGCAGGCGGCACGCGACGGCCAATTTCCCGTCATGGAGCACATGATGCTGCTGGCTCTCGCCACGCATCCGGTTCTGGGCACGAAGTAGGCGGCGGCGTGCCCGGCGCCGCCGCCTGCGGCGGATCAGGAGACCCGGACGTCCATCGAGCCAATCTTCTCGATTTCGCAGTGCATGACGTCGCCCGGCCGGACCTGGCTCACACCGGCGCAAGTCCCGGTCATGATGATGTCGCCCGGCCAGAGCGTATAGAACGACGACGCCCAGGCGATCTGGCGGCGGATGCTCATGACCATGTCGCGCGTGTTCGACTTCTGCTTCACGGCGCCATTCACCGCCAGGGAAAAGTCGAGTTGCGTCGGGTCGGGAATCTCGTCCGCCGTGACGAGCCACGGCCCCAACACGGCGTAGGTATCGATCGACTTCCGGAAGCTGCGGTCCTCGCTGCCGCGGACGACCATGTCGAGGGCGATCGCATAGCCCGCCACGTAGTCGAGAGCGTCGGCATCGGCGATGTTGGCGGCCTTGCGGCCGATGACGATCCCGAGCTCCATCTCATGATCGGTCCGCCGTTCCGGGAAACGGACCGTCACGCCTTCGCTCGGGCCGACCAAGGCGCTCGTGGCCTTGAGAAACAGTCCCTGTTCCTCGATCGAGCCCTGATGACGGCCGGTGAACACCGCGCGCTGGGCCTGGGCCTCGGCCACATGGTCCTTGTAGTTGACCGGCGTGCCGATGATTTTCGTCGGGTTGGCGACCGGGCTGAGGAACCTGACCTCGGAGGCGGGGCGGCTCTTGGCACCCTCGGCGGCGGCGGCGATATCGCGGCGCATCGTTTCCAGATTGGCAACCAGAAGATCGCCCTTCGGGTAGGGGTAGCTCGGCCGCGGCAGCTTGGCCAACGCGGCGCTTACGTCATAGACGCGCCCGTCCTTCACGAGCCCCAGGCGATTGTCGTCGAACCAGCAAATCCGCATTTACGTCTCCGCTTTCAATGGTGTGGCGCCAGACCGGCCTTGCGGCGGCGCCTTGCTTCTCTCGTTCGTATCCTTGCCGCACGCGGGCGGTCCGATCCGCCCATGATTGATACGCTACAGCGGGACGCTTTGACAATGCGCGGCGATCCGTGGGCCGCGCGACATTTTGACACCTGGGCAGGTTTCGCTATCCTGCCCCTGGCGTCGAGACGAAATCAAAAAAGATGCGGGAGGGACGATTATGACGGCGAACGATATGGCTGGCGCGACGCGCCGAGATTTTCTGGCCTCGCTCGGTGCTGCGGGTGCCGTGGCCATGCTGCCCCCGGGGGCGGCGCTGGCACAGCCGGCCGCGAAGCCCTCCATCATCGACACGCATCATCATTTCTTTGCGCCCGAGTACCAGAAGGCGTGGCTCGACTGGGAAGACAAGCGCAAGCTTCCGCACTTTCCGACGCAGGTGAGCTGGTCGACAGCCAAATCGCTCGAGGAGATGGACAAGAACGGCGTGCGGACGTCCGTCCTTTCGGTCCCCTCCACGCCCGGCGTGTGGTTCGACCAGGGGGCGGAGGCGGCCACGAAGATGGCTCGCATCTGCAACGAATACGGCGCCGGCATGGTGCGCGATCACAAGGGCCGCTTCGGCCTGTTCGCCACGTTGCCCATGCTCGATATCGACGCAAGCCTGAAGGAGATCGAATACGCGCTCGACGTCCTCAAGGCGGACGGGATCGGCCTGCAGACGAACTACGGCGACAAGTGGCCGGGCGACCCCGCCTACAAGCCGGTATTCGAGGAGCTGAACCGGCGTAAGGCGGTCGTGTACTTCCATCCGCTGGTCGCGAGCTGCTGCGGCAATCTGAGCGTCGGCACGTTTCCCGCCGTGCTGGAGGTGCCCCACGACACCACGCGCGCGGTCGCGAGCCTGCTTCTGAGCGGCTCCTTCGCCCGTTATCGCGAAATCAAATGGCTGTTCTCGCACGCGGGCGGCACCGTGCCGATGCTGGCCGGTCGCATGGAGTATTTCTTCGGGTTCCGCCCGGACAAGGACAAGTTCGCGCCGAACGGCATCGAAGCGGAGTTCCGGCGGCTCTATTATGATACCGCCAATGCCACGGCTCCGGCGTCCATGGCGGCCCTGCTGGCGCTGGTCCCCATCTCGCAGGTCGTCTTTGGCACCGATTATCCCTACGTTCCGACCAAGCCGCAGGAAACCGGGCTCGAAAAGATCCGGCTCAAGGGACCCAACCTTCAGGCAATTGAGAGCGGCAATGCCGTGCGTCTCCTGCCGCGTCTGAAGGCCTAGCGGCCGAGACGCGGCATCAGCCGGAGCGCGTTGTCACGTTCGATCGCGCGCATATCGGCCGGGTCGAGCCCGAGATCGGTGGTCACGCTCTTGACCGTCACCTCTGCGGCCCAATAGGGGAAATCGGTGCCGAACAGGAGCTGCGCGATCCCGGCCATGTGCTTGACCGCGGCGAACGAGCCGGCATTGGCGACACCGACCACGTCGTAGTGGAGCTTGCGCAGCTCGGCGGCGACGCCGTTCGGCATGCGCTCGGCGAGGTCCTTGCGGACGCGCAACAGGCCCTGAAGGCGGTGCGCAAGCATCGGCAAGGTGCCGCCGCCATGCGAGAAGATCCACTTGATGTCGGGGCAGCGCAGGAACGTGCCGCTGTAGAGAAGCGACGTGATCGCCCGCGTCGTGTCATGCGGGAACTCGATCGTGGGCGGCGGCACGCCGGGCAGGAGATTGAGGCAGGCCCCGCACACGGTCGGATGGAAGTAGACGACCGCCTTGCGGCGGTTCAGCTCGTCGAACACGGGGGCAAAGGCGGCCTCGCCCGGGTACTTGTCGTTGTAATTGGTCATCAGGCCGATCCCATCGGCCTTGAGAGTGTCGAGCGCGTATTCGATTTCCTTCAGGGACCCCTCGACGTCGGGCAGCGGCAGGGCGGCGAACACCCCGAAGCGGCCTTTATGGTCGCGCCCCATCTGCGTGGCGTATTCGTTGCACTCGCGCGCGATCTCGCGCGACTTCTTCACCTCGTCGAACCACACCCCGGGGGCGGAGATCGAGGTCACCGCCGTCGCGATCCCGTTGCGGTCCATTTCCTCGACGGCGACCGCCGGGGTCCAGCGCAGGAGCTGCTCCCTCAAGTTATGCGCCGGAGCCAGGACCCGGTCGCGCTCCTTGGCCAGGTAGCTCGGCGGGATGATGTGGTGGTGCGTGTCGATCCGGTGTGGGGCGGCCATTGCTCTCCTCCGATGAATTCAAAGCTCGACGATCTCCGGCGGCGTCTTGTGCAGGCGCTCGACGGAGCCGTCCGGATGCGTGAGAAAATTGTCGCAGATCGTGGCAAACACCCGCGCGGTTCCGATGCTCGGATGGATGCCGATATTCATGTTCGGGCCGATCGTCATCGTCTCGTCATGACGGATCAACGGCCGCTCGACCGCGTCGTAGCCCTGGCTGTGGCAATGCAGCCGCGTCTCGGGCGGGAACCCGCGGCCGCGCATGTAGCCGTTGTAATCCTCGAACAGGGCTTGGCACGACACGCCGGGCTTGAGGCGCTCGACCGTGAAGGCCTGGGCGTCGCGTACGGCGGCAAAGGCGTCCGTGAGCTCCTGCGGAGCGCGGCCGAGCACGAAGAAGCGTGCGAGATGCACGAAATAGCCGCCCGGCCCGGTGTTCTCGGCCTGCCAGAACAGCACGTCGCCCTTCTTGATCTCGCGGCCCTGCTGCGGCCGCAGCCGCACCCCGGCCGGCTGGCCGGCGGGCGCCGACGACCCGATGAAATAGCCCGTCTCGCTGCCGAGCGTCTGGCCGACGTACTGCGCGTAGGCCATCACCTCGAAATCCTTGAGGCCCGGCCGGATGTGGTCGCGCACTTTCCGGAAAATCTCGTCCTGCATCTCGGCCGCCCGGCGGATCAGCTCGATCTCCTCGGGACTCTTCACGGCGCGGATCGGGTCGATGAGATCGGTGGAATCGACGAGCCGGATGCCCGCGAGGCCATCCTTCAGCCGCTGGGCAAAGCCGTGATAGGCGCTGGTCGAGCCGACCAGGCCCACCGCGCGATACCCCGCCTTCTTGATCTCCTGGACCGCGATGTCCGGCTCGTAGGCCGCCGTGTAGCCGACGGCCGGGAACGCCGAGGTGGACAGCCGCCGCCCGATGCCGGGCAGGGCGGGGTCGGTGCCATCATGCGTGCTCTCGCCCGAAAACGGGCCGTGGGCAACCAAGGTTGAGAGACCCTCGCGCGGGAAGATCAGCGTCTGCGAATACGAGCTTGGCGCGGAGATGCCGGTGAACCAGCGGAAATAGCCGCCCGTGCCGGACATGTTGTTCGCACCCTGGACGACCAGCGCATCGAGCCCGGCCGCCCCCATTGCAGAGCGTACCGCCATCCAGCGGCGTTCCAGCTCCGCGATCGGCAGGGGGTTGCAAAGACGTTCGTCGACGATAGCCATGCGCGACATTAGACGGCCTCTGGACCGTCGCGCAACGTGCGGCCATGATCCTCTGGACCAGGAGACCAGGATGAGCAACAGGCCAGACGTTCCGCCGATCCGTCGCGTCGTGACCGGGCACGACGCCGACCATACCGCCAAAGTCATCATGGACGCTCCGGCGACGAACACGAAGTACTCGCCGTCGGGCAACGTGTCGACCATGATCTGGTGCACGGACGGGGCACCCGCGGATATCGCGATCGGCGAGCAGGTCGAGGACCTGGGCGCCCGCATTCTCGGCACGGCCCCGCCTGCGAATGGGACACGGTTTGCGGTGATCGATTTTCCGCCCGGCAACAAGGCGGTCATGCACCGGACCGAGACGGTCGATTACGTGATCTGCCTTGCGGGCGAGATCGAGATGGACATGGACCGGTCCACGGTGAAGCTGCGCGCCGGCGACGTCATGGTCCAGCGCGGCACCAACCATGCGTGGGCGAACCGCGGCAGCGCCCCGGCGCGGCTGGCGTTCGTTCTGATCGACGCAAAGCCCCTCGGCATCGGCCATCCCGTGACCGGGACGGCCAATGCCGCGTCCTCGCATTGACCACCCTCAGGCGGATTGGGCCGCGACCGACCGAAAGCGCAGCAAGGCAAACCCGAAAAACACGCCGCCCGCGAGTGCCACAAACAGGAAATTCGGCCACACCACGTCAAATCCGGCGCCGCGATAGAGAATGGCCTGAGCGAAGGACACGAAATGGGTTGAGGGCGAGGCCCGCATGGCCGTGGCAAGCCAGTGCGGCATGCTCTCCAGCGGCGTGTTGCTGCCCGACAGGATCACCATGGGTGCGTAGATCAGCATGAAGATCAGCCCCAGCTGCGGCATCGAGCGGCAGATGGTGCCGATGAAGATCCCGATGGCCGTCGCAAAGAACAGGTAGATCGCCGCGCCGACGAGGAACAGCGGGATCGAGCCGGCGATCGGAACGCCGAGCAGCGTCTGCACGACGACATACAGCGAGATCCCGGTCGCCACCGTGATCACGAGACCGTTGGCCCAGACCTTCGCCATGGCGATCTCGAAGGGTGTGAGCGGCATCACCAGCAGGTGATCCATCGTCCCATGCTCGCGCTCGCGGATCACCGCCGCCCCGGCGAGGATGATCGCCAGCATGGTGACGTTGTTGATGATGCCCATCACGCTGGCGAACCACGATGTTTCGACATTCGGATTGAATTCGATATGCGTCTCGAGGTTCACCGGCGATGGCCGCGCAGCGCTGTCCCGGGACAGGAAGTCATTGATTTCGGTCGTGATGATCTGTTGCGCGTAGCCCGCGCCGATTCCCGCGTGGACCATGGCCGTCGCGTCGACGTTGAGCTGGAGAGCGGGCCCGCGCCCGCCCAGCACGTCGCGCTGAAAATTCGGCGGAATGTCGAGGACGAAGGTATAGGTGCCGTCGTTCATCCGCGGAATGATTTCGCGCTCGGCGATCATCCGCGGGTTGAGAAAATAGGGCGGCAAAAAGGCATGCGCGATGCGGCGCGACAGCTCCGATTGATCCTCATCGGCGATGGCGATCGAGCCGTTGTGCAGCTCCTGCGAATAGCTCCGCGCCTGGCTGGTCACCGCGATCGTGAAGGAATAGATCACCAGCCCGATGAGCACGACGTCGTGCAAGAAGCTGCGCAGTTCCTTGGTGCCGAGCCAGAAGATATTCGACAGCTTGCGCATCGGTAACTCTCAGCGCGCCTGCTTGGGAAGCAGCAGCAGGCTCAGGAGGACGAGACCGGGGATGAACAGGGCGAGGCGCGCCATGTCGCCCGCCACGTCCGCGAACACGAGCCCCTTGGTGAAGGTCCCGACGCTCACCGGGACGAAATAGGTCATCGGGAAAAGCTGCCCGATCACGCGGCCCGCGCCGGCGATCGAGGATGCCGGCGTGCGCATGCCGGAGAACTGCGTCGCCGGCAGAAACGTCAGGATCGCCGTGCCGAACACGGCCGCGATCTGGCTACGGCTGAAGGCGGAGACGAGCATGCCATAGGCGGTCGTCGCCCCCACGTAGATCGCGACGCCGACGAGCAGGGCCGGAAAGCTTCCTTTGAGCGGCACCTGGAAGACGAACAATGCCATCAGGTAGAGAAGGGCGAAATTGAGCATTGCGATGGCAATATAGGGAAGCTGCTTGCCGAGCAGGAATTCGAGCCGGGTCACCGGGGTGACATACAGATTCGTGATCGAGCCGAGCTCCTTTTCCCGCACCACGGCGAGCGCCATCAAGATCGCGGGGAACACCGCCAACAGGAGGCAGATCGTCGTCGGCACCATGGCGTAGATGCTGTCGAAGTCCTGGTTGTACTTGAACCTTGTCTCGATCGCGGCCGCTGGTGGCCGGGAGGGCAGGGTCGTCTTTACGATGGGGTCCGCGAGATAGAGCTGATGCATTCCCTGCACATATCCGCGGATTGTCTCCGCGCGGAACGGCATCGCGCCGTCGATCCATGCTCCGACCCAGGTGGGCCGTCCGCGCTTGATGTCCCTGCCGAAGCCGGGCGGGATTTCGACCGCAAGCGAGACGTCACCGCTCTGAAGGCGGCGATTCATCTCGGCATGATCGGCGATCGGCGCCTTCTCGACGAAGTAGGCAGACCCGCGAAGCTCCTCGAGATAGGCGCGGCTTTCGGGCGAATGGTCATAGTCGAGGACGGCGAAGGTCAGGTCATTGACGTCGGTTGAAATCCCGAATCCGAAGACCAGCATCAGGAGGCAGGTGCCGAGAAGCGCAAAGCCCAGCCGGACCGGATCGCGGAGGAGCTCGAGCGTTTCGCGGATCGAGTAGGCGCGGAGGCGCTGCAAGCTGAACCAGGAATTGATGGCGGCACGCTCCGCCGGCCTGCGTGCCCCTGGATCCAGTGGCAGTGGGGCGGGGCCGGTGCCGGCCGCCGTGGCCGCCGCGTCTTCCAGAAACCCGATGAACGCATCCTCGAGTGTGGCAGCGCCGCGCGCGGCGATGAGACCGGACGGCGTATCGGTCGCCAACACCCGTCCCGAATCCATCAGCGACAACCGGTCGCATCGGGCGGCTTCGTTCATGAAATGTGTCGAGACGAAGATCGTCACCCCTTGCTTGCGCGAGAGGTCGATGAGCAGTTCCCAGAACCGGTCGCGGGCGAGCGGATCGACCCCCGACGTCGGCTCGTCGAGGATCAGCATCTCCGGCTCGTGAACGACCGCCACGGCCAGTGACAGCCGCTGCCGGATGCCGAGCGGCAGATTCTCGGTCAGATCGTCGACGTAGTCCGCAAGCCCGAAACGCTCGATCAGATCCGCAATCCGAGCGGTGGCCCTGGGGGCCGGCAGATGGAACAGCCGGGCGTGGAGATCGAGATTCTGCCGGACCGTAAGCTCCGTATAGAGCGAAAATGACTGCGACATGTAGCCGACCCGATAGCGCGCGCTGACATCGGCCGCATCGAGGCGCCTGCCGAACAGTAGCGTCTCGCCTTCACTCGGCTGCAGGAGGCCGGTCAGCATCTTCATGGTGGTCGTCTTGCCGCAGCCGTTCGAGCCGACGAAGCCGAAGATCTCGCCGCGCTCGATGGTGAAGCTCACCCGGTCGACAGCGGTGAAGTCGCCGAAGCGGCAGGTCAGGTCGCGCGCCACGATGACGGGCTCGGTGCCATGGAGCTGTCGCGGCGGAATGCCCAGCGCTTGGTGGCCCCGCCGCATCTCCTTCGGGAGCAGAGCGATGAACGCCTCTTCGAGGGTCTGCGTGCCGGTATCTCTTTTGAGGTCCGCAGGCGTGCCGGTTGCCAGTACCTTGCCGGCGTTCATGGCCACCAGCCAGTCGAAACGCTCCGCCTCCTCCATGTAGGCCGTGGCGACGATCACGCTCATGCCGGTGCTGCGGGCGCGCATGCGGTCGATCAGCTCCCAAAACTGCCGGCGCGACAGCGGATCGACGCCGGTGGTCGGCTCATCGAGCACGAGCAGGTCGGGATCGTGGATCAAGGAGCAGCACAGGCCGAGCTTCTGTCGCATGCCGCCCGAAAGCTTCTTGGCGGCGCGGTCGGCAAACGGCGCCAGGCCCGTCGCGGCGAGCAGTTCGCGGATCCGCCAGTCCCGTTCAGCGCGCGACTGGCCGAACAGCCGGCCGAAGAACTCCACGTTCTCGCGTACGCTCAGGTCCGGGTAGAGGTTCTTGCCCAATCCCTGGGGCATATAGGCGATGCGCGGGCACACGGCGCCGCGATGCGCCGCATCTCCCATGTCGCCGCCCAGCACCTGAACGCGTCCCGACTGCAGCCGTCTGGCCCCGGACACGAGGCCGAGCAAGGCGGATTTCCCGACCCCGTCCGGCCCGATCAGGCCGACCATGCAGTCGGCCGGAACGTCGAGCGTCACACGGTCGAGGGCGAGGACCTTGCCGTAGCGCTGTGTAACCTGCTCGAGCCGGGCGACGGACTCGCTGTTCCGGCTCATTGCGGCGCCGGACCCTGCAGCCGCGCCGGCCACGCCACCGCCGGATCGAGCCTGACATACGCTTCGCCGGGCAGGCCGCTCCGGACCTCCTGGGCATGCGCCTTGAGCAGTTCGGGATCGATGCGCACCCGCACCCGGAACATGAGCTTGTCGCGTTCGGTTTTGGTCTCGACGGTTTTCGGCGTGAACTGTGCCTGGTCAGCCACAAACACGACCTTGGCCGGGATCGGCCTATTGGGATAGGCGTCGAGCAGGATGCGGGCATCTGCGCCGACCTTGACCCGGCCGGCCTCCGCAGTCGGCAGATAGATGTCCATGTAGACATACGCAACATCGAGCATCGTGAATACCTTGCCGCCCGCTGCCAGCACCTCGCCGACATTAGCCACTCGGTATTGGATGCGTCCTAGTCGTGGCGCGACCAACGTGTTGTCGGCAATGTTGACCTGATAGAGCTCGACGTCGTGCCTGGCGGCTTCCAGCGCATGCTCTGCGGCACCGACGTTGTCGTTGGCCGCCTTGAACGCCGCCACGGCCCCGTCCACCTGCTGCTGCCGTTGATCGAGCAATTCCTTCGAGGCGAAGCCCTTGGGCGCGAGGAATTTAACTCGTTCCAGCTCCTGCTGTGTGAACACGAGTTGCGCCTTCTGCTGGTCGACATTGGCCCGTGCGGCGTCGAGAGTCCGTTGCGCCTGACGCACCACGGCCTCGCGATTGCGCAGCGTTGCTTCGAGATCCTGCGTGTCCATCACCGCCACCACTTGTCCGGGGCTGACCATGTCGCCTTCGTCGACGAGCAGCTTGGCGATGCGCCCGGCGAATTTGGTGTCGATGTCGATTTCGTCGGCTTCCGCCCGGCCATTGCCCGACGCGATGCCGGCCGGCAGCGCCGCATCTGACCGCAGCCACCACGTGCCGATGCCGCCGGCCGCGATCAGGAGGAGTGCCACGGCGATCAGGCTGCCCCGCAGCTTGCGCCGGCCGGCCCGCCTGGGTGCGACGACGGCGGGCAGCGTCGCGGGGGAGGCTGGGATGACCTCCGACGGCGTGGCTGCTTTGTCGGGGCGAATGTCGAGCGGCATGTTCGTCGGCATGAGAAGGCGTCCGCGGGCGCGATGATGCGGGTAAACCTACGAAAGCGGGCCGCCAACCACATTGATCTGGCTCAATCTCGCGGCTGCAGCATGCGCCGAATTTGATCTGTATCAAAGACGGGGGGCCCCTCGGGATCGTAGGGTGGCGTTGTCGTGCTTCTTCTCCCCCCGAAGCACGGCAAATTGGCTCCGCCCGGCGCCATCGCGCCGGGCGGGGTCTACTCTTTTCTCTCTTTCCCGCCCCGTTTCCTCAGATCGCGCGACTGGCTGCGGCCGGCAGGCTGGGTGGCTGGGTATGCCTGAGGCCGGCGGCAACCCGGCGGAGCTTGTCTTCGTCCAGCGTTTCCTGCGCCAGGAGATCCTTGGCGCCGGTTTCGAGTGCTGCGCGGTTCGCCTGCAGGATCGCGAGCGCGCGGCCGAAGGCCCGGTCGACGATGTCGCGCACCGCCTGGTCGATCCGTGCTGCGGTCTCTTCGCTGTACCGGCGAGGCTGCCAGGCGGCGGATCCGGGCGTGGGCAGGAACGTCGAGGGTTCGGCCTCGTAGGCGATCTGGCCCAATTCCGCGGTCATGCCGAAGCGGGTGACCATGTTGTGCGCTATATCCGTAGCCTTGTTGAGGTCGTCGGCCGCTCCGGTGGAGACTTGCGGAAAGATGAGGCTCTCCGCGGCCCGGCCGCCGAGCAGCACCGCGATCTTGTTCTCGAGCTCGTCCTTCGACATGAGGAAGCGGTCTTCGGTCGGCCGCTGGATGGTGTAGCCGAGGGCGCTGACGCCGCGCGGAATGATCGACACTTTGTGCACGGGATCGGTTCCCGGCAGGGCCATGGCGACGATAGCGTGGCCCATCTCGTGATGGGCAATGACCTGGCGCTCCTGTGGATTTAAGATCCGGTTGCGCTTCTCGAGCCCGGCAACGATCCGTTCGATCGCCTGGGTAAAGTCGTCGAGCGTGATCGCCGTGGCGGCACGGCGGGTGGCTAGCAAGGCGGCTTCGTTGACGAGATTGGCGAGGTCGGCGCCGGTGAAGCCCGGGGTGAGGGCCGCGACTTCGCCGACGTTCAGATCGGGCGCCAATTGCACCTTGCGGAGATGCACATTCAAAATCTCGACTCGGCCTTTCTTGTCCGGCCGGTCGACAAGCACCTGGCGATCGAACCGTCCGGCGCGCAACAGCGCCGGGTCCAGGATCTCCGGGCGGTTCGTCGCGGCCAGAAGCACGATCCCGCTGCTGGCGTCGAACCCGTCGAGCTCTGCCAGGAGCTGGTTCAATGTCTGCTCCTTCTCGTCGTGGCCGCCCAGCATGAACGTGCCGCGGGCGCGGCCAAGCGCATCGAGCTCGTCGATGAAGATGATGCAGGGCGCGTGGCCGCGCGCCTGGTCGAAGAGGTCGCGCACCCGCGCGGCGCCGACGCCGACGAACATCTCGACGAATTCCGAGCCGCTGATCGAGAAGAACGGCACGCCGGCCTCGCCGGCCACGGCGCGGGCGAGCAACGTCTTGCCCGTGCCGGGCGGACCGACCAGCAGAATGCCCTTCGGGAGGCGCGCGCCGAGGCGCCCGTATTTGTCGGGCGCTTTCAGGAAGCCGATGACCTCCTTCAGCTCGTCCTTGGCCTCGTCGACCCCGGCCACGTCGGCGAAGGTCACCTTCGTATTCTTTTCGACATAAACCTTGGCGCGGCTCTTGCCGATCGACATGAGCCCGCCGGCCTGGCGCTCGAGCATCGGCCGCAGCAGGAATAGCCAGATCAGGACGAACCCCGCGGTGGGCAGGATCCAGCCCATCAGGCTCTTGAAGAGGCCGGAGGAGGGAAGGCCGTAGAACTTGACGTTGTGCTTGGCCAGGTCCTCCGCCATTCCGGGCTCGACCCGCTCGGTCACGAACTGCGTCTTGTTCGCTTCGGTCGGCTCCTTAAGGGTGCCGACGATCTGGTCCTGGCCGACGCCGACCTCGGCGATCTTGCCGCTTTCGAGGAGGGACTGGAATTCGTTATAGGTGATGGTTTCCGTGCGCTGCATCTCGGTCATCCAGTCGCGCAGCAGGATGACGCCCAACATGGCGAGCAGGAAATACCAGAAGTGGATCTGCGCCTTGCGGTCCATTCGGGACTGGGCCGGGCGTTAATGCAGCGGGTCCGTGAGCTGGAGCAATGCAACCTGGGCCGGCCCCGACACCGAACCCGGGAAACCGCTCGCAAGCGCCGTCAGGACGAACGGCGAGGCACACAGAAGCTTGAGATTGCCCATCACAGGTGCTCACGCTCGAAATCGCTCGCGGACCAGCCGAACTTGGCCAGACCCTCGGCGAGGTAATCGGCCAGGAGCGGGGTGCCCAGGAGATACTCGGCCGTTCGCTCGTTGTGTTCCTGGCGCGCGATCTTGAGCGCTTCCGGCCAATCGGAGCGATCGAAATCGCCGCGCCCCGACCACATCAGGGCAACGAGCTCGCATTGCTCGTCGATGTCGAGCTCGCGGACGTAGCTCCGCAGCTCGTTGTACACCGGGTCGTCGCGCGTTTCGGAGAGTACTTCGCGAAATCCGTCGTCGATCGCGTCGGAGCCGGAGGCGCCATCCACCGAGCCCTCCTTGGCGTCGAACTGCCGGGCCTTGACGATGATGCGGCTGACTTTCGTCAAATCAATGGACGGACGCGAGTTCTTGGTCATGGCGGGGGCTCCTCGGCTGGCGAATGCTGGCAGTATCGGCCCCGTACGGGGGGCCGGCATTGACCTAAGTCAAACAGACGATTGATGGAAATCAATGCGGTGGCGGATCCGGCGACGTCCAATCGCACATGCTCAAGCTCCGCCGCATGGCAATCGACACCTATCGCGAGAACGTCGCGTTTCTCGCGCGCGACTGCCCGCTCTATCGGGCGGAGGCCTTCCAGGCGCTGGCGAAGATCGAGATCTCCCATGCCGGCCGCAGCATCCTCGCGACATTGAACATCGTCGACGACCAGCGGCTGCTGGGCCGGGACGAGCTTGGTCTGTCGGAGCAGAGCTTCGCTCAACTGGGCCTCCCCGAGGGGGAAGGCGTGACCGTGGCACAAGCCAGTCCGCCGGCGAGCCACGAGGCGATCCGCGCCAAGGTTCTCGGCCAAACCCTCGGCCAGAGCGACTTCGATGCCATCATCCGCGATATCGCCGGCAACCGTTACTCGAAGCCGGAGATCGCGGCGTTCCTGATCGCCTCGGCGAGCTTCCTGTCGACCGAGGAGGTGCTGGCCCTCACCCGCTCGATGGCTGGTGTCGGCCGGCGGCTCGAATGGGCGGAGCGGCCGATCGTCGACAAGCACTGCATCGGCGGCATCCCCGGCAACCGGACCTCGATGATCGTCGTGCCCATCGTGGCGGCGCACGGCCTCACCATCCCGAAGACCTCCTCGCGCGCCATCACATCGCCGGCGGGGACGGCCGACACGATGGAGGTCCTCGCGCGGGTCGACATCGATGTGGACGAGATGCGCGACATCGTCCACCGCACCCGCGGCTGTCTCGTCTGGGGCGGGCGCGTCAATTTGTCGCCGGCCGACGACATCCTGATCTCGGTCGAGCGGCCGCTCGGCATCGACACGCGCGAGCAGCTCGTGGCGTCCATCCTGTCCAAGAAACTGGCGGCCGGCTCCACGCATCTGATCATCGATATCCCGGTCGGCCCCTCGGCTAAGGTGCGGTCGTTCCGCGATGCCATACGCCTGCGCAAACTGTTCGAGTTCATCGGCGATCAGGTCGGCTTGACGCTCGAGGTCGAGATCACCGACGGCGCCGAGCCGGTCGGCAGCGGCATTGGTCCCGTGCTGGAGGCGCGCGACGTCACGCGCGTTCTCGACCGGGACTTGCTAGCCCCGGTCGATTTGCGCGAGCGCGCTTTGCTGCTCGCGGGGCGGATCTTGGAGTTCGACCCGAAGCTGCGGGGCGGCAAGGGCAGGGACCGGGCGCGCGAGCTTTTGGAGTCCGGCGCAGCAGCCCGACAGATGCAGCGCATCATCGATGCGCAAGGCGCAAGTCCCGTTGCCCGTGACCTGGGCCATCTGGTGCGGGACGTGCCGGCGCCCGCGGACGGGGTCATCGGCCGGATCGATTGCTACCGGATCGCCCGCATTGCGCGCGCCGCGGGTGCTCCGGGCGAGCGCGGGGCGGGCATCGATCTCTTCAAGAAGTCAGGCATGACGGTGCAGGCGGGCGAACCGCTCTATCGGATCTATGCCGCCCACCCGTCGGACTTCCGCTTCGCCACCGAGATGGCGTCGGCCGACAGCGGGTATCAACTGGCCGGCCGGCTCTGAGCCGTATCCGGCACGATGAACTCGGCGGCCAGCGGGGCGTGGAAGGAGCCCAGCGGCGGGCCGGACCGCGCATCGAAGATCTCGTCCTGCAGCGCCTCGTTATGGACTTCGGCGCGGACGGCCCAGGGGAGAAGGGCGCGGGATACGAGGATGTGATCCAGCATCACGACATGTCCGGCATGGCGAACCGAAAACCGCCGTTCGTCGGGAAGGCTCCGCTCGAGCGCGACGAGGCTCCGGGGCGAGAGATCCGGATTTCCCATGTCGTCGACGTCCGCGAGCAACGTGCGCACCGGCACCTCGCGCCCGTCGGCATTGAAGTCGCCGCACAGGGCAATGCGTGCGTCCGGTTCCGCATCGAAGATGCGCTCCAGCAGCAGCCGCGCCTCCAGGGCCTGGCGGTCGCGCTTCATGGCGGCAACGAAGAAGCCCTCGGCCCAGCCTGCGACCGAGCGCCAGACCAGCGGCGACTTCTTCTGGCCCGGAATGGGGGCCGCGAGCGGAGAGCGGAGGTGCAGGTTCAGGACATGGAGCGGATGCCCGTCGGCCAAGGCGAGGCGGATATAGAGGATCGGCCGGTCGAATCGGCCGTCGACGGTTGCCGGCCGTTGCTGGTCCGAGGTGACCGGGACATAGGCCAAAGGGGGCACGAACTCATGCCTGATGTCGCGCGTTTCGACGGGCGGCCAGCGGCTCAAAGTCACGAGATTGTGTATGTCCGCGGGCCCGGTGCCGTGCGGCCCCGAGCTTACGGTCCGCGCGAAGTCGGCATACGGCGTCTCCGCCAGGAGGCGGTCCAGGCCGCTCAACGTACGCCCCTCCTTCGGATGCTTTTCGGACGCGCTGACCTCCTGAAGGCAGAGCACATCTGCGTCCAGGCGCAGGAGCTGCGGTCGAAGGGCGGCAATTCGCCGGTCGAGCAGCGCGGGGTCGTGCGGCCGGTCATCCAGGTTTTCGAGGTTGAACGTTGCGATCCTGAGGCGCATGGATGAACCGGTCCGGCTTCCCTCATTCGGTGGGTCATCTAATATAGGGGTAGGCTGCACCGTCCTTGATTTGAATCAACGGGTTCAACCGCCAGCCAGCCGGGGAGAATATGATGAGAGCGTTGGTCACGATTGCGTGTTTCTGCTTGGTCAGCCTACCGGCCATCGCCCAGCAGCTCCCGGGCAATCCCGCCGCGGGCCGTAGCGTCGCACAGCGAGCTTGCGCGCAATGCCATGTGATCGGCCAGAGCGAGCGGCAGGCGGCCGTGAACGGCGTCCCCACGTTCGTCGGTCTCGCCCGCGACCGCTCGATGACCACGGCCCGCCTCCAGGGCTTCATGCAGGCGCCGCACCCGCCGATGCCCGATCTGGCGCTGACACGTCAGGAAATCAACGACGTCACCGCCTACATTGTGAGCCTGCGCAAGTAGTCCCCGCCGCGGTCATTCCCTCGGTACGTAGAAGTACTTACGTACTATTCCGACATAGCCGGTACCTGGCGGCCGGCGTAGCGTGGCGCCGTAGTTCAGGGATCGTCCTGGTTTCGAGGAGGAACGGGCCATGTCGCTTCGCTTTGATCGCAGTTCGCCGCCGGGGTGGAACGCCCGCCGTGCACGCGTCGACTTCATCTGCGTGGACTCGCAGACACGGCGGCCAATCGCCTGCGCCGTCTCGCGGGCGGCCTTGGAAGATTCGACCGGCGAGGAACTCGACGGTAGATGCTGCGTCGCCGCCTTCGCCCGCCATTTGGGACGGATCATCGCCGTGGCCAATGGCCTGTATGCGGCGCACGCCGGCAGTCCGCACGGCGTGGTCCTGGTCGATTCGGACGACCTGCTTCAGCATTATCCGGCAGGCGAAGACGTGATTGCCGCTCACCAGGCCGACCAACATCGCGCGCGGGCTGCGGTGCCACTGCGCTAAGCACGGCACAACGCCAATTCGCGGCTTTGACCAGGATCAATGTCGGGGAAGGCGCCAGGCCCTAGGCTTCGGCTATCAACGAATCGCGGGTATTCCATGGCCAATCTCCCTGCGCGATCAGAGACAAAGCCGCCGCCTTCCAGCCTGCAGTTCGACGACTTTCAGCGGAATCTGTCGGATATCATCCGCGCCCGTTTTTCGATCGTGCAGATCGTCACGCACGAGGAGGACCGGGCGCGACGGATCGTCGAGAAGATCGCCGCCAAGCTCGACTATCGCCCATATCTCTGGAGTGTGACGCGCGGCGTGGTCGAAGACTTCGACACGGATGTGAACGTCGGAAACCGCAAGAACGTCCTGACGGATCTGCGATCTGCGATCGATCATTGCGAGAAGATCGCCCAGACCGGCCGCAAGTCGCTGTTTATTTTCCTCGATCCTTACCCCTTCCTCAGCGTCAAGGCGGCCGAAGTGGCCCATCGCCGGCGCTTGCGCGAATTCGCGATGAACATCCGCAACCGCGGCTACAACGCCACCTGCGTGATCATCGCGCCGACCCGGGACATTGCGCCGGAGCTCGAAAAGGAGATTACGCTCGTCGAGCTGCCTCTGCCCGACCATCAATACGTGACGCATTTCGTCGATTCGTTCGTTTCGCGGGTCAGCAAAAGCCCGAAGGTCCACATCGGCCCCGATCACGAGCTGGTGCATGCGTTGGCGGACGCTGCCGTCGGCCTCACCAAGTCGGAGATCGAGAATTGTCTCGCCAAGGCGCTTGTCCACGATTTCGGCATCGAGAAGGAGGACGTGCGCTTCATTCTCGAAGAGAAAAAGCAGATCGTTCGCAAGTCCGGCATTCTCGAGTACATGGACACGCACGACCTCAATCTGGACGATATCGGCGGCCTCGAGGTTTTGAAGAAATGGCTGCTGATCCGCCGGCTCGCATTTTCGGCCGATGCGGCCGAGTACGGTGTTCAGAGCCCCAAGGGAGTGCTCGTTACGGGCATTCCCGGGTGCGGAAAGTCGCTGGCCGCGAAATGCGTGGCGACCTCATGGGGCATGCCGTTGATCCAGCTCGATATGGGCAAGATCTTCTCGATGTGGGTCGGCTCGTCCGAAGAGAACATCCGCAACGCGCTCAAGACCTGCGAGGCGGTCGCCCCGTGTGTGCTGTGGATCGACGAGATCGAAAAGGGCCTCGCCTACAACGCGCGGACGATGGGGGACAGCGGCGTCGGCATGCGGGTGTTCGGCACCCTCGTGACCTGGATGCAGGAAAAGAAGGCGCCGGTGTTCGTGTTCGCGACCGCGAACGACATCGATGCGCTGCCAAGCGAGCTGCTGCGCAAGGGCCGCTTCGACGACATCTTTTTCGTCGACCTGCCGACGCCGGCGGAGCGAAAGGCGATCTTCGAAATCCATCTGCGCAAGCACAAGCACAGTCCCGCCGCCTACGACATGGATCGTCTCGTCGAACTCTCCGGCGACGGTCATCTGGGGCCAAATACCTCGCTCACCGGAGCGGAGATCGAAGCCTGGGTCAATGAAGCCATGATCATGTCGTTTGCCCGGCGGCGGCTATCGCAAAATCCGAAGGACGACCTGTCGATGGCCGACTTCGAGGCGACATTGTCCCGCCTTGTTCCGATCTCGCGGTTGCGCGCCGAGCAGTTCAATCGCATGCGCGACTGGGCCAATGAGCACGCCATCAACGCCTCCGAGCGGGTGCCGGCGCTCGTCGGCCACGGGCGGCATATCGATCTCTGACGCTTGCGGAAACCTGGCGCTAGAAATTCGCCTCGGCGTAGCGCGCGCCCGAGGGGGCGGTCTGCCGGCCCTTGAATACCCACCAGCCGTCCTCGTTGACCGCGTAGAGCGGCGCATACCGGCGCGCCGTCGCGAAAGGAACGACGTGCTGGATCTGGTTGTCGAGAAGCAGTGCCGCGCCGTGCGGATCCACGATGACAACCGCGTGGTCCTGACGGGTCTCCGAATCGCGCACGACGACCACCTGCAACTCGCTCGCCGGGACACCGGCCGCGCGCAACAGGAAGTACTTGGTCGCCGCGTAATCCTGGCATTGCCCGTTCTTCTCCAGGAATTCGAACGGCGTTTCCCAATAATCGGGGCGGCCCCAGTTCTGCTCCGAAGCGACGTAGGGATGGCGATTGATCTCGGCGTTCACGCGTTCGATCTGCTGCGGAACGGTCAATCCGTGCAGATCGCGCACGAGCCTCTCCCATTCGGCCGGGATGGCGGCTGGCGAGCGCGACGCTTCGTCGTAGCGCGCCACGACCGCGGTCCATTGGGGGACCGGCGCAGTCTTGGACACGAACGTTTCGGAGATATCGAATGCCGTTGCCGGCCCAACGCCCGGGCCCGCACAGGCAGACACGAGCAAGAGCGCGCTTGCCGCTGATAGCAGCGTGCGCCGCCGGCCAACCAGACCCGGGCACGTTCTGTGCATTGCGATTCGCATTCCCGACAGGAGGGGACATCATTGTCCTGTGCGCGGCGTTAACGCAACGTAAATAGGTGTCGCGGCGCAGCGAACGTGGTGTTGGGCTGGGGATAACCGGCTGCGGTGCCGGCCGCTAAAACGTTGCGGTGAGAGCGAAATAGCCGCGGAGCGGCTTTGCGCCGCCCACGAATTCCGTCGGGTCGCGTGTCAGCGGCTGGGCCAGCTGCAGGTCGGCCGACAGGCTGGTCGCAATGCTGACCCGCAGGCCGGCGCCCGCCGACGCCAGGGCGCGCGGTCCGGCCGGATTCCCCAGGGCGCGCGCGTTGGCATCCGAGAGCCGGCCATAGTCGACGAAGGTGTAAGCCTGGACCGTGGGCTGCTGCTGGAACAGCTGAATTCCGGAGAATGTGTATTGCAGCTCCGCCTTTCCCGCCGCGCCATAGTCCCCCAGAAGCTCCGACGGATCGTAACCGCGGCCGAACTGCGTCCCGCCCACGCCGAACTGTTCGGAGGCGAGGAGCTGCTGGCCGAACGACGCGAGCCCCGACGCGGCGGTCAGCAACCCGAGCCCCGGCGTGATGGCGTTGAGCGATTGCAGCCGTGCAGCATCCAGCGTCGCCTTCCAGAACTGGCTCCGGCCGCCGGGCCGGGACACGCCCGTCGCCTGTCCGCCCGCTGTCGCGCCGAAGATCGGAAGGCCGCGACTCAACTCGAAGCGGACGAAGTCCCTGCCTTCCCAGTCGTCGAGCGTGTCGTAATTCGTGCCGGCTCGCAGGACGCGAAGATGATCCGCATACGAGCTGACGAGCCGTGTGTTGGACGGCAGCGCGAACTGGTCGAGGAAGAGGTTGCTGTAGGTGAACGACAAGTCGACATACAGATTTTCCGCGCGACTCCTGACGAGCGGATAACTCAACCGTCCCGTTCCCGTCTCGCCGTTGGTCTCGGTCCTCAGGAACGGCGTCTGCAGCGTACCTCCCGGCACGGACGTGTTGCCGGTGCCGGACAAGAGCAGCTTCAAGCCGTCCGTGCCGATCGGGGTCCCGTAGTCGAGCGCGAAGTAGCGCAGTTCCTCTTCGACGACCGGCGTCGTGACATAGTGGAAGACAAGCTGGTCGGAGGAGCCGGTGGGATCGTTGATGGCCGCCTGGCTGAGCAGCTCGATGGGACCGACGAACTTGGAGCCGTGATTGTCGAGGCTGACGGAGGCATCCGTCCGTTTGCTCTCGACGATGATGGTCAGGTCAGAGCCGCCGGTGACGCCTTTCGCGGGCTCCAGGACGCTGCGGGCCTGGATGCCGGGCAGATCGTTCATGAGCAGCAGGTAGCGCTGAAGGTCCTCCGACTTCAGCGGCCGCGACCGGGTGAGCCGGTCGGCGTACGACCGCACCGCCGCGGTCTCCGTGCCCTGGATGATGACGCGATTGATGAAGCCTTCGACGATGGTGATATGGACGATGCCGCCCGAGATCCGCTGCGCCGGGACGACGGCGCGCGACAAGATGTAGCCGTCGCTGCGATATTTGGCCGTGATCGTGTCGGCGATACGGTAGACGTCGACGAGGCTCACCTCGCGGCCGAGGTAATCGCCATAGAGTGCCTTGAGCTGGTCCGGTGAATAAACGGTCGATCCGTCCACGACGATCTGGTTCAGCGTGAACCGGATGCGCGCCGCCTCGCCAGGCGGTGCAGCCTCGGGAATCTCGGGCGAGATCACCTCGGGCGTGGGTGCCGGGCCGGGCGGCGGCTGGAACTGCCGCTGGATGCGACCCGGCTCGGCCGCCCCTGGGATGTTCGGCGTCTGACCCCATGCCCACCCTGGCATCGCCAGAAGCGCGACAAGGCCAAATGGAACGGCGTGTCGACGGACCCATTTCCTGCAACCCAGGGGGAACCCCACCCTCAGTCCTCCCGTGACGCACCAGCGCTACTTTTACGGGAGAATTGGTTTGCGAGCGACCCCTTTGTGGCGTGCCGTATCCCAAGCAACCGCTAACGCGACAGAACCGGCACGCATTCCTCGTAGGGCATCAGCGGCGACCGTGCGCAGCGTTGGCCCTGTTCGTTGGCTTTCAAAGCCACGGGCGGTTCCGGAAGCGGTACGCTTCCATCGAGGTAGGCGTTGGCGAACAGATTCGCCATCGCGTCGGCCCGTTCGATGCTCGATGGAGAGATGACGATGACGCCGCCCTCGCCGTGTTCGGGGCCTCCGGCTGCCGGAAGCGCACCCGCGCCGACGCCGAGGATACCAGTGGCTGCCGGGATTGGGACGGCCCCGTTTCCGCCTGATTGCTGCGCCTGGACTTGAGCACGGACACCGTTGGGCGATGCGGCCATGGGCGCCGCCGTCACGGTCAACACGCCATTGGCATAGGTGATGATGTAGTTGGTTGGGTTGAACGTGCCGCCGGTGGCGTTGGAGGCGATGATGTCATAGGGCGAGCCGACGGCCGTGGCCGCGGCGGGCGCGCCCGCGCTGCTGAGGGTCACCGAGCCGACCGTTTCGCCGTTCTTGAGGCCGCTTGCCGTGAACTCGCTGCCGGTGAAATTCGTGGTCTGACCGGCGGTCTTGGTGGCGTTGTTGGCGGTCACGATCAAGGGCGCCGGGGCAATGGTCAGGATGCCGTTGACGTAGGTGATCGTGTAGTTGCCGGCGTTGAAGGTGCCGCCGGAGGCGTTTGATGGCGCCACCGTATAGGGCGAACCGGCGACGCTCGAGGTCGGGCCGGCACCGGTCATCGTGACGGTGCCGATCGTCTCACCGTTCTGGAGGCCGCTGGCTGTAAACTCTGTGCCGCTAGGCCCTCGTCCGTAGGTCGTGGTCGCGTTGTTGGCGATGACCGTCAGCGGCGCCGGGGCGATCGTCAGCGTGCCGTTGACATAGGTGATGCTGTAGTTGCCCGGATTGAACGTTCCGCTGGCGGCGTTCGATACCGTGATCGCATACGGCGAGCCGGCGACGCCGGCGGTGGCCGCAGCCCCGGCGGTGTTGAGCGTCGCCGATCCGACCGTCTCGCCGTTCTTGATCCCGTTCGCCGTGAACTCGCTGCCTGTGAAGGTCGTGGTCTGGCCGTAGGTCTTGGCAGCATTGTTGGCGGTCACCGTCAGCGGTGCGGGAGCGATGGTCAGAACGCCATTGGCATAGGTGATGCTGTAGTTGCCGGGGTTGAACGTGCCACCGGTGGCGTTCGAGGCCGTAACGGCGTAGGGCGAGCCTGCGACCCCGGCGCTGGCGGGTGTGCCGGCGCTGCTGAGATTGACCGATCCGACCGTCTCACCGTTCTTGAGCCCGTTCGCCGTGAACTCGCTGCCGGTGAAGGTCGTGGTCTGGCCGTAGGTCTTTGATGCGTTGTTGGCGGTGACCGTCAGCGGTGCCGGCGCGATGGTCAGAACGCCATTGGCATAGGTGATGCTGTAGTTGCCCGGGTTGAACGTGCCGCCGGCGGCGCCCGAGGGCGTGACCGCATAGGGCGAGCCTGCGACCCCGGCGGTGGAGGGTGCGCCGGCGCTGTTGAGAGTGACCGATCCGACCGTCTCACCGTTCTTGAGCCCGTTCGCGCTGAATTCGCTGCCGGTGAAGGTCGTGGTCTGGCCGTAGGTCTTTGATGCGTTGTTGGCGGTGACCGTCAGCGGTGCCGGCGCAATGGTCAGAACGCCGTTGGCATAGGTGATGCTGTAGTTGCCCGGGTTGAACGTGCCGCCGGTGGCGTTCGAGGCCGTAACGGCATAGGGCGAGCCAGCGATCCCGGCGGTGGCCGGCGCGCCCGCGCTGTTGAGAGCGACCGATCCGACCGTCTCGCCGTTCTTGAGCCCGTTCGCGCTGAACTCGCTGCCGGTGAAGGTCGTGGTCTGGCCGTAGGTCTTCGATGCGTTGTTGGCGGTGACCGTCAGCGGCGCCGGAGCAATGGTCAGAACGCCATTGGCATAGGTGATGCTGTAGTTGCCCGGGTTGAACGTGCCGCCGGTGGCGTTCGAGGCCGTGATCGCATAGGGGGAGCCAGCGACCCCCGCGGTGGCTGCAGCCCCGGCGGTGTTGAGCGTCACCGACCCGACGGTTTCGCCGTTCTGCAGGCCGGATGGCGCGAACTCGCTGCCGGTGAAGGTCGTGGTCTGGCCGTAGGTCTTTGACGCATTGTTAGCCGTGATGGTCAGCGGCGCGGGAGCCACCGTGAGCGCGCCGTTGTGGTAGGTGATGGTGTAGTTCGCGGAATTGAACGTTCCGCCGGCAGCACCCGAAACCAAAATCGCATAAGGCGAGCCGGAACATCCGGCTGTGCCCGCGGCGCCGGCGCTCGACAGCGATGCCGAGCCGACCGTCTCGCCGTTCTTGAGGCCGCTGGCCGAGAACTCGTTGCCGCTCAATGTAACGGTTTGGCCGTAGGTCTTGGACGCGTTATTGGCCGTAATGGAGAGGGGCGCCGCATTCACGGTCAGTGCGCCATTCGCGTAGGTGATGGCGTAGTTCACGGGATTGAACGTGCCGCCGGCGGCATTGGAGCCCGTGATGTCATAGGGCGAACTCCCGCACCCCGCGGTGGCGATCGCACCGGCACTGGCGAGCGACACCGACCCGATGGTCTCGCCGTTCTTCAGTCCGACCGAGGAGAACTCGCTCCCGGCGAATGTGGTCGTGTCGCCGTAGGTCTTGGTCAGGTCGTTCGCCGTGACGGTCAAGGTCGCGGGGCTGACATAGAGCTTGCCGGAACTGGCCAACGTTCCGATCGCGTAGCCGTCCGCTCCTGCGGCGGAGTTGAGATTGATCGTATATGGCGAGCCGCTCACCCCCGCGGTGCTGGCGGTCCCGCTTGAGCTCAGGCTGGCCGAACCGACCGCCGTGCCAGTTGTGTCGGCAAGATAGGCACCGCTGACGCCGGGGCGGAGCCCGCTGGTTACCGTATAGGCTGCACCGACGGCGGCCGTGGCGTCCTGCCCATAGATCTTGGACGCGTCCGTGGAGGTCAGGGAGATCGTAGGCTGATAGGCGAATAGATAGCGGTTGCCGCTCTGCGTGACGCTGGCGGGCGGCAGCGTGGAATACGTGGCATGCCAGATGGCGGTGTTCCCGCTGTCCAGACCATTGAATGTATCGTTCCCCGACCCCCCGTCGGCGCCCGGGTCTGCCGGGTTCGAGTATACGAGCCAGCGACCGCTGCCGCTGACGTTCAGCGCGTTGGCGCCGATATTGTTTGTGAACACGCCACCCGCCGACAGCACGATGGCCTGATTGGCGCCGGCCGTGATCCCCGGAGCCGCCGCCAGCGTCAGGTTTCCGGGGGTCGTGATCGTCACGGCGCCAGTGGAGTTAATCCCGTTCACGAACAGGCCGTTAGGATCTCCATTGACAGAGAGGTTCGCGCTGTCCGCCAGCGTCACGGTGCCCAAGGCCACGCTCGCGTCGCCGGTGACCGTTCCGAAGACATTCGATCCGTTGCTCAGCGAATAGTTGGCGCCGTTCTGCAGCACCAGGTTGCCGCTCGCCGTGATGTTGACCGGCTGCGTCTGCGACACGGTTCCCGTGCTGTCGTTCAGAATTAGATATTTTCCAGCTGCACTGATGGTGATGCCGGAAAGGCTGCCGACGTTGCCGATCGACAGATCGCCCGAGCTTTTGAATTGAACCGTGCCCCCAGCGGAAAAAGCGACCGTGCCGACCGAGTTGACGGCGCCCTGCAGAGAGATCGTCGAACCCGCCGAGGCTGCCAAGCTGGACGCGCTGATCGCGCCGGTCCCTTGCGATATCTGGCCGCCCGTGCTGGTCAGGATCACCGTGCCACCGGTGCCGTTGCTGCCGCCCAAGCTCGTGATTCCGCCGGAGCCAAGGGAGATGGCGCCGCCCGCCGTCAAGGTGACGGCGCCGCCGTTTTTATTGTTGCCGGTCCCGCTTGCGGTGATCGTGCCGGCGGTGAGGGTGCCGATCGAATCGGTCACCGTGACATTGCCGCCGGCCGAGCCGTTCGCCGTCGTATTGAGCGAGCCGATGGTGATGTTGCCGATATTGGTCGCGCCGCCGCCGCCGAAGCCGCCCGAGGTGCACAGGGCGCTGTTGCCGTTGCAAGCCTCGATGTTGATGGCGGCGCCGCTTGTCGAAATACTCGTCCCGCCTGCCATGGTGAACGCCGCCTTGCCGGCATCGCGGTTCGCTGCCGTTGCGCCGCCGTCGTTGATCGTTGCCGTGAACGCTCCATTATTGGTCGAGATGTTGGCGTTGACTGCGATGCTGTCACCCGCATTCAAGGTCAGCGCCCGGTTGTTGTTCGTCATCGTGATCGCGTTGGTGACCGTGATGTTGTTGTTCGCCTGCAGGAGAACGTCGGCGTTGATGTTGGTGAATGCGGCGCTGTCGACGGTGATGTCGGCCGCATTCCCGCCTGTCGCCCAGTTGGTGGGGTTGGTGAGCGCGCCACCGCCCGAGACGATGGTGATGTTGTGCGGATCGAGCAGCCACGTTCCGGCCGCGCCGAACGGTGCGCTCAGGTCGACCGATGCCTGCGCGCCGACGCCGAGCTGCCCGCCCGACGTCTCGATGAACCCGCCGTTGCCCGCCAGGCTCCCGCCACGCGCGGTGATACTGCCGTTGAAGACCGTCGCCTGATCCGACCACACGGCGACATTGCCGCCGTCGCCGTAGGTGATGGCGTCTGCCGTGATCGTGGCGGCCGGATCGACATAAGCCGTCTGGGCGTTCGGCTCCGGCCCGGCGCCATGGAAATTGCCGCCGATCAGCGTCGTGCCTCCGCCCGCATTGCCGGAGACGTTGATGCTGGCGCCGGCATTGAGGGCCACGTTCTGGCCGAGGACCTTGACCGTGCCACCGGTCTGGCCGGCACCGGTTCCCGAGGCGTCCAAGGTGCCGCTGACCGCGACCTGACCGCCGTCGCCGCTCGAGAGGATGATCTCGCCGCCGGCGACCGTGGCCGCGCGCGCCTCGATGACGCCCGACATGTCGATCACGTTGTTGACGACGTTCTTGGCGACGTTCGCGGTCAGGTACACGCTGCCGCCGTCGGCCAGGATACGGCCGGAGTTGACCACGGCCGCACCGAGCGGCTGGCCGTCCGGGCCCATCGCCTGCTGCAGCACCTTGTCCGAGACCGCGAGTTGCACCAGTCCATCGCCGGCGAGGTCGAGCGTGTAGGTATTGCCCGAGGCGAGCTGCACCTTCCCGAGCCGCGCCTCGACGATGCCGTTGTTGGCGACACCCGGGGCGACGAGGGCGACCAAGCCGGCGTCGGCGACGGTGATGGTGCCGTCATTGACGACCGAGGCGTTGGGCTTGCCCGGTGTATCAAAGCTGAGCTTGCCGCCCGACATGAAGCCGTTGACGCTCGACATCGACATCGTCGCGGTCGTCGCCACGAGACCGGCGACATCGACGTGCGACCCGGGTGCGAACCAGATCCCGTTGGGATTGGCAACCACGACCTGGCCGTTGGAGCCGAGAGACCCGTAAATCGACGAGGCGCTGGCGCCGACCACCTGATTGACCGAGACCGAGCTCGCGCCCGGCTGATTGATCGTCACCGAGTTTCCGGTGGCGATCGAGAAGCTGTTCCAGTTCGTGACCGCGCGGTTGGTCGACTGATTGATCGTGAGCTGGCTCGAGCTCGTCTGCGTGATCGTGGCGCTGCCGCCGACGACCACACCACCCTGCGGCAACGACTGCGCGGAGGCCGCCCCGGCGGTCAGAATGAGACATCCCGTAAGAGCGGTGGTGGCCAGAAGATGACCGGTCGAGCGCGGCAGCGGCCCGCGTGGCGCGCGACGGCAGCTTGCATCGCACCGGATCGGCAAAGCTCGCTTGTTTCGGGGACTGGCCGCCCGTCGGGGCATGAACCGGGACTTCTCTGCGCTATGTCGGCGGGGAACGCCGAAAAGTAATTAGAGCGCAGAGCGACGCGACCGGCGTTGATGTGCGTCAAACTTGTGTCGCGGCGGACTAAGGAGAAGTACGTATATGGAAAAGCGATTAACTCGCGCCGGTAATGGGGATGGTCGCGGCGAGGACTAAATTTAGTCGGGACGGGAGAAAGGTCCGCGGCGTCGCGCGGTTAGCACAGCTCACGTTTCTTACTTTTTGTCTATTTCCATGCCCGTTGGCCAAAGGATTCGGCCGCGCCTGATCTGGATCAAGGAGTGGACGGAGGTCACGGCCC
Source organism: Alphaproteobacteria bacterium (assembly GCA_035506575.1). Taxonomy (GTDB): domain Bacteria; phylum Pseudomonadota; class Alphaproteobacteria; order CACIAM-22H2; family CACIAM-22H2; genus DATJPD01. The sequence goes on from DATJPD010000183.1 coordinate 64,299, forward strand.
TATCGTGCGCCATGACAAGCCGCGCCAACCAGCCGCACAAGGCTCAGCCGCACACGGCGCCAACGATCTTCGTGATCGATGACGATGAGGTCGTCCGCGAATCGCTGCGGGTTTTTTTGGAGGCGAGCCACTACGACGTCGAGGATTTTTGCTCGGGAGAGGCGCTTCTGGCGCGCGTGGACGGCCGGAGTGCGGATTGCCTCCTGCTCGACATCTGCATGCCGCGCATGAGCGGCATCGAAGCGCTGCAGGTGCTTCGTCGCAAGGGTTACAGCGCCCCCGTCATCCTCATGACGGGCGCTGCCAGCCGTTCGACTCATGCGCAGGCGCGGGGGATGGGTGTTCGGCTGCTCGAAAAGCCGATACAGCCGGCCGTCTTGGTGACTGCAATCGAGCAGGCGCTCGGGCGCGGGGAGGGCGGCCCCCGCCCGTAATGCGAGCCGTGCCCCAGTCCGGTATAAACGGACTGTGGATTCGAGAAGGGGCAGCGTGGCGCGCCGTAATTCGGAGTCTTCGGAGGGGATAAGGCCAAGACCAAACGTTGCGCCGCTGCCGCTGGCGGCGCGCATCGCTTTGCATTGGGCGCCGCGGCGGCCGCGCAGGCGCGGTATTCTGGCCTTCCTGGGCCCGGGGCTGATCACCGGCGCGTCGGACGACGATCCGAGCGGCATTGCGACCTACTCCCAGGCGGGCGCCCAGTTCGGTTACGGCATGGTCTGGGTCATGCTGTTCAGCTATCCGCTGATGGCCGCGATCCAGGAGATCAGCGCCCGCATCGGCCGCGTCACGGGTCACGGCATTGCCGGCAACATCCGCGCCCATTACTCGCCGACGTTGCTGCGGACCATGGTCCTTCTTCTGCTTACGGCGAACATCCTCAATCTCGGCGCGGATCTCGGGGCCATGGGCGAAGCCCTCAAGCTCATCATCGGCGGACCGGCTCGGCTCTACGTCGTGGTCTTCGCGGTCGGTTGCGCCTGGCTCGAGATCGCGTCCCGCTATGAAGACTACGTCGCGATCCTCAAATGGACGACGTTGTCGCTCTTTGCCTATGCCGCAACTGTCATGGTCGTCGACGTGCCGTGGGCCGAGGTCGCCTACCGCATCGTCGTGCCCAGCTTCTCATGGGATAAGGATTACATCGTCGCCATCGTGGCCGTGCTCGGCACGACGATCAGCCCATATCTGTTCTTCTGGCAATCCTCGCAGGAGGTCGAGGATCAGCGCGAGAAAGCCGGCGCCGAGCCGTTGCTGCTGGCACCGGAGCAGGCGCCGCGGGAGATGCATCGTATCCGTCTCGACACCTATGCCGGAATGGGCTTCTCCAATCTGATCGCGCTCTTCATCATCATCACCACCGCGGCCACACTGCACGTCCACGGCGTCACCAATATCGAGACGTCGGCCCAGGCCGCCGAGGCGCTGCGGCCGATCGCAGGAGAGTTCACCTTTGCCGTGTTCGCGCTCGGCATCATCGGTACCGGGATGCTGGCCATACCCGTGCTCGCGGGATCAGCGGCCTATGCGGTTGGTGAGGCGCTCGGCTGGCCGATCGGCCTCGCACGCCGGCCGCTCGAGGCCAGGGCTTTTTATGGGACCATTGCCGTCGCGACCTTGATCGGCATCGGCATCAACTTCGTCGACATCGATCCGATCACGGCGCTGTTCTGGTGCGCGGTCCTGAACGGCGTCATCGCGGTGCCGCTGATGGTCGTCATGATGGTCATGACCATGAACCGCAAGGTCATGGGCCAGTTCACCTTGCCGCAGCCGCTCTGGTGCATGGGGTGGCTGGCGACGTTCGCCATGGCCGCAAGTGTCGGGATCATGTTCGCGACGTGGTGAGAACGCGAGAGGCGGCCCCGGCCGAAGGCTCCCGGATCTTCAGGAGCCAGTCGCTCGCCTGGACGATCAGCCGGTATTTGACCCGCGACACGGCCATCTCGCGGAACCAGTTCACGAGATCGCCCCACGGATCGTTCACCTTTGCAAGGCCGGAGAGGAATGCCACGACGGTGCCGGCCTCGATCCGCCCGGTGGCCGCGTACCAGCCGCCGATGCCAAGGGTCGCCGTGATTCCGAGATGGTACATCGCGTTCATCAGGAAATTCATGCTGAACTTCAGCTTGTAAATTCCCATGTTGAGCGAGAAGACACGGTCGATTCGACCGTCCTGCAGGACGGCCAACCCGCGCGCCTCATCGATCGCGGCGATTCCCCCGCTGACCTCGCGGAGGGTCTGAATACGAGCTGCCGCGCGCCGGTTGATGGCACGCTGGAGCAGCGGCACGAATACGAGTTGCGGCGAGAAGACCAAGAGACAGAGCAGGGCGATTTGGGGCTGGAGATACGCCATATAGCCGAACACGGTCACCAGGACCCCGCCTTGCAGGAGCGGTTCGGAGATGCTCAGGCCGACGAAGCCGCCGACCGGTTCGGTCTCGGAGAGGACCACGGAGATCTCCACGCCTTCGGCCTCAGCCGTGTGCAGGGCGCGCGCATCGTGGTCGACCTGATGCGAGACCACGCGCCGGAGGTCGCGTACCGCATCTTCGCTGACCCACGCCCGGTAGATGTTCATGACCAGCTTGAGGCCGCCCTCGGTGAGGGCGACACCGATATAGGCCAGAGCAAGCCAGAAGATGGCGGGCACGGCACCCTTGGCGATCGCGTCGTTGATCAGCCGGCGCTGGATTTCGAGCGGCGCGGCGCTGATCAGGAACACGAGAATCGCCAGAGCGCAAAGAGCTATCTGGTGCGTGCCGCTCCGGCGCCAGATGTAGCCGAGCAGGGTCCGGGGAAGGAGCGGGGGGTGCATGCGATACGTCAGCGCGGCGTGCGGAAAAGCCGCAATAAAAGAGCCGCGCCCGTCTTTCTGAGATGCGGCGCGGCTCTCTTCGTCGAACGCGCGGGGCGTGTTAGTTTCGATTTTTGCCGCCCTTCGGCAGTTCACCGTTGTCCCGCATGGCTGGCCCGGTCGAGTTCGCTTTCTCCGGGATCTTATAGCCGGCTCCCGGGGTGTTGGCGCCTTGGCCTGGCACGGGCACGGTCCCCGAGGTGAGCGGTGTGCCGGTCGATTGGGCCTCCGGGGCTTTGTAGCCGGAGCCCGGCACGCTGGGATTCTGAATCGCCGACTGAGCATAAGCGGCGCCCGCGATCAGAACGGCCGCAGCGGTAATAGCGAGGATGCGCATCGATGGACCTCTTCGGTTGCGCTGCGGCCCCACGCCGCAGAGAACAGTATTCAGTCACATCGGCAGGGCAGGGGCTTTGATTTGGATCAAAGGCAAAGCGGGGGCGCGCTCACGGCGGCGCCTCGGCGTCTCTACCGTCGTCCATCATGGGGCGGCCCATCTCAGCCGCCCAATGATGGAAGATTATTACGGCTTCTTTTCAGGCGCCTGATAGCCCGAGCCCGGCTGCCCCGGCGTTGCGAGCCCCGATGTCGTCGGTGCGCCCGTCTGCTGGCTTTGAGGGATTGTATAACCGGCGCCCGGTGCGCTGTCGCCGCGCCCGGGGACCGGTACGGTCCCTGACGTCATCGGTGCTCCGGTCGCCTGCGACTCCGGAGCCTTGTAACCCGATCCCGGCTGGCCGGGTGTCGACACGGCGGATTGGGCGAACGCCGGTCCGGCGATGAGCAACGCCGCTGCCGCGATGGCAAGGATGCGCATCTTCTGTTCCTCCATGAGGTTGCTGCGGCTGATGCCGCAGACGCGCGTATTTGGGCACGGTCTGAAGTCCTCCAATATCGAGAACGCGCAAAACCGTCGGCAGGCTCGCCACGACATGAAAGTTGCGCGCTTCTGATAGTGCCGGCCGAAGAAATTGCGCGTGCTGACCGGTCCCGGCCTCTGTGAACCGGGTGACCTCGACGGGCGGCGCATGTATTCCGGACTCGCACTTCGAGCGTGGGCGGCTGTCCGGCGCGTCTGCCATTCCGGGCTCATCGTCGCAGCCGCGGTCGCTCTCATTCTGCTGATGACCGGCCGGCAAGGCCGCGCCCAGGAGGAAATCCGTCAGGAGTATCCGACGCCATCCACCGTCGACCAGTCCACGACTCCGATCCAAAGCACCTTCACGGCACCGCCCCAGCCCGAGACGCCGCTGTTTCCCGAGCTGCGCGATCGGCTGCGCGACGCACCCGCGTTCCTGCGCGATGCGAAGGTGGACGTCGGATTGCGCAGCTACTACCTGGAGGAAGACAAGCTCGACAATACCAAGAGCGAGGCGTGGGCCTTGGGCGGCGCCATCTCGTTTCAGTCCGGCTGGATCGGGGATTTGCTCTCGGTCGGCGGCGTCTACTACACCTCGCAGCCGCTCTACGCGCCCTCGGGCCGCGATGGCACGAATCTGCTGCAGCCTGGCCAACGCGGCTACTCCGCGCTTGGCCAGATCTACGCCCGGGTGAAAGCCGATGAGCAGACATTCCTCAACCTCGGCCGCAGCGCTTACGACACCCCGTTCATCAACCGCAACGACAGCCGTATGACCCCGAACACGTTCGAGGGTTATACGCTGACGGGGACGGCGGGCGACGACCGCGCGAGCGTGCGCTACGGCGCGGGTTATATCGACAAGATCAAGCTGCGCAATTCCGAGGAGTTCATCTCGATGTCGCGTGCCGCCGGCGCCGGCGTCGACCGCGGCGTGGGCGTGGCCGGAGCACTGGTCACCGCTGGAGGGCTGTCGGCCGGAGCGATCGACTATTATTCCAGCGATATCGTCAACATCGCCTATGGCGAGGCGAAATATACGGCGCCGCTGCCTGCCGGCTCCGAAGGCGCCCTGGCGCTGCAATATGCGGATGAGCGCAACGTCGGAGGCAATCTTCTGACCGGCGCTCCGTTTTCTACCAATCTGGTCGGCGTCAAGATCGAGGGTGGCCGCGCCGGCGCGATTTTGACCTGGGCGTACACGATCATGGGCTCGGGCGCCAACCTGGTGAAGCCGTGGAGCGGCTCGCCCAACTACACCAGCAGCATGGTGCAAAATTTCAATCGCGCGGGTGAGCAGGCCGTGCTCGCCAAGCTCTCCTACGATTTGAGCCGGATCGGTGTCGACGGTGTGACGACCTACGCGCTCCTCGCGTATGGCTGGACCAGCGCCACGACGGCAGGCCCTCAGCCCATCCGGGAGACCGAAGCGGATTTGGACCTGCAGTGGCAGCCGCCCTGGGAGGTCTTCAAGGGACTGTCGGTCAGGGCGCGCTATGGGTATGTCGACGTCGACCAGACGACCTCGCACGGCGTCATCCACGACATGCGATTGATCATGAACTACAACCTGGCGGTATTTTGAGGGCTCAGCCCTCGCCCTTTAAAGCCCGCTTGAGGCGGCGCAGCATGGTCCGCCGCGTACGATCGTCGGCCGCGCCCCGCAGGCCCTCCTGCAGATCGAGCACGAAGCTCGCATACTCGTTGTGCCAATCGCGCCCTTCGGCGATGGCCGCTGCGGCCTCGGCCGGGAGCCTGATCTCCCCGGGGGCGGTGTCGGGCCGAGCCGTCGCCGCCGGATGGAGCACGAATGTCTGATCGAGGCGCGGGATCACGATTTGCGAGGCGGCAATCCCGAGATCTGCCAGGCCCCTCTTCAGAGACGCAAGCGCCTCCTCTTCGCCGTGCGTGACGAAGATCCCGCGTCGGGCCGGCAGGCGTGCCTCGACCCAGGACAGGAGCTGGCGCCGGTCGGCGTGGCCGGAGTAGACGTCGAGGCTGCGGATGCGCGCCGCGACCTTGATCTCCTCACCATGGATGCGCACCGATTTGACGCCATGTTGTAGAAGCGCGCCCATCGTGCCGGAGGCCTGAAAGCCGACCAGCAGGACGGTCGCGTCGGCACGCCAGAGATGGTTCTTGAGGTGATAGCGGATACGGCCCGCATCGCACATGCCGCTGGCCGCGATGATGATCGCACCACCGGTGACGCGGGCCAGGGCCATGCTCTCCTCGGCACTCATCACGTACCGGATGTCCGGGGCGTGGAACGGATCCGTGACATCGGAGGGGAGTCGCAGCTCGCTTCGGTAGCGCGCGAACACTTCGGTGGCGCGGATCGCCAGCGGCGAGTCAATGAAGACCGGCGTCTTCGGAATCTCTCCATGCGCCATGAGCCCGACCAGATCGCCGAGCAGCTCCTGCGTGCGCTCGACCGCGAACGCCGGGATGATGAGGTTGCCGCCCGCCTTACGCGCGGTCAGCACCTCGGATTTGAGCGCAGCGCGGCGGCTCGCATCCGTGATGGGCGGCCGTTCGCGGTCGCCATATGTCGATTCGACGACGACGTAGTCGAAGTTCTCGCTGCCCTGCGGGCCTCGATAAAAGGGTGTGACGTCCGGCCCGAGGTCGCCCGAGAATAGAATGCGGATCAGGCGCTGGGTGGGGTCGCCGGTCGCCACTTCGAGCTCGATCGACGCGGCGCCGAGGATATGTCCGGCGTCGCAGTAGCGCGCGCGGATCCCCGGTGCCGCTTCGATCCACCGGTCGCGCTCGACCGGGGCGAGGCGGGCGAGAGTGGCTTCGGCATCGGCCCGGGTGTAGACCGGCGCGACCGCGGGCCGCCCGCGGCGCGCGTTGCGGCGATTGAGGCGCTCCACTTCGCCCTCCTGGATCGCGCCCGCGTCGGGCAGCATCCATTCGAGAAGCGCGTTGGTCTCGGCCGTCGCGAGGATTCCGCCTGCGTAGCCGTGCGTGCACAGCTTCGGCAACAGGCCCGAATGATCGATGTGCGCGTGCGTGAGCAGCACGGCATCCAGTCGGGCTGGGTCGAATGGGAACTTCCCGTAGTTCAGCTCGCGCAGGGTTTTCGGGCCTTGGAACAGGCCGCAATCGACGAGCACGCGGCCGCCCGGATGCGAGAGGAGATAGCACGAGCCGGTCACCGTCCCGGCGGCCCCGCAGAACTTGATCGCAATGGTCACGGGGCGCTCGGGCCGCCTCAATTGGCGAGCAGTACGGCCACAGGTGCGTCGTTGAGGAAGCGCTGGGTGCAGCCGCCGAAGACAAGCTCGCGCATCCGGCTGTGTCCATACGCGCCCATCACCATCAGGCTCGCCCGAAGTTCGGCCACGACCGTTGCCAGCACATCGGCGGTGTTGCGGCGCCCGCCCGCCATGAATCGGGGCTCGGCGGTGATGCCATGCCACGCAAGCTGGCGGGCGGCAGCGCTTACGCCTTCCCGGTCGGCGTCCGAGCCGGCCGTGTCTTCGCCAATCGCGACCAGCGTCACGCTCCTGGCGTTCTTGAGCAGGGGGAGGGACGCTGCCAAGGCGCGTGCGGCCTCCGCACTGTCCTTCCAGGCGACCACCGCAGGGCCGGACAAGTCGCGGCCGGCGGCCGGCGCCACGAGAACCGGACGCCCGCAGCGCACCAGAACCAGTTCGAGAAGATCGCTGGGCAGCCCGTCCCGCTCTTTCATACGGCCCATGACCACGAGATCGCGATGACGGGCACGGAACGTCAGGCATTCCAGGGCGTCGCCGCAGATTTCCTGCCAGCTTGCAGATGTCTGCATCATCGGCTGCGCGGCATCGACGACCGGCAGGGAGTGCTGCGCGCAGAATTCGCGGAAATGCCGCTCCGCTGCCCGCGAGCGCCGGGTGATCTCGGTTCTCACGCGCTCCGCCACCGCTGTGGCGCCCCGGCCCATGGCGAAATCGGCATGCGGCGTGTTGACCGTCGCCTCGCCCATGCGCGGCAGGATGTGAAGGAAATCAAGATGCGCCGCCGACGGTTGGGCCGCCGCCAGCGCCGTTTCGAAGACCGGCGTGTCGGACCCGCTGCCGCTCGCCGCCACCAGGATCGAGCGAATCATTAGCACCCCCTTCCGGCGGCGTGTTCAGCGCGCCACGGCGGCCGGTGGAGTCTCGGCCGGCGGCTCCAACGTGGTGCCGGAGATCGGCTCGATCCAGATCATGTGGTCGCGGACGGCCTTCACGCCCGGCACGTTCTCGACCGCGACCTTGAGCGCCTGGCGCTGCCGCTCGTCGAAGATCGCCCCTTTGAGCTCGACCTCGCCGTTCTGCACGATGATATTGATGCCGGCGATCGGCGCCCAAGGCTGCTTGTCCAACTCGGCCACAATCTTCGCGCGGATGTCGCTGTCGCCCTGCGAGGTCGGTTTGGCCGTAGCGGCCAGGTGCCCGAGGACGTGCAGGAGGTTGGCGCGGCTGACGATGCCGACGACCTTGTTGCCGCGGACGATCGGGATGCGCTTGACGCGCTTGCTTTCCATGAGGCCGACGATCTTTTCCACGGGTGTGTTTTCGTCCGCCGTCACGGGCGTGCGCGACATGACCTCACCGACCTGGCGGCCGTGCGTGCGGACATAGTCGGTGGCCAGACGGCCGGGCCCGAGGATGAACTCCAGCCAATGCGCGCGGCGCTTTTGGGTGTTGTCCTCGGCGCGGCGCAGGAAATCGCCTTCGGTCACGATGCCGGCCAGGTTTCCTGCCGCATCGACCACCGGCAGCCCACTGATGCGGTTCTGCAGCATCAGGCGGATCGCCTCGGCGATGCTCGCCTCGGTCGAAATGGTGACGACGCGCGGGGTCATGATGTCGGCGGCTCTCATATGGTTCTCCTGGACGTTTGAACCGCCGCACCGGGGACGATCTCGTCCCCGGTGCGGCGATCGAGTTACGCTGCCTTGATGTCGATCTTCTTGGCCTTCGCTTCCGCGGCGGCCGGCTTGGGCAGACTGACCTTGAGCACGCCCTTCGTGAAGGTGGCGCTCACCTTGTTGGCGTCGATTCCGGCGGGCAGCTCGAAGGAGCGCATGAACGAGCCGTAGCTGCGCTCGCTCATGTAGTAGCCCTTCTTGCTTTCCTCTTTCTCGGCCTTCTTCTCGCCCTTGATGGTGAGGACGTTGTCCTCGAGCGTCACCTGGACGTCCTTTTCGTCCACCCCCGGCAGCTCGGCCTCGACCTCGATCCCCTTGTCGGTCTCCTTCACGTCGATCGAAGGGGCAAGTGTCGCACCGTTGCCGTTGCGCGGCGCGGGCACATAGCCGGTGAACGCGTCGTCGAACAGTCGGTTCATCTGGCGCTGCAGGGAAATGAACGGGTCGTCGGAGCGTGCGAGATCCGTGCGGCCGAAAGGAAGGAGCGAACGGAACATGGGGATCACCCTTTGAAAGGAATGGACAACGTAGTTACCCTAGACCTCGGCGCCGGCCCGCTCATTGATCTGCGTCAACTCGTGTGCGACGGTTCATTTCATGCCTGCGACGCGCGCTTTCGCGATCGGAAGCAGCTTCGCCAGCTGCTCGCGGATCTCGGCTTCGCTGACGCTTTCGCCCTTCGCCAGAAAGTCGCCCAGGATCTTCTTGATGACCTCGTCATCGTGGAAGCTGGCGACATCCGCCTGGGCGAGCTCCGTTGCATAGGTCTCGGCGTCGGCCGGCTTCAGATGGAGCCTCTCCGCCGCCCATTGGCCGAGAAGCCGGTTGCGCACGGCATGCACGCGAAACCGGACCTCCTGCTCGTTGGCGAATTTCCGTTCGAAGGCGTGCTCGCGGTCATCGAAGAGTGACATGGTGACCTCGCGTTCAGTTCGGGGTGGTGTCTTGGGTCATTGGCGGAGGCTGAGGATGTAGCTCACGACGTCCTCCATCTCGGCCCGGGTGAGGGCCAGATCGGGCATGGGCGGATGCGGGGTCTGCAGATATGCCCGCAGGCTGAGTGCCGTCGTGGACGGCATGCGGGCAATCGTGGCGAATGGCGGCACACCGACGGGGGCGGGGCCAGCCTGGCGCCCTGCCACCACATGGCACGCGGCACAGTCCCGCAGCGCGATCTTCAATCCGGCCTCGGGATCGCCATAGGACGTCTGGGCAAAGGCGGGCGTCGCGATGACGAGCACGGCGGCGAGCAGGAGTCTGCGCATCTCTGTTCCTCACGCCGTCCGGTGGTGATGGGCCGCCGCATCGTCCAGGATCGGCTGGAGATGGGCGCGCAACTCCGCGGCCGGAATTTTCATCAGGTCCTTGTGCGCGGTGCCGACCAGGAGCGCCGTCGCATGCTGGCCCAGGGCGGCGCGCAGGTCGCCCAGCATTTGCGGCGGAGCGACGATCACCAGATCGTCGAATTTATTCGCGAGGGCATTTTTCTCGACGTAGTCCGCGACGCGTTGGGCAAAGTCCGCCTTGGCCGCCCGATGGGGATCCGTCCGTGGCTCCTGCGCGTGGTGTGCGCCGCCGACGCTTTCGATGGTCCGGCCGGGCCGGTCGCTGACGAGGTCGCGCGAATGGCCGTGGGCCGCCGGGTTTTCCAGTATTGCCCCGTCGACCGGCAAGATGTCGTGGCCTTCGCTCATGAAAAAGCGGGCCCGCGCCGCGTCCGCGATCATCACCCAGGTCCGGCGTGTCTTCGCCATGTCATATCTCCCTGCTGGAGTAGAGCCGTCGGGTAATAAGGCCATGGTGCGGCTGGTCGCGCCTTGATCCAGATCAGTTCAGGGCTTGATTCAGATCAAGGTCAGGCCGGGGACCCGGATTTAACATGGCTCATAGCGCGCCGTCCGGTCACCCAGGAGGCCCCAAGATGACCAAGCCATCGGGCCAGCACTTCAGCTGGCCATCCGCCTCGATCCAGGGGATGAACGGTCCCATGATCGACGCCCTGGTGCACAGCGGCGAGGCCTACGCCAAGGCCTGCCTGGCCTGGCAGGAAGAGGTCTGCCGATTTTTCGGATCGCGGCTGCAATGGGATGGGCGTGTCGCCGCCGCCCTGGCGAAATGCCGCAGCCTCGCCGAGCTTGCCGAAATCCAACAGGACTGGGCGATGACCGCGGCGCGGGACTATGTCGACGAGGTGGAGCGTCTGACCCAGATTGCCTCCAGCTTCGTACCGGCGTGGCTTCCCTCCGCGGCCCCGCGGCCCGCGACCCCGCGGTCGCGCCCGATCGACTAGCCGCCGCCGTCGAGGTTTTCGCGTGGACACGACTCCCGAGCCGCATGGCCACCCGCGTCCGGTCGCCTTACCGGTCCCCCAGGAACCGGCGGCATTCGCGCAGAGCGTCGAAGAGGAAGCGGTCGCCGCGCACGGGTTCCCCGCCGATCGCATGGCGCATGCATGGCAGGCGCAGTTCACGGGCGGACTTTCGCCGGCGGGTCTGCTCGAGGCGTTTGCCGACTGGGCCATCCATCTCGCGAACGCGCCGGGCAAGCAGGCCGATCTCGTCCGCCGCGCGTTTCGCAAATGGCTGCGCTTCGCCTACTTCTGCACGCGCGCGCCGTTTGCGCCGGGAACGCCGCCGGCCATCGAGCCGCTGCCCGGTGACCGCCGCTTCACGGCGCCCGACTGGCAGGCGCTCCCGTTCTCGCTGATCTGGCAGAGCTTTTTGTTCACGCAGCAATGGTGGCACAACGCCACGACCGACGTGCGCGGCGTGGAGCCGCGGCGGGCCGAGATCGTGCGTTTCACGATGCGCCAGCTTCTTGATGCCGTCTCGCCATCCAATTTCCTGCTGACGAATCCTGAGGTGCTGCGGGTAACGATGGAGCAGGGCGGCCAGAACCTGTGGCAGGGCTGGCAGAACTTCATCGAGGATGCCGAGCGCGCCATCCTTGGCGCACCACCGGCGGGGAGCGAACGCTTTCGCGTCGGCCGTGAGGTCGCGGTGACGCCGGGAAAGGTCGTCTACCGCAACCCGATCATGGAGCTCATCCAGTATTCGCCGGCGACCCAGACCGTCCATCCGGAACCCATCCTGATCGTGCCGGCCTGGATCATGAAGTACTACATCCTCGACCTGTCACCGGAGAACAGCCTCGTCCGCTATCTCGTCGGCCGCGGCCACTCAGTCTTCATGATCTCGTGGAAGAACCCCACGGACGCGGACCGCGACCTCACCATGGACGATTATCTCGAGCTAGGGCCGCTCAAGGCGCTGGAGGCTGTCTCGGCGATCGTGCCAAACGCCAAGGTCCACGGTGTGGGGTATTGCCTTGGCGGCACGCTGCTGATGATCGCGGCCGCCAAGCTCGCACAGTCCACCGAGCAGCCGCTCAAGACCGCGACCGTGCTGGCCGGCCAGACGGACTTCACCGAGGCGGGTGAGCTGATGCTGTTCATCAATCACAGCCAGGTGACCTGGCTCGAAGACATGATGTGGGACAAGGGATATCTCGACACCAGGCAGATGTCGGGCGCCTTCCAGCTCCTGCGGTCGAACGATCTCATATGGTCGCGTCTCATCCGGCAGTACCTGATGGGCGAACGGCCGGAGATGAACGACTTCGCGGCATGGAATGCCGACACCACGCGCATGCCCTACCACATGCACTCGGACTATTTGCGCGGCCTCTTTCTCGACAACAATCTGGCCGAGGGACGCTATCGCGTGCGCGGCGAGCCGATCTCGCTCGCCGACGTCAACATTCCGATCTTCGCGGTATCGACCGTGCGCGACCACATCGCGCCGTGGCAGTCGGTGTACAAGATCACCTGGCTCACCGAGTCCGACGTGACCTTCGTGCTGGCGAGCGGCGGGCACAACGTGGGGATCGTCAGCGAGCCGGGGCCCGAGGGAACAGCGCGCCCCGGACGCGGCTACCGCATCAACACGGTCCAGCGTGGCGCCCACCACATCGATCCCCAGACCTGGTTGCAGCGGGCCACGCCGCATGACGGGTCTTGGTGGCCGACCTGGGCCAAGTGGCTGGAGGCGTGGTCCGGCGACTTGCGGCCGCCACCCGCACTGGGAACGCCCGAGGGCGCTTATCCGCCAATGGCAGACGCACCTGGGACCTACGTTCTCGGACGGTGAAGCGGCCCGTTTGACCTGAATCAAGGCGGCGCGGCGCGGCGCGGCCTACAAGTCGCGGTAGACAGTGGCTGTGGAACCGCGTGAGGAGAGTTTCTATGACGCAGCGCCAGATGAGTGACATGGTTCGCCATCAGAAGCCGCTGACCTTGCCGCCGACCGCGTCGGTCAAGGACGCCTGCCGGAAGATGGCCGAGCGCCGGGTCGGCGCGGTGCTGGTGACCCAGGGCAGCGACTTGGTGGGGATCTTCACCGGCCGCGACGCCGTGGCGCGGGTTCTGGCGGAAGGCCGGGATGCGGCCAAGACGACGCTCGGCCAGGTGATGACGAAAAACCCGACCACGACGACGCCGGGCTGCAACGCCGTCGATTGCCTGCGCCTGATGCAGGATTGCGGGTTCCGTCATGTCCCGATCGTGGGGCGGGACGGCGTACTCGTCGGCGTGGTCTCGCGCGGCGATTTCCGCGGACACGAGCAGGACCGGCTCGACGAGGAGACCGGTCTTTGGGAGCGGATCGCCTAGGGAGGTCGTCCATGCCTTACGAGGCCAATTCTGATCTGCCGGAGCCCGTGCGGCACAGCCTGCCGCAGCACGGGCAGTCGATCTATCGCGAGGCATTCAATCATGCCTGGCAGACCTATCGTGGCGACCCACGGCACGAAGAGATCGCCCACCGCGTCGCCTGGGCCGCGGTGAAGAAGCTCTACGTCAAATCCGGCGGGCACTGGGTGCCGAAACGCGGCGCGGTCGCGGCACCGGTCTGACCTGTCACGGGTCGACGCTATACGCGGCTTTGGCTCACGCGCTATGTTGAGACGTGGCGTGGTCACTGCTGATCAGGAACGGAACGGTCTTTGACGGCTCGGGCGGCCCGGGTCGGGCCGCCGACGTCGCGATCGAGGGCGATCGGGTGGTCGCGGTGGGGCCGGGACTTGCGGGAGACGGCGCGGCGCGCAGCATCGACGCACGCGGTCTCATCGTGGCGCCAGGCTTCATCGATATCCACGCGCATTCCGATTTCTTCTACGAGACCTGCCCGTCGGCGGAATCGAAGATCCGCCAGGGTGTCACCACGGAAGTGGTCGGCATGTGCAGTTTTTCGCCGGCCCCGGTGATACCTGCGAGCAAGGCGCAGGTGGAGAATTCGGCGAGCGCCTTGGGTGCGGAGCTCGAGGTGCGCTGGAGCAGCTTCGGCGAGTACCTGCAGCTCCTCGACTCGCGCGGCCTGTCGATCAACGTCGTGCATTTCGTGGGCCATGGGCCCTTGCGCTTCGCGGCCATGGGGGCGGAAGACCGTCCGGCCACGGCAGCGGAGCTCGACCGCATGAAAGGCTTCCTGTCCGAGGCCATGGATGCCGGTGCGTTCGGATTCTCATCGGGGCTCGTCTATCCTCCGAGCGCCTATGGCGACACCGAGGAGCTGGTGGCACTCAGCCGCTCGATGGCGGCCCGCGGCGGGCAATATTTCACGCATATGCGCGGCGAGGCCGGCCAGCTCCTGACGTCGATCGCGGAGGCGGTGCGCATCTGCGAAGAGGCCGGGGTACCGTTGCAGATCGCTCATCTGAAATCGTTCGGCCGCGAAAACTGGCCGTTGTTCGACCGGGCTCTCGAGGCGATCGACGCGGCGCGCAGGCGCGGTCTGCCGGTCACGGCCGATGTCTACCCGTACGCCGCGAGCAGCACGTTCATGACGGCATTGCTGCCCGGCTGGGTGCACGACGGCGGCACGGCCAGACTTCTGGAGCGGCTGGCCGACGATGCGATGCGGGAGCGGCTCTTGCGGGAAAATCTGCGCGCCGACGGCCGCTGGCAGACCGAGCGCGGTACGCTCGGTTTTGACGAGGTCACGATCGCGACCTGTCCCGACGCGGCCGTCGAGGGATTGAGTCTGCAGGCGCTAGGCGAGAGGCGGGGGCGGTCGTCCGCCGAAGCGATGATGGATCTCCTGTGCGAACATGAGGCGATGGTCTCGGCCGTGATGTTCACGCAGGCCGAGGACAACGTTCAAAAAGCCTTAAAGCAGGCGTACGTCATGATCGGTTCGGATTCGTTGGGCTTGACCTGCGGGGCCGGCCCGCATGCCGGACGCCCGCACCCGCGCATGTATGGAACGTTTCCCCGCGTCCTCGGCCGCTATGCGCGCGAGGCGGGACTGTTCCCGCAGGCGGAGGCGGTGGCGAAGATGACCGGACAGCCGGCCGCGAAGCTCGGCCTGCGCGACCGCGGCGTGCTCAGGCCCGGCGCTTACGCCGACGTGACGATCTTCGACGGCCGGACGGTGCACGACGCCTCGACCTTCGACGATCCGCATCGCTACCCGACCGGAATTCCCTACGTCATCGTCAACGGCCGGGTCGTGGTCGATGATGGCCGCTTCGAGGCAGCACCGGCCGGGCGGGTGTTGCGGCGCGGCGCCGATTGACGCGTGCGGCCCGGATAAGGAGAAGCGATGGCAACCCGATTGGCCCCGTTCAATTTCAAGCGCTGGATCGATGCGAACGCGCATCTGCTGAAGCCGCCGGTCGGCAACAAGCTCGTGTTCGAAGACGCCGATATGGTCGTCCAGGTGGTGGGCGGCCCCAATCAGCGCGTCGACTTCCACGACGACCCGGCCGAGGAGTTCTTCTACCAGCTCAAGGGCGACATGATCCTCAAGATCGTCGAGGACGGACACATCGTCGACGTGCCGATCCGCGAGGGCGACGTCTTCCTGGCACCGGCGCATCTGCGCCATTCGCCGCAGCGTCCGATCGCCGGCTCGGTGGGCCTCGTGGTGGAGAGTGCCCGCCGCCCGGACGAGCTGGACGCGTTCGAATGGTACTGTTTCAAGTGCGAGAACCGCGTCCACCGTGTGGAGATCGCGGTCCGCAACATCGTGCGCGATCTGCCGCCGCTGTTCGCGGCTTTTTATGCCGACGAACGCGCTCGCACCTGCGCGCGCTGCGGCGCCGTCCATCCCGGCAAAGAGCCACCCGTCGGCTGGGTGGTGATGTCGGGCTGAAAAAGAATCACCCCGCAGGAGCCGGCCGGCGGGGTGACGTCACGCGGCCGTTACATCCCGCTCTTGTTCTTGCCGCCCTTCGGCAGATCGCCGTTCCGAGTGGCCGGCATACCGCCGGACGAATTGGCCGGCCCGGCCTGATTCGGGTTGTTCCGCTTGTCGGTTGCCGGCGCGTTCGGGTTCTTCTTCTTCGCCGACCCGCTCGGCGGCGGGTTGCCCATGTGAGACTTCGACGCTCCGGTGGTGTCCGGAGTTTGCGCGAGCGCGGCACCGCCGAGCATCAACAGCGCGGCCCCCGCGGCGGTGAGTAGAGCAAGTTTCTTCATGGCGGCTTTTCCTTCCGATCAGTTGTCCGCGGCTTCGTGCCGCGTCGATATTCATATAGGCAAATACCGCGCGGACGTCAGTCGTGTTTGCGCAAGTGTAAGGTACAGGTAAGCGCGCGTTCAGCTACGGGCAAGCCAGCAGCCATTCCAAGGCCGAGCTGACGCGAATCTGACACCCAGCTGACGACCGATGTCAGCGTCCCAGCGACTTCGAGGCGATCTCGTACACGTCGCGTGACAGTTTGGGTGCTGCGAGGATGCGTTCGAGGGCTGCCGTCATCTTTGCCTGTCGAGCCGGATCGTAGCGGCGCCAGCGGCCGAGCGGCGCCAGCAGGCGCGCTGCGATGTTGGCGTTGATGCGGTCGAGCTCGAGGACGCGGTCGGCATGGAAGTCATACCCCGAACCGTCGGCCGCGTGGTACCGCAACGGATTGCCCTGCGTGAAGCTGCCAATCAGGGCGCGGACCTTGTTGGGATTGCGCAGCGAGAACGCCGGGTGGCACATCAGGGCCACCACGCTGGCGAGCGTCCCGGGCAACACGGACACCGCCTGCACGGCGAGCCACTTGTCGACCACCAGCGCATCGGATTTGAAGCGCTCGTAAAACTCGTCGAGCGCCGCCTGCCGCTCCGGACCTGCAATGTCCGTGAGCGGGCGCAGTGCGGCCATCCGGTCGGTCATGTTGTCGGCCGAACGGAACTGGTCGACCAGCATCTGGCGCAAGCTCCGGTCATCGTCGGCCAGCTCGGCCAGATATCCCAGCGCCATGTTTTTCAGGCTGCGCCGGCCCGCCGATGCCGCGTCGGGGTTGTACGGATCCTGGCTGCGGTTGCCGGCATAGAGGCGCAGCAGGTCGGCCTTGAAATGCGCGGCGATCTGTCGGCGCAGCGCCTTGCGCGCGGCGTGGATTGCCTCGACGTCGATGGTCGTCAGGTGATTGGCGAGCTCGTCCAGGCCTGGCAGCGCCATGGCTTCGGCGGCGAATGCCTTGTCGATGCCGTCATCGCGCAGGATCGCTTCCAAGGCGGCGAGGAACGCAGGATCGACCGTCATCGCGGCGTTCTGCTGGAAGGCCGCGACATTCCGCAGCAGGAGGTCAGTCGCGTAGCGTTGGCCCGCTTCCCAGCGTGCGAACGGGTCGGGGTCATGCGCCATCAGGAACGCGAGCTCGGACGGCTCCTGCCCGGCTTTGACCATCACCGGGGCCGAGAAGTTGCGGTTGAGCGATAGTGCGCCGGGCGCTGGCACGCCGACGAACCGGAATGTCTGCCGCTCGGCCTTGACCGGCAGCACCTTGGTCGCGGTCGCTGCCTCGGCCGGCTCGCCGCCCAGCCGCAACGGGATGGGCTGACCCTGCGCATCCAGAAGTCCCACCGCGAGCGGGATGTGCATCGGGGCTTTCAGTGGCTGGCCGGGAGTCGGCGGGCAGCGTTGCGTGACCGTCAGGTCATACGCACCGGCGTTGGAGTCGTAGCGGCCCTCGATCGTGAGCTCCGGGGTGCCGGCCTGGCTGTACCACAGCCTGAACTGCGAGAAGTCGACGCCGTTCGCATCCTCCATAGCGGCGACGAACTGGTCGCATGTCGCAGCCTCGCCATCGTGCCGGCTGATGTAGAGCTTCATGCCCTTCTGGAAGCCGCGCTCGCCGAGGATGGTATGCATCATGCGGATGACCTCGGCTCCCTTGTCGTAGACCGTGGCCGTGTAGAAATTGTTGATCTCGATATAGGAGTCCGGACGGACGGGATGCGCCAGCGGCCCCGAATCTTCGGGGAACTGGCGGGCGCGCAGCGAGCGCACGCTGTGGATGCGCTCCACCGGATGCCCGCGCATGTCGGCGGAAAACTCCTGGTCGCGGAACACGGTCAGGCCTTCCTTCAGGCTCAGCTGGAACCAGTCGCGGCAAGTGACGCGATCGCCGGTCCAGTTGTGGAAGTATTCGTGCGCGACGACGCTTTCGATGCCGGCGTAATCCGAATCGGTGGCCGTCTCGGGGTCGGCCAGGATGCGGCTGTCGTTGAACACGTTGAGGCTCTTGTTCTCCATCGCCCCCATGTTGAAGTCGCTGACGGCGACGATGTTGAACAGGTCGAGGTCGTATTCGAGGTCGAAGCGCTCCTCGTCCCACCGCATGGCACGCCGCAGCGAGTCCATCGCATAGGCGGTGCGCTTTTCCTTGCCGGGCTCGACGAAGATGCGCAGGCAGACCTCACGCCCCGAGCGCGTGGTGAACCGGTCCTCGTGGTGCGCGAGATTGCCCGCCACGAGGGCGAAGAGGTAGCTCGGCTTCGGGAAGGGATCGTCCCAGACGGCGAAATGACGCCCGCCGTCGAGCGCGCCGCTGTCCACCAGGTTGCCGTTGGACAGCAGCACCGGGCACGACGCGCGGTCCGCGCGGATCGTGGTGCGGTAGACTGCCATCACGTCCGGCCGGTCGAGGAAGTAGGTGATGCGGCGGAAGCCTTCCGCCTCGCATTGAGTGCAGAAGACGCCCCGCGAGACGTAAAGGCCGGAGAGCTGGGTATTGGCACCGGGGTGGATCGCGGTCTCGATTTCAAGTGCAAACGAGTCGGGCGGATCCGCGATCGTCAGGCCCTGTGCGTCCACCGTATAGCGCGCCGGGTCCATCGTCTGGCCGTCGAGCCGCAGAGATTTGAGCTCCAGCTCCTCGCCGTCGAGAGTGAGCGGACAGGGGCGATCCGCGTCGCGCCGGACCGTCAGCCGCGCCTTCACGTGCGTGGTCTCGGGGGCCAGATCGAATTCCAGCTCGACGCGCTCGATCCGAAAGGCGGGCGGACGGTAGTCCAGACGGCGGATCACCTTGGGTTGCGAGTCGCTCATGCGCAAAATCCCATGCTCGGCTGGTTCGACGGCCCCCTCTGCAGGTACTGTTGCCGGGCGGCTCCGTCAACCACCGACCGACTCCAGCTCAGGCGGTTGATGCGCCGTAGTAGAGGGTCACGGTGTGCTTTGCCTCGGCGAAGAACAGCCAGCGCTCCACGAACACGCCGACGGTCATCACGAGGGCTGCCGCGAGTGCTGCGGCCGCGGCGGCGGTTTCGGTGGTCACCGCCGTCACGATAAGAAGGACAATCGGGGCGGCGAAGCCGGCCACAAGCGC
Source organism: Alphaproteobacteria bacterium (assembly GCA_035506575.1). Taxonomy (GTDB): domain Bacteria; phylum Pseudomonadota; class Alphaproteobacteria; order CACIAM-22H2; family CACIAM-22H2; genus DATJPD01. The sequence continues at coordinate 83,517 of DATJPD010000183.1, forward strand.
GATCCGGCGCAGCTTTTGGGCGTGCTTGCGGCCGATCTGGAACCCCATCTCCTTGAGCAGATAGTTGTCCTCGGTATGCGGCGGGTCGAGGAGGCGCACCTGGCCCAATCGCCCCAGCCCTGTCGCCGATGCGATCGTGGAGCCCGACCGGTCTTGGTCGATGAAGCGCCAGTAGCCGACCTTGAGTGCCGCTGCGACCGCGATGACGGCCGCGGCGGCGAGGGCGGTCCGCGGCGTGGAGATCTCATTCCGGATCGCCATCACCGCGACGATCCATGTCCCTCCGGACGCCCCCGAGAGCGCCAGATAGTTCGGAACGACCCAGCCATTGTGCCAGCGCCGGACCGTCTTGAGGGAACGATAGATCATCGCCGTGCACACGACCGTGACGACCGCCCCCGCGGCCGAGGCGTATCCTGCCAGCGACCACAGGCGGTCGTCGCCTCCCGTGAACCACAGGTATCCATAGCCCAGCGCGGGGACGTAGGTGAGCAGCGAGGCGACGCCTTCGCGCGACAGCCACGACGACCGCCACTGCGTGAACGCGCGCCACGCCCGCTCCGGATGGCCGAGATGGGCGCTCGAGCACGACAGCCCGGCGGTGACGAACAGCAGTGCGACCGCAAGGCCCGCGAGGCCGGTGTACGCGCCGATCGGCAGCCACCACAACGGCACCATCAGGCCGAGCCAGAACAGGAGGCCGTAGCCCATCCCCGACAGAGTGGTGAACAGAATGATCGACAGCGCCGGATGCACGTTGTTCTTTCTGCGACAGCGTTATCGCGAGAGCAGCCGGTCGACCCAGCGGAGGAACTTGTTTTCGCCGCCCTGTTGGACGTGGTCGAGCCGTGCCGGCGCGCCGGCGCCGCCGCCGTTCGTCTTTCCCGGTCGCGGCGGCAGATACTTGCTCACCGGGCGGTATTCCATTTCCGGCATCAGGTCGTAACCGCCGCGCTCGGCGACCAGCCGCGACACCGCCGAATGGGGATCGCCGAGATCGCCGAAATGCCGCGCCGAGGCCGGACAGGTGGCGACGCAGGCCGGCACCCGGTCGGCCTCGGCGAGGTTCTGGTTGTAGATCTTGTCGATGCACAGCGTGCACTTCTTCATCACGCCGGCATCGTCGTCGAACTCGCGTGCGCCGTAAGGGCAGGCCCAGGAGCAGAGCTTGCAGCCGATGCAGAGATCCGCGTCCACCAGCACGATGCCGTCTTCGGCGCGCTTGTAGGAGGCGCCGGTCGGGCACACGGTCACGCAGTCCGGGGTCTCGCAATGCAGGCAGTTCTTCGGAAAGTGGACGGTGCGTCCGCACCCACCGTCTTCGACCTCGAAGCTGTGGATGCGGTTGAACCACACCCCGCTCGGTTCGGCCTGATATGCCGAGAAGTCGGGAAGCGGTGCGGAGTGGCCGGAGGTGTTCCACTCCTTGCAGTTGACCGCACAGGCGTGGCATCCGACGCAGGTATCGAGATCGATAACGAGGCCGAGCTTTTTGCCGCCCGCCTGCGGTGCGGGAAGTTCGGTCACGGGCGGCCCTTGCGCGGTCCTGCGGCGTTGTAGCGCAACGTCGCGGGCGGCGGCGCGAAGCCTGCCGGCCGCGCCAGCGGGGGAAAGCGGGGGGCGGTTTCCGCGGCCTCGTCGGGCGCCGCACGCTCGATGCGGACGCGCAGATCGTACCAGGCCGCCTGGCCGGTGACCGGGTCGCTGTTCGAATGACGGGCACCGGCGCCGCTGCGCGGCGGGAGCAGTTCGGAGATCACGTGATTGAGGAGGAAGCCGCGCGTGGCTTCCGGCGCGTCGGCGGCGAGGTTCCAGGCGCCCGCCCGCTTGCCGATCGCGTTCCACGTCCACACCGTCTGCGGGTTCACGCCGTCCATGGTGCGGATCTGGCATTTGATCCGCGAATGGTGGCTGATGACCCACGCCCAGTCGTCGTCGGCGAGGCCGAGCCGCGCGGCGGTCGCGCGATGGATATAGAGGCGGTTCTGACTCACGATCTGCCGCAGCCAGGCGTTCTGTGAGTGCCAGGCGTGATACATCGGCATCGGGCGCTGCGTGACCGCATGCAGCGGGTATTCGTCGGTCGCAACCGAGGCTTCCTCGAGCGGCATGTACCAGATGGGAAGCGGGTCGAAATAGGTGGTGACGCGCCGGCGCAGCGCCTCGTCGGCGGGCGGCTGTACGGGCCCGTGGCCCTGGGCGGCCAGCCGGAATTTCTGCAGCGGTTCGGAATAGAGCTGCAGGATGATCGGCTCGACGGCGTCCACAAACCCGAACCGCTTTGCCGTTTCCAGATAGGCCTTGTTGGCGTGTTTGAAGTACAGCTGGTCGGCGGGGAGGTGATACCGCCAGAAGCAGCCGTTGGCGACATAGGCCTCGAGCTGCCGCGGGTTGCGGGCGCCCGAGCCCTGGCCGTCGCCGTCCGCACCGCGCCAGCCGGCGAGCGGACCGACGCCGGGCCGCCGCTCGTGGTTCACGATGTAGTCGGGATAGTCCTTGTAGCGGGGTGCTCCGGCCGCATCGATGAAGCCCGGCAGCTTGAGCCGCGCGCCGAGATCGAGGAGCACGTCCTGGAACGGCCGCACGTCCCGGTCGGGCTTCAAGACCGGCTGGCGGATCGCGTCCGCCGGGCCCTCGGCGCTGCTGATCGGCCGGTCGAGCAGCGAGATGCAATCCCATCGCTCGAGATATGTCGTGTCCGGCAGGACGAGATCGGCGTAGGCGACCGTCTCGGAGAAATAAGCGTCTGCGTAGATGATGCGCGGGATCTTGTACGACCCGTCCGCTTCCTTGTCGGTCAGCATCGCGATCGTCTCGGCGCTGTTCATCGCCGAGTTCCACGCCATGTTCGACATGTACATGAACAGCGTGTCGATCTTGTACGGATCGCCCTTCCACGCGTTGCGGATGACCATGTGCATCAGGCCGTGGGCGGCGAGCGGCGCCTCCCACGAATACGCCTTGTCGATGCGCAAAGGGGTGCCGTCGGCCTCGACGAGCAGATCCTCGGGTCCGGTCGGCTGGCCGAGCGGCATGCCCGACAGCGGCCGGTTGGGCGACACGGTGCGCCCCGCGGGCCGGGGTGCGGGCGGGCAGGGGCGCGGGAACGGGGGCTCGTAGCGGAACGAGCCCGGCGTGTCGATGGCACCCAGGAGCATCTGCAACAGATGGATGGCGCGGCAGGTGTGAAACCCGTTCGAATGCGCCGAGATGCCGCGCATCGCGTGCATCGCCACCGGCCGGCCGATCATGGTTTCATGGCGCCGCCCATGACAGTCGGTCCACGGCTGGTCGAGAACGATCTGGCGCTCGAAGGCGGTGTGCGCGAGCTCGGCGGCGATGCGCCGGATCGTATCGGCTGCAACGCCGCAGGCTGCTGCAACCGCATCGGGCGCATAGTCCGGACTCATGTAGCGCCCGGCCAGCAGCTGGAATGCCGGCACGGCGAGCCGGCCGCCCGGCAAGGTGAATTCCCCGACCAGCGCCGGGGCGATGTCGATGCGCGCCGCATCCACGGCGCGGCCGGTGCGCTGATCCCAGGCGAGCGGCTTGCCCCCGTCGTCGCGCGCGAACAGCCCGTCATCCGCGCCGCCGGGGTCGCGCACCACCAGCCAGGGCGCGTTCGTGTACTTGACGAGATAGTCGAGATCGATGCGGTCGGCGTGCAGCAGTTCGTGGATGAGCGCCATCACGAACAGGCCATCGGTGCCGGGGCGGATGCCGATCCACTCGTCGGCGATGGCCGAATAGCCGGTGCGCACCGGGTTGACCGACACGATCTTGACCCCGCGTGCCTTGAGCTTTGCGAGGCCGATCTTGATCGGGTTCGAATCGTGGTCTTCGGCGACGCCGAACAGCATGAAGTACTGCGTGCGCTCCCAGTCCGGCTCGCCGAACTCCCAGAACGAGCCGCCGATCGTGTAGAGCCCCGCTGCGGCCATGTTGACCGAGCAGAAGCCGCCATGGGCGGCGAAATTGGGCGTGCCGAACTGTGCCGCCCACCAGCCGGTCAGGGCCTGGCTCTGGTCGCGGCCGGTGAACAGGGCGAGCTTCTTAGGGTCGGTTGCCCGGATCCGGCCGAGCCATTCGGCCGCGATTGCCAGCGCCTCAGGCCACTCGATCTCCTTGAATTCGGCCTTGCCGCGCTCGCCCACGCGCAGCAGCGGCTTTCTCAGCCTCGCCGGCGAGTACTGCTGCATGATCCCGGCTGAGCCCTTCGCGCACAGCACGCCGCGATTGACCGGGTGATCGCGGTTGCCCTCGATGTAGCGGATCTGCCCGTCCTTGAGGTGCACGTTGATGCCGCAGCGGCACGCGCACATGTAGCAGGTGGTCTGCTTGACCTCGTCGGCCACGTGCGGGGAGGTGTCGATCGCGTGCAAGCTGGACTCGGGCCTTCCGAATGGGACGCCTTGGTTTAGCAGCGAAGGCGCCCGACTCGAAACCGATTCTTCGCCGCCGCGGGCATGCCAGCTATACCGTCCGTTGCGGTGCCAGGCTGGCCACCACGGCCCGAATGCGCGCTGCGGCCTCGTCCGGGCGCCCGCCGGTGGCTTTCAGAAGAGCGTCCGCGGCCACGGGCGGGCCGAACGTCACGTCGATCCGGCCGCGGCGCGGAAACCGGCGGCCGCGCGGCCACGCGGTGAATGTCCCTTCGATATAGGCCGGCACGACAGGCACGGGATGCTCTGTCAGCACCACGCCGACACCCGGCAGGAACCGCTGCAGTGTCCCGTCGGCGCTACGTCCACCTTCGGGGAACCACACGAGCGACCGGCCATGCCCGAGAACGGCTCCGGCCCAGGCGAGGCTCGCCGCGACCGCACGGTCCGGGTCGACCGGAATCACCTGGGCGACGCGGCTGAACGCGCGCTGCAAGGGCCCTGCGAAGAGGATCCCCGTCCATCCGGCCCACCAGATCTCGCGCAGCCGCGCATAGGGCAGTGCTGCGGCGAGCGCGAGCGGATCGAGATAGCTCGCGTGATTGGCGCAGATCATGTACGGCGCGCGCGGCGGCAGGTGCTCGAGCCCGGCGATCCGCAGGTCGAAGGCATGCCGCATGACCAGACGGTTGAGCGAGGCCAGGCTTCGTTGCGCCACGCGCAAGGCGGGCCCCGCCCGCTGTCGATCGAACTCCGCGGTGGGGATCGGTGCCGCGGGGCGCGCCGCGGCCGGCTGGCCACTCGCGTCCACCGCCTCGCGCAGGAGATCGCGCAAGGTCACGATGCGGGCGATCGCGGCCTCGCCGAGCGTCAACCCCAGCGCATGCTCGAGGTCGAGGCTGAGATTGACCCAGCCGAGGGAGTCGATGCCGAGATCGAGCTGCGGGCTCGTGTCGAGCGACAGCGCCCGGCCGGGGAAGCGCGCGGCGAGCCATTGCCAGACGCGGGCCGCGGCCGGGGTGCCGAGCAGCGCCTTGAGCTCCCCGGACATCTCAGCCGGCGGCTCGGCACCGCCGCGCGACAGGGCCCGTTCGTAGAGGGCCGGAAGCAGAAAGCGCCGCGGCTTGCCGAGATGCGTGCGCGGCAGCGGCTCATGGCTGATCGCAATGCCGGTCAGGCGCTGATGCGGCGGCAGCGCGCGCCCGCGCTCGGTCAGCGCCTCACGGATGAGGTCCTCGGCACGGCCGGCGCCGCGCGTCCGGATCGCGTCGAGGTTCGGAACCACGACCGCCACCAGCCGGCCGTTGTGGCCGAGAATCGCCAGCTCGCGGATGAACGGCGAGTCCGCGTAGACCGCCTCGACCGTCTCGGGGAAGATCTTCTTGCCGTCCGCGAGCACGATCGTCTCGGTGAGCCGGGCGGCGATATGGAGGTTGCCCCCGCCGTCCAGCCGGCCCAGATCGCCCGTGCGGAACCATCGGTCCTCGGTGAAGACGGAAGCGGTGGCCACGGGATCGTTCCGGTAGCCGCCGAACACGCTGGCCCCGCGCGCCTGGATCTCGCCCACGCCGTCGGCACCCGCGTTCACGATGCGCAGCTCGACGCCCGGAAGTGGCCGGCCCGCGCTGCCGGCGGGTGTCTTGCCGCGGCGGGTGAAGGTGAGAATGGGCGAGGTTTCCGTGAGGCCGTAGCCGGTGAGCACTTCCCATCCGAGCCCGACCAAGGCGTCTTCGGTCTCCCGATCGAGGGCGGCACCGCCCGAAACGAGGATCCGCAGCCGCGGCCCTAAGCGCCGGTGCAGCGGTGCGAACAGCCACCGGCCGATCCGGACATTCGCGGACCTGGCGAGCCGTGCCGACAGACTGACGAGGCGCGGGAAGAGCGTCGCGAGCATTCCACCGCCCACGCGCAACTGGGCCCGGACGCCGTCGACCAACGCGGAATAGAGCCGCGGCACGCCCAGAAGATGCGTGACGCGGCCGTCGCGCAGAGCGACCGTCAGCTCCGGACCGCTGAGTCCCGCGGGCAGCACGATGGCCACACCGGCGGCCAACGGCGTCAGCAGGCCGACCGTCATGGGATAGACGTGGTGGAACGGCAGCGGCAGCAGCGCGCGGTCGCCGCCGCGGACCAGGCGCTCGGTAAGCAGGGCCGTGACATTGGACATCAGGTTCGCATGCGTGAGCGGCACGGATTTGGGCGTGCCTGTTGTCCCCGACGTATGCGCGATCACGGCGACGTCGGCGGGCCGTGCGTGCGCCAGCGGTGCGGGGCCCACCGCAGGCGATCTGTCCTGGTCGCCCTCGAGGGCGATGATCGACACGCCCACAGCCTGCGACGCGATGCGCTGCGTCCGCTCGGCCGTGGTCGCCAGCCACCGGCAGGCGTTCTTGGCGAGCAGGCGTGCGATCTCGGCGGCGTCGGAGCGCTCGTCGAGCGGCATCGCCACCGCTCCGGCCCGGATCACGCCGAGAAATAGGGCGATCCAGTGAGGCGAATTCGGGGCCCAGATCCCGACCGGCTCGCCCCTCTGCACGCCGCGCTCGGCCAGGCCGGCGGCGAGGCGCTCCACAGTCGACGACAGCTGCGCGAACGACCACGTCTCAGCCCCGGATTTACTGAAGGCGATGATCGCGGGCGCGGCGCCGCGCGCCGACAGGCCCGCGATCAGGTCGTTCAGCGTCTCGCGCAAGGTCGCCTCGCCAGCCGCACGTTCATCGGTCGGGTTTGCGCGTCAAATATGAAGCCTCATGCCAGATCTCCGACCCAAGCACCGGCATGCGCCCGATGCAAGGGAGGGATGACGCGCGCCGCGGCCGGCAACATGCGAGACTTGCGCACCGGAATTCCACGGAAGAGGGATCTCATGAGCGCCATCTTCGACCGCACGGACGCGTTCTGCTCGCGCTTCGGCCTGCAGGTGCCGATCCTGCTCGGGCCCATGGCGGGTGTTCCGGCACCCCAGCTCTCGATTGCCGTCGCCAACGCCGGCGGGCTCGGCTCGTGCGGGGTCTTGCTGATGAAGCCGGAGGAGATCACGGCCTGGGCGGCGGAGGTGCGCAGCAAGAGCAATGGCGCGTTCCAGATGAACATCTGGATCCCGGACCCGGCGCCGAAGCGCGATGCAGCCGCCGAAGAGCGCGTGCGGAATTTCCTGGGCAGCTGGGGTCCGCCTGTGCCGGCCAGCGCGGGCGACACGAAGCCGCCCGACTTCGCGGCGCAATGCGAGGCCCTGCTCGCGGCGGCACCGCCGGCCTTGTCGTCGGTGATGGGCCTTTATCCTCCGGCGTTCGTGGCGCGCATGAAGGAACGCGGCATCAAATGGATCGCCAACGTGTCGACGGTGGCGGAAGCGCGCGCGGCCGAGGCGGCCGGTGCCGACGTGATCGCCGCACAGGGCATGGAGGCGGGCGGGCATCGCGGCTGCTTCGAGGCGGCGGAGGCCGAACGGCGGATGGTGGGGTTGTTCGCGTTGCTGCCGGCGGTCGTGGACGCTGTGAAGGTCCCGGTCGTGGCCACGGGTGGAATCGGCGATGCGCGCGGGGTGGCGGCGGCTTTGGCGCTCGGTGCCAGTGCGGTGCAACTCGGCACCGCCTTCCTGCGCAGCCCCGAGGCGAAGATCCCCGCCGCCTGGGCGAACGCGCTCGAGGGCGTGGCACCGGAGGACACGGTGGTCAGCCGGGTGTTCAGCGGCCGCGCCGGGCGCAGCCTCGCCACCAGATACGTCCGCGCCGCCACCGCCCCGGATGCGCCGCCGCCTGCACCCTATCCGGTGCAACGCGGGCTGACGGCCGCCATGCGCGCCGAAGGCAACAAGGCCGACACGGTCGACCGCATTCAGGCCTGGGCTGGCCAATCGGCGCGTCTCGCGCGGCCGGAGCCCGCGGCCGAGATCGTGCGCCGGATCTGGGAGGGTACGCGGGCGATTCTGGCATGACCTAGCCGCCCAGCTGCTTTTCCAGGAACACGCGCGTGTGCGCGTCCTTCCCGCGGCGGCGGCCCGCGGCGGACGATGCGAAAGCCGTGGCGGCTGATCCGATCCAACCGCATATCGATCTGGTCGAGCCGTGACGGTTGACCAGCGAAGTCAGCAGGCACGTGACCGCGACCAACGTGAAGCTGAGCCACTTGGTTTTCAAGCGAGGTCAGCGCGGGCCTCTGGCAGTAAGTCCCGCGGCACCGCGCGCCATCCCCGACATAATCCCCAACGCGCCAAATCCCGAGCAGCCGGATGGCAGGCCGTCATTACTTCATCAGGGCCCATTATATGGGGCCAGATCAGGCCAGCTTCTCCGGATAACTTGTTCTAGAACGGACGTGACCTTCTCAAATTGAGGCGTTGATTTAGGCTCATAGACACCCACGAGCATTTCGTCTGTGTGACGTACGTTGGTGACGTGCACCTCAATTGAATGATCGGGCTCCGACTTAAGGATCAAATAAAAGATGTGCCTTCCGTCATCCGGCTTAGGAGGTAAAGTCGCCCCATTGTCGAAGATTGAAAAATGATGCCCTTTGGCAAATTCGTTGAGCGTGTCGCGAACCGCGCCAATCTCCTCATTCTGAATATGAAATGAGAGACGCATCTTTGGTTCCATGTTTTGTGCCTTGGCGCTCGCAGATATCCCTATAAGGACCGCGAGAAAGATCACCAGCGCTACAAACCTTTTCATAGGCACTCGCTAATAAACAATTGATTTTGGTGCCCGCTCCCGGACTTGAACCGGGACGGCCCGGTAAAGGGCCTACGGATTTTAAGTCCGTTGCGTCTACCATTCCGCCAAGCGGGCGCGCGAGGAAGCTATCCGGCGCCTGCCAGCGGCGCAACGGGCTGTGCTTATTTCGCCTGCTCGCCGCGGACTTCGGCGCCCCAGTCGCGCTCCAGAAGTGCCTGGCGGTCGCGGATCTCGCGCAGCCGCTTCGAGGACTTCATGTCGTCGATCCACACGGTGACGGCCGGCAGGAGAAGATAGATCGCAAGCCCGCCGAGCACCGCCCCGCCGACAAAGGTCCACGCGGAGAGGCTCGTCAGCAGGTTGCGCCGGGCACCACCCGCGATCGCCCCCATCACCAGCGGCAGCAGGGTGGCGACCGTCATCGAGCCCATCGAGATGGTGGCCGCGCGCTGGCCGGGCCGCTCGAGCAGGGCTGCCGCACAGGTGGGACCGAGCGCGATCGCCACGAAGGCGAGATACTCGACCGAGCGCGTGCCGATGAGGCCGAACAGCGCGATCGCCACGCCCGCGGCGATGAGCCGGCCGCTCGCGCGCAGCTGATGCGCATGGTGATGGACGCGGATGCGGACGCTCACTTGGCCGAATCCAGGAACAGGGTGATGAACATCGCCAGCAGCGAGCCCGCACCCGAGGCGAACGCCGCGTTATCGCGGCCGCGTCGCCAGGCGCGCTCGCGGCGCATCTCCTTGTTGCGCTCGATCATGGTCGCCTCGAGCTGCAGGCGCATCCAGCCCGATCTGGCGAGACCGAAGGCGCGCGAGTCGCGCATCTTGAGGCCCGGCGAATCCACTGCTTTCAGAATCGCCGCGATTCCGCCCGCCTGCGCCGCCCGATCGATCGTCTCCACCATGAGCTGGCGCGTCGGGCGGTGGCGGAAGCCCTCGGCCACGCGCCTGGCCAGCTTCGCGCACCAGAGGGCGATGCCCGGCAGCGGCGCGCCGCCGTAGCTCTGCTGCAGCTCGGCGAACAGGCGGATGGCCCCCAAGGTCGCGTCGTCGTCCGCGTCCTTCGGCTTCATCAACGTCAGGAGCGCATCGCCGCTCGCATCGAAGCGCGCGGCGATGAACGCCGCGACGTGGCTGTCGATCGAAGGCTCGGCGATCCGTCCGCTCGCGGCCGCATCGTCGAGCGCCCTGATGAGCTCGGCCACGCTCGCCACCCAGCGTCCGCCCGCCATGGGCGAGAGGCACGGCAGGTTGATGTTCAGGTCGTAGAGGCAACGCTCGTAGCCTTCCCACGGCTGCTGCGACAGAACCCAGCGGCGCAGGCGCTCGTAGTTGATCGCCTGCCGCGTCGCGCGCCGGCGGTCCGGCCGCCGCGCCGAGACCCGCCGCTCGAGCACCTTCTGCGCGAGCGTGTAGCGGACGATGGCCGAGGCGGCGGCGCGTCTCTCGGGCACCGCCGCGGCGTCGAACAGGAAGGGCCCGAGCGCGTGCGGGTCGACCGCGACGCCGCGGAACCGGATCGGCCCTTCGGGATCGAGGGCGGTGATCGCGCGGGTGACGGTGAGCGCGTCGTTGTCGGCGGCTTCCGCATCGGGCTCGCGGTCCACCATCGCGCGGTCGAGGAGGGCGGGGGTCATGCGCTCGGGCGCGTGGTCGTGCACCCAGCGGTGCAGCGCGTCGCCGCCGAGCTGGCGCACCGCCTCCTGCCAGTTGCGCCCCAGCATGTAGGCGAGCGAGCGGGCGCTGCGCACCTGCTTGCCGCCGATCGGGTAGGGCGGGATCACGCGCGGCGGGTCGGGCAGGCGCGGCTGGTCCGGCCGGCCGGCGTTCAGCCATTTCTGCAGGTCGGCGAGCGTCCAGCGCTCGCTTTCGTCATCGCTCGTGAGCCCTTGCAGCGCGTCGACGAGCTCGCGGGGCAGCGTGTGCGGGGGTGCCACGGCCGCCAGCGATCCCATCTCGATGCGGCGGATCATCAGCTCGTCGCGGTCGTATTCGGACCCCGGCTGGCGGCCGAGCAGCATGGCGACCGCCGTCATGCCGAGGGCGAACATGTCGTGCTTGGGCCCGTTGGACCCGCGGCCGGCGGGATCGGCCATCGCCGTCTCGAGCGGCTCGTACACGTCCGGCTGCTCGAAGCCCGGCGGGGTGGCGACGCACGGCCCGAGCGTCAGGGTCGACCCGCCGGGGTCGCGCAGGAAGAGGTTGTCCGGCCGGATCGCGCGATGCACGGCACCGTGGCTGTGGATCTCGGTCAGCGCCGACACGGCGGGCTTGAACAGCGCGTCCACGATCTGCCAGGGTTGGTGCTGGGTCGATAAGGTGAAGCGTCCGCCGCCCAGCGCCGAGTAGATGATCGCCAGGCGCTGTCTGCCGTCGGGCCAGTCGATCGGGCCGAAGTCCCTGAGCGCCAGCATGCCCGCGCGGCTGAAGCCGCGCAGGGCGGCCATCGCCTCGAGGCGCGGGATGACCTCGCCCGAGCAGACGAGCGCGATGAAGGAGTCGGTCGGCATCCGGCGGTCGAAGGCGCGGCAGGCGGTCACGGCCTTGCCGCTGAACGCCGGCAGCACGTCCTTCGGCTGGATCACATAGTGCTGGCCGAGCGCCATCTCCCCGCCGGCCACGGAGGCCGGCGCCGCCGCGGCGGGGGCGGCATTCTTGGCGGCGGGAGGGGCCTCGGGCGTCATCGCGTCTCCGGCGCTGGGCTGATTTACATGCCGACGACTCGTTCCATCGCCGGCGGTTAACTTATGTTAACACGCAGCCTAGCCCCGCCTGAGTGCGTTTTCTCACACCTCCCGTCGCCGGCCTTTTAACGGGCAACGGTGGTCCGCACCTCAGAGCCCCACGTCTCTTCTATCTCCTGCTGGCGCTTTCGCAAAGCCTCGATCCGCCGCTTGGCGCGGCCCGTCTCGTGCCAGGCCGCGGCCGCGGGCAGGCAGAGGAAGATCGCGAGCCCCGCCAGGATCGCGCCGCCAACGAAGCTCCAGGCTTCCGCGCTCATAAGCAGGTCGCGCTGCTTGCCGGCAAGCATCGTGCTGAGCACCAGGGGGGTGACCGTCGCCAAAGTGAGCGAGGCGATCGAGATCGTGGCCGCGCGCTGCCCGCGCGGCTCGATGATCGCCGCGAACGCCGCCGGCACCAGCGCCAGCACGACGAAATACAGCGTGTGCATCGAGTAGAGGCCGAGGATGAAGGCGAAGCCGATGATCACGAGGGCCAGCAGCACGGCCGCGGAATCGGTCTGGGGGTCGCGCCGTCTCATCGGATCGAGTCCAGGAACAGGGTGGCGAGGAACGCCAGGATCGAGCCCGCGCCCGAGGCCAGCGGCACATTGTCACGGCCGCGCCGCCACGCATGCAGCCGGATGCGCTCGGCCGCGCGCTCGATCGCCCAGATCTCCGACTCGATGCGTTCCCAGCCGGACTTCGCGTCGTCGAAGCCGCGCTTGTCGGCGTCCTTCAGGCCGTCGATGGCGAGCGCCTTGTACAGGGCGCTGATGTTGCCCTCCGGGACGGCCGCCTCGATGCGCGACAGGAGCTCCTTGCGCGTCGGCCGGTGATGGATGCTTTCCGCGATCCGCTGCCCGAGCTTGCCGCACCAGCGCGCGATGCCGGGCAGCGGGCGCAAATTGAGGTTCACCTGCTCGTCCGCGAACAGGTGGATCGCATCGAGCAGAACGTCCTCTTCGACGGTCTCGGGCGACATCAGCGCCATCAACGTATAGCCGTCGGCGTCGATGCGCGCGGCGAGGAACGCCGCCGCCGCCCCGTCGATCTTGAGCTCCGGGTTGGGCCCTTGCGCCTTTTGGTCGAACTCGGCGACGAGGGCTGAGCCGTTCGCGATCCATTTGCCGCCGGTCATCGGCGAGAGGCAGGGCAGGCGGGGATTGAGGTCGTAGATGCAGCGCTCCAGGCCTTCCCAGGCCTGCGGCGACGTGATCCAGCGCCGCAGCCGCTCGAAATTGATCACCTGGCGCGTGGCGCGGCGGCGGTCGGGCTGGCGGTCTGCCAGCTTTTGCAGCAGCCCCTGGTCGACCAGGCTGACCGCGATCTCCATCTTCTCCCGGTTCTTCGCCGCATCGAACAGGAAGGGGCCGAGGCCGTAGGGCGCCACCGCGAGCCCGCAGTAGCGCACGGGCCCCTGCGGGTCGAGAGCGATCACCGCGCGCGCGGCCAGCAGCACGTCGTTGTCGAAGCCGCCGCCTTCCGGGTCGGGCTCGCGCAGCACGTGCTCGACAAGCGCTGCCGACGCCGCGTCGCCTGCCTCCTGGCGCAGCCAGCGGCGCAGCTCCTCGCCGCGCAGGAGCTTTGCCCCCTCGCTCCACGCGCGCCCGATCATGTGCGCCAAGGAGCGCGTGCAGCGCACCTGCTTGCCGGCGATCGCGAGCGGCTTGGCCGCAAGCGTGGTCGGACGGGTGAGCGGCGGGGCAATCTTGCCGCCCTTGAGCCACAGGGCGAGGTCCTTGAGCGTCCAGCGCTCGCCACCGATGTCGGTGAGCAGCCCGCGCAGCGGGTCGGCGATTTCCGGCGGCACGTTCTCCGGGGCGATCACCGCCGCGAGCGAGCCGAGCTCGATGCGCCGGATCATCAGCTCGTCCTTGTCGACGCCCGCCCCGGGCTCGCGCCCGAGCAGCATCGCAACCGCGGTCATGCCGAGGGCGAACATGTCGTGGCGCGTCGACCCTTCGCCGCGGCCGGTCGGGTCGGCCGATGCGGTCTCCAGCGGCTCGTAGATGTCCGGCTGGTCGTAGCCGGGCGGCACGGCGACGCATGGACCGAGCGCCAGCGCCGAGCCTCCGGCGTCGCGGATGTAGAGATTGTCGGGCCGGATGGCGCGGTGGATGACCGCCCGGCCGTGCATCTCGGTGAGCGCCGGAATCACCGGCTTCCAGAACGCATCGATGATCTGCCACGCCGGCAGCGGACCTGCGAGCGCCAGGCGCCCGCCTCTGGCCTGCGGATAGATGGCCGCCATGCGCTGCTTGTTGTCCGGCCAGTCGACCGCGCCGAAATCCCGCAAGGGCAGCGCCCCATCCTTGTCGAGACCGCGCAGCGCCTCCATGGCCTCGACGCGCGGCACGACGTCGCCCGAGCACACGAGTCCTACCAGCGGCTCTGCGGCGGTGCGCCGGTCGGTCACCTCGACCGCGGTGAGGGCATGACCGGCATAGGCGGGAACGGGGGTGTTCGGCGACAGCACATAATTGCCGCTGAGCATCGCCTCCTGGTTGGAGGCGGTGCCCACCTTTTCCGGCGTCCCCCTGCCGGCGGAAGAGGTGTCGTCAGGCATGTGGCCTTTCGGAGCTGGACCTGCGGCGACCAGTAGGCGCCGCCCGACTCGCTGCGGTCAACGCGATTTTACCGGATTTTCCTAAATTCCGGCGTTCGTGCGGGTTTAGCCGCTTAACGTTTTCAGCTTGTCGCCGAGCGCCTGCTGCAGATCCTTGACGATGGTCACCTTGAGCTCGCCGTAGTCGCCGGCGGCGCACCAGACATTTATCGCGAGGGTCACCGTGCCCTCGCCCAGCTCCACGACGGAGACGGAGGGCGGCGGGGCTTGGCGGGCGCGCGTATCCCGGGTGACAGTGCCGCGCACGGTCTGGATTGCCGCGTCGAGTTCGAGCGCCCGGTCGACGACGAGCTTGAGGTCGATCCGCCGCGACGTATGGACACTGTAATTGGTGACCGCAGTTCCCCAGATCTTGCCGTTGGGGACCAGGAGCTGGAGGTTGTCGCCGGTGCGCAGCTCGGTGATGAACAGATCGATGTTTTCGACCGTGCCGGCGGCGCCGCCGCCGGCGTCGATCTGATCGCCGATCTTGAACGGTCGGAAGATCAGGATCATCACGCCGGCCGCCAGATGCGACAAGGTGCCCTGCAGGGCGAGGCCGATGGCAAGACCGGCGGCGCCGAACACGGCGATCAGGCTCGCGGTCTGCACGCCGAACTGCGAGAGGACGGCGAGCACCGTGAAGGTCAGGATCAGATAGCGGACCAGGCTGGCGATGAACCGGCGCAAGGTCAGGTCCACCGATTGGACCCGCACCAGGGTCGCGCTGGTGGCGCGCGAGGCCCAGCCGGCGATCACCCACCCGACGATCAGGATGATGATGCCGCCAAGGGCGCTCAGCCCGTAGGTGGCTAGAAACGCCGTCACCTGATCCCAGGCGTTGCGCAGAGGCGGTGGGATATCGTTCGGCATCGCGGTCTCCTCGGCAGTGCCTTGTGTTAGATGAAGGGGCGGTATCCAGCTAGTCAACCCCTGGGCGTTCGCTAGAGTCCCGGGGACGACGAGGTGTGCATGTCATCAGTCTGGGAGAAGCGGATCCGGCGCCTCCTCGACCTCCTGGCGCGGGGCGGGCGCGGGCCGGCGAGCAACGTGACGTTCAAGCACGGCGCCCAGGTCTGGGACTTCTTCATCTATGCCGTGAGGAACGGTCCCGCGCTCGTCGTGGTCGACGGCAACCCGTTCGCGGTCGATGCAAAACTCCTGGCCGAGCGTATCGCGGCCGCCATGCAGGCCGGCTTCAGCGAGCCGTTCGTGACGTTCACCTCAGATGCGGCGCAGGCGCCGCATCCCGCTTACCGCTTCATCTGGACGCTCGATCCCGCACCCGGTTACGACCTCAACGCCGTCTGCCACGACCCTCGTCCGCGTTCGGCGCCGCCAGCCGGAGATCGGCTCGAGATGCGCGTCGCTTTCTGCCAGGACGGACGCCTCCTGTCGGCGGTGCACGGCTGGATGGCGCGCGCCGCGGCCGGTCCGGACCGGCCTGAATGGCGCAACCTCGTCACGCAGATGACGCGTCAGCTCGTCCGCAACGAAGGCACATAGCCCCGGCGTTGACGCTGTCGCGGGAACCCTGCCAATTTGAGCCGTTGCAGAGGGGTCGCGAGCCGCAATGAATGAGGTCCTGACCGTCGAGGCGGTGTCGAAACGCTTCGGCGGCACGCAGGCACTTGCAGGGGTTTCGCTGGTGCTGCGGCCGGGCCGGGTGCACGCGGTCGTGGGCGAGAACGGCGCGGGCAAGTCGACCCTGATCCGGATCCTCGG